>NZ_LT605203.1:0-600000 GCF_900089495.1 Thiomonas sp. X19 | reverse complement strand
GAATCCGTAAACCTTGGAATCCTGGCCGTCATCCAGCTTTTCGACCGATCGCCCGAGGCGATAAAGCCCGAGCATGAGCAAGATCATGGCGATGGGCGCCAGAACGCCGTCTTCCGTGGCGCAAAGCACATAGTAGTTATTGGCATCTTCATGGGCGTATGCGGGCGCGTAGGTTCCGATGTCGCGCTCGAAATGGTTCAGGCCGATGCCCCAGGGGTTGCGTTCGATAAGTTTTGCCGCGCCGCCCCAGATGATGAAGCGCCCATCGCTGCTGGCGGCGATCTGCTTGTTCAGTGAGACAGCGGCCACACCAGGCGGAGGAGCCTTGGTTTGCAGCGTCATGTCGATGCGCGTGATGGCGGCATGCGGTAGCCAGAGGTTGTAGTTGAACAAGGCAATGACGATGACCACCGCGAGCAAGGCACTGCGGCGGAAGGTCAGAATCAGGGCCAGGGCCGCGAGAATGCCGTAGGACTGTCTGGAGTAGGTGAAGAAGTTGACGAAGATGCCGAAGGCCAGGCAGGCCAAGGCCAACCAGCGAACTGTACGGCTCGAACGGTCGTAGAGGGCGGTGACCCCCATCAGGGTCAGATAGATGGTGTAGAACGCCGAGGAGCGGTTCGCATCGCCTGTGTTCCAACTGAAGGGAGCCGCAACCCGGCGATCCGCATTGAAATTGAAGCCGTAATCCATGGCCTGGCGCAGGCCAAGGTAGGCGTCGAAAAACGTCGTGAACAGGATGACAAAAAACAGAAATTTGATGGTTTTTGTGTCCTGCACCGCGTAGTAGGCCAGGAAGTAAAACAACATGTAGATGAGGCAGTTTTTGAGCACCTGGAGATCGGCCAAGGTGGTTGTTGCGTCGTACACCTGGCCAATCAGGAAGCCCCAGGCCAGCACCAGAAAAAAGAAAATGAATTCTTTTTTGAGCGGCGCCGGCCCTGGGTTCTGGGCCTTGTTGCGGACAACCAGTAGCAGGATGCTGAAAAACAGCAGATTGGTGACGTTCAGCCCGGTGCCCGAAAAATCCGGGAAATGGGACTGATTCGGGATGTAGAAAATGGCGGCAGCGAGTAACAGCCTCAGTGCCCGCGGCGTGGCTTGAACGGCAGTTTGGCTTTCGGCTTTCATCGCGGTCCATGGTGACCCGTCGGACGAACATGAGCTTGCGCCCTACGGATTTGGTGACGTACTGGTCGGTCAGCGCGTGCGTCGAAGAGGCGCCGTGCCACATCTCGTAGTTCAGGGTCAGCCACAAAAGTTCGCTGAACGGAACGACGACCTATGCAGAGGGTCCCCTGTCGGCTCCAACGCACGGCCAGCTTGATGCAGCAGCACTCCTCCCGGATCAACGCTCCACCTCACGTTCCTGCTCAGCCGCCAGTGCTCGTCCCGTGCCCCCGGGTGCCGGCCGCACAACGTCCTCAACCTGCCGGCCGCAGGCTTCAGATTTGTCGATTTATGGATTGATCTCTGAACAATTCCGCAAGGCACCCGGGCCAACCCCATGAATCGAGGGTTCCAAGTCACACTCCAACGAATACGATGATGGACCCAATGGTGAAAAATCGGCAGGGTTGCAAGCTCGATCTGAACTTCTGCCCACCTGACTGCGATGATCAAACCCCATCCAACCACGGTCTTGATGTATCACGCAGTATCCGCTGTAGGCGATGGCTTTTCACGAGCCGATGCGCACTATTCGGTCGGCCCAACCCAGTTTCTGGAACAACTCCAGATCGTCCGTGACGCCGGACGACGACCCCAGAGCGTGCAGTCGCTGCTGCTGCGCCCGGAAGCGTCCGCTGTAGCCTTCACCTTCGACGACGGCGACGTCAGTAATGCCTGGGCAGCGCAGGCATTGCACGATGCAGGTGGCTCCGGTGACTTTTTCGTCAATACGCAAACCATCGGCAAGACTGGGCATCTGAGCTGGCAGGCCTTGCGCGACATGACTGCGGCGGGCATGTCGATCCAGTCGCACGCACACAGCCATCGTTACCTGGACGAACTCACCCTAGCCGAGGTCGAGCAGGAATTGCACACCTCCAAGGCCATGCTGGAAGACAAGCTCGGCTGCCCGGTCGAACTGTTCGCGCCACCCGGCGGACGCATGCCGGCCGGCATGCACCTCACCACCACGCGCCTGGGTTACAAGGCCATCTGCTCGTCGCGCGTAGCCCTGTGGCATGACTTGCGGTCCGATGACATTCCACGCCTGGCGGTGTTGCGCGGCACCACGCCAGCGCAATTTGCGAAATGGCTCGCACAAGACCGCCTGGAACTGCTGCGCCAGCGGCTGCGCTACGGCGCCCTGATTTCCAGCAAGCAGTTGCTCGGCAATACCAATTACGAGCGCGTGCGACGCGGCCTGCTGCGCCTGGCCTCGGGCGGGCGCTGAGATGGCGGCATGGCTGCTCTGGGTCAGCATCGCCCTGCTGCTCTACACCTACTGCGGCTATCCAGCCCTTGTGGCTTTGTGGGCGCGCTTGGCACCATGGCCCGTGGCGGCATCGCCTCACTACCAACCGCGGCTGGCGATGATCGTGGTGGCGCGCAACGAGGTGGCGCGCATTCAGGCCAAGATCGCAACCTGTCTGGCGCAGGATTACCCGCCTGACCGGTTGCGGGTGCTCATCGTCTCCGACGGCTCGACCGATGGCATGGACGATGTCGTGCGCGGCTTCGCCTCGCCGCGGGTCGGCTTGCTTGCTTTTCCGCTGACGCGCGGCAAAGCCGCATGCCTGAACGACGCCATCGCCAGCTGCGATGAAGAGGTTCTGGTGCTGACCGATGCGCGCCAGCGCCTCAACCCCGAAGCGGTACGCCATCTGACGGCCAATCTCGCCGATCCGCAGGTCGGCGCCGTCAGCGGCGAATTGGTCTTCGTCGCCGAAGATGCCAACGCCTTCGCCAGCGGCGTCAGCGCCTATTGGCGCTATGAAAAATTCATCCGCCGCAGCCAAGCGGCCATCCACTCGGTGCCCGGCGTCACCGGGGCGCTGTATGCGCTGCGCAAAAGCTGTTTCAGGCCCATACCACCCAGCACCATCCTCGACGACGTGGCCATCCCCATGCAGGCGGCGATGCAGGGCAGGCGCGTGGTGTTCGAAAGCCGCGCCCTGGCCTACGACACCCCCTCGACCGAAGCCCGGCAGGAACGCCGCCGCAAGGTGCGCACCCTGGCCGGCAATTTCCAGTTGCTTCTGCTCTATCCGCAACTGCTGCTGCCCTGGCGCAACCCCATCTTCATCCAGTTCGTGTCCCACAAGCTGCTGCGCCTGCTGGCGCCATGGGCCATGTCGCTGGCCCTGCTGAGCAATGTCGCGCTGGCCTTGCATTCCACGTTTTACGCCATGCTGCTGGCCCTGCAACTGGCGTTCTATGCGCTGCCGCTGCTCGGCGCGCTGGTGCCGGCATGCCGCAACTGCGGCCTGGTGAAATTGGCGACGACCTTCATCGCACTCAATGGCTACGCCATGCTCGGGTTTTTCGAGTTTCTCACCAACCGCAACGCCCACCTCTGGCGCTCAGGCCCAGCAACGACACCCGAACGGCCGCAGGCCTGATTCCCGAAACGAGAAAGCGAACACGACGATGCGGGTGGTGTACTTCGTTTCCCTGTTTCCATGCTGGTCGGAAACGTTCATCGTGCGCGAAATCCGCGCCTTGATCGACCTCGGCATGGATGTCCGCATCGTCTCGCTCAAGCCGCCCAGTGAAGCCCTGATGCAGTCCGATGCCCAGACGCTGCTGGACAGGGTGATCTACCCGCCCGGCAAGGCGCACGCCATGCTGCTGGCGGGAGCCGAACTCCTGCGCCACCCCTTGCGCTCCTGCGCCGAGCTAGGGCAAATCGTGCGGGGCTTGCGGCGTCAGCCGCAGGCCCTGGTCAAGACCATGGTGACCTGGTGGCGCACCCTGGCGATGCTGCGCGCCGTCAGTCGCCTGCAGCCCGGCCACCTGCACGCCCATTGGGCGACCTATCCCTCGACGGCTGCCATGTTCGCCGCGGGGCGGCTGGGGCTTCCCTTCAGCTTCACCGCCCATGCACACGACATCTTTCTGGAAGATCAATTGCTGGCGCCTAAATTGGCGCACGCCAGGTTCAGCGTGACCATCTCTCAGTACAACCGCACTTTTCTTGCCGACCGTGTCTCGCTCGTCCTGCTCGACCGAATGCGCGTCATTCATTGCGGGGTTTCCCCCCAGGACTATGCCTTCAAGCCGCAGGACCGACAGCCTGGGCTGATCCTGGCAGTCGGCAGGCTGGACCCGATCAAAGGTTTCGAGCATTTGATCGATGCTTGCGGCCTACTGGCCGAACGCGGCGTCGAATTCACCTGCCGCATCGTCGGCGAAGGCCCGCTGCGCGAGTCCCTCTCCCGGCAAATCGCCAGGGTTGGCTTGCAGCACAAGGTGCAACTACTGGGCGCGCGCAAACAGGAGGAAGTGCGCGCATTGCTGAGCAGGGCAGCAGTGTTCGCGCTGCCCTGCGTGATCACGCCGCAGGGCGACCGCGACGGCATTCCCGTGGCGCTGATGGAGGCCATGGCCTGCGGCACGCCCGTGGTGTCCACGCGCGTCTCGGGCATCCCGGAACTGGTGACGGACAAGATCTGCGGCCTGCTGGCCGAACCCGGCGATGCGGCCGATCTAGCCCGCTGCATCGAACACCAGCTCGGCCACACGGCTGAAGTCAAAACCCGCGTCTTGGAGGGACGGCGCAAGGTCGAGGCCGAATTCGCCATTGCCACCGAGGCTGCCAAATTGCATGCCGCCATCGCCTCAGGGTGCGTGCCGAGCAAGGTCGCGGCGCGAGTCGACCGTGGGTAAAAGCGCCCCCAATCGTCCGCCAGCGGACGCCCCCCGAGGGGGCAAGCCAACCTTGGGGCGGCCCGGCGGTTGGCTTGAAAGCGCCCCCAATCGTCCGCCAGCGGGCGCCCCCGGAGATCCGCTCGAGAAGCCGCGCAGGATCCGTGTGCTCATCGTCACCGATGAAATGGAGGTCGGCGGGACGCAGCGTCAGATCGTGCAGATGGTGCTGGGGCTCGACCGCTCGCGTTTCGAACCCACGGTTCTGTATTTTCGCAACCGCTCGTTTTTTGTCGACCAGCTCGAGCAGGCCGGCGTGCCCGTTCTGCTTGCCGCCAAGCATGCGCGCATCGACCCGGGGTTCGTCCGCCGTCTGCGCCAGACCGTGGCAGCAGGCGCGTTCGATGTGATGCATTGCTTCGCCCTCACCGGCGAACTGTGGGGTGCCGTGGTCCACGCCCTAATCCCCGCCCGGCGCAAGCCCGTGCTGCTGAGCTCCATCCGCAATACCTACGACTGGGAGCGCCCGCTGCACCGCCGCATCAAGCAATGGGTGATGCGGCGCTCATGGCAGGTCGTGGCCAACTCCGAGGCAGGCGCGCTAAGCGCTCGGCACAGCATGAAACTGCCGCCCGGGCTCATCCGCGTGATCTACAACGGCGTGACCGTGCCCGAGCTTGCGCCTCAAACCGACGCGACCGTGCGCACTCAGCTCGGCATCGAACTGAACACGCCCTTGATCCTGTTCGTCGGCCGCCTCGTCGAACAAAAAGACGTGGCCACGCTGATCCGTGCCATGGCTCGGCTGCGGAACACCCATGCACGACTCATCATCGCCGGAGATGGTCCGCTGCGCCCGGCGCTCGAGCAACAAACCGGGTTGCTGGGGCTGAGCGAGCAAGTCCACTTCCTGGGTCAGCGCCATGACGCTGCAGCACTGATGTCGGCAGCCAACCTGGTGGTGCTGCCCTCCCTGGTTGAGGGGCTGTCAAACGTCATTCTCGAGGGCATGATGTGCGGACGTCCAGTGATTGCGTCGCATACCGGGGGGAATGTCGAATTGGTCGAACACGAGCGCACGGGCCTGCTGTTCCATGTCGGCGATGACGCCGCGCTGGCCGCCTGCATCCAGCGCCTCATCGACAACCCCGAACAAGCTGTCAACCTGGGCCGTGCGGCACGCGACAAGGCGCTGCGTTGCTTCAGCATGCCGGCGATGGTGGCCGCGTTTGCAACCCTCTACGAGGAAGCGGCAACCCTGCGGTGCGCGCCTCGTCCCTGAACCTTTAACTCTCACCGCCTCCATCCATGTCTGCCATCCTCGGCGATTTTCTGGTTCTCATCGGCCCCGAACGGCCACCCGCCGGAATGGCCGATTTGTCCGACCCCGCGCTGTGGCCCCCGGCCGCCAGCGACTCCCCAGTGCGACAGGCGATGCCAGTCCCCCATGTTCATGTCTGGGCGCGCGGCGACACCCGCATCATTGGTGATGGCGCAGCTGGCGGACTGGGGCTGGCCCTGGAGCCCCCGCGGGGCAGCGCGCGAGCGGCAGCCATCGACCCGCGCGGCGCGGTGGTCGCCGCCTGGGTGCGCGATGGCCGCTTCGCGCACGAACATCTCAGCGGTCGTTACAGCTACGTGCTGTGGTCGGTCGACGGCAAACGCGCACTGGCCTGCACCGACGCGTTCCGCACCTGCCCGGTGTTTCATGCGCAAGTGGGCGCCGGTCTGCTCATCGCCAGCGACTTGCGGCTCATCCTGCGCTCCGGTCTGCTGGCTCCCCGCGTATCGCTGCAGGCGGTGTACCAATACCTCAACTTCAGCTATGTACCCGCACCTTTGACCGCCATCGAAGGTGCTGCCAAGCTGCCCGCCGGAACCTGCCTGGAATGGAATGGTGCGCGGGTTCGACTGCGCCGCCAATGGGATGCCCGCTATCCGGAGGACATGGCGGCGCCGCAGGCGCAGCGCATTGAGCAGTTGCGTGAAACCATTCTGCACACCGTGCGCGATTACCGCAGTGCCGACGCGCAGGGCTGGGGCACGTTTCTCAGCGGCGGGACCGACAGCTCCAGCATCTCGGGCATTCTGTCGCAAGCGCACGATGCCCCAGTGAACAGCTTTTCCATCGGGTTCCAGGAAGACGGCTACGACGAGTTGCCCTACTCACGCATCGCCAGTCAGCATTTCGGCCTGAAAGCCCACGAGTATCGCGTGAGTGAAGACGACGCCGTTGCCGCCCTGCCCAAACTGGTGGGCGCGTACGACGAGCCCTTCGGCAACTCCTCCGCCATTCCCACCTTCTACTGCACCACGTTGGCCGCACAAAATGGCGTCACGCTGATGGTCGCCGGTGACGGCGGCGACGAAATCTTCGGCGGCAACGAGCGCTATCGCAAGGACCAGATCTTCCATCGCTTCCACACGGCGCCTGCTTCCGTGCGGGCATTTGGCAAAACCCTGGCTGGTGTGCTCAAGGGAGTGGACTCGCGCTTCGCCAACCGCATCAAGAACTTCGTTCACCGCGCCACACTGCCCAACCCCGACCGTTTCTACAGCGACGACGCCTTCGCCTCCAAACATTTCGAGGCGATGCTCAGCCCCGCGTTCCGCGCCGCTGTCCGAGCCGATGACGCGCTGGACGTGCAGCGCCGCATCTACGCCGACGCTCAAGCGCATGCGGAACTGCATCGGCTGATGTACCTCGACCTGAAAATGACCATCGCCGACAACGATGTGGTCAAGGTGGCGCGCGCCGCCAAGCTGGCCGGCGTGGAAGTGGCGTTCCCCTACCTGGACCGTCGCCTCGTCGATTTCACCGGCCGCCTGCCGGCTTCGGACAAGGTCCGCGGCCTGGACAAGCGCCATCTGTTCAAACTGGCGATGAACGACATCCTGCCGGAAGCGATCCGCAAGAAGAAAAAGCAGGGCTTCGGCTTGCCCACCAGCGTGTGGCTGCAGCGCGGCGGAAGCTATGCCAAGCTGCTCACTGGCATCGTGCTGTCCGATCGCGCGGCCGCCCGCGGTTACTTCAACCCCGATTTCATTCGCGGCTTGATCGAGCGCCACCAAAACGGCGCGTGGGACCACGCGGCCGATCTTCACATGCTGGCCGTACTTGAACTGTGGCACCGCGAGTACATCGACCCCATCACCGAGCGCCAAAACATGGCCCCGGCCCAGCAGCCGCAAGCTGCGCCGCGGGCCATGGCGGCCTGAGCACGAGCCGAGCCAGACATCATGTGCGGAATCGCAGGACTCTACGGACTGGGCGACCGGCTGGATGCCGATCCGGCCGTGATCGACGCCATGTGCCAGCGCATCGAGCACCGCGGGCCGGACGACCGCGGCGTGTTCCGCCACCCGATCGGCCATATCGGCATGCAGCGCCTGAGCATCATCGACATCGCCACCGGCCATCAACCCATCCACAACGAGGATCGCACGGTGTGGATCGTGTTCAACGGCGAGATCTACAACTTTCGCGATCTGCGCCGCGAGCTTGAATCCGCGGGGCATATCTTCACCACCCACACCGACACCGAATGCATCGTGCACGGCTACGAGCAGTGGGGCGAAGGCGTGTTCGAGCGCCTGCGCGGCATGTTCGGCGTGGCGATTCTGGATATCGCCCAAAACAAACTTGTGCTCGGTCGCGACCGCCTCGGCAAGAAGCCGCTCTACTACACCACCCTGGCTGACGGCACGCTGGCCTTCGGCTCCGAACTCAAATGTCTGGCTGTGGTGCCGGGCTTTCGCGCCAAGGTCTCCTCTCAAGCGACGCACGACTATTTCGCGCTGGGCTATGTGCCGGCGCCCGCAAGCATTTACGAAGGCGTCTACAAGCTCCCCCCTGCGCATGTGCTCGTCGCGCAGCATGGTCAAGTCAGCTTGCGCCGCTATTGGCAACTGGTGTTCGGGCCGAAGTGGACCGATGACGAACCCACCCTGCAGCGCCGCCTGCTGGAGCAGCTCGAAGACGCGGTGCGCGTGCGTCTGGTGAGCGATGTGCCCTTCGGGGCGTTTCTGAGCGGCGGGCTCGATTCCAGCGTGGTCGCCGCGCTGATGGCGCGCAATATGGCGCAGCCGGTGAAGACCTTCTCCATCGGCTTTCGCGAGGAGCGCTTCAACGAACTGCCCGCGGCCCGCGCCGTGGCCCGGCACATTGGCGCCGACCACACCGAACTCGTCGTCGAGGCCGACGCCGTGTCCACGCTGAAAGACCTGGTCTGGTACTTCGACGAGCCCTTCGGCGACTCCTCCTCGGTCCCCACCCACCTCGTCTCCAAGCTGGCTGCGGGACACGTGAAAATGGTGCTCTCCGGCGATGGCGGGGACGAACTCTTCGCCGGCTACGAACGCTACGCGAAATACCAGAAGCTGCTCACACTGCGTCGATCCTCACTTGGCCTGGGCGGGCCTTTGCTGCGCACCGCTGCAGCCGTCGCACCCGGCACGCTGGGCGTGCGCCTGAGCCGCATCGCGACGCGCATGGCATTGCCCTACCCCGACGACTACATCTCCAGCGTGGCGCTGGCCAACAGTGACGACCTGCGCCTCATCCTCGCCCCCGAGTTCCAGCGGGCCGACCCCTATTCCAGCATCCGCCGGCATTTTCTCGATGCGAACATCCCCGATCCGATGGAACGCATCCTGAACGGGGACATGGCCACGTATCTCAGCGACGACATTCTGGTCAAGGTCGACCGCATGACCATGGCCAATTCGCTCGAAGCCCGCGCCCCACTGCTCGACCATGTACTGCTCGAATTCGCCGCGCGGCTGCCGTTCGACCTCAAGCTGCGCGACGGCAAGGGCAAGTACCTGTTCCGGCGCGTGGCGGAAGAACTCCTGCCCGCCAGCGTGCTGAACAAACCCAAGCAAGGCTTCGCCATTCCCATCGCCCACTGGCTGCGCCACGATTTGCGCGAACTCATGCGCGACACCATCAACTCACGGCGCTTCAGTGAACGCGGCGTGTTCAACGTCGAAGGTGTAAACCTATGCATGGACCGGCACTTGGCCGGCACGCACGACAACAGCGAGATTCTGTGGCTGACCCTGACCTACGAAATGTGGGCGCAGCGCTTCCTTGACCAGGCTGACGGACTTTCCGGTGTCGCGTTGCAGTCCCCGGCCGCCAGCCTCATTCCAGCCTGACCAACCCCACCTGATCGATGATGAAAGCCGCTAGCCCCGCCATCGCCACCGACATACAGGCCACGCCGCGTGCGCTGAAGTATCTGCTGATGTTCACCATTTTCTACATCCCGAACCAGCGCATGTTTCCGGACTTCACGCTGACCGGGCTGAACATCACCAATCTGCTGTTTGTCGCCATTCTGATTCTCATTATGAGAAACAAAGTTAAGGCGCAAACCCGTGCTCCCCTCAAAAAGCAGTTTGTGTTCTTTTTCTTGGTTCTGACCTGGGGATTTCTGATCGGGCAGGTCCATGACATATCAACCGTCTTCGCCGATTTTCAGGTTTTGAAAAACGCAGTGTTGTACATGCTGCTGTACTTTCTAGCCTATTACGCGGTGCAAGATACCAAGACCATACGGCTGCTGTTTTTCACAATCCTGTTTACGACTTTTTTCGATACCTACCTGGGCCTACGCCAGGTGCTCGACTATGGCTTCAATTACAACGAAATGCGCCGTGTGGCAGCCCCCTTCAGCTGGAACTCAACGGACGCGAATCGTTCGTCGGCTTTCTTCACCATCTACCTCACGCTGATGGGAGTCACTGCGCTTTACTACCGATCAAGCCGCACGGTGCGCTGGATCGCTCTCGGCTGTCTGGCCTTCGGTATTTTCGTAAATTTCTTTACTTACTCCAGACAATCCTATGGCATCTTGGCCGTTTTGATTCTGATACTGGCCTTCCGACGCAACGTGCTTCTAGGAGGCTGTCGGACTTGAACCCGAGCGAATCCGATTGATCAGTGCGACGCGTTTTTTTTGACAGCGGCGCGCTGATCGAACGCTCTCGATGGTTGGCGAGACACTGTGAGGGCACATGGGGCGGCCTGGGGACTCGGTTTTGGCGTGGTCGGGGCGCACTATTGCCCTCACGCGGCTCGCAGGACGTGCATGCGCTTGATGTTCCAAGCCATGGTCACCAAGCTCCATTCGCCTTGTGCCTTGGCCAGCCCGCGCATGCTCATCTGGCGCCAACCCATCACTTGCTTGATGATGCCGAACACCGGCTCCACTGTCTGCTTGCGCAGGCCGTACAGGGCTCGGCCTGCTTGCGTGCCCAGGCGGTGTGCCATCTGCACGAGCGGATCCGTCGTCTGGGGCTCGGGCACATCGGGTGCAAAGCGCCCCATCACCGGCGTGTGATGCGACTCCCGCTTGAGCGCCAGCAGCGGCTCGATACCCGCGTCGTTGCACGCGATCACGTTGGCTTGGCTGAAGAAGCCGTTGTCCGTGATGAGCGTGTGCACCTCGCCCAGCACCGCGGGTAACGCTTGGATCTGCTGCAGCGTAGGCACAACTTCGCGCTTGTCGTTGGATGCCTGGCTCACATGCTGGGTGATCACCATCATCGTCGCGATGTCCACGCCGGCTTGTGCGTTGTAGCTTTGCTCGAAGCCCCCACCCGACACGGGCATGATGCGCGACTCTTCATCCGTGAGGTTGACCTGATCGCTGCTCCGGGGGCCGGCCTCTGGCGGCTCAGGGTCCTTGCCGCGCGGCTTCTTGCCCGCCTCGCGCTGGGCTTGGCGCTTGGCGGTCTTGGCCTCGTACTCCTGCTGCTCGACCTGATGGCGTTCGCTGGCGCGCTGCTCGATCTTGGCCTTGGCCTGCGCGATTGCGCTCAAGCGATCTGCACGCAGGGCGATCTCCGCCGGCACATCCATGCCGTCGGGTACCGTCGCGCGGTCGCTGTTCTCTGCCAGCGCCAGCAGCGTTTGTACTTCCTGGCGCAGCTGCGCCTCGATCTTGTTGGCATGAGCCCACGACAAGGCCTTGTGCTTGCTGGCGTTGGCGTCGATCTTGGTGCCATCCAGCGCGATGTGTCCGAGCTTGAGCAGCTTCATCTCGCGCGCCAGAACCAGCACCTGCACGAACAGTGCCTCCACCTCCTTCAAGAAGCGGCGGCGGAACGTCGCCAGCGTGTCGTGATCGGGGTGGGTATTGGCCGCAACAAAGCGGAACGCCACCGAGTCGTAGGTCGCCCGCTCGATCTTGCGGCTGGAGTGCACGCCGTTGGCGTAGCCGTAGATCAGCAGGCCCAGCAGCACCGCCGGATGGTGCGCCGCCGAGCCCCGGCCTGCGTACTGTCGGGCCAGATCGCCCAGATCAAGCTGCTCGATGACTTCGACCACGAAGCGCGCCAAGTGATCAGTGGGCAGCCATTCGTCCACCGACGGTGGCAACAGATATGCGGTGTCTCGGTCAACAGGGACGAAGCGGCTCATCGGCTCGGGCTCTCGGTTGTGCAGCAGCAATTGTCTCGGATAGCGTCTTCATCCGGAAGACCGCAAAGTCCGACAGTCTCCTAGGCTTGATCATTGTCGTCGCACTGTTCAATTACCATGCTTGGCTGCCTGATTCAGTTATCGCTCGAATCGATATGACCATGCAGACCAGAGACTCTATGCCCGGTGTCGTTTCAGCACCACTGAACAAAGAATTGGACGAAAGCACTGTAAGTCGATTCGTTATATGGGGAGGAGCTGCAGAGATAATCATGAGCAATCCCTGGGGCATAGGATTAAATCATTTTACTAGAACCATTGGCACTTACGTACCAACCGAGGCCAATTTCGACGCGCACAGCTATTACGTGCTCTGCACAACCGAAGATGGTATTTTTGCTCCGATTGCATTAATTTCTCTATTTTTTAGTTTGTACTTATTAGGGAGATCGATCGAGAAATTGGATGCCTCTCAAGATTCAAAACTTTATGGCATCAGCCTTTCACTGGCAACGATTGCGGTTGCAATGGTCAATTTTTATGGGAGCCGATTCGTTGATGGCAATCTCATGTCCAATTTCTGGATTTTTGTTGGCTTGGTAGCTCGCTATCGTAGTTTGATGCTTGAAGCCAGAATGCAGGCTTCGCAAACTTCTGAATCTGGATCAAAAAAATCTGTGCCACAGATTCGGGTTCCGCGCCTCCCAGTACGGCCAATCTCGGCGCAACATGCCCTTTGAATGCTCTTGGCTCGCTTTCATCATGCGTTGCGTCCTAGCCAAATTGAAAAAGCCCACCGTCCGTTCATCGAGGTGGGCTTGCGAGGGCTGCCGTGAGGCAGCATGTTCTTGGACGCTCAAGGAAACGCAGGGCCGCTCCCGAGTTGTCTTGACCCTTCGGGGGGAGTCCGCTGGCGGACTGCTGGGGGCGCTCAGAAGGCTCCGATAGTCCAGGGTCCAGAGCGCACGGCACCAGCCAAGTTGGTCGAGAAGGCCGCCAGGGTCTGCCCTTTGCCAATCAGCGGGGAACCCGCGGCGGGAACCGCGTTGAGATAGCTGTACGGGGCTGCGCTTGGATTGCCCAGCGCGCCCAGGTTGGTCAGCATCGGATTGCCGAACATGCCCTGCGCATCGTTCCCGGATGCGGCCTGCCACTGCGCGAACGTGTCATTCGCCACCTGATTGAACCCCAGGTTGAAGGTGTTGGCATAGCCCGCGTTCCAGTAGGCATTGTTGTTGATGCTCACGCCCGGATCGGCCCCAGTGCCCTGATACCAGATCACCGGCTCGGTCTTGTCGAAGCCGACAATGAGGTTGTTGACGACTTGGCTGTTGTAGTTGTTGGCGCCGTTGTCCCACAGATACAGCCCGATCGCGTATGTGCCGGGCGGCGTCGTCGGTGGCATCACGATGGTGTTGTTGGCGATCAATGTATTTTTCAGCCCATGCTGGCTGCTGCTGGTGAGCATGGCGTTGCCTTCCCAGTACTCGGCAATGCCCACTCGGAACCCCACGATCAGATTGTTGTAGATCTGCGTGTTGGCCAGATTGGCGGTGCAGGGGTTGGCCCCGGAGGAGCCGCATTCATCGCCGATGGATATGCCGGAGTTGAACTTATACATCGTGCTCCATGGGTAGACATTGGGATCGTAGGGATGAATCCAGTCGCTCTGGTTGTAGCCGCTGAAGTACAGGATGTTCTGGCGTGCAATATCGTTGGGCTGGTTGTCGAAGTACATATTGGCCGACCAGTTGTCCATCGACACGTTTTGCTCAAACACCGTGCCCCCGGTTTGCACGCCCGGGGCGCTGCCGTAGGAGATGATGCCTTCGCCACCGTTGTCGTAGACCACATTGCCACGGGCCAAGCCGTTGAGGCTGTTGGTGAACACCAGGCCACCGCTCCAGCCACCACTGGACGAGGCGAAGCCGTTGTTGCCGCGTGGCCAGTTGAGCATGGCGTTTTGGTAGACGCGGTTGTAAAGGGCCTGGTTGTTGGCGTTGTTGGCGCCGTCGCCACCGATCGCCATGAAGTTGATGCCGGCCTTGTCGTTGAACTGTGCGTTGCAGTTGCTGACGAGGATGTTGCTGCCGTAGCCCCAGATGCCGCCGGCACCCGAGCCTTGCGCTGTCAAGCCATTGAAGATGAGATAGTTCTTGTTGAACCAATAGATCGGATTCTGGTTGGACTGGGCCGGGATGACGATATTGGCCGCTGCCGGCGTGGTGCCACCGAAGTCCACGCTCAGCACCCCGGAGGTGTAGGCCCAAAGCCCCGAGCCTGGCGTCACGAGGCTGGCGTCGGTGGGCGGGGGCGACGAGGTGGCCTGGTACGCCGCCGATAGCGCCGGCCTGAGCGGCACACTGTTCACCACGACCGCATCGGGTGTCACGCCAAGCGGCGCCTGCCAGACCGAGCCGGAAACCTGCCTCCAGGCGCTTGTTGCGATGACGGGAGAAGCGTCAATGATGACGGGTCCATTGCCGTAGGAGCCGAAGGTGATGGGCTTGCCGGCCACGCCACTGGCGCCGTTGATCAGGTTGAGGGTGCCGTGGTAGGTCCCGGCCGCGATCAATACGGTATCGCCCGCTTGCACAATATCGGCCGCATGTTGGGGTGTGGCAAAGGCCGTCGCCATCGATGTGCCGTTGTTGCCGTCGCTGCCCGTCGGGCTGACGTAGTAGGTCTTGCCGGTTGTGGACGGCGGTGTCACCGGCGCCGTCGGCGTCCATACTTGCCAGGGCAGCTTGATCGAGGAGAAGACTGAAGGAATTGAAGGCTGCGAGTTTGCTGCTACAGACTGTGCAGCCTCAGCGCCCCCTCCACCTCCGCAAGCCGATAAAGCTAACGTTGAAACGATGGCAAAACCTGCCAGCAATGAGGCCACACCTCTTCTTAAATGTAAGTTGAACATGTTCTTGACACCGCCTAGTTCTTCAAGGAATCGGGCCTAATCAGTACTCGCAGGAGCAGGCTGAGCATCGGTAAGATGCAAGCATCCTGCTCACTGCGACACGCGATAAGCACTTGGTTGGCCCCCCTTGGATGCCGGCATAAACCGAACACTCAGAAGCTGATCTGGCCCGGTTAGGCGCGGGCTATTTGAGCCAATGACAGGGAGCCCGGTCGAAAATTGCGTTCTACAAAAGCAATTTCCACCCACTTAGGGGATTGCCAGTCATTGAATTTTGGCGCGATCCTAGCATGAGATTCATGGCGACCACCTAAATCCCGCCCACCCCGGCCACAGACTCCGGCGTTCTGCACTGTGTCGGCGTGCGTGCTGCACCGCAGTTCAAGTTCATTGAGGCGCCATGGCACTTCAAGCGCTGCACCGCGACCATCTGTCTGAGCCTGGTCGACCAGGTCGCCTTCGCCGACTCCTGCCGTCACGTCGTGCTTGACAACCTCAAGGAAGGCGTGCTCAAACCCGATCTGTACGAGCCGCAGTTCGGCACTGTTATAGATTCTGCCCTTAAATAGATTGAACTTTAGGGTGGTGTGCGAGTTCATGGACAACGACGATGCAAGACGGCTGACGTCAGCCGAGCAACACGAGCGGCGCCGGCAGGTCGTTCGGGCGCACCAACGCGGGCGCACGCGCACGCAGATTGCCGCCGACGTGGGGCTGAGCTACACGGCGGTGAGCAAGACCATTGACCGTTATGAAGCCGGGGGGATGGCTGCGCTGGCGCCCCAGCGCAGAGGCCGTCGGCAGGGGCAGCAGCGTGTGCTCAGTGCGGAGCAAGAAGCGCGCCTGCAACAGATGATCTGTGACCACCGTCCCGAGCAACTCAAGATGGACTTTGCCCTGTGGAGCCGAGCGGCCGTGATGCAACTCATCGAACGCGAATGCGGCATGGCCTTGCAGGTGCGCTCCGTGGGCAAGTCTCTGGCGCGCTGGGGGTTCACGCCGCAAAAGCCCATCCGCCGCGCCTATGAGCAGTCCCCTGCTGCGGTGCTGGCCTGGCTGGATACGCAGTACCCAGCCCTTGCCGAACGTGCCAAAGCCGAGAAGGGTGAAATCCATTGGGGTGACGAGACGGCACTGGTCAACACCGATGTGCGTGGCCGCAGCTTTGCGCCCAAGGGCCGCACGCCGGTGGCGAGGGCCGTGGGCGGCACGCGCCAGAAGCTGTCCATGATCGCCAGCATCACCAACCAGGGCAAGGCGCGCTGGATGATCATCGACGAGGCGTTCAACCACGAGCGCCTCATCGCCTTCTTCGAAGCGCTGGTGAAGGATGCCGGCTGCAAGGTCTTCCTCATCCTGGACAACCTGAGTGTGCATCACGGCAAGCCGGTGAAGGAATGGGTGGCCCGGCACAAGGAGGCCATCGAGCTGTTCGACCTGCCCAGCTATAGCCCGGAACTCATACATGGGTGCCCCCGGCTTGCAAGGCTTTCGCGCATGACGGTTTGAAGGGGTCGATTGCAGCCATACATCCGGCCTTTGCTGCGGCATGGTGCCGCTGGCCCTGATGGAATTCGCGGATCGGTATCTCATCAATCCATCGGGCTTGAATGCTCGTTGAGTTCGCCAGATTTGACCAATCCCGGTCTGACCTATCTTGCCATCACTGCTTGATCGCCTGAAGCAATCGGTGGGGAAACTCCTCAAAGCGTTGGCGGAAACCTGTGCTGCGGGTGGCGTCAAGGGCGCTCGTCAGAGCTGCGCAGCAACCCCTTGACGCTGCACATGCATACGCTTGTGTAGGGAGGTGGACCACAGCCCGCTGGGGGCCACCTCCCTGCAGACCCCGCGCGACCATCGTGGTGCGCCATGCTGCTCATCCTTGCTGCGGTGTGGGCACGAAGCCAGCCTGATAACTGCGCTTGTGCGCCAGCAGCGCCCAGATCGTGCGCGCGTTCTTGTTAGCTAGCGCCACGGCGGCAACGTTGGCATGGCACCTGGCGAGCAACTTCTGCAGCCAACTCCCCACAGGAGCCTTACGCTGCCTGGCAAAAATCACCGAGCGCGCACCATGAATGAGCAGGGTGCGCAGGTAACTGTCGCCCCGCTTGCTCATGCCCAGCAGCACGTTCTTGCCGCCACTGGAATGCTGGCGGGGAACCAGGCCCAGCCAGGCAGCGAGTTGCCGCCCCGAGCTGAAGGCGCGGGCGTCACCGATGCTCGCCACCAGGGCGCTGGCGGTGATGGGGCCGATGCCGGGGATGGCCTGTAGCCTGCGGCAGTCGTCTTGCTCTTGCGCCCAGCGCTCGATCTGCGCCTCCAGGTCATGGACCTGGGCGTCCACCACCTTGAAGTGCTCCAGCAGCCTGCCGATGAGCTCGATGAACATCCCGGGCAGCTTCTGGCGCGCCTCATCCACCAGCAGCGGCACGCGCTGGCGAATGTGGGCGATTCCCTGCGGCAAAACCAGCCCGTACTCGGCCAGCAACCCGCGGATGCGATTGGCGTGTGCGGTGCGTTCTTCGACAAATCCCTGGCGCGCACGGTGCAAGGCCAGGATCGCCTGTTGCTCGGGCGTCTTCACCGGCACGAAACGCATGCTCGGGCGCGCCACGGCTTCGCCAATGGCTTGCGCATCGGCCGCGTCGTTCTTGTTGGTCTTCACATAGGGTTTGACGAACTGCGGCGCCATCAGCCGGACCTCATGCCCCAGCGCCCGCAACTGCCGCGCCCAGTGGTGGGCGCTGCCACAGGCTTCCATGCCGACCAGGCATGCCGGAAGGTTGGCGAAGTACGCCGTCACCTGATCGCGCCGAAGCTGCTTCTTCAGCACGGTCTTGCCCTGCGCATCCACACCGTGGACGACCAAGACGCTCTTTGCCAAATCCAGGCCAATCGTCGTAAGAGATCGTTAATAAATTAAGTGTGCACTTCTACCTGAATCCGTGAGCTCGGGCATGCGGAATTTTCATAAGTTGTTGATGCATAATGGTTTATTCGATAAAATGACCCCTTTGTCTTCTCACCCAGCGGGTGAACGTTCCGGGGTATGGCATGGGGTTTGGATTTCGCGTCAAGCAACTCGACTATGACCTGACGCCGGTGGCCGGTCTGGCCCTTGTCGGTCATCACCTCAAGCGCCTCGATCCTCTGTTCAAACGCCTGGATGCCCAGTGGCCTTGCCGCGGCGGACTGCCGCCCAGCACACTGATGCGCAGCTATGTTGGCTTGCTCGCGCAGAGCAAGAGCGACTTCGATGCCATCGAAGGCTTTCGAGGCGATCGTTTCTTCCAGGAGGCGCTGGGTCTGGTGGGTGTGCCGTCCTCGCCCACCCTGCGCCAGCGCCTGGATGCGCAGGCCGCCCTGTGGTTTGACTTCACCTCCCAGGCGATTGAAGCGCTGCTGCGCAAGAGCCAACCGGACTATGGTCTTTTGCCTTGCGGTCATGTGCCGCTGGACATCGACACCTTCGCGATGGACAACTCGGGCACAGCCAAGGATGGGGTGAGCCGCACCTACGCGGGGGTCGATGGCTACTGCCCGCTGGCGGCCTACCTGGGCACGCATGGGTTTTGCCTGGAGTTCGCCCTACGTCCGGGCGCGCAGCACTCGGCTTCGGAGACGACCTACAACCTCGAGACGGCCGTGCCCATGGCGCAGCGCCTGTCGACCGCAGGCCCCAAGGCGCCGATTCTCGTGCGCATGGATGCGGGGTTTTGCTCGGCCGCCTTGATGGCCGACATGCAGCGCTGCAACAGGCCAGGACTGCCCCGGGTCGATGTTCTGATCAAGTGGAATCCCCGCAAGACCGATCCTCTGGAGGTCTTGCGACGGCAGGAACTGGAAGGGGGTTTGTTGTGGCAGCATCCGCGCGCAGGCAAGCGCGTGGCGGTTTGGGAGGTGGCCGTGCAGGTCGAAGGCATCGCCCATCGCCTGCGCCGCATTGTGCGCATCACGGAGCGCACCGTCGATGCCCGTGGCCAGCAGTTTTTGGTCCCCGAGATCATCTTGGAGGGCTGGACGACAAGCTTGCCCAAGGCCATCAGCGCCGAGGCGATCATCGACCTGTACGCCGGGCACGCTACGCACGAGCAGTTCCATGCGGAATTCAAAACCGACATGGATCTGGAGCGACTGCCCTCGGGGAAGTTCGACACGAACGATCTTGTCTGCCAGCTTGCGGCCCTGACGATGAACGTGCTGCGCCTCATGGGGCAGCAAGGGCTGCTGGGGCCGCATGCACCGGTGCGCCATGCGGCCAGGCGACGGCGTCTGAAGACTGTGATCCAGGAACTTGTCATCCGCGCAGCACGCGTGATCAACCATGGCGGGCGGCTGTGGTTGGGACTGGGCGCCAACGACAAGGCAGCCCGTGCCTTTTGCGATCTGCATGCGCAGTTCGCCGCCAGCGGCTGAAGACGCAGTCCAAGCTTTCCCAGCACCCCAAGACGCTGGCCACAAGGGCTCAGCGGGGGAACGGCTGCGCGCAACCCACCCGAAATGACCGATCAAGGGGGCCGATCGTTCGCGCACAGCCCCACAGCCCCCTTCGACACGGCGCTCGAACCGTGAACCTGCGGGAAATCGGGAAAATCGGGCCGTCACAATCAGCTTTCAAGTCGATGGATTATCGGAAGTCACGGATTCAGGTTATTGGATGCGCGCGCACAACGCCCGCAGGGATGCGATGGCTGCAGGCTGGGCGGCACAGAACAACTATGAGATCCTCGAGGCCAAGTCGGGCTGGTTTCCTCCACTTGGTCTGATGTGGTCGACCAGCAAGTACCAAGTCGTTGTCCGTGTCCTCATCTACGACCGCGCGGCACACACGATTCGCGACGGATGGCTGATATTTTGAAGCTATTGGTTTGTTCTCCTCGATGCGGAGGCCATTGCCATCCGCTGGGAGGCAACATCATGACCGTTGCCGAGACCGATGACATCGAGCATCGCAAGCGCCGCAAATGAAGGACTTGGCGCTCTCGAAATCAGTGCTCGAAACCCACCTCGGTGCGTAGACTGCCGCCTCAGTTGATGAGCCGGTGCCGCAGTGCGGGCAGGCTGGTGCGGACTTCGGCAATCCTCGTGGTGTCGACGGCGGCCACCACGACGCCCTCGCCCTCGGCCTGCATCGCCAGCACGTCGCCCCAGGGGTCGACGATCATGCTGTGGCCCCAGGTGCGGCGGCCGTTTTCATGGCGCCCGCCCTGGGCGCTGGCCACGACATAGGCCAGGTTTTCGATGGCGCGGGCGCGCAGCAGCACCTCCCAGTGCTTTTCGCCGGTGGTGTGGGTGAACGCGGAGGGGACGAGGAAGACGTCGCAATGACGAACGGCCCCCACGGGCGCTGAAAGCTGGCGGTACAGCTCCGGGAAGCGCAGGTCGTAGCAGATGGACAGGCCCACGCGCAAGCCGTCGCAGTCGAAGGCGACGGGTTCGCTGCCGGGGGCGATGCTGTCGGCTTCGGCGTAGCGCTCGGCGCCGCGCTCGAAGGCGAACAGGTGCATCTTGTCGTAGCGCGCCACTTGCTGGCCCTGGGGGTTGAACACCAGGGTGGTGTTGAGCACGCGCCCTGGATCGGGGCAGGCCAGGGGCATGGAGCCGCCGGCCAGCCACAGGCCGTGGCGCCGCGCGGCGTCTTGCAAAAAGTGCTGGATGGGGCCGTTGCCGGGCTGCTCGCGCAGCCGCACCTTGTCGCCCTCGGCGGCGCCCATGAGGCAGAAGTATTCGGGCAGCACGGCGAGTTGCGCGCCGCGCCGCGCGGCTTCTTCGAGCAGGGCGTCGGCGCGCTGGAGGTTGGTGTCGACCCGGGTGGACGAGACCATCTGGATGGAGGCGATCTGCATGGCTTGTTCCTCGTTCGAAGCTGCGTTTGGACTGCGTTCTGAACTGCGTTTGCGGCGTCAGGGTGATGCTGCGCGCGCCGCCGCGCTGGCGGCTGCGGCCGGGGTGCTTGCTGCGGCGGGTTTGTCCTTGTCGCCATCGACCTCGCGCACATCGGGCTTGGCCCAGGTGCCGGTGACGCGGTAGCCGTAGGTGAAGGCTTTCATCAGCGGCTTGCGCGCAATCAGCTGGGCGATGAAGGTGCCCAGGCCGATGGCGGGGTTGATCAAAGCATAGGCCAGCGAGGCCGAGCCGGCGTTGATCTCGGGTACGACGATCACATACAGGTCCTGGGTTTCCTGCGCGAGGTTGGCGCTGCCGTCGATGAACACGGTGGCGGCCACGCCGCTCATCTTGAAGTCGTGGGTGGTGGCGATGCCGTCCTGCACCTGCACGTCGGTGCCAACCTTGTCGAAGACGAAGCCGGACTCGAACAAGTCGCTGAAGTTGAACAGCAGCCGGCGCGGCAGGCTTTGCAGGCTGAGCACGCCCAACAGCTTGGCGATGCCGGGGTCGGCCTTGAGGAACTGGCCCTTGCCAAGGTCGAGGCTGAACTGGCCCGACAAGGTTGGGTAGTCGGGCGACAGGGGCGACCCGATCCACGTCACCGTGCCCTGCATCGTGCCCTTGCCGCCCTTGAGCAGGCCGGGCTTGCCCAGCCGCGCCAGCAGCGAGCCGGCGTCCTGAATGGCGAGCTTGAAGCCGATGGAGGTGCGCCGCGGCGCCAGGTTGCCCGCCGCAGCCGCCGTTGCGGTCGCCGCTCCGGTCGCGGCCCAGTCACCAACGCCGGTGAGGGTGGCGTCGGGCGAGTCGAGCGCGAAGTGGTCGAGGCGCCATTCCTTCACGCCGCCCTGGTCGCGGTTGGTGGCCTGCACTTCCAGCCGGCTGAAGGCGTGGCCGTGGAGGTCGACGTTGTCGGCCACCACATTCAGCGCCGGCATGTTGCGCGGCTGCCGCTCCAGCATGCGTTCGACATCCGGATCGACACTCTTCGGCAGACTCAAATGCGTGAGGCGGGCGGTGATGCTGCCGGGCGCGTCGCCCTGGCCCATCTGCCAGGCCACCGCGCCCGCCATCTGTCGGCTGGCGAGATTGGCCTGCCACAGCGAGCCGCTGCGCGTGGCGCCCAGCACCACGTTGTCGAACACGCGGCCCGACACGGTGAGGCGGCCCACTCGCAGGGCCAGGGTTTGCGGCAAGTAGCCCGACACATCGGTGCCCGAAACCTGGCCGCCGAAAGCAGCTTGCGCACTGCCCGAGGCGGAGAGAGCCCGCTGCCAGGCATCCACATCCAGCAGTGGCAGCACCACGCTGGCCTGCACCCCGCTGGCTGGCTGCGCCAGTTCAGCCTGGGGACCGAGGGCGATGCCGCCGCTTTGCAGCACCGCGCCCTGTGGCGTGATGTTGCGCACGAAACGCGCGCGCAAATCGCCGCCGAGGTCGATGCGCCAGAGGCTCTGCACCGTGTCCGTCGCGGCGGCGGCCGTGTCGATGCTCTGGCTGAAATGGAGGGTGTCGGTCGCGTCGGCCGGCTTGCCCAGCGGTGGCGGCAGGTCGATGGCCATGCCCACCAGGCTGCTCTGCAACTGCACCTGCGGCTGCAAACC
This sequence comes from Thiomonas sp. X19, assembly GCF_900089495.1. Taxonomy (NCBI): domain Bacteria; kingdom Pseudomonadati; phylum Pseudomonadota; class Betaproteobacteria; order Burkholderiales; genus Thiomonas; species Thiomonas sp. X19. The sequence continues at coordinate 577,352 of NZ_LT605203.1, read as the reverse complement.
CTGCGGGGTGTGCGCCATATGGATCTGGGCGGTGTAGCGCGCCTGCCCCTGCAGGTGGTGCAGCAGGTCGGACCATTGCGCCAGCCGTGGCGCGGCCTGCAAGGCCTGCGAGGTGGTGGTTCCGTTGGCGACGAGGGCCAGCGCCTGGCCACCGCCCTGGCCACCGCTCAACTGCAGCGGACCACCGAGAAAGTTCTGCGCGGTGAGCTGCAGCTTGAAGCCGCTGTCGGTGAAGTTCACCTGTCCACGCACGCCATCGAACGACGGCAGGCTGGGCAGGTAATCCACCTGGTCGCCCTGCAGCTGGAGCTGGCCGCTCACGCTGGACTGTTTCATGTCGTGGAAGGGCAATTGCAGCGCCAGATCGAGCTGCACGGGGCCGCTGGCCTGCACCCGGCTGAGCGCATGGCCGAGCATGGCGTCGAGCGGGCTTTCGCGCACATAGCGCAGCGCGTCCGCGGCCTGGGCCTGGGCCTGGCCGCTGGCGCTGAGCACCGGCTTGGCAAAGTCGGGCAGGCTCAGGTTCACCTGCTTCAGGCTGGCGCCATAGACCCGGGCCGAAGCGCCCTTGGCCTGCAGGCTGTGGCCGGTGAATTCCAGCAGGCCGTTGATGTGGCTGAACACGGGCCATTGGGCGTTGGCGCGCACGTTGTCGGCCCGCGCCTGCTCGCCCTTGGGCAGGATGTGGAGTGGCGCGGCGTTGAACACGCCGTTGTCGATGCGCGCCTTGACGCTGAAGCTGCCGGGGCTGCCCGGCTTGTTGAAGGGAAAGTCGGCCAGCGGGCCGTGCACGACGAAGCGCACGTCACGCGAACTGCCGCCGGCGATGGCCGTGCGCAGAAAATCGCGCGTCGCCTCGGGAATGCCCAGCGGCAGGTAAGTGGGCACGGCACGGGCGTCGGCGCGGGTCAGTTGCGCGTTCAGGTCGAGCAGGCCGGGGCCATGCGCCTGGGTGGCGTAGCGAAAGCTGGCGCTGCCGGCGGCGTCCGGCGTTGCCAGTTGCAGGCGCGCGGTCTGCACGGTCCATTGCCCGTCGGGCTGGCGGCTCCAGCTCAGCCGGGTGGCGAGTTGCTGTACGCTGAAACGCGGCGCCTCGAAAACGGTGGGCAGGGCGATGCTGCCTCGCTGCAGGCGCAAATCGGCCTGGCCGCCGTTCTGGTCGGCCTGGACGCTGCCGCTCAAACCCTCCACGCCGGGCAAGCCGCGTGGCAGGCCACTGGTCCGGGCGGCAACGGCACCCGCGGTGGCACCCTCAGCGCCCCCCTCGGCGATGGGCTGGCCCCGCGCCGCGTCCGTTGCGGGCACCTGCCCCGGGCTGTTCCAACCCAGCCCGCTGAAGCTGGCTTGCAGCGTGTAGCTCGCCGGCAGCGCGCTTGCCGCGGCGCCAGGCTGGTCTTGCCAGTTGAGCTTGAGTCGATCGATGCGGCCGCGCGGCTGCAGTTGCTCCAGGCGCGCATGCCATGCGGCTGGCAATGGCAGGTGCTGCGCCACGGCGGACAGCGCCGCGAGTTCCAGCGCCCCGGTGCTGAGGCTGCCGCTGGCGCCCTCGCCGGGCGGATGCTGCAGCCGCAGGCTGGCGTTCACCGCGGGGAAGCGCTGGCCTTGCGCGGTGGTGAACCGCAGCCCGGTCACGCCGAGTTGCAGCCCGCCTGCCAACGGCTTGCCGCTGACGCGCCCGCGCACCTCCGCCAGCGCCAGCGTTGGCAGCGCCGGGTCGGGTTGGGCCTGGGCGTTGCGCAAAGCCACGTCGGCCGTGACCTGCCCCAGGTTGAATTGCTGGCCGACGTCGACCCAGGCGCGCAGCGCCCCGGTGCCGCCTTGCACCTGCAGCGGCAGCGGCAGGTAGCGCGCCAACTGGCCGAGATCGACGCGCGGCAAGTCGGCCCAGAGCGTGCCTTGCCAGCGCGCCAGGTCACCGGTGTGGCGCAGGAAAAAGGGCTGGCGGAAATCGGCCTTGACATCGAAAGGCGCTGCAAGCCCCGGCGGCGGCGTGGCCGTGAGCGCGGCACGGTGGTGCAGCAGGCCGTTGTTCAGTTCCAGGTTGACGTCACGCAGCAACAGGGGCGGGGCGCCGCGCGCCTGATCCGTCCAGGTGATCTGGCTGTGCTGGATCAGGATCTGGTCCTGCTTGAACAACCAGTCGGCGAAGCGCTGGCCAGCGCCGCTGCCCGAGGCGTTCAGGCTGAAGCGGATGCCGCCGACGTCGAGATGGCTCGCGTCCGGCCGGGTGATGCTGAGTTGCGCGCCGCGAATGACCAGCTGATCAAAACTCAGCTGCAGCCGCGGCAGGCTTTTCCACGAGGGCAGCGCCTCCACCGAGGCGAACTGCAAGGCGGGCCGGCCTTGGGGATCGTCGATCACCAGATTGCGCAGCGACAGCGTCGGCAGCAGCCCGGTCCACTGGCTTTGCACCGCGCCGATATGCACCGGCAGGCCGAGCGCGCGGCTGCTGGCCTGTTCCATCCACGGGATGAACTCCTGCGCATTGGGCAGCACCGCGTAGCGCAGGGTCAGCAGCCCGACGGCCAGCAGCAGATAGCTGATGACCACCAGGGCAATGGCGGCTTCCAGCAGGCGGGTGGCCAGTTTGAGGGAGATGTGCAGGGCGGACACGGGCCGTTCTCGATTCGGGTGGCGTCGCCATCGTGACGTGGATCGCGCACCACGATGGCCCATGGTAGTGAACGCGCCAGCCCAGGCTGCGCGCACTGGTTTGTCGCCGCGTTGTCACGTCGGGTTGATGTCGTGCGACATCCACGCAACATGGCTGCGCCGGCGCAAGACCCAACTGCAGCAATGGGCGCGCGGCTGCAATATGCTGCGGCCCATCAAGCAATTCGCTTGGCTTGGGCTCTGCGGTCCAACCCGTTCATGCAACTCGACGCGTTCTCCCGTTTTCACCGCCGCCACGCCACCCGCCTGGACGATGTGCTCGCCCTGTGGCCGGCCGGCTTGCCGAACCGCGCCGAGATCGACGCCGCCATTGGCGCCCTCCAGCCGCATCAACCCCTGGCCGCCACGCTGCGCCGCGTGCGCAACGCGCTGATGCTGCGGCTCATCGAACAGGACGTGCTTCACGACGCGCCGCTTGCGCAGGTGTGCCGCTGCATCAGCGACATGGCCGAAAGCGCCATCGCCCACGCCCTGCAGCACGCCAGCGCCGAACTCGAACCCCGCCACGGCACGCCGCGCACGCCCGAGGGCGCTGTGGCGCAGTGCCTGGTGGTGGGCATGGGCAAGCTGGGCGGGGCCGAACTCAATGTCTCGTCGGACATCGACCTGGTGTTCGTCTACGACCTCGCCGGCGAGTCCGACGGCCCGGTGCCGCTGTCGAATTTCGACTATTTCTCGCAACTCGTGCGCCGCGTCGTGCCGCTGCTGTCGGACCCGACGGCCGACGGCTTCGTCTTCCGCGTCGACACCCGCCTGCGGCCCAATGGCGACAGCGGCCCGCCGGTGGTCAGCCTGGCCATGCTGGAAGAGTATTTTCAGGTGCAGGGGCGCGAGTGGGAACGCTTCGCCTGGCTCAAGAGCCGCGTGGTCTCGCCGGTTGCGAGCAGCCAGGCGCAAGTGGCCTCGCAAGCGCTCGAAGCCGTGGTCGAGCCCTTCGTGTGGCGCCGCTACCTGGACTTCGCCATGCTCGAAGCCCTGCGCAGCCTGCACCGGCAGATTCGCGTCGAGGCCACCAAACGCGCCGCCGCGCGCCCCGACAAGGCCAACGACGTCAAGCTGGGGCGCGGCGGCATCCGCGAAATCGAATTCATCGTGCAACTGCTGCAGGTGGTGCGCGGCGGCCGATTGCCACAGATACGCTGCCGCAACACCCTGCAGGCGCTGCCACTGCTGGTGGAGGCCGGGCTGCTGCCGGCGGACACCGGCGTGCGTCTTGCCGAGAGCTACACTTTCCTGCGCCGGCTGGAGCATCGCATCCAGTACCTGGACGACGCCCAGACCCACAGCCTGCCGACCGACGACACCGACCTCGACCACCTCGCCCAGGCCATGGGTCCGGCCTTGCTGGCCGCTCATCCCCAGGTCAAACGCCCGACCTGCGGACTGCTGCGCGAACTCGACGCGGTGCGCGAATTCGTCGCCGGCGAGTTCGACGCCCTGCTGCATGCCGGGCCGCGTTGCGTCGGCTGCAAGAAACCGGCCGACTCGCTCGATGCGCTGCGCCACAGCCTGGCCAAATCGGGCATTGCCGGCGAGGCCAGCCACGCGCGGCTGAAGGCGCTGGAGCACTCGCCGCGCTACACGGCGCTGACCGAGGCCGGGCGTGGGCGCATGCTGCGCGTGATCGAGCGCGGCATCGCCATCGCCGCCAGCAGCCGCGACCCCGACCTGACGCTGGCGCGCCTGCTCGACGTGTTGGAGGCCATCGGCCGGCGCGAAACCTATCTCGCCTTCTTCGCCGAGCAGCCGCAGGCGCTGACCCGCCTCATCGGCGCGCTCGACGCCTCGAGCTGGGCGGCCGACTACATCAAGCGCAACCCCATGGTGGTGGACGAACTGCTCGACGCGCCGCGCGAGCGCTTCAAGATGGAAGACTGCATCGCCTACTGCGAGCAGCAACGCACCCGCTTGCTCAAGCGCACCGCCTGGGATGCGGGCGAAGGCCTGGACATCATCCGCCGCGGCTTTCACACCGAGCTGTTCCGCACCCTGGTGCGCGATCTCTCCGGTCAGCTCACGGTCGAGCAGGTGGCCGACGATCTCTCCGCCCTGGCCGATGCGAGCATCAACCAGGCCATCCGCTGGTGCTGGAACGAACTGCCCCAGCGCCACCGCGAGCAGCCCGCTTTCGCCGTCATCGCCTACGGCAAGCTCGGCAGCAAGGAGCTGGGCTACGGCAGCGACCTCGACCTCGTGTTCCTGTTCGACGACCCCCACCCCGACGCGCCCGAACGCTACGGCGCCTTCGCCCGCAAGCTGGTGTGGTGGCTCACCGCCACGACCGCGGCCGGTCACCTGTTCGAGATCGACACCCGGCTGCGCCCCAACGGCAACGCCGGCCTGCTGGTGACCACGCTCGACGCCTTTGCCGCGTACCAGCTCGGCCGCGGCAGCAACACCGCCTGGACCTGGGAACATCAAGCCCTGACGCGAGCACGCTGTTGCGCCGGCGATGCCGGCATCGGCGCGCGTTTCGAGGCCATTCGCGAGCAGGTGCTGCGCATGCCGCGCGACGCCGCGGCGCTGCGCCATGAAATCATCGCCATGCGCCGCAAGGTGGCCGATGGCCACCCCAACCGCACGGCGCTGTTCGACCTGAAGCACGACGAAGGCGGCATGGTCGATGTGGAGTTCGCCGTGCAGGCGCTGGTGCTGGAACACGCCCCGGCACATGCCGAACTCGTGGCCGACGTCGGCAATATCGCCCTGCTGCAACGGGCCGAGGCGCTGGGCTTGCTGCCCGCGGGCGTGGGCCGGGCCGCGGCGGACGCCTACCGCCAGTTGCGCAAATTGCAGCATCAGGCGCGCCTGAGCGGCGCCCTGCATGCGGCTCATGTGCTGCCCGAAGTCGTGGGCCACGAACGCGCTGCGGTGCGCGCGCTCACGGCAGCGGTGTTCGGCGCGACACCTTCAGCCGAACAGCTGTCCGAACAGCAGTCACGGCACCTTGCCGCGCCGACGCTGCGGGCGTGAGCGAAAGTGCCAAAACGACCGCTTTGCTACGATGCGGCGATGAACAGCCTGACCGAGCTTCGCCGCCACAGCGCCATCGTCGCCGACACTGCCGAGTACCTGCAACTGCCCCGGCTGCAGCCGCAGGATGCCACCACCAACCCCAGCCTGGTGCTGCGCGCCGTGCGTCTGGCGGACTATGCGCACGTGCTGCAATCCCCCGAGGTTGGTGACGCCGCGCGTCATGACCCCGACTTGGCGATGGACCGCCTGCTGGTGCGCTTCGGCTGCGAGATCCTGCAACGCGTTCCCGGGCGCGTCTCCACCGAGATCGACGCCAGGCTGTCGCACGACACCCAGGCCACAGCGGCGCGCGCGCGCCGCATCATCGCGCTCTACGCCGCAAGCGGCGTGGCCCACGAGCGCGTGCTGATCAAAATCGCCACCACCTGGGAAGGCATCGAGGCGGCGCGGCTTCTGGCGGCCGAGGGCATCGCCTGCAACATGACCCTGCTGTTTTCCTTCGCCCAGGCACGCGCCTGTGCCGCCGCAGGGGTGGATCTCATTTCGCCCTTCGTCGGCCGCATCACCGACTGGTATCGCCAGCAGGCCGGCACCGCCTGGAACGCCGGGGCCATGCGCGGGCCGAACGACCCGGGGGTGCAGGCGCTGCTGCGCATCTGGCGTTTCTACAAGGCGCGCGGCATCGCCACGGAGGTGATGGGCGCGAGCTTTCGCGAACCCGCGCAGATCGCCGCCATCGCCGGCTGCGATCTGCTCACCGTGTCGCCGGCCCTGCTGGACGCGCTGGCGCAATCCACCGAGCCCATGCCGCGGCAACTCGATCCGCAGAACGCCGGCACCCCGGAGGACGACGCACCGCTGCCGCTGACGCGAGCGCAGTTCGACGCCGCACTCGGCGCCGACCCGATGAGCAAAGCCAAGCTCGCCGAAGGCATCGCGCAGTTCAGCGCCGATACCGTGGCGCTGCTGGACTCGCTGCGGGCCTGAGCCTGGCGCGCACGGCCTGCGCGCACCCCGCGAACCCCTTCCTTCCACCCGCATGGCCCGCCTGCATCTGCCCGGGCCGCTGTCGGCGGGCCTGCTCGATTTGCCACGCGACATCGTCCGCCATGTGCAGGCGCTGCGCCTGCGCGTCGGCGACGATCTCACCTTGTTCGACGGCCGCGGTGGCGAGTGGCAAGGCCACCTGGTCAGCCCGCCGCCAGCGGCGCGCGTCGAACTCCTGCGCCATGTCGCGGTGGAGCGTGAACTGCCCTGGGCGGTGACCCTGGCCGTGGGCATGCCGGCCAACGAACGCATGGACTGGTTGGTGGAAAAAGCCACCGAACTCGGCGCTGCGCAGGTGCAGCCGCTCATGACCGTGCGGTCGGTACTGCGGCTGGACGGCGAGCGCGCCGCGCGCCGCGCCGCGCACTGGCAAGCAGTGGCGCAAGCAGCGTGCGAACAATGCGGCCGCAACCGCCTGCCGCAGATCGCCATGCCCACACGCCTCGACACCTGGTTGGCCAGCCTGCCGCCGGCAACACTCAGCGGCTCTGGCGCGGCGGGGCGCTGCATGTTGGCGGCCCCCGGCGAAGGCCAGGCGCTGCCCTTCGCCGCCTGGGCCGCAGGGTTGGCCAGCAGCCAAAACCTGCTGGCGCTGAGTGGCCCCGAAGGCGGACTGAGCGCGGATGAGATCGCCCTGGCGCAACGCGCGGGTTTTGTCGCCGTCAGCCTCGGGCCGCGGGTTTTGCGCGCCGAAACGGCACCGCTGGCGCTGCTGGCGGCACTGGCCGCGCAAGTTCCGCCGCACTGACGGGTGGCGGCGCGCCGACCGGCTCCGCGGCAGCCGGCGACACCCTCCCGGGCAAAGCCAGATCAGCATGCGCTGCCTGCGATCCCAGCGGCTGCATGCTGCCGAACTCCCGCGCGAGATAAGCCTCGCCATGCTCCAGCACGAAATAGCGAAAGGCTTCGGCCGAAGGCGAGAGCATCTTGCTTGAGGTATTGACCACATGCCAGCGCCGCACCAGCGGCAAGCCCTCCAGGTCGGGCACGCCGATCATGCCGGCGCGCAATTCCATGCCAATGCTGTGCAGCGACAGGAAGCTGATGCCCATGCCCGACATCACCGCCTGCTTGATGGTCTCGTTACTCGCCAGTTCCATCTCCGTGCGAACCTCCACCCGGTATTCGCGCAAGTATTCCTCCATCGCGGTGCGCGTGCCCGAGCCGCTCTCGCGAATGATGAAGCCATAGTTGGACAGCGCGCTGGCCGGGCTCTGCTCGCCGAACATCAGCGGATGATCCGGCGCGCAGACGATGCCCAGCGGGTGCGCCGCGAACGGCTCGGACCGGGTTGCGATTTCGCGCGGCGGCCGGCCCATGATGGCCAGGTCCAGGTCATTGCGCTGCATCTGCGCCACCAGCTGCTCGCGATTGCCCACCACCAGCCGCGCCTCGATATGCGGATGCTCCTCGCGGAACAGCTTGAGCAGGCGCGGCACGAAATACTTCGCCGTGCTCACCATGCCGATGGTCAGCCGCCCCGACTCCAGGCCGCGGAACCGGGCCAGCGCGTCCTCCGCGTCCTTGAGGGTTGACAGCATGCGCCGCGCGTACACCAGCAGGTATTCTCCAGTCATGGTGAGACTGACGGATTTGCCGCTGCGCTCGAACAGCGGCAAGCCCACTTGCAGTTCCAGATCGCGGATCTGCATGGAAATGGCCGGTGGCGTCAGATGCAGGTCTTTCGCCGCCTTGCCGAAATTGAGGTGGCGGGCCGCGGCCACAAACACGCGCAACTGGCGCAGGGTGATGTTCTTCATCAGAAATCCTGAACTGAGAATCAAGAAATCGTGAATTTACCTTAAGTCACTGTGGGCTTATATTTGTCGACACGGCTGTTGCACCCAAAACAGCGGCAATCCCAAGGCATGCCGGGCAGCGCTCAAAACACGAAGCTGCGCCCGAACCGTTGTGAACGGGCTCAAAGGGCGACCGATGAGCTTTTACCGCAGTCGCAGTGTTCTGTTCATGCGAGTCTCCGTTAATTCTGGCTGCGGGCTTTTTCAAGGGCCCTGAATCCCCAACCGCCTCACGAGGTGACGGGGTGACGGTTCAGGGCCTTTGAAAAAGCAGTTCGGAGCCGACCGCAATCAGCGGCGTCAGCCATCAAGCTCTCGCCGGATCGCCGGGCGCAGAACTGGAGCCCGACAAGACAGTACCCAACAACCGGCGCAACGATCCAACCAGGACGATTGCTCCGGCCCAGGCCGCGAACCATGCCCTGCAACTGGCCATGCCAGATCGGGCTTGCCTTGCAGCCTCACGGATCTGCGGGAAACCGCGGAGTCGAACCACGACGGGCCCTGCCACCCCGATACGAACCTGGAGCCACATCATGCAGCAAGGCCGCACCACCATTTCCAAATTCCTCATCGAGCAGCTCCGCGGCGCGGAAGACCAGGCCGACCTGGCCGCCTTGCTGATCGACGTCACCGCCGCGGTCAAGGCCATCGCCTCGATGACGGCCAAGGGGGCGCTGGGCGGCTTCCTCGGCTCGCTGGACAGCGAGAACGTGCAGGGCGAAGTGCAGAAGAAACTCGACGTGCTGTCGAACGACGCCATGATCCAGTCCTGCGAATGGGGCGGCCTGGTGGCCGGCATGGCCTCCGAGGAAATGGACGACCCCTACACCCTGCCCAAGGAGTTCGAACGCGGCCCCTATATGCTGGTGTTCGACCCGCTGGACGGCTCCTCGAACATCGACGTCAACGTCTCGGTCGGCACGATTTTCTCGGTGCTGCGCCACACCAGGATCGGCGATCCCACCGTGGCCGATTACCTCCGCCCCGGGGTGGAGCAGGTGGCCGCCGGCTACGCCATCTACGGCCCCTCGACCATGATGGTCATCACCGTGGGCAAGGGTACGCACGGCTTCACCCTCGACCGCGAAATCGGCAATTTCGTCCTCACCCATCCCGACCTCAGGATTCCCGAGGACACCAACGAATACGCCATCAACAGCAGCAACGAGCGTTTCTGGGAACCGCCGGTGCAGCGCTATGTGGCCGAATGCAAGGCCGGCAAGACCGGCGACCGCGGCCGCGACTTCAACACCCGCTGGATTGCCTCGATGGTGGCCGATGTGCACCGCATCCTGATGCGCGGCGGCATTTTCATGTACCCCAAGGACGCGAAAGACCCGAGCAAACCCGGGCGCCTGCGCCTGATGTACGAAGCCAACCCCATCGGCTTCATCATCGAGCAGGCTGGCGGCGCCGCGTCCACCGGGCGCGAACGCATTCTCGAAGTGCAACCCAGCGCGTTGCACCAGCGCGTGCCGGTGATGCTGGGCTCGAAGAACGAGATCGAGCGCCTGGAGCGCTATCACCGCGAATACGATTGCGGTGCTGACAAGCCCTTTGCTTCGCCGCTATTCAAGGATCGCTCGCTGTACAGCAGCGACGATGTGCGGGTCTGATGCGGCATACCCCATCCGGCCCCGACGTCCCAGACCGCCCCACACCGCAGTCAACCACATCCCACCTGCGCAAACTCCGGTCTGCGCAGGCTGCCCTCCGGCTTTCCTGATTCTCTTCTCCGCACCTTCACGCCATGTCAGCCAAACACCCCATCATTGCCATCACGGGCTCGTCGGGAGCCGGCACCACCACGGTGATGCGCAGTTTCCAGCACATTTTCCGCCGCGAAAAGCTCACGGCGCAAATCGTCGAGGGCGATTCCTTCCACAAGTTCAACCGGATGGCCATGCGCGAGGAAATGAAAAAACAGGAAGCCGACGGCAACCTCAATTTCAGCCACTTCGGGCCCGACGCCAATCTGCTCGGCGAGCTGGAAGGCTTGTTCAAGACCTATGGCGCAACGGGCGGCGGCAAGGTGCGAAAATATATCCACGATGCGGTCGAGGCCACCGAGTTCGGGGTCGAGCCGGGTAACTTCACCGATTGGAAAGACATCGCTCAAGGCTCCGACCTGATGTTCTACGAAGGCTTGCATGGCGGCTATGCCGACGGCACCATCGACGTGGCCAAGCAGGTCGATCTGCTGGTGGGCGTGGTGCCCATCATCAACCTGGAATGGGTGCAAAAACTGCACCGCGACCAGGTTCAGCGCGGCTATTCGCAAGAGGCGGTGATGGACACCATCCTGCGCCGCATGCCGGACTACATTTACCACATCACGCCGCAGTTCTCACGCACCCATGTGAACTTCCAGCGCGTGCCCACGGTGGACACCTCCAACCCTTTCATCGCCAAAGACATCCCGACCCTGGACGAGAGCATGGTGGTGATTCGCTTCGCCGATCCGCATGGCATCGACTTCCCCTACCTCATCTCCATGCTGCACGACTCCTGGATGACACGCCCCAACACCCTGGTGGTGCCGGGCGGCAAGATGGGCCTGGCGATGCAGCTGATTTTCACCCCCATGATCCTGCGCCTGATGGACATCAAGCGCCGCGCTGGCTGAAGCGCCAGCATGCCCAACGTCCCCTTCGCGAGAAACCCCATGAACGCGCACAGCGAACTGTTCCCCGTCATCGACCCGACCCAGCGTCGCCGCCTGGCCAACGCCATCCGCTTCCTCGCCATCGACGGCGTCGAGGCGGCCAAGTGTGGCCACCCCGGCGCGCCCATGGGCATGGCCGACATTGCCGAAGTGCTGTGGCGCAACCACATGCACCACAACCCGGCCAATCCGCACTGGGCCGACCGCGACCGTTTCGTGCTGTCCAACGGCCACGGTTCGATGCTGATCTACGCCCTGCTGCACCTCACCGGCTACGCGCTGCCGATCGACGAGCTCAAGCGCTTCCGTCAGCTTCACAGCAAGACCCCGGGCCACCCCGAAGTCGGCTACACCCCGGGCGTGGAAACCACCACCGGTCCGCTGGGCCAGGGCCTGGCCAATGCCGTGGGCATGGCCTTGGCCGAGCAGATGCTGGGGCGCAAGTTCAACCAGCCGGGGCATGAAATCGTCAACCACCACACCTATGTGTTCCTGGGTGACGGCTGCCTGATGGAAGGCATCAGCCATGAGGTGTGTTCGCTCGCCGGCACGCTCAAGCTGAACAAGCTCATCGCCTATTACGACGACAACGGCATTTCCATCGACGGCCATGTCGAGCATTGGTTCACCGACAACACCGCGCTGCGCTTCCAGGCCTATGGCTGGAACGTGATCGGCCCGATCGACGGCCACGACGCGCTGGCGGTGGAGCGCGCCACCGCCGAGGCCAAGACCAGCGACAAGCCCACCCTCATCATCTGCCGCACCACCATCGGCTGGGGCTCGCCCCACAAGGCCGGCACGCACGACGTGCACGGCTCGGCGCTGGGTAGCGCCGAAGCCGAGGCCACGCGCAAGGCGCTGGGCTGGGAGTACGGTCCTTTCGACATTCCACAAGACATTTACGACGCCTGGAGCGCCAAGGCCCACGGCGCCAAGCTGGAGGCCGACTGGAACCAGCGCTTCGCCGCTTACGAGAAAGCGCATCCGGCCCTCGCCGCCGAATACAAGCGCCGCATGGCCGGCGATCTGCCCGCCAACTGGGCCGAGACCGTGCAGGCCCTGTTCACCAAGGCACGCGCCGTGACCGCACCCACCGCGACGCGCAAGTCCTCGCAGATCGCGCTCGAAACCCTGGTTCCCGCATTGCCCGGCATGTTCGGCGGCTCGGCCGACCTGACCGGCTCCAACCTCACCGCGGTGAAAGACTCCAAGCCCTGGGCCAATGCCAAGGACGGCGAGGTCGTGAACTACCTGTCCTACGGTGTGCGCGAATTCGGCATGGCCGCGATGATGAACGGCATGGCGCTGCACATGGGCTTCCTGCCCTACGGCGGCACCTTCCTGATGTTCTCCGACTATTCCCGCAACGCCGTGCGCATGAGCGCGCTGATGAAGCAGCGCGTGGTGCACGTGTTCTCGCACGACTCCATCGGCCTGGGCGAAGACGGCCCCACCCACCAGGCGGTGGAGCAGACTCCGAGCCTGCGCCTCATCCCGAACCTCGACGTCTGGCGTCCGGGCGACGTGCTCGAAACCGCGGTGGCGTGGAAATGCGCCGTCGAGCGCAAGACCGGCCCCAGCGCCCTGCTGCTGTCGCGCCAGAATCTGGTGTCGAGCCAGCATCCCGAAGGTGCCGAGGCGCGCATCGCGCGTGGTGGTTATGTGCTGGCCGAAGCCTCCGGCAAGCCGCAAGTGGTGCTGATCGGCACCGGCTCGGAAGTGGAAATCGCGCTCAAGGCGCAGAAGCTGCTGGAGGGTGCCGGCGTGGCCGCGCGCGTGGTGTCCATGCCCTGCACCGCCGCCTTCGACCGCCAGGACGAGGCCTACCGCAACACCGTGCTGCCGCTGTTCGTGCCGCGCGTTGCGGTGGAGGCGGCGCAGCCCGACTTCTGGCGCAAGTACGTCGGCCTGTCCGGCGGCGTGGTCGGCATCGCCAGCTTCGGCGAATCGGCCCCGGCACCCGATCTGTACAAGCATTTCAAGATCACCCCCGAGCACACCGCCGATGTGGCCCAGGCCGTGCTGCGCATGCACGCCGCGCGGCACGAGTCGGAAGACGGCAATGTCGTGCGGTCGATGAACTGAGCAGCGAGCGCGAGCCATGTTCGATCTGGTGATGTTCGACCTCGACGGCACGCTGGTGCAGACCGCGCCGGAGATTGCCGACGCCGTCAACGACCTGCTGCGCGAGCAGGGGCTGCCCGAGGTGGGCGAGGATCTCATCGCCACCTGGATCGGCCATGGCACGCGCGAGCTGATGACGCAAGCCTACGCCCATGCCGCGCAAATCGGCATCGGCACCTTGCGCCGCACCGGCACCATGGACCGGCTGATGCCGCGCTTCACCGAGTTCTACGAACAACGCTGCGGCACCCGCAGCCGGCTGTATCCGCAGGTGCTGGAGGCGCTGCGCGCGCTGCGCCAGGCCGAGGTGCGCATGGCCGTGATCACCAACAAGGAGCAGCGCTTCACCACCACCGTGCTGATGGCCCACCAGATCCGCCCGTTTTTCGACATGGTGATTGCCGGCGACACCCTGGCGGCGAAGAAACCCGATCCCCTGCCCGTGCGCTATTGCCTGGATGCGCTGAAGGTGCCCGCGGCGCGCGCCCTGTTCGTCGGCGATTCGCAGATCGACGTGGACACTGCGCGCGCCGCGGGCGTGCCCATCTGGGCCGTGCCGTATGGCTACAACCTCGGCCACCCCATCGCCCAGGCCAATCCGGATCGCATCATTCCCACCATCGCCGTCGTGGCCGAGGCCATCGCCGCTGGCGCGCCGCAATCGTGCGCGGCCTGAGCCGGCGGCATATCCCCCATTCACCATCCCAACCATCCACCATCAAGCAAGGAGTGATCCCCATGACTATTCGCGTTGCCATCAATGGTTTCGGCCGCATCGGACGCATGGCGTTCCGCGCCGTGGCGAAGGAAGCCGAGTTCAGCGATCTTGAAATCGTCGCCATCAACGACCTGCTCGAACCCGACTATCTCGCCTACATGCTGCAGTTCGACTCGGTGCATGGCCGCTTCAACGGCACCGTCGCGGTCGAGGGCAGCCATCTGGTGGTCAACGGCAAGAAAATCCGCCTCACCGCCGAGCGCGATCCCGCCAATCTGAAGTGGAACGAGGTCAAGGCCGACGTCGTCATCGAAGCCACCGGCTTCTTCCTCACGCTCGACACCTGCCAGAAGCACATCGACGCCGGCGCCAAGAAGGTGGTGCAGTCCGCACCGTCGAAAGACGCCACGCCCATGTTCGTCTACGGCGTGAACCACGCCAAATACGCCGGCGACGCCATCGTTTCCGCCGCCTCCTGCACCACCAACTGCCTAGCCCCGGTGGCCAAGGTGCTGAACGACAGCTTCGGCATCAAGCGCGGCCTGATGACCACGGTGCACGCCGCCACCGCGACGCAGAAAACCGTGGACGGCCCGTCGAGCAAGGACTGGCGCGGCGGCCGCGGCATTCTGGAAAACATCATTCCCTCCAGCACCGGCGCGGCCAAGGCCGTGGGCAAGGTCATTCCCGAACTGAACAAGAAGCTCACGGGCATGGCCTTCCGCGTGCCCACCTCCGACGTGTCGGTGGTCGACCTCACCGTCGAGCTGAACCGGGAGGCCAGCTACGACGACATCTGCAAGGCGATGAAGGCGGCGTCCGACGGCCCGCTCAAGGGCGTGCTCGGCTACACCAGCGACAAGGTGGTGGCCACCGACTTCCGCGGCTGCCCCCTGCCGTCGATTTTCGATGCCGAAGCCGGCATCGCGCTCGACTCCACCTTCGTCAAAGTCGTGGCCTGGTACGACAACGAGTACGGCTACACCTGCAACATGATGCGCTTCGTCAAGCATGTCGCCTCCCACTGATCTGCGCCGACACGGCCGCTCGCTTCGGCGCGCGGCGGCTTTCATGACTATCGAGAAGCAGCCCCATGCAAATTCTGACCTTTGAGGAAGTCTGCAAACGCGGCTTCGCCCAGGACAAGCGCGTGTTCATTCGCGCCGACCTGAACGTGCCGCTGAACGACCGTGGCGAAATCACCGAAGACACCCGCGTGCGCGCATCCGTGCCCGCCATTCAAATGGCGCTGAACGCCGGTGCCGCCGTGATGGTCACCTCCCACCTGGGGCGCCCGACCGAGGGTGAGTTCAAACCCGAGGACTCGCTCGCTCCAGTGGCCACGCGCCTGTCCGAGCTGCTGGGCCGTCCCGTCACCCTGGTGCAGAACTGGGTGGACGGCGGCTTCGAGTTGCGCCCCGGCGAGGTGGTGCTGCTGGAGAACTGCCGCCTGAACAAGGGCGAGAAGAAGAACGACGACGCCCTGGCGCAAAAAATGGCCAAGCTGTGCGACATCTTCGTGCATGACGCCTTCGGTACCGCGCACCGCGCCGAGGCCACCACCCACGGCATCGCCAACTACGCGGCCATCGCCTGCGCCGGCCCGCTGCTCGCGGCCGAGATCGACGCCGTCAACCGTGCGCTGGCCGATCCGGCGCGGCCGCTGTTGGCCATCGTCGCCGGCTCCAAGGTGTCGACCAAGCTCACCATCCTGCAAAGCCTGGCCGACAAGGTCGATGGGCTCATCGTCGGCGGCGGCATTGCCAACACCTTCATGCTGGCCTGCGGCCTGCCCATCGGCAAGAGCCTGGCCGAGCCCGACCTGCAGGGCGCCGCCCGCCTGGTGATGGACAAGATGAAGGCGCGCGGCGCCGAAGTGCCCATTCCCGAAGACGTGGTCGTGGCCAAGCAGTTCAGTGCCACGGCCGAGGCCACGGTGAAAGACGTCAAGGACGTGGCCGCTGACGATCTCATCCTCGACATCGGCCCCAAGACCGCGGCCAAGCTGGCGGCCAAGCTCAAGGCTGCGGGCACCATCGTCTGGAACGGCCCGGTGGGGGTGTTCGAGTTCGACGCCTTCGCCAACGGCACCAAGACCCTGGCCACGGCCATCGCCGAAGGTGCGGGCTTTTCCATCGCCGGTGGTGGCGACACCCTGGCGGCCATCGCCAAGTACGGCATCACCGACAAAATCGGCTACATCTCCACCGGCGGGGGCGCGTTCCTCGAAGTGTTGGAGGGCAAAACCCTGCCGGCTTTTGAAATCCTGCAGCAGCGTTCACGCATCCCCTTGTCCTGAACCCGCTGTCGCGAGCCCTGTCATTTTTTTTCCATCCCGGAGTTCGTCATGGCCCTCATTTCCCTGCGTCAATTGCTCGACCACGCCGCCGAGCATTCCTACGGCGTTCCCGCCTTCAACGTCAACAACCTCGAACAGGTGCGGGCCATCATGGAAGCCGCCGACGAGACCGACTCCCCGGTCATCCTGCAGGCCTCTGCCGGCGCCCGCAAGTACGCTGGCGCGCCCTTCCTGCGCCACCTCATCGAGGCTGCGGTGGAAGAATGGCCGTACATTCCGGTGGTGATGCACCAGGACCACGGCACCAGCCCCGGCGTGTGCCAGCGCTCCATCCAGCTCGGTTTCTCGTCGGTGATGATGGACGGCTCGCTGGGCACCGACGGCAAGACTCCGACCACCTATGAGTACAACGTCGACGTCACCCGTCGCACGGTGGACATGTCGCACGCCTGCGGCGTCTCGGTCGAAGGTGAACTCGGTTGCCTCGGGTCGCTGGAAACCGGCACCGCCGGTGAAGAGGACGGCATCGGTGCCGAGGGCACGCTGGACCATAGCCAGCTCCTGACCGACCCGGAAGAAGCCGCCGACTTCGTGAAGAAAACCCATGTGGACGCGCTGGCCATCGCCATCGGCACCAGCCATGGCGCCTACAAATTCACCCGCCCGCCCACCGGCGACATCCTCGCCATCGGCCGCATCAAGGAGATTCACGCCCGCATCCCCAACACCCATCTGGTGATGCACGGCTCGTCCTCCGTGCCGCAGGAGTGGCTGAAAATCATCAACACCTATGGCGGCGACATGGGCGAGACCTATGGCGTGCCGGTCGAAGAAATCGTCGAAGGCATCAAGCACGGCGTGCGCAAGGTCAACATCGACACCGATCTGCGCATGGCCTCGACCGGCGCCACCCGCAAATTCCTCGCCGAGCATCCGAAAGAGTTCGATCCGCGCAAATTCCTCATCGCCTCGACCAAGGCCATGAAAGACATCTGCAAGGCGCGCTACGAAGCCTTCGGTACCGCAGGCCACGCATCCAAGATCAAGCCGATCAGTCTGGAAGCCATGGTCAAGCGCTACGAGAAAGGCCAGCTCGATCCCAAGATCAACTGAGCATCCCCTCCGTCTGCATGACCCGCCCCGGCACCTGCCGGGGTTTTCGTCTGCACCTCCCTCGTTCTGAACCCTCGCAAAGGAGTTTGCCCATGGCCGCCACCGCCGATCCCTTGCAACGCGGATTCTCCGCACCCGATTTCACCCTGCCCGGCACCGATGGCCGCGTCCGGAGCCTGGCCGAGCTGCGTGGCCCCAAGGGCCTGCTGGTGATGTTCATCTGCAACCACTGCCCTTATGTGCAAGCCGTCGCCGACCGCATGGTGCGCGACGCACGCGAACTTCAGGCCATCGGCGTGAACGCGGTGGCGATCAGCAGCAACGACGTGACGGCCTATCCGGAAGACTCCTTCGACTCCATGAAGCAGTTCGCCGTGCGGCACGGTTTCGGTTTCCCCTATCTGTACGACGAGACTCAGGCCGTGGCCAAGGCTTATGGCGCAGTCTGCACGCCGGATTTTTTCGGCTTCAACGCCGACCTGCAACTGCAATACCGCGGCCAGCTCGACGCCTCGCGCAAGCATGCAGCGCCGGCCGATGCGCGACGCGACCTGTTCGAGGCCATGAAGCAAATCGCCGCCACCGGCATCGGCCCGGACGAGCAATATCCCAGCATCGGCTGCTCGATCAAGTGGAAAGATGAGGCCTGAAATGTCCAAGCTTCAAGCCCTGATCTTCGACGTCGACGGCACGCTGGCCGAAACCGAGCGCGACGGCCATCGCATCGCCTTCAACCAGGCCTTTGCCGACGCCGGCCTGGATTGGAACTGGGATGTGCCCACCTATGGCCGCCTGCTCGCCATCACCGGGGGCAAGGAACGCCTGCTGCACTACTGGCTCAGCATCGACGCCGAGGCCGCCGCGCGGCCTGACGCGGCCGGACAACTCGCCGAATGGCACCGCCGCAAGACCGCGCACTATGTGCGCCTCGTGGCCGATGGCGGCATCGCCCTGCGTCCCGGCGTGGCGCGGTTGCTGCACGAAGCGCGCGACGCCGGCCTGCGCCTGGCCATCGCCACCACCACCACGCCCGACAACGTCGAAGCCCTGCTGCACGCCACGCTGGGCGCGAGCGGCATGGCGATGTTCGAGTGCATCGGCGCCGGCGACGCCGTGCCACGCAAAAAACCCGACCCCGGCATCTACACCTGGGTGCTGGAGCGCATGAACCTGCGCCCCGAACAATGCGTGGCCTTCGAAGATTCGACCAACGGCCTGCGCGCGGCCCTCGGCGCCGGGCTGCAAACCGTGGTCACCACCGGCACCTACACCGCGGACGAGACCTTCTGCGGCGCCCTGGCCCGGCTGGACGGGCTGGGCGAACCGCAAGCCCCGGCCCATGGCCATGTCGGGCAGCAGGTTTGGAGCGGATGCGTTGACTTGAACACGCTGCGGACTTGGGCGCGGCTCGCGCCCGCTCGGGTTCCACAGGCTTGATCTCGCCGCTCACCCCACCACGCTGATCGATTCCGGCGGCAGGACGATGGGTTGGCGCGCAGCCTTGCTGACGCGGCGCTCCAGCCCGGCCTTGGCGGAGGCTGGTGACGCGCGCAACCAGGCTTGATGCAAGGCGGGTTTGGCGCCAACCCAATGGCCCAGATCGACCCGAATCGGCGTGGCGCCGAGATTCACCAGCAGCACGCGGCTGCCCTGCGAGCCGATGAAGCTGGCGCCCTGCAAGGCGGCATGCGTGGCCGGCGCGGGATAGGCGCCGTCGACGCCGGGAAAGCGCAGTTTCTCGAAGTCCTGCGCGCCCGCCAGGACCACGCCGAGCAAATGCCGCGAGGCGGCCAGCGGGGCGCAGGCCGAGGGCGAGTCGTCCGTCCAATGCGCAGCGCCACACGGCCTGCCGACGCCGGGCTTTGCATGGGGCACCTGGCCTTGGTCCAGCGCCTGCAAGACGGCGACGACGCCGCGCAGTTGCAGCGCCCAGGCCTTGGCCAAGGGGGCGTGCAGGGCACTGCGGCTGACCAGCGCGGCCTGGGTGTCGCGGGTGCGCGGCAGAGCGCGCATCACATCGTCGGGGCCGACTCCGGTGAACAGGGGGCGGGGTGCAACATGCGCCTGAGCGAGGCGGCAAAAGCAGACCAGACCGAGGCAGGCGAAAAGCGAACGGCGCAAGGGCAGCATGGCGTGCAAGGTGAAGTGGAGCTGAAGTGGAGCCGGAGACGATGGCACTCTGAATCGCCGAAGGCGCCAGAAATTCCCGCTGGAGCCGGGCTTTTGGTGTCCGGCTGTAAGCGCGGTGCGGTGCGGTGCTGCGCTGCCGGCGTTAGGGCATGCGGCGTGGCACCAGGCCCGCCAGCCTGCACGTCATCGAACGCATTGCGTGGCCGCGTTTGGAGCGTTGGCCGAACGCGGGCGCGTGGGGCTTCAGTCCGCCGCCAGCAGCACCAGCCTGGCGCCGTGCGGGCTGGCGGCGGGCAGCGGCGCCGCGGCTTGCGCCATGGCCAGCGCCAGGTGGCGTACCGCCTCCCAGGGTTCGTGCGGAATGCCGGGCGGCCGCAGGCCTTTCACGGCGCGGTCGCAGGCCGCGGCGCGCAGCAACAGGCCTTCCAGCAGCGGCAGGCCGAGGCGCGGCAGGGCGCGTTGCAGCAGCTTCTCCTTCGGCCCCCAGATGCGGTTGGCGCGCGCCAGCGCGGCGAAGTTCTCGCCCGCCTCGAGCCCCTGGCGCAGGCGCAGCCAGGCGCGCACTTCCTCGGCCAGCGACCAATGCGCCAGCACCGGCGCCACGCCCTCGCCCTGCAGACCTTCGAGCATGCGCAGCAGGCGTGGCAGGTCGCCGGCGAGCACGCCTTCGCCCAGGCGGAACACGCTGTAGCGCGCCGCACCCTGCACCAGGTCTTCCACCTGCGCGGGGTCGAGTTCGCCGGGCGGCACCAGCAGCGCGAGTTTTTCCACTTCCTGATGCGCCGCGAGCAGATTGCCTTCGGTGCGCGCCACCAGCATGTCCAGGCAGGCGTGGCCGGCGCCGCCGCTGGGCATGCGCAGACCGTGGCGCGCCAGACGGGTGCGCATCCAGGCGCCGAGCTGGTCGGCTTCGATGCTGTCCACCCGCACCGCGACGCCGGCGTCGGCCAGGCGGCTGAACCAGTCGGATTTCTGCGTGGCGGCGTCAAGCCTCGGCAACAGCACGAGCACCAGAACCTCGGCGCTGGTTTCCTGCGCCAGCGCGGCCAGCGCCTGGGCGCCGTCGCGTCCGGGCTTGCCGGTGGGAATGCGAATCTCGATCAGCTTGCGCTCACCGAACAGGCTGAGTTCGCGGCTTTGCGCCAGCAGCGTGCCCCAGTCGAAACCGCGCTCGACCTGGTGTTGCTCGCGCGTGGCGTAGCCCTGCGCCTGCGCGCTGGCGCGAATCGCATCCACCGCCTCGTTCACCAGCAGCAGCTCGTCACCAAACACGGTGTAAGGGCCGCGCAGGCCGGCGTCCAGGCGGGCTTGCAACTGCTCGGCGCGGATCTGCATGGGGTTGGGGCGGCGAACTTGATCGCTCAGGGCGCGGAGGCCGGCGCTGCGGGCATGGGCGCGCGCTTCACGGTGGAGAGCTGGAACATGATGCGGTTGACGATGTCTTGCCGCATGCCGCGATAGAGCAGGTCCGCCTCGTTGGCCTTGGCCAGCGTGGCCGAGGTGCTGTAGCTCAGGCTGCTGGTCTGGCTGATGGTGGTGGGCGCGATCAGCATCTGCCCCGCGGGCGTGGCGAGCTGGAAGCTCACGGTCTCGCGCAACTGGTATTGCGCCACGGTGCCGTTGGCGTTGTAGGCCACGGCGGTTTGCGTCGGGCTGTCCGACAGCAGGGTGAAAATGGCCTGCGCCTGCTTCGGGTCGTTGGCAATGCGGGTGGTGGTGGTGCTGGCAATCTGGCGCTTGAGGTCGATGAGCAGCGGCCCGCCCGGCCCCTGCACCGCCAGCGTCGAGAACGCCAGATTGGTGGAGCCGCGCAGGTGGAAACCGCAACCGGCCAGCCACAGCGTGACCAACAGGGCGAGGATGAACTGAAAGGGGCGTCGCGTCATAGCCGCATTGTCGCTGGATGCGCCGTGTGCGTCGGGCAGGCGCTCACACCACCACGTTCACCAGGCGCCCGGGCACGACCACGACCTTCTTCGCCGCATGGCCTTCGCCGAACCTGGCGAACTCGGCGCTCGCCAGCGCGGCGGCTTCGATCACGCTCTTGTCGGCGTTGGCCGGCACCTGCAGCGCGCCGCGCAGCTTGCCGTTGATCTGCAGCATCAGTTCCACCGTGTCTTGCATCAGCGCGGCGGGGTCCACCTGCGGCCAGGGCGCGTCGAGCAGATCGCCATGCTGCGCGGCGTAGCCGAGCTCCTGCCACAGCGCATGGGTGATGTGCGGCGTGGCGGGGTAGAGCGCGCGCAGCAGGATGCCGAAGCCTTCGCGCAGCGCGGCAGGCATGCCCGCCGCCGCCGTGTCCGCCCCCTCCAGTGCATTGAGCAGCTTCATCGCGCCCGAGACCACGGTGTTGTATTGCATGCGTCCGTAGTCGAAACTCACCTGCTGCAGGGTCTGATGCAACTCGCGGCGCAGTTTGCGCGTGGCCTCGGCAGGCTCTGCCGCGCTGGGGGGCAGGCCCTGCAACTTGAGGCCGAACGCCCACACCCGCTTCAAGAAGCGATGCGAGCCTTCCACCGCGGCGTCGTTCCATTCCAGCGTGGCTTCGGGCGGGGCGGCGAACATGGTGAACAGGCGTGCGGTGTCGGCGCCGAAGCGGTCGATCAAATCCTGCGGATCGACGCCGTTGTTCTTGCTCTTGCTCATGGTGCCGACGCCGCCGTAGTCCACCGCCGAGCCGTCGCTTTTGAGCTTCGCGCCGATGATCTTGCCGTGCGTGTCGAGCACGTTCTCCACCTCGTGCGGCCAGAAGTATTCGATGCCGCCTTGCACGCTCTTGCGCGAGTAGATGTGGTTGAGCACCATGCCCTGCGTCAACAGCCGGGTGAAGGGCTCTTGGGCCTGGGTCAGGCCGAGGTCGCGCATCACCTTGGTCCAGAAACGGGCGTAGAGCAGGTGGAGGATGGCGTGCTCGATGCCGCCGATGTACTGGTCCATCGGCATCCAGTAATCGGTGCGCGCGTCCACCATGGCGCTGTGGTTGTCGGCACAGGTGTAGCGCATGACGTACCAGCTCGAGTCGACGAAGGTGTCCATGGTGTCGGTCTCGCGCTTCGCCGGCTTGCCGCACTTCGGGCAAGCCACGTCGACGAATTCCGCGCACTTGGTCAGAGGGTTGCCGCTGCCGTCGGGGATCAGATTTTCCGGCAGCACCACCGGCAGGTCCTTCTCCGGCACGGGCACCGTGCCGCAGTCGTCGCAGTGGACGATGGGAATCGGCGTGCCCCAGTAGCGCTGGCGGCTCACGCCCCAGTCGCGCAGGCGCCAGGTGGTTTTTTTCTCGCCCAGGCCCTTGGCGGCGAGAAGTTCGGCCACCTTGTCCACGGCGGCTGTGTAGGGCAGATCGTCGAGCACACCGGAGTTGACGCACACCGCGCGCTGTTTGTCGCCGTACCAGTCGGCCCAGGCGTCGAGATTGAAGGATTCACCTTCGACCGTGACGACTTGCTGAATGGGCAGCGCGTATTTCTTGGCGAAGGCAAAGTCGCGTTCGTCGTGCGCGGGAACGCCCATCACCGCGCCGTCGCCGTAGCTCATCAGCACATAGTTGCCCACCCAGACAGGCACTTCGGCACCCGTCAGCGGATGGGTGACGCTCAGGCCCGTGGGCATGCCCTCTTTTTCCTTCAACGCCAGTTCGGCTTCGGTCGTGCCGCCCTGCTGGCAGCGTTCGATGAAGGCGGCCAGTTCTGGGTTGCCTGCTGCCGCGTGCGCCGCCAGCGGATGCTCGGGCGCCACGGCGCAAAACGTCACGCCCATGATGGTGTCGGCGCGCGTGGTGAACACGTACATGCGCCCGCCTTGAATCAATGCTCCGGCGGCGTCGCGGATGGTGTGCGGGAAAGCGAAGCGCACGCCGGCGCTCTTGCCGATCCAGTTCTCCTGCATCAGCCGCACACGCTCGGGCCAGCCGGCGAGGAAGTTCTTGTCCTCGGGGTTGCTCACCGCGGACAGCAGCTCTTGCGCGTAGTCGGTGATCTTGAGGTAGTAGCCGGGAATCTCGCGCTTTTCCACCACGGCGCCGCTGCGCCAGCCGCGGCCGTCGATCACCTGCTCGTTGGCCAGCACGGTCTGGTCGACCGGGTCCCAGTTCACCACCTGGGTGCGGCGCTCGGCGATGCCCTTCTCCAGCATCTTGAGGAACAGCCACTGGTTCCACTTGTAGTACTCCGGCGAGCAGGTGGCCACCTCGCGCGACCAGTCGATGGCCAGCCCCATCGCCTGCATCTGTTTTTTCATCGTGGCGATGTTGTCGTAGGTCCACTTGGCGGGTGGCACCTTGTTTTTCATCGCCGCGTTTTCCGCGGGCAGACCGAAGGCGTCCCAGCCCATGGGCATGAGCACGTTGTACCCGTTCATGCGCAGATGGCGCGCCAGCATGTCGTTGATGGTGTAGTTGCGCACATGGCCCATGTGCAGCTTGCCCGATGGGTAGGGCAGCATGGAGCAGGCGTAGAACTTGGTGCCGGGTTTGTCTTCGCGCACGCGGTAGGCGTCGGCGGCTTGCCAGTGGGTTTGCGCGGCGGCTTCCACCGCGCTGGCGTCGTACTTCTCGTTCATCGTGGAGCTTGCAGGTTGAAGCCGCGCAGAGCCCTGGCGCCAAGGCGGCGGCGTGAGGCTGCATCTTAGTGGCGCAACCTGCGCAGGGGCGCTGCGGAACGCCTCGCGGACACCACGTCTCCAACGCCCGGACCGCCGCATCCACGAGGCCAAAACCTGGCTTGCCCGTCGCGGCTTGCAAGTCGCGGGCACAAGCCCATAACCCTACCTGTTTTAATCGTTCTAGTGCGAACTATTATTTTGGCCATCGTTTCTCGTCACGAGCCCCATGCCTGCCCAATCATCCTTCCTGCCCTTGCTGCGTGAGCTCGTTCGCACCTACCAGGCGTTCGAGCGCCATTCGGCGGTGCATGTGCTGAGCCTGGGGCTCACCCCGGCACAGTTCGACGTCATTGCCACCCTGGGCAATACCGCAGGCATGAACCCCAAGCAGCTGGGGCTCAAGACCCTCATCACCAAGGGCACCCTGACCGGCGTGGTCGATCGACTGCTGGCCAAGGGCCTGGTACGGCGCCTGCCCGACCCCAGCGACGGGCGCGGGCAGATCGTGCGGCTCACACCTGCCGGGCAGCGCCTGTTCGAGCAGGTGTTCCCGGCGCACGGCGCGCACCTGCATCGCGTGTTCGAACGCCTGAGCGCGCAGGACGCGGCCCAGGCGGAACGCAGCTTGCGCATCCTGCGCACCGCCTTCGAGCAGGCCGCTGCCGAGGAATCGACGCCATGAAGACTCCCGCCGCAGCGCGCGTTCAGCGCTACACCTAGCCGGCCATGGCGCTGCACTGGCTGGTGACCCTGCTGATCTTCGGCCTGTTTCCGCTCGGCCTGTACATGAGCGACCTGCCGCTGTCGGTGCTCAAGCTGGAGCTATACGCCTGGCACAAATGGTTCGGCATCACCGTGCTCTTGCTGGTGGTGTTGCGCCTCGGCTGGCGCGCCTGCCATCGGCCGCCCAAGCTGCCGACATCCACGGTGGACTTCAGCGCCACGCAAATGGGCGTGGCCATGCACGGCCACTTCAAGGCGTTGGTGGCCGTGGTGGATTTCCAGCCCGCTGGCCTGGCCAAGAGCCATGTGAACGTTGCCATCAACGCGGCCAGCGTGGACGCCGGCAGCAGCCAGACCGACGATCTTCTCACCGGCAGCGGCTGGCTGGACGCGAAAACCTATCCCAGGACCGCTTCGTTTCCACCGGCTTCGCCCCGGCCGGCCCCGGGAAGTATGGGCTCACGGGGCAGTGCACCGTCAAGGGCAAAACCCAGCCGCTGCGCGTGCTCGTGACCACGCACCCGGC
Source organism: Thiomonas sp. X19 (assembly GCF_900089495.1). Taxonomy (NCBI): domain Bacteria; kingdom Pseudomonadati; phylum Pseudomonadota; class Betaproteobacteria; order Burkholderiales; genus Thiomonas; species Thiomonas sp. X19. Next base: position 551,951 of record NZ_LT605203.1, on the reverse strand, counting down.
CGGCGCGAATCTGGTGATGGACGCCGACTTCCCGCTCAATCGCACCGCCTTCGGCCTGGGCACCGGCAGCTACACCTTCGACCCGAAGAGCCGCAGGGCCGACAAGGCCGACATCACCATTCCGGTGGACGGCCTGGACACCTTTTTCCCCATGCGCGACCAAGACCTCAAGGGCGCCGCCTTTTTCGACGCCAAGGCCAACCCCGCCATCCACTTCGTCAGCACCGAGTACGTGCCGCAAAGCAAGATCGCGGCCGGCTCGAAGGCGCGGGCAAGGTGCCCTATTTGCCCAAGCCCTGGGGCGGCTATCTCACCGGCTTCGTCGCCACCGCAACCATCGATCGCATGGACTTCGGCATGAGCGCCTACCCCAGCGGCCTGAGTCACAAGGTGCGGGTGAGGGTGGAAATCGAAGGGGCGCAGGCGTCGTCCTGATCCAGGCCGGAAGCACCCACGCTGCGCCCCTGGAGTTGCCAGGACGGTGGTGGACAAAGCCGCCGCCCTCGTTCACACTTTGTCGCATCGGTGTGTCGTGAGGAGTGGAGCCATGTCTGGGACGCTGAATGGAGGTGCTCGCAGCCGTGGGGCGTTGCTCAGACGCATGCTGATCGCTTGGCTGGCGCTGCCGCAGGCTTGGGCTGCCGATGCGCCGGCCGCAACGCCTACCGACGTGCCGAAGATTTTCGTCGGCGCCAATCTGGCGCAGGGCGAAAAAACCTATAACGAACTCAAATGCGCCGCCTGCCATGCCGAGCGCATGATGGGCTCGACCTCGGCGATGTACACCCGGCCCGACCGCAAGGTGCACAACGCGATGGAGTTGCGCGGCTTCACGCAGATGTGCGTGACCCAGCTCAACCACAGCCTGTTCCCGGAGGAGGTGACGGACATCGCCGCCTACCTCAACAAGGCCTACTACCACTTCAAGTGAAGGTGGCGCGCGGTGCGACCCGCGTGGCTGGGGGCAGTGATTGCGGGGTGGCGGTTGACGCTCACGGCGCTCACGGCATCGCGCCGGAGGCGGCAGCCGCGGGCTGGGTGATGAGGCCGATGCGGTCGAGCCCTGCGCCCTGGGCAGCGCCCATGACCTGCGCCACGTCGCCATAGGGTGCGGCAGTGTCGGCGCGAATGCGCAGTTCGGTGTCGGGGCGGGCTTTGGCGGCGGCGGCGAATCGGGCTGTGAGCGCGGCCAGCGTGGTGGGCTGATCGCCCAGGTAAAGCTTGCCGTCTTTCTGGATGGAGACCGACAGGCTCTTGGGGGCCCGCTGCGCAGCCGCGGTGTCGACCTTGGGCAGGTCGAGTGCGATATGGCCTGCCAGCAGCGGCGCGGTGATGATGAAAATCACCAGCAGCACCAGCATGACGTCGATCAGCGGCGTCATGTTGATGTCGCTCATCGGCGCCTCGTCCACACCGCGATCGAAGCGGCCGAAGCTCATGGCCTTGTCCCGGGGGTTGCGCGCCGCAGAACCTTGCGTGAAGGTTCGCGCGGCTGCGGCTGAGCGTCAGCGCCGCGCATCACGCCGAGCCGTTGGCATGGCGCGGCGCGGCCTCGCCGCTGAGCAGGTGCTGCAGGTCGAGGGCATAGCCTTCGAGCTCGGCGTCCAGCGCGCGGGCGCGTTTGCCCAGGGCGTTGTAAGCCAGCACGGCGGGAATGGCCACGGCCAGACCGGCGGCGGTCATGATGAGGGTTTCGCCCACCGGGCCGGCCACTTTGTCGATGCTGACCTGCTGCGTGGCGGCGATGGTGGTGAGCGCGTGGTAGATGCCCCAGACGGTGCCGAACAGGCCGACGAAGGGCGCGGTGCTGCCGACGCTGGCCAGCAACACATGGCCGGCGTGGAGCTGGCGGCTGGCGGCGTTGAGGGCGCTGCGCAGTTCGCGGCGCACGCGGTCGGGGCGCGACTGCCAGTTGGGCGCGGACGCGTCGTCGGCCCTGTCTGCGGGGTTCGCCGCCTGGTTGTCCAGCTTGGCCGCGACATCGGCCAGTCGCACCGTGAGGCCCTGCGGGTCGGCCGCGAGCGCGGCGGCGGGGGCATCCTGCCGGTGCGGCGCGGCCCAGAACGCGGCAATCGCGCGCGGCACGCGGCGCGCGGCGGCGGCCAGCATGGCGGACTTCCACAAAATGACGAACCAGCTCGCCACCGACATCGCCAGCAGCAGCAAGGCCACGGTGCGAATCAGCGCGTCGCCTTCTTGCCAGAATGCTGCGAGACCTCCCATCGTGCCGTTCCTTGGGTCGGGTGTTTCAGCCGCCGAAGCCGAGCACGGCCTGCATGTCGTACAGGCCGCTGCTCTTGCCGGCCAGGAAGCGCACGGCGCGCAGGCTGCCGGCGGCGTAGGTGGCGCGGCTGCTGGACTTGTGGGTGATTTCGATGCGCTCGCCGGTGCCGGCGAACAGCACGGTGTGGTCGCCGACGATGTCGCCGCCGCGAATGACCGAGAAACCGATGGTGCCGGGCTCGCGCTCGCCGGTGTGACCGTGGCGCGCCCAGACGGCGTCGCGCTCCAGATCGCGCCCGGCGGCCTGCGCCACCACCTCGCCCATTTTCAGCGCGGTGCCCGAAGGAGCATCCACTTTATGGCGGTGGTGCGCTTCGATGATTTCGATGTCGTAACCCTCTGCCAGCGCGCGCCCGGCCTGCTCCAGCAGCTTGAGCACGACATTGACGCCAATGCTCATATTGGGCGCCATGACGATGGGAATGTGCGCCGACGCCGCACGGATGCGTGCCAGCCCGGCGGCGTCGAACCCGGTCGTGCCGATGACCATGGCCACGCGGTGTTGCCGGCAAGCGTCCAGGTGCGCGAGCGTGCCTTGCGGCCGGGTGAAGTCGATCAGCGCCTGCGCGCCTTGCAGGCCGAGCGCCAGATCGGCGCTGACGCTCACGCCGGTCGCCAGACCCAGCGCGGCGCCGGCGTCCTGACCCAGCGCGGGCGAGTCGGCACGATCGAGCGCGCCCACGAGCTGGCAATCCGGTGCGGCGGCGATGGCCTCGATCAGCGTGCGGCCCATGCGGCCGCTGCTGCCGGCGACGGCAATGCGGTGGCGGGTTGGAACGGATTCTGCGGTCATGCTGGGGTCATGCGGAGCGTTTGCGGAAACGGTTGGGAGTTGGGTGTCATTTGGAGACGAATCGCACGGGGTGTTCTGCACCTGCAGGGGTGGTTGCGCCACGCCAGGCCGGCGCCATGCGCAAGGCGCGTCATACCCCATACCTTACTGCGCGCTGCTTGCTGCCGATGCCGGAGTTGCCGGGCTCGCCAGTGGCGCCGCCGAGGTTGGCGGCGCCAGGGCTTCGAGTTTGCTGATTTCCGCTGCAGGCGCGACCACTTGCAACGGACCTTGCGCACTGGACGCGGCCGCCACGGGATGCCGCTCGGCCAGCTTTTTCTGCGCGGCGGCGATTTCAGCCTGCAACTGCGCCTCGGTCAATTCCTTGGGTTTGCTGCCGGTGGACCGCAGGGCGTTGATCTGGGCCACGAACTGGTTTTCCGACGGCAGCGGATCGCCATCGGCGCGGATCATCTTGCCATCCTTGTCGAAGAACACGGTGTAGCGGCGCACGATCGGGGCTTGATAGCCCTGGCGCAGGCTGAAGACATATTCCCAGCGGTCGGCATGGAAAATATCCTGCAGCAGGGGGGTGCCGAGAATGGCGCGCACCTCGTCTTTGCTCATGCCGGGCTTGAGCTCTTCGGCCATTTCCTTGGACACGAAGTTGCCCTGGATGACATCGATGCGGTAGGGCTTGAAGATCGAGGTGAGGTCGTGCTGCTGGGTGAGGTTGCTGCAGGCACCCAAACCGAGAGCTGCGGGCAGGATCACGGCCAGAAAACCCAAACGCAGGGCAGACGAGGCGTGATGCGCAAGACGGGTACGCGGGACGTGCATCAGGGATTCGGCGGGTGGTTCCCGCCCCGGGGGTGAACTATGATGTTCATTCTAAACACCCCTCATCGTCATGCCGCCTTCCAACGCTCAAGGTCTGCGCAGCACGGGGCTGAAGGTCACCCAGCCCCGCTTGAAAATTCTGGAAATCTTCCAGAAAAGCGTCTTGCGCCACATGACGGCCGAAGACGTCTACCGCGAATTGCTGAACGACAATTCACGCGACATCGGCCTCGCCACGGTCTACCGTGTGCTGACCCAGTTCGAGCAGGCGGGCATTTTGTCGCGCACCCATTTCGAGTCGGGCAAGGCCATTTTCGAAATCAACGAAGGCAAGCACCACGACCATCTGCTGTGTCTGGATTGCGGCCGGGTGGAAGAGTTCGTCGACCCCGAGATCGAGCGGCGGCAGAAAAAAATCGCCACCGAGCATGGCTTCGTGCTGCAGGAGCATTCGCTGGCCTTGTACGCCAGCTGCAAGCGCGAGCCTTGCCCGCATCGCCCCGCCGCGCCGCGCGTCTTCCTGGGCGAGCGGGACCATCGCTGAGCGCCTCGGCGCACGGCAGGCCGCGAGCCGTCAAAGCTTGGAGCGGGCCTTCAGCAGGCCCCGTCAATCGTCGCTGTTTTCCAGCATGGCCACACGCTGACGATCCTGGAACTCCTTGAAGGTGTCGATGCCGCGCAACTGCAGAATGGTGTTGCGCACCGCGGCCTCCACCAGCACCGCGAGGTTGCGCCCGGCCTCGACCGGAATGAGCACCTTGCGGATGGCCACGCCCAGCACGTCCTGCCGCACATAGCCGGTGGGCAGGCGCTCGAAGTCCTGGTCCTGGGTATCGCGCCGCACCAGGTGCACGATCAGCCGCAGGCGCAGCTTGCGTCGCACCGCGGTCTCGCCAAAAATGGTCTTGATGTCGAGAATGCCGATGCCGCGCACTTCCAGCAGGTTCTGCAGCAGCTTGGGGCAATGGCCTTCGATGGCGGTTTGCGACACGCGCAGCAGTTCCACGCAATCGTCCGCCACCAGGCCGTGGCCGCGCGAAACCAGTTCCAGCCCCAGTTCGCTCTTGCCCAGACCGGATTCGCCGGTGATGAGCACGCCCAGACCCAGGATGTCCATGAACACGCCGTGCAGCGTGGTGCGGTTGGCGAACAGTTTCGAGAGGTAGGCACGCAGCACGTCGATGACGAAAGCTGCCGGCTCGGCCGTGGTGAACAGCGGAATGCGGGCTTGCTCGCAGGCTTCGATCAGCGTGTCCGGGGGCTTGGCGCCGTCGGCCATCACCAGCGCCGGCGGTTCCAGTCCGACCACACGGCGAATGCGCCGGGCGCTGTCGGCCTCGTCGGCATGCACCAGGTAATGCACCTCGCGCCAGCCGAGAATCTGCACCCGGTAAGGGTGGATGTAGTTGAGGTATCCGACCAGATCGGCGCCGGAGCTGGCGCCTTCCACGGCGGCGTCGTCGAAGCGGCGCTCGGGGTTGCTCTGCCCGGCCAGCCATTGCCATTTCAGCAAGGACGTGTTGGCCTCGAACAGGCTGTCGGCGGAAAGGGTTGCGGCTTTCAAGTGGCTGCTGGCGAAAGCCGGCGATGCGACGGATTCATGGCGGACACAAGCCAAGCGCCGGGCCGTCCCAAGCTTGGCTTGCCCCCTCGGGGGGTGGGGCGGCGCAGCGCGGCGCCCCAGGGGGCATGTTCAGGCCGCATGCTGCAGCGTCGACCAGTCATGCACCAGGCGGTGCGCCTGGATGGCGTCCGGCGCGTCCAGCAGGCGCTGGCGAAAGCCGTCGTCGGACAACATTTCGGCGATGGCGGAGAGGATTTCGAGGTGCTTGGCGGACGCCGCTTCGGGCACCAGCAGGAACACCAGCAACTGCACCGGCAGATTGTCAGGGGCCTCGAAAGGCACCGGGCTTGCGAGGCGCACCAGCGCGGCACTCGGTTGCCTCAGACCTTTGATGCGGCCATGCGGAATGGCCACGCCCTGACCCAGCCCGGTGGAACCCAGGCGTTCGCGGGCGAACAGGTTGTCGGTGACGACGGCGCGGGCCAGCCCCAGGTTGTTCTCGAACAGCAGACCCGCGTGCTCGAACGCGCGTTTCTTGCTGCTGGCCTCCACGTTCATCTGAACATGCGCCAGCGGCAAAATCTGGGCCAGTTGATTCATGGCATGGAGTGTGAATGCAGAAAGCTTGCGAGTGTATCGGCATGTGCTGACATGACGTCAAGCATGGGCCGAGACCGGGGTTGCAGCACGACAAATCGGAAGGTTCTGCGCCGCACGGCCCCTTGCGAAGGTCCGGCGGCGACTTGGGTGATCTCAGGATACGAGATGCTTGCTGGGCACGGCTTGGTGGGCGCGCGTGCGATTTTTGTGTTCCACCACCTGGCGGTCGAGTTTGTCGACCAGTTCATCGATGGCGGCGTACAGATCCTGGTCCTGGCATTCGGCGAAGATGTTCCTGCCTTTGAGCTGCAAATTGCATTCGGCCTTCTGGCGGCGCTCCTTTTCCTTTTGTTTCTCCACAGAGAGCAACACGTTGACACTGATCAGCTGATCGAAATGTCGCACCACACGGTCGAGCTTGGCTTCGACGTAGCTACGCAAGGCCGGTGTGACGTCCATGTGATGGCCGCTGATAGTCAGGTTCATAGATCCCTCCAGGTACACGTTGAGCAAACGGTTGACAGCGAAACAACACCCTAGCCGGCTGGACTGCGACGTCGATGGATCCGCCCGCCGCGCCCGCACCAACGAGGCGATTGCAGTGTGCGCCCGCCGCCCGCCAAAATCAAGGTTGGATTGCATCGCGGCGCAAGCGGCGGCATGCTCCACGCTGGGAATCTGGGGTCAACGGCAGCTTAGATCGTTCAACTGCGTTGATTTGCGTTGAATCACAGCAAAATTGACCTCATTCTCCTGCTGGCCGAATTCCCAGCATGGAGCCATTGGCCGGTGTTGGCGCCGCATTGCGGTGCAGGGAACAACGCCACGTCGGCGTTGCGGACAATCACCTTGAGCGCCGCGCCGAATTGCCGCACCATGTGGCAACCGGCACGTCCATGCAAGAAGCATCGCCCCTCCACCTCCCCTCGCCCCGGCCTTCGCCTGGCGAGGGCGCGGCGCTGGTGCTGCCTGGCGGCGAAGCGCGTACGGCCTACCAGGCAGGCGTGCTGCAAGGGCTGGCCAACCTTCTGCAGCAGCAGGGCTGGCCGGCGGAGCGCAACCCGTTTCCGGTGGTTTGCGGCACATCGGCGGGGGCCATCAATGCCGCGCATTACGCCAGCGGCGTGGCCACCTGGGCCGACACGCTGCAAGCGCTGCCGGGGATCTGGGCCAGTCTGCATGCCGATCAGGTGTTTCACACCCAGCCGCATTATTTGCTGCGCGGCGAGCTGCGCTGGCTGGGCTTGATGTCCACTGGCTGGCTGGTGCGCCAAAGTCCGCGCGCGCTGCAGCCCTTTCGCGAGTTCCCGGTGCTGCTCATCACCCCGTCCGAGTCCATCAACGCCATCGCGGCACTGGAGCCGCATGCCGCGCGGCATGCGCGCGCTCATGGGCGCCATCGGCGCGGCCGAGGCCACGGGCGCGGCGCTCGCCAGCTATCTGCTGTTCGAGCCCGGCTTCTGCACCGAACTGACGCAACTGGGCGAGCGTGACACGCTGATCCAGGCCGATGCCATCCGTCGCTTTGTCGACGCCCACGTTCCGGCGCCCTGAGCCTTGGAGCGCAGCCCTCGCAAGGCGCCCCGACGCTGCAATAGGCTCCGCCCATGCTCAACGTCTTCACCCTCCAGAACAATCGCCTCGTCCGGCACGAAATCGAGGATGCCGACGACCTCGTCCGGATCGACCCGGTGCGGGTCGATCCGGACGAGCCCGAGAGCTGGGAACTGGCCTGGGTGGAGGAACGCTTCGGCTGACCGTGCCGGCCGAAGCCCTCGAAGGCGTGTATGTGGCGCTGGAAGCCGCCAGCGAGTCCATCATGCGCCCGGCACCACCGACACCCGCGCCGCCGGGCAGGCCCGCCGGCTGTTCGGGCGATACCGAACCGCCCCTTGCAGCGGCGGTCAGCCCGCCGATCTCAACTCTTTTGCTTCAACAGCGCCTGAATCGTGTCGACGAACTCGGCGTTCTCAGGGGTTGTCAGGCTGGAATACACGTTCACCACCTTGCCCTGGCGGTCGATCAGGTATTTGTAGAAATTCCACTTGGGTTGATCGCCCGTGGCCAGGATGAGCTTCTTGTAGAAGGCATTCGGCTGGGGCTCGGTGACGTGTGAGGGCGCGAACATCGGGAAATTCACGCTGTAGGTGTCTTTGCAGAACGCGGCGATCTTGCTCGGATCCTTCATTTCCTGGTTGAAGTCGTTGGACGGGAAACCGAGCACACCAAGCCTTCAGGCCCGTATTTCTTGGACATCGCCTCCAGCCCCTTGTACTGCGGGGTGAAGCCGCAATAGCTGGCGGTGTTCACCACCAGCACCACCTTGCCGGCGTATTGGCAGAGGTCGATGGATTTGTCGTCCTGCAGGCGCGGAACGGTCTGGTTGAGCAGGGTTGGGCAGGTGCCCGAGGCCGCCTGGGGGGCGGGCGACGCAGGCGCTTGGGCGTTGGCGGCCTGGGCATTCAGGGCCAGGCCGCCAAACAAGGCGGCGGCAAGCACGATGGGGAAGAGGCGCATCGGTAACTCCAGTCGGGTAGCAGGCATGAACGTGGGAAGGATGATGCAGGATGTCCTCGACAAAACACCAGCCGAAGCCGTTCTGTCCAGGACAACTGTGGGGTTTTGTCCAGGACGAGTCGAGGCCGCCTAAGATGCCCGCGAGCACCGAGGCGGCACGACGCTGGCGCTCCTCGATGTCAAGGGCAGCTGGAAGCGGCCATCCGCTTCCTTGAGAAAGCGAAGATGGACACCCATGATTGACAACGCCTGTCATGTCGATACGGATTCAAGCCGCCCGCGAAACCCGCGACCATGAATGACCGCACCGCCTCATCCGCCCTGCGCATGAACATTGCCGCCGTCGAACGCGATACCGGAATTCCCAAAGACACCTTGCGGGTCTGGGAGCGGCGCTACGGCTTCCCCCAACCGTTGCGCGACGCCATGGACGAGCGCCAGTACCCGCTCGATCAGGTGGAGAAGCTGCGGCTCATCAAGCGCCTCATGGGCGCCGGGCACCGGCCCGGGCGCATCGTCGGCCTGCCCACCGAGCATCTCGATGCCCTGGCGCGGGCGCAGGAAGGACCCGCGCAGGCGCCAATCGCACGCACTCAGGCCCAGAGCCTGCATGACCTGCAGCTGATCAAGCAGCACGACGCCGAAAAGTTGCGGCGCGAACTGGTGCAGGCGCAGATGCGCCTGGGCTTGGGCCGCTTCGTCACCGAGATCGCCGCCCCGCTCGTCACGGAGGTTGGCGAAGCCTGGATGCGTGGCGACCTGGAAATTTTCGAAGAACACCTGTTTTCCGAAATCATGCACCGCGTGCTGCGCGCCGGCATCGCGGCCGTTCCGGGTACGGAATCCCCGGCGGCGGCGCGCCCCCGCGTGCTGCTCACCACCATGCCGCAAGAGCCGCACGGCATGGGCTTGCTGATGGCCGAGGCGATGCTGGCGCTGGAAGGTTGCCACTGCGTCTCGCTCGGCGTGCAGACGCCGTTGTGGAACATGCTGCTGGCGGTGCAGGCGCATCGCAGCGACGTGCTGGTGCTGAGTTTTTCAGGCGTGCCGACGCAGACCCAGGTCCTGGACGCGTTGGCTGAACTGCGCGACAAGCTGCCCGCCCATGTGGCACTGTGGGCCGGCGGCTCGTCGCCCGCGCTCAAACGCGCAGCGCCCGACATTCAGGTCACCCGCACTCTCGGCTCGCTGGCCGAGGCCGTGGCGGCCTGGCGCAGCGCCCACCCCTCGCCACCGGCGGTGGACGGCGCCGCCTGACGCCCCGTCAAGGCTTGGTCGCCGTCGGCGTGCCGGCTTCCGGTGTTTGCGCATCACCCAGGGGTGCCACCTCATCCGCAGGCGGGGGCACGGCCGTGGCTGGAAACTCGCCGCCGGCCACCTTCGGCTCGCGGTGTTCGCCTTCCTTCAGCCCCAAGGCCTCGGAGTAGACCGAGCGATGGCGCAGCAGGCTGCCGATGACGGAAGCGATGACGCAGGCCGGCATGGCCGCCATCACCACGTTGTAGTTGCGCGTGATCTCGAACACCATGATGGCCGACATCGCCGGGGCGTGGGTGGTGGCGGCCAGCAGGCTGCCCATGCCCACCAGGGTCCACAGCGCCTGCGAGTGGCTGGCTTCGGGCACGAGGAACAGATGCGACACCATCAGCCCCATGGCGCCGCCGAGCGCCAGCGTGGGGGTGAGCACGCCGCCCGGAATGCCGGCGGCGCTCGCCGCCGTGACGGCGAGCATGCGCAACACGAACACCGCGGCCACGGCCGTGAGCGTCCAGTGATCGACCAGGAAGGACTGCACCACGCTGTAGCCATTGCCCCAGACCTGCGGCATGAGCAGGGACAGCAGGCCGATGAACAGGCCGGCCAGGCCCATGCGCAGCGGCAGGAAGCCAACCAGTGGCTGATACTTGCGGCGCGCGGTGTCGAGCAGCCAGAGGAAGGCCGGACCGATGAAGCCGGCCAGCAGGCCGAGCAGCGAGGCGTCGAGCAGGTCGATGAAGCTGATGGGCGGCACCATGTGCGCCAGGTAGAGCGGGCCGGTGGCGAACAGGCTTTGGGTGGTGAGTTCCCCGATCACCGCGGCCACCAGCACAGCGGTGATTTCGCGCAGCTGCAGGCCGCCGAGAATGATTTCGGCGACGAACAGGGTGCCGGCGATCGGCGCGTGATACGCCCCGGCAAAACCCGCTGCCGCACCGCAGGCGACGATGAGCCGCTGGTGCGCCGGGTCGGCGCGGCCGATGCGGCCGATGAAGGACGACACCAGCGAGGCGAACTGGATCATCGTGCCTTCGCGGCCGATGGTGATGCCGCCGCTCACCGCCACCAGCGACGAGGCGGTGCGCATCAGGTTGGGCACCACCGGCAGCAGGCCGTCGCCCACGCGCACCGCCTCCATGTACTCCGGCCCGCGCGGGCGCTTGATCCAGCGCTGCCCGGCCCACATGATGAGCCCGCCGACGACCGCGGCAATCACTGGAATGACGGCCCGCTGCCAAAGCGGCAGCCCGGCGGCAGCGGTGACCAGATGCTCGTGCGTGCTGTAGAGGCGGATGATGGCGTACATCGCCTGGCGGAAGCCCTCCACCGCCACCGAGGCGACAAAACCGATGATGGCCGCGACCAGCATCATCGGCACCATCGGGTCTAAACCCAGGCGCAGATGGACGAGCAAGGCGTGGAAGCGGTTCGAGATGGATTCGGACATGACGAGCTGGCGCGGCAGGCCATCGCCGCTGCGCAAGGGAAAGGTTGCAGAAATGGTATCGGCTCGCACGCCCCAGAGCGGTGAAGTTTGGTGAACGCCGACAACAAGCGCTCCACCGCGAGGACGCGCGACCGATCGCGGGTCCTCGCGGATGGTCGTGGTTGGCAGCTGGCGGTCGCGTTGCCGCGAACGGGTTCGTACCGCCCGCACGGACGGCTTTGCGACAATGCCAGCCATGTCCAGCAGCCCCGCATCCACCTCACCCCCCGCCCCGGCCTTTCTGCGCAAGCTCTGTGCGCCGGCGCAATTGCCGCAGGCCCTGGCCGCGCTGCCGCGCCCGCTGGTGTTCACCAACGGCGTGTTCGACATCCTGCACCGCGGCCATGTGACTTACCTCGCACAGGCGCGCGCGCTCGGCGCCAGTCTGGTGCTGGGGCTGAACTCCGACGCTTCGGCGCGCAGCCTGGGCAAGGGCCCCGAGCGCCCGCTCAACCCGCAAGACGATCGCGCCGCCGTACTGGCCGCGCTGGAAAGCGTGAGCCTGGTGGTGCTGTTCGACGAAGCCACGCCGCTGGCGCTGCTGCGGCTGGTGCGCCCCGAGATTTATGTGAAGGGCGGCGACTACAGCGTCGCGACCCTGCCCGAAACCCCGCTGGTGCGCGGCTGGGGCGGCGAGGTGCGCATCCTGCCCTTCGTCGCCGGCCGCTCTACCACGGCGCTGGTGCGGCGCATTCGCGGGGAAGGCTGAACCCGCCTCACGGGGGCGCGTCACGCATCGGGGTGCGGATGCAGAGTCCGCCGCACGGGGCCCGCGCACGGCCCTATGGGCTGGACGCGCTCTTGCGTTGCGCCGTCGGCGGAATGCGCAGGGCTTCGCGGTACTTGGCCACGGTGCGCCGCGCCACGGTGATGCCCTGGGCGGCGAGGCGCTCGGCGAGTTCGCCGTCCGAGAGCGGCGCCGCCGGGTTCTCGTCCTGCACCATTTGGCGGATGATGGCGCGCACCGCGGTGCTCGATGCGTTGCCGCCGGTATCGGTGGACAGGCCCGAGCCGAAAAAGTATTTCAGCTCGAACGTGCCGAACGGCGTGAGCACGTATTTCTGCGTGGTCACACGCGAGATGGTGGACTCGTGCAAGCCGAGCTCATCGGCGATTTCGCGCAGCACCAGTGGGCGCATGCCCAGCTCGCCATGGCTGAAAAAGTTCTGCTGGCGCTCGATCACGGCCTGCGCCACGCGCTCGATGGTCTCGAAGCGCTGCTGCACATTGCGCACGAACCAGCGCGCCTCCTGCAACTGGCCCGACAGCCCGGCGCCGTCGCGCGAGCGGCGCAGCAGATCGGCATACAGGCTGTTGATGCGCAGCTTGGGCAGCACCTCGGGGTTGAGCATCGCGCGCCAACGCCGGCCGCTGCGCATGGCGATGACGTCGGGCGTGACGGCCTGCGCGGTGGACGGCATGAAGCGCGCGCCCGGGCGCGGATCCAGCCGCGCGATGCGTTGCTGCACCTCGCGCAGCGCGGCCTCGTCGACCTGCAGGGCGCGGGCCAGCCGCTTCCAGTCGCGCTTGGACAGCAGGGCCAGATGGCCGCCAGCGCACAAGGCGATGGCCAGGTCGCGCTCCGGGCAGGGGGCTTGGCGCTGGAGTTGCAAGCACATGCACTCGCCCAGGCTGGTGGCGCCGACGCCAGCCGGGTCGAAACTCTGCACCAGCTTCAAACCCATGCGCAGCGCGCTGCACAGCGCTTCGCGCTCCTCCTCGCCGGCCTCGGCGTCGAGTTCGGCGCCCAGCAACTCGGGGCCTTCGGCCAGGTAGCCGTCTTCGTCGAGCGAGTCGATGATGGCCTCGGCCGCGGCGCGGTCGGCCTCGCTCAGCCCCAGGCCCGCGAGCTGGCCGCGCAGATGGGCGCGCAGATCGGTGCCCACATGCGCCAGGCCCAGCGGGTCGAAGTCGTCGTCGGCCTCGCCGCCACTGCCCTGCCAGTTTTCGCCCGGCGCGGTATCCCACTCGCCCTGCTCGGCACCGGACTGCCAGTCCTCGCGGTCGAGCTTGAGTTCGACGGCCTCATCGCTCGCCTCCTTGCGCGCCTCGGCGGCTTCCGTCGCGCTTTGCGCCTCGGCGGGCGTCTCGACATCGCCCTCGCCTTCCTCATGCTCCAGAAAAGGGTTGGCCTCGAGCATCTGCTCGACTTCCTGCAGCAACTCCAGCGTGGAGAGTTGCAGCAGGCGGATGGATTGCTGCAACTGCGGCGTGAGCGCGAGGTGCTGCGACAGGCGAAGATTGAGCGACTGCTTCATGGTTTTGGCGCGCGCTCAAGGAAACGCAGGAGCGCTCATAAGCGGAAACTCTCGCCCAGATAGACCTTGCGCACGGCCGGATTGTTGACGATGTCGTCCGGCTTGCCCAGCGCCAGCACGCTGCCCTCGCTGATGATGCAGGCGTGGTCGCAGATGCCCAGGGCTTCGCGCACGTTGTGATCGGTGATGAGCACGCCAATGCCGCGCGACTTGAGGAATTGGACGATGCGCTGGATTTCGATGACGGCGATGGGATCGATGCCGGCGAAGGGCTCGTCGAGCAGGATGAACTGGGGATTGGTGGCCAGCGCCCGGGCAATTTCCACCCGCCGCCGCTCGCCGCCCGACAAGGCGATGGCTGGACTGTCGGCCAGATGCTCCACATGCAGCTCGCGCAGCAACTGCCCCAGGCGCGCTTCGATCTCGGGCTTTTTCAGGGCACGGCCCTCGGCGTCGTGCTGCAGTTCCAGCACCGCACGCACGTTTTCGGCCGCCGACAGGCCGCGAAAAATCGAGGCTTCCTGCGGCAGGTAGGACAGGCCCAGACGCGCGCGCCGGTACATCGGCTGATGCGTGATGTTCTGGCCGTTGAGGTGGATCTCGCCGCCGTCGGCCCGCACCAGGCCGACGATCATGTAGAACGAGGTGGTCTTGCCGGCGCCGTTCGGGCCAAGCAGCCCGACCACCTCGCCACCGCGCACCTCCAGGCTCACGTCGCGCACCACCTGGCGCCCGCCATAGCGCTTTTGCAAGCCGCGCATGCTGAGCACCCCGGCATGCTGGGTCTGGGCCGACGCCGCCGGCTCCACCGGCTTCAACACCGCCGCGTTCACGGCCGCGCTCCCAGGCCTGGCGACACCTTCAACGCCGGCGCCGGCCCGCTGGGCTTGGCTGCGGGCTGCGTGGTGCGCGGCGACAGCATCACCCGCACCCGGCCGTTGGGGTTGGAAGGCGTGGCGCCGGCTTTGCCGCCGACCACGGTGAAGACATCCGTCAGGTCGTTGTAGGTGATGACCTCACCCTGGGCACGGTCCGTCAGCTTGCCATCGCTCAGGCGGTCGAGCGTGGCCTGGCCGGTGAATGTGACCACGTCGCTCTTGCCGTCGTAGTGAATGGTGACGGCGCTGCCGAACATCGACGGCGTGGGCTGCCCCGGCTGCGCGTCCAGCGTCTGCGCGTAGGTCGCGAGCTTGTTCGGCGTGCCGAATGCGGTGGCGTCGTCATAGCCCTGCGGCGTCTGCACCACCTCCACGCGGGCGGCGTGAATCACCAGCGAACCTTTGGTGACCACCACATTGCCGGTGAACACGCTGGTCTGCTTGACGTCGTTGTAGTGCATCGCGTCGGCCTCGACCTGAATCGGCTGCGTCTTGTCGGACTGCAGCGCCTGGGCCGGAACCAGCGTGGCCGCCAGCAGCGCCGCCAGCAGCAGGCGCGTCGCGGAGCGAAGCATGGGCATGAAGTTTGCTTTCATGTGGAGCATTGTAGGCATGTCGGCCCCGTTCCTGAGCCGCCCGGCTCGGGCAGGGGTCGGCTGTCGGCTGGTCTTGGCCCAAGCGTGAAAAAGCCCGCGATTGCGGGCTTTTCAGCGGCAAGACGAAGCCGGAATCTGGCTTATTTGGCTGTTTTCGCCATGCCAGCGCGCAATTGCTGCACCAGAAAATCGACCGCCTGCAAGACCTTCTCGTTGTTGGGCGTCTCCGGCATCGAGGCTGATGCGGTGTACATGCCGCCGACCGCAAGCGTGGGCACGCCGGTGATCTGGTAGTCCGTCACCATTTGCGTGGCGCGCTTGGTTTCCATTTGCACGCCGAAGGAGTTGTAGGCGTTCATGAACGTGGCCTTCGGAATGCCGCGCCCGACCAGCCAGTTGGCCATCTGCTCCGGCGTTCCGAGCGGGATGTGCTGCACATGAATGGCGTTGAAAATGGCGCCCTGCAAGGCATCGACCTTGCCCAGGGCCTTGAGCGCGTAATACAGCTTTTGCTGCGCGACGTATTGCGGCGCGAACGCCACCGGCACGCGTTCCAGGACGACATCGGCCGGTTGCTTTTTCGCCCAGGCTTCCAGCAGGGGCTCGAACTCGAAGCAATGCGGGCAGTCGTACCAGAAGAATTCGGTGACGACGATCTTGCCCTTGTGGCCAACCGGCTGTGCGCTCGGCAGCTTGTTGTAACCGGCGCCTTCCTGGAATGGGGCGGCGCCTGCGGCGTTTGCCGCAACACTGAAACCGAGCAACAGCAGCGCGGCGATGCGGGCGAACCAGCGATTCATGGTGCTTCCTTTCAAGGGGTTGAGATGGGTGTGCAATTCAGTTGCCGCGTGCAGGGTCGCCTCGCTCGAGACCAACCCTGTTCCGCAGGGCTACTTCGAAACCTTAACGACTGCGGATTCGATTCCGTTGTCATTCAAGAGTTTCTGCGCCTTGTCGGCCTGCTCGGCGGCGGGGTAAGGGCCCACGCGCACGCGGTAGAGGGTGCGGCCACCGACCACGCGCTCGTCAATATGCGCTTCCAGCCCGGTGAACGCCACTTTGGCGCGCTGGCTTTCAGCGTCGGCCTTGGTGCTGTAGGCGCCGATTTGCAGGATGTAGAGCAGATTGGAAGATCCCGCCGGAGTGGCGGTATTGGCCGGTGCTGGCATTGCGGGGCTGATTGCACCCGTGACACCAGCGGCAGTCGCTGCCTGGCCCGACTGCACCACACCCGTGGGCGGCTGGCCCAGCGACTCGATCGCCTTGGGCGAGAGCGGGGCGCTGCTCACCTGCACGGGGATGGAGCTGCCGGCCACCGGAGCCGGAGCGCCGCCGCTGACCAGGCCCTGATTCGGATTCCAGTTGGCCGCGCCGGACGCCGCGCCGCTGGGGCGCTCCTGGAAGCGGTTCATGAAGGGCAGCGGCGCCTTGGTGATGTACATGGCCGCCACCAGCGCGATGGCCAGGCCCAGCACCAGACCGACGATCAGGCCGAGCAGGGTGCCGCCGCGCTGGGCGCAGCCGGGCGAACGGATGGGGAGAAGGTGTTGAGGCATGGCGTGACGGGATGGGGTGCGATGGAATGACGGCGGCGCGAACCGAGGGCTGTTGAACCTGCGCCGGCCTGGCCTGGGCGGGCCTTACATGCGCTGCGGGCTGCTGACGCCCAGCATGGCCAACGCATTGTGCAACACCTGACGCACGGCTTGCAGCAGGGCGAGACGAGCCTGCTTGAGTGCGGCATCATCCACCAGCACGCGCTCGGCGTTGTAGAAGGCGTGGAAGCTGCCGGCGAGCTGGCGCGCGTAGAACGCCACATCGTGCGGCGTCAGGTCGTCCGCCGCCTGGCGCAGCATCTCGGGGTAGCGGGCGAGCAGCATCATCAGCTCCAGCTCGCGCGGGCTGGTGAGCAGGCTCAGGTCGGCCCGCTGCAACGCCGCCTGCTCGCCGTTGTCGCGCTCGGCCCATTGCGCCAGCACCGAACAGATGCGGGCGTGGGCGTACTGCACGTAGTACACCGGGTTTTCATCGCTCTGCGCCAGGGCCAGGTCGATGTCGAAGACGAACTCGGTGTCGGCCTTGCGCGAAACCAGGAAAAAACGCACCGCGTCGCGCCCGCGCTGCAAGGCGGCGTCGCGCTCGGCTGGCGTCATGTCGTCGCGCACGCCGCCGGACCATTCGATCAGGTCGCGCACCGTGACATAGCTGCCGGCGCGCTTGGAAATTTTCACTTCCTCGCCGCCGCGCATCACCGTCACCATCTTGTGCAGCACATAGCTCGGGTACGTTTTGGGAATGGCCAGATTCGCCGCCTGCAGACCGGCGCGCACGCGGGCCATGGTGCCGTGGTGGTCCGAGCCCTGGATGTTGATGGCGTGGTGGAAGCCCCGCTCCCATTTGGCCAGGTGATAGGCGACGTCCGGCAGGAAGTAGGTGTAGCTGCCGTCGGACTTGCGCATCACGCGGTCCTTGTCGTCGCCGAAATCGGTGGTGCGCAGCCACAACGCGCCCTCGTGCTCGTAGGTGTGGCCGGAAGCGACCAAGGCCTGGACCGTGCGCTCCACCCTGCCGTCGGCGTACAGGCTGGACTCCAGGTAGTAGGTGTCGAAACGGATGCCGAAGGTCTTGAGGTCGAGGTCTTGCTCGCGGCGCAGATAGGCCACGGCGAAGCGGCGGATGGCGTCGAGGTCGTCGGCGTTACCCGCGACTTGCACCGCCGCGCCGTCTTCGGCCGGCACCACCGCCCGCCCCAGATAGTCGCGCGCGATCTCGGCGATGTACTCGCCGTTGTAAGCCGCCTCGGGCCAGCCAGCCGCGCCCGGCGCCAGCCCGCGCGCCCGCGCCTGCACCGACAGCGCCAGGTTCTGGATCTGCACCCCGGCGTCGTTGTAATAGAACTCGCGCGTCACCGTCCAGCCGCTGGCGGCCAGCAGGGCAGCCATGGTGTCGCCCAAAGCGCCCTGCCGGCCGTGGCCGACGTGCAAGGGCCCGGTCGGGTTGGCCGAGACGAACTCGACGAGCACCGGCCCGGCGCTGCCCGCCGGCTCGCGGCCGTAAGCCTCGCCCAGGGCATTGACCGCCGCCACCACGGCCTGCTTGAGCGATGCGGCCAGGGTGAAATTGATGAAGCCCGCGCCCGCCAACTCGATGTTCGCCAGCCCCGCCATCAAGGCCGCATCGGCCTGCACGGCGGCCATCAGGGCTTGGGCGATATCACGTGGGTTGCGCTTAAGGCTGCGTGCGAGCTGCATCGACAGCGTGCAGGAAAAATCACCATGCCCGGCTGATTTTGGCCGCTCCAACACGGCTTCGGGGGCTTGCGGGTGCAGATGTTTCGCGGTTGTGGAGAGAACTCCTGTCAACCGTGATAGATATTCGTACATTATGGTTTCGTTGCGATACAAATCCGCGCATTTTAGGTCGCCTTCCGCCACGGTTGCCGCCCTGCAGGTGTGGAGTTGAGTTCGCAGCGCCATCTTGGTTCCCCTGGCCCTCCAGACGGTTTGCCGCCTGCGTCCTGGCTCTCATTCATCTCTCGCTCGGAGTTTCACCCATGAAGAAGATCATCGTCGCCATCAGCCTGTCCTGTGCCGCCTTCACCCTGCCAGGCCTGGTTTCAGCCCAAGCCGCCACCGCGCAAACCAGCAAAATGGCCACCTGCAACGCCGACGCCAAGACCAAGGCGCTCAAAGGCGAGGACCGTAAAAAGTTCATGAAGGAATGCCTGAGCGCCAAGGCTGCCGAACCGTCCAAGATGGCCGAAGAAAAGAAAGCCATGCCGGCCGCCGCTGCGCACGAAGGCAAGAAGCTGACCGTTCAGCAAGAAAAAATGGTGACCTGCAGCAAAGACGCCAAGACCAAGGCGCTGAAGGGCGACGATCGCAAGAAGTTCATGAAGGAATGCCTGAGCGCCAAGAAGTAAGGCAGTAAGGCGCTCTCAAGAAACAAAATGGGTTGAAGGCCGGTTTCATGCTGGCACCGGGTTTGGATGGATCTGGAAGCCAAGGGCAGCGGCGCGGCGCTTGAGGGCGACGATTGAGCGCTCGCGCTGCTGATCTTCATAGCGCTGCTGGCCTTGATCGACGAACGCCTCGCCACGCGTCAGCATGAAATACACCATGCGCGCCAGCTTGTGCGCGGTGGCGGTATTGGCACGCGGCTTGTCCATGCGGCCCGACAAGCGGCGGTAGAACGCGCCGAGGGCCGAGTCGCTGTGCGACAGGCTCATCGCGGCCATCTTCAGCGCCTGCCTGACCCGATTGGCGGATCGCCGGGTCTTGGCTGACAGCACCTTGCCGCCGCTGATCTTCGTGCCCGGACACAGCCCCAACCAAGAACAGAAGTGCTTGACGTTGGCAAAGCGACTCAGGTTGGGGCCGACCTCCGAGAGGATCTTCATCACCGCAGCCAGACCCAGGCCGTTGATGCGCGTGAGATCGACGCCGGCCCAGTTGGCCAGAATCTGGCGTGCGTCGAACTGCGCGCGCAGCTTGCTGCCTGCACGAGGCGTCTTGCCCAGATCGACCTTGGCCGCGCCAAGCTGGCTCAGCAGTCCTTGCAGCTTGGCGTCGCATTCGCCCAGGTGCCGGGCAATGTCGTCATACATCGCCAGCGCCTGGCGCAGCACGAACAGGTGCTCATCGCGCCAATTGCCCGTCAAGGCCTTGGCAATCTCCGTCTCACTGGCCTTGACACGAGCGTTGCGATACCGGGCCAGCGTCTTGGGGTCGCGCTCGCCAGCGACGATGGCGCGGATGATGGCTTGTCCCGTCAGTCCCATGACATCGGTCAGAACCTCGGTGAGCTGGATGTTCATCTGCACCAGCGCCTTTTGCATGCGCTGCACCCAACTGGCCTGCTCGGCCAAGAGCACGTCGCGCTGACGGGCCACGGCACGCACCACACAGACCTCATCGGTCGGGCGGAACGCCGCGCGCAAGAACCCCAGGCTCATCAACTTCTGCAACCACTGGCAGTCCTGCACATCGCTCTTGCGCCCAGGCACATACTTCATCTGCCGCGCATCGACCAAAAACACCGTCAAGCCGCGTTGCTCCAGCACCTCGAACACCGGGATCCAGTACACCCCGGTGGACTCCAGCGCCACGGTGTCGACCCCACACGCGAGCAGCCAGTCGGCCATGGCGTGCAGATCGTCGGTCATCGCACCGAACTCGCGCACCGGTTCGTCGCAGGCTTGCCGGGGTACCGCCACCCAGTGGCTCGACCCTCCTACGTCGATACCCGCCGCGTTGGGGAAGACCAGATCATCATCTCGCTTGCGCATCGCCATCGTTTGCTCCAAGATTGTCAACGAACGGCAGCGCCATGGGAGTCGTCGAATTCGACTCGATCTCTCAAACGGGATGCACATCGCTGTGCTCACCACTGTCGCCGACGATTCCCGGACCATGCTCACGAGCGGGCTCACCTCACGGCGTCCTACAACGCCGCAGGCTCGCACCAATGACTTGTCGGTCATCTCGGCACTGCCGTTCACCTTGTAGCCCAAAGATCGTTTCTTCGCGAACGCCGGGCGCCCCCAGGGGCTTGGGATGCTCATGAGAAAACGCCGGGCCACCCCAAGTTTTCTCATCCCCCTCGGGGGCGCCTGACGCAAAGCGGCAGGTCTGGGGCCCTTCCAAGGAAACGAAGGGCCGCTCCCGAGCTTCCTGGCCCCTTCGCAGGGCTGGCGCGAAGCGGACGTTTGGGGCGCTGTGCTTGACGTTTTGCACTGTCGGCAGACCGCCGGTGGTGTTTTTCGAACAACGGGGGCTGCTTTGCCGCCCCCGTTGTTCGACCCGCCGCAGTCTGGCTGCACTATTGCACTATTGCACTATTGCACTATTGCTGCACCAGGGTATAGGTGTTCAGCCCGAGGCTGCCGAGTTTGCTTTGCAGCGCCGCATCCGGCTGGCTGGAGGCCAGGGGACCGATCTGCACCCGGTAAAACACCGCGCCATGAATCGTGCCCGGGACGATGATCACCGGCCCGACCCCCGCTGCCATCAGGCGCGCGCGCTCGGCCTGGGCGTTGGCTTGCAGCGCGAAGGCGCCGGTCTGTAAATAGGTTTGGGGCGAGCCCGGCAGTTGCGGCGCAAGTTCCTGCGGCGCGGAGGCCGGCATGGGCGCGGGGCCAGCCAGGGCCGGCGGCGCTGGCTGGGTCGATGACACTGGAGTCGCCGAAAAGCCCGTCGCCAGCTGCACAGGCGCTGGCGGCACCCCACCATCCGCAGGATTCGGGCTCGTGGGACTGTCGACGGCAGCCATTTGCAGGGGTGGCAGGGGCTGCGTCACGATGCCCGCATCCTGCACCGCCCCGGTTTGAGCCACAGCCACGGCGGGAGCCGGCGCAAACTGCTCGGGCAGCGCCGGATTGGCCGGCATGGGGGACGGCCCAGGCTGGGGTGTGGCTGGCGTCGCCGGCGCGCCGCTGGCGGGCGATGGCGTTGCTGGCGGGACATTGCCGGCCAGCGCGACGATGCGCACCTGGGCCGTCCCCGTGCGCGTGATGCCCAGCGCCTGGGCCGCGCCGTAGGACAGGTCCATGATGCGGCTATCGACAAAGGGCCCGCGATCGTTCACCATCACCAGCGCGCTGCGGCCATTGGCCAGATTGGTGACTTGCACACAGGTCGGCAGCGGCAGCGTGCGGCTGGCCGCGGTGAAGGCGCGCGGGTTGAAGCGGTCGCCCATGGACGTGGTCGAGCCCGACTCCCAGCCATACCACGACGCCTTGCCCTGCGCCTCGTAGCCCGACGCGCTGCGCAGCGGCGTGTAACTGCGCCCCAGCACGCGGTAGGTGCGGTTGTAAGCGGCGCGGGTGTTGGGCGGGGGTGCATGACAGCCGCTTTCACCATTCACCGGCGCCTGCCCCTCGGTCCCTTGCGAACTCAGCGGCACGCTGGAACAGCCGCCCATGGCGAACAACACCGCCAGCAACGGCACAAACCCCAGCGTCGCCCGGCCTTTGCCGGGGGCGGGATGGCATGCGACCCCGGCGTCGCTGGAAAGTCCGGCAACAAGCTTGAGGCCGCTGCTCATGGCCTCAAGCTTGAAGGCTCTTGCCGTCGCGCCGCATGCCATGCAAACGCCTGCATTCGGGGCATGCCCGCGCCTCGCAGATTGCAAGTGCCTTGGTGCGCGTTCGAGGAGACCGTCGACATGGCGCTGATTTTAGGGACTGCCGACGCGATTTCCGCGCCCGCGACGGGCCTGGGCGCAGGGTCAGCCACTTTCAAGAAAACGCAGGGCCGCCCCAAGTTTTCTTGCCCCTCGCGGGGGGCGAGGCGGGCTCGGCCCGACCCTGGGGACACTCAAACCCATTGCGCCGTCGTCGTCATCATCATGGCTGCGCCGCGCATGGCCCAGCGCACCGGGGCGGGCAGGCGGGCGGCGCCCAGCTTGTCCGCCGCCCGCGCATGCTCCACCTCGTCGGCCTGCATCTGCGCCACCACCGCGCGCGACTCCACATCCGCCTGCGGCAGGCGTTGCAGATGCGAAGCCAGGTGCTGCTCCACCTGGTTCTCGGTTTCCACGACGAAGCCCAGGCTCACCTTGTCGCCCGCCACGCGCCCGGCCAGCAGGCCCAGGCCGAAGGCCCCGGCGTACCACAGCGGGTTGAGCCAGCTCGGGCGCGAGTCCAGTTCGCGCAGGCGCTGCGCGCACCAGGCCAGGTGATCGCCCTCCTCCCGCGAAGCGTGCAGATAGTGTTGGCGCAACTGGCCGTCGCGCGCCGCCAGCGCCTGCCCCTGGTACAGCGCCTGGGCGCAGATTTCGCCGACGTGGTTCACCCGCATCAGCCTGGCCGAAAGCTCGCGCTCGGCCAGGGACAAGGGAGTGCCCTGACTGGCCGCCGGCCTCGCCAGGGGCGGCGCAGGCATCGGCCGCGACGGCTGCAAGCCGCCGGCCAGGGTTTTCAACGCGTTGTCCGCCGCGACCAGCAAACGGTCGACCGCGCGCGGGTGCGTCGGTGCCCGCGACCGGGCGGATGATGCTGGCTCGGCTCGATGGATGGTGACCATGATGGAACTCCTTTCAAAGTCAGGCAGAGGACACAGGCCGGCAACCCATGCCCATTCCCTTGCCAGGGTGAAAGCATAGACTTCTCCTGGCGGCTTGGCTGCCATCCGGGCGTGCTTGTTCACCACGCTGCCGCGCCCCGCATGTTGTTCCAGTGCAACGCAAGCTCAGGAATCTGGCCCGATGTCGGAACGAGGCCTTGCACCGGCCATCCTCGGGTGCTGAAATGCATGCAACTCCCATCCCGGAGTTGGCGAGTCTGACGGTCGGCACCCAGCCCAAGCCGGCTTGCTACGCAGCGGTAGGCAGCATCGCGGCAAACCGTTTTATCCAACAATCTTCTGGAGATGCATCTATGAAAAAATCACTACTCGCGCTGGCCGTGCTTGGCGCATTCTCAAGCGCAGCCTTCGCCCAAAGCAGCGTGCAGCTGTACGGCATCATCGACCTGGGCGTGGCCCATTACAGCAACGGTAGCGGCAGCGTCACCAAGCTGGGCACCGGCATCCAGTCGGGTTCGCGTATTGGCGTGAAAGGTACTGAAGATCTGGGCGGCGGTCTGTCGGCCTTCTTCGACGCCGAAACCGGCTTCTGCGCCAACGGCGGCACCGGCGCACCCAACACCGGCAATGTCAGCCCCTATTGCACCGGTGGTCCTGGTGGCCAAGGTTTCATGGGCCGCCAGGCCTTCGCCGGCTTGAAGGGTAATTTCGGTGCCGTGTCCTTCGGCCGCCAATACACCCTGACCTTCCTTGACCAAGCCAATATCGACCCGTTCGGTTACGGCCTGACCGGCACCATCAGCAACATCGGCACGATCGGTGCTCCGGCTCGCGCCAGCCAGTCGATGATCTATCAATCGCCGAATTTCAGCGGTTTCAATTTCGCCGGCATGTATGTGTTCGGTGACGGTCTGGGTCTGACAACCACCACAACCACCCAAACCACGGGCGCCTACAACCTGCACGCGGGCTACAACAACGGCCCGGTCATGGTTGGCCTGGATTACCTGCGCGTGAACGCCATTACTGGCAACCCCACTGCCAAGCACACGATGGTGGTCGGCAGCTACGACTTCGGCGTGGCCAAGCTGGCGGGTATGTACGCCCAAAACCAGCTGGGTACTGCTGCTGGTGCAAGCGGCGACAAGTTCGACGTCTGGATGCTGGGCGCGACCGTGCCTGTGGGTCCGGGCTCCATCCTGGCTTCCTACACGCAGATGAAGGACAAGACCACAGCCGGTCTGGGTGCCAAGCAGTACGCGATCGGTTATACGTATTCGCTGTCCAAGCGTACCAACCTGTACACCTCTTACGCTCACATCTCGAACGATGCTTTGGCTGCCAATATTGTTGGCGACGCAACCGGTAACAACGATGCGCCGATCGTCGGTACGGGTTTCAGCTCCAGCGGTTTCGCCCTGGGCATCCGTCACCAGTTCTGATCAGCGCGAGCTGCTTCGTCTGTGATTTTGAAAGCCGCCTTCGGGCGGCTTTTTTTCGCCCCTGCGATCCAAAACAGAAAGAGGGCTTTGCCTGTTCTGGCTTGACGCCGCCGGGATTGGCTGCGAGATCGCACGGCCCTCGCGCAGAGGACCCCATCGGACGCGCCGCTACACCAGCACCCGCTCGATGCCCCCCGCATTGGCCGCTTGCACATACTTCGGCATCCAGTCTTCGCCGAGGATGTGGCGGGCCATCTCGATCACGATGTAGTCCGCCTCCAGCAGGCCGCTTTGCAGGTCGTCGCGGTAGCGCGACAGGCCTTGCAGGCAGCTCGGGCAGGAGGTGAGGATCTTGATGTCGCCGCTATGGCCCTGCGCCCGCAGCGCGGCCTCGTCGGCGCGCAGTTCCTCTTCCTTGCGAAAGCGCACCTGGGTGGAGATGTCGGGGCGGCTCACCCCCAGGGTGCCGCTCTCGCCGCAGCAGCGCTCGCTCTTGCGCACGCCGTCGCCCAGCAGGGCTTTCACCGTTTTCATCGGCTCCTGCTGTTTCATCGGGCTGTGGCAGGGGTCGTGGTAGAGGTAGGCGGTGCCGCTGGCGGGCAGCGTCACGCCCTTTTCGAGCAGGAATTCGTGGATGTCGACGATGCGGCAGCCGGGAAAAATCTTGTCGAAGTCATAGCCCTGCAACTGGTCGAAGCAGGTGCCGCAGCTCACCACCACGGTCTTGATGTCGAGGTAGTTCAGCGTGTTGGCCACGCGGTGGAACAGCACGCGGTTGTCGGTGATGATCTTCTCGGCGCGGTCGAACTGACCCGCGCCGCGCTGCGGGTAGCCGCAGCACAGATAGCCCGGCGGCAGCACGGTCTGCACCCCCACCTGCCACAGCATGGCCTGGGTGGCCAGGCCCACCTGTGAAAAAAGGCGCTCGGAGCCGCAGCCGGGGAAATAGAACACCGCTTCGCTGTCCACCGTGGTGGTGGCCGGGTTGCGGATGATGGGGACGAAGTCCTTGTCCTCGATGTCGAGCAGGGCGCGCGCGGTTTTCTTCGGCAGCCCGCCCGGCATGGGTTTGTTGATGAAGTGAATGACCTGCTCGCGCAGCGGCGATTTGCCGGTGGTGGCGGGCGGCGCGGCGGTCTGCCTTTTCGCCGGGCCGCGCAGCAATTTCACCGCCGCGTTCTGCGCCTTGAAGCCCCATTGCATCAAGCCGGTTCGCACCGTCTTGATGGTGCGCGGGTCGGTGGCGTTGAGGAAGAACATGGCGGCGCTGCCGCCGGGGTTGAAGCTCTTCTTGCCCATCTTGCGCAGCAGGTTGCGCATGTTCATCGACACGTCGCCGAAGTCGATGTCCACGGGGCAAGGTGTGAGGCATTTGTGGCAGACGGTGCAGTGGTCGGCCACGTCCTCGAACTCTTCCCAGTGGTGGATGCTGATGCCGCGCCGGGTTTGCTCCTCGTACAAAAACGCTTCCACCAGCAGCGAGGTGGCGAGGATTTTGTTGCGTGGCGAATAGAGCAGGTTGGCGCGCGGCACATGGGTGGCGCACACCGGCTTGCACTTGCCGCAGCGCAGGCAGTCTTTGATCGAGTCGGAAATCGCGCCGATGTCGCTTTGCTGCATGATCAGCGACTCGTGCCCCATGAGCCCGAAGCTCGGCGTGTAGGCGTTGGTCAGGTCGGCGGGCAGCTTGGGATCGTGCAGCAGCTTGCCCTTGTTGAAGCGGCCTTCGGGATCGACGCGCAGCTTGTAGTCGCGGAACGGGCCGATCTCGGCCTCGGTCAAGAACTCCAGCTTGGTGATGCCGATGCCATGCTCGCCGGAAATCACGCCGTCCAGATTGCGCGCCAGCGCCATGATGCGCGCCACCGCAGCTTGCGCGGCTTGCAGCATGGCGTAATCGTCCGAGTTCACCGGGATGTTGGTGTGCACGTTGCCGTCGCCGGCGTGCATGTGCAGCGCCACCCAGACGCGGCCCTTGAGCACGCGCTTGTGGATGGCGTCGAGTTCGCGGCGCAGCGGCTCGAAGGCGCCGCCGGCGAACAGCGCGTGCAGCGGCCGGCGGATGTCCGCCTTCCACGACACCCGCAGGCTGTGGTCCTGCAGCAGATGAAAGAGCTGCGCCCGCGGCTGGCGGTGCAGCATCTGCATCGCCGCGGTTTCGGCCGGGGCCAGCCCGAGCGCGGCGAAGTGCGACAGGGCCTGCGACAGCGGCGCATCCAGCGCCTGCAGCAGGAAGCTCCAGCGGGCGTGCACGCCGCCGAGCAGCTCCAGCGCCTGTTCGCGCGCGGCCTCCAGCTCGTCGGCCGCGACCGGGGCCTCGCCCTCGCCCAGCTCCTCGTTCTTCGCCAGCGGCAGGCGTCCGCGCAGGAAGCGGTCCAGCTCGGCGGCGAGCTGCAGCTTGTTCGTCAGCGAGAGTTCGATATTGATGCGCTCGATGCCGTCGACATACTCGCCCATGCGCGGCAGCGGAATCACCACGTCTTCATTGATCTTGAAGGCGTTGGTGTGGCGGGCGATGGCCGCGGTGCGCTTGCGGTCGAGCCAGAATTTCTTGCGCGCCTCGGCACTGACGGCGACGAAGCCTTCGCCGACGCGGGCATTGGCCATGCGCACCACCTCGGCCGCGGCGCGGGCCACGGCGGCGGCGTCCTCACCCACGATGTCGCCGAACAGCACCATTTTCGGGAAGGCGCCGCGCTTGCTCTTGGGCGCATAGCCCACGGCTCTCAGATAGCGCTCGTCCAGATGTTCCAAGCCGGCGAGGATGGCGCCGCCGGGGCGGTTCTCCAGGAAGTTCTTGATCTCGACGATGCTGGGAATGGCCTCGCGCGCCTGGCCGAAGAACTCCAGGCAGAAGGTGCGCACTTGCGGCGGCATGCGGTGCAGCACCCAGCGCGCGCTGGTGATGAGCCCGTCGCAGCCTTCCTTCTGGATGCCGGGCAGGCCGGCGAGGAATTTGTCGGTCACGTCCTTGCCGAGGCCGGCCTTGCGAAAGCGCGCGCCTTCGATTTCCAGCACTTCGCTGCTCAGCAGCGTGCGCATGTCGGCGGCGAAGGTCTCGACCTGGAAGCGCGCCAGTTCGACGTCGTGAATCTTGCCCATGTTGTGGTCCAGGCGCGTGACCTCGACCCAGCGGCCTTGCGGGTCCACCAGGCGCCACCAGGCGAGGTTGTCGATGGCGGTGCCCCACAGCACGGCCTTCTTGCCGCCGGCGTTCATGGCGATGTTGCCGCCAATGCAGGAGGCGTCGGCGGAGGTGGGGTCGACCGCGAACACCAGGCCGGCGCGGTCGGCGGCGTCGGTCACGCGCTGCGTCACCACCCCGGCGCCGCTGCGGATGGTGGCCACGGGCTCGGCCAGGCCGGGCAGTGCGATGTGCTCCACCGCGCCCAGGTCTTCCAGCTTCTCGGTGTTGATGACGGCGCTGTTCCACACCAGCGGCACCGCGCCGCCGGTGTAGCCGGTGCCGCCGCCGCGCGGCACGATGGTCAGGCCCAGCGAGACGCAGGCCTGCACCAGCGGCGCCATCTCGGCCTCGGTGTCGGGGCAGAGCACGACGAAGGGCACTTCGACGCGCCAGTCGGTGGCGTCGGTCATGTGCGAGACGCGCGCCAGGCCGTCGAAGCGGATGTTGTCGCGCCGGGTGTGGCGCGTGAGCTCGCGCAGCGCCCGCTTGCGCAGCGCCGCGACCGCGTCGAACCAGGCGGCGAACGCGCCCACGGTGGCGCGGGCGCGCTCCAGCAGTTGCAGCACCAGGGCGTCGCGCGCCTGAGCCTGTGGATCGCTCATTTCCGGTGCGCTGCGGCGCTTGTCGATTTCGCGCAGGCGGTGCCAAAGGGCGTCGACCAGGGCGCGGCGGCGCTTGGTCGAGTGCAGCAGATCGTCCTGCAGATAGGGGTTGCGCTGGATCACCCAGATGTCGCCCAGCACCTCGTACAGCATGCGCGCGCTGCGTCCGGTGCGGCGCTCCTGGCGCAATTGGTCGAGCCAGCCCCAGGCTTCGGCGCCAAGCAGGCGAATGACGATCTCGCGGTCGGAGAACGAGGTGTAGTTGTAAGGAATTTCGCGCAGGCGCGCAGGCTGGTCGGTCGCAGCAGCGACGGGCGTTTGCGCCTGGAGATTCAACAGCGGAGCTTGGGGGGCATTCATGGCGGCACCAAAACGGCCATTGTAGGAAACGGGTGTTTCCCCGCGTGGCTAGGGCCTGCTCGCGCTGTTTTGCCCCGGGCGGCCGCATCGGCTGCGGCGGCCAGGCCTCAAGGTTTGTGGGACATGCCCTTCATGTCCATGCCTTCCATGCCGCCGGGGCCGGTGGCGTCGGCCTTGCGCACCTCGAAGTCCACGCTCAGGGCCATGCCGCCGGAGAACTTCAGGGTGATGGGCACCTTGTCGCCAGGCTTCACGTCTTTCTTCGGCTGCATCAGCATGATGTGATAGCTGCCGGGCTTGAAGACCACGCTGCCGTGCGCGGGGATGAGCACCTGTTCGACGTGCAGCATTTCGCTCATGCCGCCCTTGCTCATGCTCTGGTGCAGCATGGCGTTGCCATAGTCGGGACTGTCGGCGCCGATCAGCTCCACCGGCTTGGCACTGGTGTTGTGCAAGGTGACGTAGCCACCCGCCGGCAGGCCCGCCGGCAACCAGCGAATCCACGCCCCGCTGGCCTGAACGGCTGGTGCGGCAACAGCTAAGGCCGGGAGCGCAACCAGGGCCAGAGCGGCGGCGCATGCTGTGAGCAGGCCACGGCGGGTATTGCGGTGAGAGTTCAAACGCATGGCAACGCTCCTTCGGGAACAAGGCAAAAAAGGGGGGGTGATGACACGTTGGATGCCGCCATGGTGGTCTGGGGCGGCACAGAGACTCCTGCATCTTAGCCCGCCAACCTGGCCAGAATGGCGATAGGGCGGCCGCGCCAGGAGCCGCCCATTCCGCCGCCCATTCTGCCGCCCATCCGCCGCCCAATCAGGCCGCCGAAGTTGGACCGCCGAACTCAGGCCGACGCACCGGCCCGGCTCCGCATCCACGCCACATCGAGCAGGAAGGAGCCGTCGGGCTGGACCTGAAAATGCCTGCGCGCCTCCGCCGCGGCCTGGGCCAGCACGTCGCGAATGGCTTGCACCCGCAGCGTGGGGGTGCGCATGCGCGCCACCCAGGTGTCGAACACCATGGGCAGCGTCCAGCGGTCGGTCTCGGGCGCGGCGAACCCGGCCGCTTGCAGCATGGCGCGCCATTCGGAGACGCGGTAGTCGCGGACATGCGAGGCGTCACGCAGGATTTCCACGGCCTGCAGCAGGGTGTCGAGCAGGGGCGATTCGGGCGCGACGACATCGACCACGACCAGCGTGCCGTCGGGCCGCAGCACACGGCGTGCCTCGCGCAGTGCGCCGGGCAGGTCCAGCCAGTGGTGGGCGGAGAAGCGGGTGACGATCAGGTCGAACGCGGCGGCGCCGAAGGGCAGGCGCTCGGCCGGGCCTTGGCGGGTTTGCAGCCCGGGCAGGCCGCGGCGCTGCGCCTCCTGCGCCACAACCTCGAGCATCGGCGCGGACAGGTCGTAAGCCGTCACCTGCATGCCGGCTTCGGCCAGGGCAAAGCCGGCATGCCCGGCGCCGCAACCCAGATCGAGCGCGAGTGCCCCAGGCTGGGTGCGCCCGAGTTCGCGCAGGCGCTGCAGGTCCGCGCCCTGGGCATGCACGGCGCTGGTGAGATAGGCCTGGGCGGTGGCGCCGAATTGTTCGGCGGCGAGTTGGTGTTGGTCCATGGCGAGTGTGTGGAGGAGTGACGTGGTGAGGTGAAGATCAGCGCGATCGAGGCATGCGGCGAGCGCCCATCATGGGAAATCGGCAAGCGTGCCACGGCCGGCAACATAGGCGAGCTTTCATCCTGGTACAAGATCATCGTTTATCCTGGTATGCCATACGCTATCCTGACGAGCCGAACGCCAGCCCCTTTCCGCATCCATCATGGTCGAACCCAGCGCAACCCCCGCAGAACTCGCGCCCGCCGCCACGCCCGAGCAGCAACGCCAGCACCTGGGCGATTTCATTCGCCTGCACCGTCAGCGCCTGCAGCCGCAGGCCGCCGGCGTGGCGGCTTCGGCGCGGCGCCGCACGCCCGGTTTGCGGCGCGAGGAACTGGCGCAACTTTGCGCGGTGAGCACGACCTGGATCACCTGGCTGGAGCAGGGGCGCGCCGTGGCCGCCTCCGCGGCGGTGCTGGCGCGGCTGGCGCTGGCGCTGCAGTTGTCTGCCGCCGAGCGCGCCTATGTGTTCGACCTTGCCGGGCGGCGCGACCCGGCCGAGCCGCTGCAGGCAAGCCGGGCCGCCCCCGCCGTGCTGCGCAGCGTGCAGGCGTTGCAATGCCCGGCCTATGTGCTCGACCGTCGCTGGGACGTGGTGGCGGCGAACGCGCTGGCCCGTGACTTGTTTCTCGACTGGGGTGGCGCGGGCGCTGAGGCAGGGTTGGCGCCCACGCCACCCGCAGCCAAGCGCGCCGGGGCGCGCGGAGCCAGGGCCGAACTGCCCGCGTTGCCACCCAATCTGCTGCAGTTCCTGTTTCTGTTTCCACCGGCACGCGAGCTGATTCACGACTGGGAGGCGCGCGCGCAGCGCCTGGTGGCCGAGTTTCGCGCCGACTGCGCGCGCCATGCGGACAGCCCGCCGCTGGCGGAGCTGATCGCAGCGCTGGCGGCCGCCAGCCCCGACTTCGAGCGCTGCTGGCGAAGCCAGGACGTGCTGGCGCGCGAGGGCGGCGAGCGCCGCTTCCAACACCCACGGCTCGGCGCGCGGGTCTACGAGCAACTGACCTTGCGCCCTGCCGTGCGCAGCGACCTCAAACTGGTGATGCTGTTGCCGCAGGCGTGATGGCCGACCGCGTGCCGCGCGCCAGGCCGCCGGCTCCTAAAATCGCCGCATGACAAACGCCGCCACCGCCCTTCCCAGCGTCTCCACGCCCACCTACACCCGTGCCCGGCAACTGCCCGAGCTGCTGCGCCAGCGCATCCTCATTCTCGACGGCGCGATGGGCACCATGATCCAGCGCTTGAAGCTGAACGAGGCGCAATACCGTGGCGAACCGATTGGAGCGCCCCCAGGCGCGCCGCGCCGCGCCGCGCCGACCCCCGGGGGGGCGAAGGACGCTTGGGAGCGGCCCGGCGCGTCCTTCAAGGATTTCGCCCGCGACGTGAAGGGCAACAACGAGCTGCTCAACCTGACGCAGCCGCAGATCATCCGCGACATCCACGACGGCTATTTCGCCGCCGGCGCCGACATCGTCGAGACCAACACCTTCGGCGCCACCACCATCGCCCAGGACGATTACGCCATGGCCGGACTGGCCGACGAGATGAACCGCGCCGCCGCGCGCATCGCCCGTGCCAGCGCTGACGCGCACAGCACGCCGGCCAAGCCGCGCTTCGTCGCCGGCGCTTTCGGCCCCACGCCCAAGACTGCCAGCATCAGCCCCGACGTGAACGACCCCGGTGCGCGCAACATCACCTTCGAGCAATTGCGCGCGGCCTACTACGAGCAAGCGAAGGCGCTGGGCGAGGAAGGGGTGGACCTGTTCCTGGTGGAAACCATTTTCGACACCTTGAATGCCAAGGCGGCGCTGTTCGCCATCGACGAGTGGTTCGAGGCCAGCGGCGAACGCCTGCCGCTGGTCATCAGCGGCACCGTGACCGACGCCTCCGGGCGCATCCTGTCCGGCCAGACCGTGCCCGCGTTCTGGGCCAGCGTGCGCCACGCCCAGCCCCTGGCCGTGGGGCTGAACTGCGCCCTGGGCGCCGCGCTGATGCGGCCGTATCTGCAGGAACTGGTGAAAGCTGCCGGGGACACTTTCATTTCCTGCTACCCCAACGCCGGCCTGCCCAACCCGATGAGCGACACCGGCTTCGACGAAACGCCGGACGTGACCTCGCGGCTGCTGCACGAGTTCGCCGCCGAAGGCTTGGTCAACATCGTCGGCGGCTGCTGCGGCACCACGCCCGAGCACATCGCTGCCATCGGCCGCGCGGTCGATCACCAAAAGCCACGGCTGCTGGCTGGGCGCGGCCCGTTCTACTAGCGGGCGGCGTAAGCCGGGCGAATCTGGCGCGGCAGCAGGGCTGAGCCCGTCAGCCGGGCCGCCGGAAGTCGCCGGCCCTAAGACACGCCGAGTTCGATGCGGTTGCGCCCCGCGCGCTTGGCCCGGTAGAGGGCCTTGTCGCTGCGTGACAGCGAAGCGGCGATGTCGGCATCGTCCGCCAGCATGGTGGCGATGCCGATGCTCACGGTCAGGGCGATGCGGATGCCGCCATCGACCCAGGGGGTATCAAGGGTTCGCTTTTGCACGCGGCTGGCGAAGAGCAGGGCTTCCGCCGGGCACGCCCCGGGAAGCACCACGGCGAACTCCTCGCCGCCGACACGACCCACGCCATCGTCCTTGCGCAGCTGACTGCGCAGAATGGCGGCGAAGTGCTGCAAGACCAGATCGCCCCTGGCATGCCCGTAGCCATCGTTGATGCGCTTGAAATGGTCGAGGTCGCACATCAGGACCGTCGCCCTGGCCTGGGGCGAGCGGCGCAGGCGGGCCAGCTCCTGCTCCATGCGCGCCATGAAACTGCGTTGGTTGGGCAGTTGCGTCAGGTCATCGACCGAGGCGAGCAGGCGCAACTGCCGCTCGGCCTCCTTGCGCTCGGTGATGTCGGTGACGAAGCCGTGCCAGACGGTGCTGCCGTCCTGCAGGCGGCTGGGGCGCGCATCCGCCAGGCGCCAGCGCACGCCCTGCGTGGGCAGTCGCACGCGGTACTCGCAATGCCAGGGCGTCAGCCGCTCGGCCGACTCGGCGAGCGAGGCGCGGTAGCCCGCCCGATCACTCGGATGGATGGCGCGCTCGATGAGCGACGGGTCCTGGGTCACCTGCTCGGGGGTGAGTTCGTAGAGTTCGCGGATGCCGGCGCTGGCATACGTCACCGCCGCCAGCCCCTGGGGCGACAGGCGGTACTGGTACACCAGGCCCGGCACCTGGTTGGTCAGGTGCGTGATGAGATCGACATGCTGCTGCAGTTGCTCCGAGAGCACGCGCAGGGCCGAAAGGTCGGTGGTGGTGCCCACCATGCGCAGGGCCTTGCCCTGGGCATCGCGACGCACGACCTTGCCGCGGCTGGCAATCCATTTGTAGCTGCCGTCCTTGCAGCGGATGCGGTGCTCCACGGTGTAGTCGGGCGTGCGCTGCTCGAAATGCGCCTGCATGGCGGCGCGGACCTTGGGCAGGTCGTCGGGATGGATGCGCCCATAGCTGTCCTCGATCTGCGTCGGCAGCTCGCCGGCGCCATAGCCCAGAATGGCCGTCCAGCCCGGGGAGTAGCGAATGGTTCCAGCCTGGACGTCACGATCCCAAACGCCGGTGCCGCTGCCGCCGATGGCCAGGTCCAGGATGTCGAGGTGTTCGTTGCGCTCCTGTTCGACCCGGGCGACATAGTCGGCGATGCGCGCCCGCTCCGCCGCAAGCGCCGCGAGCGTGGCCGGGTCGCGCTGCTGCAGGGCTTCGAGCAAGCAGGCCATGATCTCGGCCAGGGGCGCACCCCGGTCCATGCAGGCGAAAACATCGGCGTGGGTGAGGTGCTGCATGGGTGGCATCGAGGCGGTCTGGGACGGTGGCGGTCGCACTGGCGATGCTTGCCGCCGCCTACTGCCGGCGCGCCTTGTTGCGCTTGAGCCCGCCGGCGAGGGTGGAGGCGTCGAGCGTGGGATGCATGGCCGCCGTCACTTGCGACAGCGTGGACAGCTTGCTGGACGTGGAGCGCAGGCGCTCGGCCAGGCGCGAGGCGATGCCCAGGGCCAGTTTCGCGGCCACCGGCGGAAATTCGCTGACCAGACGCTCCAGCGCCTCGCGCGTGAGCAGCGCCAGCACCACGTCGGTGTAGGCCACGCAACTGGCGGAGCGCGGCGCGTCGTTCAGAATGCCCATCTCGCCCAACAGCGCGCCAGGCTGGGCGATGGACACGACCAGGCTGTCGGCCTGCTGGTTGGCGCTTTTCTCCACGCTGACCTCACCGTCCAGCAGCAGCATCATGCCGTCGGCGTGGGTGGGGTCGTCCTGGCGGATGAAGACGATGCCGGCCGGCACGAACTGAATGTCCATATACCCGGCGAGGATGCGCGCTTCGGTCTTGCCCAGGCGCAGCCAGGCCGGCATGCGCAGCAGCACGTCGACGATGCGCGGCGTCCAGTCGCGCAGGGTGGGCGAGGCGCGTGACGCGGGTGGGCGGCGAAACAAGGGCATGGAGCGTTGCCTAGAATCTTCTGATTTTGGGAATCGTTTTACATTCTCGCACCGCGTCAAGCAGCGCGGGTTTCCCCAGACACCAGATCCATGACCGCGCCCGCAGACACCACCCCCCCCGACACCACCACACCTCCACCGCTGATGCTGTCGGGCCTGGAGCCGCTGGTCGTTGGGCCGGGTTCGCTGTTCGTCAACATCGGTGAGCGCACCAACGTCACCGGCTCGAAGGCTTTCGCCCGCATGATTCTGGCCGGCGAGTTCGACCAGGCGCTGGCCGTGGCGCGGCAGCAGGTGGAGAACGGCGCACAGGTGGTGGACGTGAACATGGACGAGGCCATGCTCGACAGCCAGGCGGCGATGGTGCGCTTCCTCAACCTGATGGCCTCCGAGCCCGACATCGCCCGCGTGCCGCTGATGATCGACAGCTCGAAGTGGAGCGTGATCGAGGCCGGCTTGCGCGGCGTGCAGGGCAAGGCCATCGTCAACTCCATCTCCATGAAGGAAGGCGAGGCCGAGTTCCGCCGCCAGGCGCGGCTGGTGCGGCGCTACGGCGCCGCCGCCGTGGTCATGGCCTTCGACGAGAAGGGCCAGGCCGACACCTTCCGGCGCAAGATCGAGATCTGCCAGCGGGCTTACCGCATCCTGGTGGACGAGGTGGGTTTCCCGCCCGAGGACATCATCTTCGACCCCAACATCTTTGCCATCGCCACCGGCATCGAGGAACACAACCATTACGCGGTGGACTTCATCGAAGCCACGGCCTGGATCAAGAAGAATCTGCCTGGCGCCAAGGTCTCGGGCGGGGTGAGCAATGTGTCGTTCAGCTTCCGCGGCAACGACGGCGTGCGCGAGGCCATCCACACCGTGTTCCTGTATCACGCCATCAAGGCCGGCATGGACATGGGCATCGTCAACGCCGGGCAGATGGGCGTGTACGGCGACCTCGACCCCGAGTTGCGCGAACGCGTGGAGGACGTGGTGCTGGACCGCCGCCCCGACGCCGGCGAACGCCTGGTGGACATGGCCGAGTCGGTCAAGGGCAAGGTCAAGGACGAGAGCGAGAAAAACGCCTGGCGCGTGCATCCGGTGGAGCAGCGCCTGAGCCATGCGCTGGTGCATGGCATCACCGACTTCATCACCGAAGACACCGAGGAGCTGCGCGCCCGTTTCGCCGCCGAAGGCCGGCGCCCGCTGGCCGTGATCGAAGGCCCGCTGATGGACGGCATGAACATCGTCGGCGACCTGTTCGGCCAGGGCAAGATGTTCCTGCCGCAGGTGGTGAAGAGCGCGCGGGTGATGAAGCAGGCGGTGGCCCACCTGCTGCCCTACATCGAAGAGGAAAAACGCCTGATCGAGGCGGCTGGCGGCGATGTGAAGTCGCGCGGCAAGATCGTGATCGCCACGGTCAAGGGCGACGTGCACGACATCGGCAAGAACATCGTCACCGTCGTGCTCCAGTGCAACAACTTCGACGTGGTGAACATGGGCGTGATGGTGCCGTGCCAGGAGATTCTGGCGCGCGCCAAGGTGGAAGGGGCCGACGTCATCGGCCTCTCCGGCCTCATCACGCCCAGCCTGGAAGAGATGCAATACGTGGCCGCCGAGATGCAGCGCGACGACTATTTCCGCATGAAGAAGATTCCGCTGCTGATCGGCGGCGCCACCACCAGCCGGGTGCATACCGCGGTGAAGATCGCGCCGCATTACGAAGGCCCGGTGGTCTACGTGCCCGACGCCTCGCGCAGCGTGGGCATCACCCAAAGCCTGCTGTCGGAACAAGCCGAGAGTTTCGTCGCCGAGACGCTGGCCGATTACGGCCGCATCCGCACCCAGCATGCCGGCAAGAAGCAAACCCCGCTGGTGACGCTGGCGCAGGCGCGCGCCAACAAGCTCAGGCTGGACTGGTCGCAGGGCTTGCCGCCGGCGCCCAGGTTCATCGGCCGGCGGGTGTTTCGCAATGTCGATCTGCACGAGGTCGCGGCCTTCATCGACTGGGGGCCGTACTTCCAGACCTGGGATCTGGCCGGGCCCTACCCCGCCATCCTCAGCGACGAGATTGTTGGCGAGCAGGCGCGCAAGGTGTTCGCCGACGCCCAAGCCATGCTCAAGCGCATCGTCGACGGTCGTTGGCTGCAGGCCCACGCCGCCATCGGCCTCTACCCCGCCAACAGCGTGAACGAGGACGACATCGTGCTCTACGCCGACGCCAGCCGCACGACTGAACTGATGACCTGGCATGGCCTGCGCCAGCAGACCGAGCGTCCGGTGGTCGACGGCGTGCTGCGCCCGAACCTGGCGCTGGCCGATTTCATCGCGCCAAGGGGCGCGGGCGAGGACCACATCGGCCTCTTTGCCGTCACTTCCGGCCTGGGCGTGGAGAAGAAGGTGGAGGAATTCATGGCCGCGTTCGACGACTACAACGCCATCCTGCTCAAGGCCCTGGCCGACCGCCTGGCCGAGGCCATGGCGGAGTGGATGCACCTGCGCGTGCGCACCGATTTCTGGGGCTATGCGGCGGGCGAGCAACTCAGCAACGCCCAACTCATCGCCGAGCAATACCGCGGCATCCGCCCCGCCCCCGGCTACCCCGCCTGCCCGGAGCATTCGGTGAAGGAGGCCATGTTCCGCGTGCTCGCTGCCAACGACATCGGCATGAGCCTGACGGAAAGCTGGGCCATGCTGCCGGCCGCCAGCGTCAGCGGTTTCTACCTCGCCCACCCGCAGGCGCGCTACTTCCATGTCGGCCCGGTGAACGAGGACCAGGCCGCCGACTGGGAACGCCGCAGCGGGCGCAAGTTGCAGGCGGTGCAAAGGGCGGCCGACCGGCTGGTCTGAAGCGGCCCCGCGCCGCCTGCAGGGAGGGCGCTGGAAGGCCGCGCCATGCCCGCAGCGGTTTGGCACGCGCGCCTCAACCGCTGCGGCGGGAACGGTCGCTTGGTGAAATCGGCCGTCGCCCGGCCGCTGCCAGCCGGTTTTCCCAGTCCCTGCGCTTAGCTGCCTTGCGGGGTGGCGGGAGTACCAGAGGCGTTCGTTGCCAGGCCGGCCTCGGCGTCGCGCAATGCCTTGGCGCGGGCTTCGTGGCTGTGGTCGGCACCCAGCATCATGTACATCGCCGGCACCACGAACAGGGTGAACAGCGTGCCGATGGACAAGCCGGCGGCGATCACCAGGCCCATGTTGAAGCGGCTGACGGCGCCGGCGCCCGTGGCGGTGATGAGCGGAACGACGCCGAGGACCATGGCGGCGGTGGTCATCAGGATGGGACGCAGGCGCATGCCGGCGGCGTGCTCGATGGCCTCGCGCTTGGTTCGGCCTTCACGCTGCAGGTTGTTGGCGAATTCCACGATCAGAATGCCGTGCTTGGAAATCAAGCCGATGAGCGTGACCAGGCCGACCTCGGTGTAGATGTTGAGGGACGCACCACCAATGCCGAGGTTGATGAACAGCAACGCGCCGGAGATGGCCATGGGCACCGACACCAGGATGATGATGGGGTCGCGGAAGCTCTCGAACTGCGCCGCCAGCGCCAGGAAAATGATGACCAGGGCGAAACCGAAGGTCAGCACCAGGCCACCCGATTCCTGCTCGAACTGGCGCGAAGGGCCAGCATAGTCGAAGCTGTAGCCGGCCGGCAGGGTGCGCTGCGCCAGTTGCTTGAGGTCATTGAGCGCCTGGCCCTGCGCCACGAAGGGCATGGGCACGCCCTGGACGGTGGCCGAGTTGAGCTGCTGGAAGTGGTTGATGGTCTCGGGCTGCACCGTGGTTTTCAGGTGCACCACGGTGGACAGCGGCACCATCACCCCGCTGCTGGTGCGCGCGTAGTAATGCTTGAGCTGGTCGGGGTTGAGGCGGAAGCGCTGCTCGACTTGCGGGATGACCTTGTACGAGCGGCCGTCCAGCTCGAAGAAGTTGACATAGCCACCGCCCAGCATGGCCGAGAGCGCCGAGCCAATCTCCTGCATGGTCAGGCCGAGCTGCGCCGCCATATTGCGGTCGATCTCGATGCGCGTCTGGGGCAGGTCGATGCGCAGGTCGGACTGCAGGAAGATGAACTTCCCGCTCTTGAGCGCCTGCTGCAGAAACTGCTGCGACACGGCGTAGAGCTTGTTGAACGGCTCGGTGGTGGTGATGACGAACTGCACCGGCAGGCCGCGCGCCCCAGGCAGTGAAGGTGGCTGGAACACGGCGATCTGCGAGCCGGCGATGTGGTTGAGTTTTTGCTGCAGCGCCGGCTGCAGTTGGTTGGTGGTTTGCGACCGCTGATCCCAGGGCTTGAGCACCATGCCGGCAATCACCTGGCTGGGTGTGTTGAGCTGGAACACATGGTCGGTTTCCGGGTAGGTCTTGAACACGTCGTAGACCTGCCTGGAATACAGCTCGCGCTGCGCCAGGGTGGCCGTGGGGTTGTTGAACGAGATGGAGATGAGCACGCCCTGGTCTTCCTGCGGCGCCAATTCTGACTTGGACGTGCTGTAGAGGAAATAGATGGAGCCGAGGATGATGACGGCCATCACCGCCGTCACCGGCAGGAAGTTCAGCGAGCCGTGCAGAGTGCGCTCGTAGCGCTTGTGCAGGCGCTCGAAGCTGCGGTCGAGGAACAGCACCAGGCGGTCTTGCCAGCTGTGGCTTTGCGGGTCGGGCGCTTTCAGCAGGCGCGAGCACATCATCGGCGACAAGGTGAGGGCGATGATGGCCGACATGACCACCGTGCCCACCAGGGTGAAGGCGAACTCGGTGAACAGCGCGCCGGTGAGCCCGCCCATGAAGCCGATGGGGACGTACACCGCCACCAGCACGATGGTCATGGCGATGATGGGATTGGCCAGCTCCCGCGCCGCACGCACTGCGGCATCGAAGCGTGTCATGCCCTCCTCGAGGTGACGGCTGACGTTCTCCACCACGATGATGGCGTCGTCCACCACCAGTCCGATCGCCAGCACGATGGCCAAGAGCGTGAGCAGGTTGATGGAGTAGCCCAAGGCCAGCATCACCGTGAAGGTGCCGATGATGGACAGTGGAATGGCGATCAGCGGAATGATGACCGAGCGCAGCGAACCGAGGAAGATGAACACCACCGCGGTGACGATGAGAATGGCCTCGAACAGCGTTTTCACCACCTCATCGATCGACGAGGTGACGAACTTGGTCGAGTCGTAGACGATCGTGCCATGGAGCCCGGCGGGCAGTTGCGCCTGGATGTCGGGGAAGGCCTTGCGCACGCGGGCAACGACGTCGAGCAGATTCGCCCCTGGTGCGACCTGGATGCCGATATAGACCGAGGTCTTGCCGTCGAACGCGACCGAAGTGTCATAGTCGTCGGAGCCCAGCGTGACGTTGGCCACGTCGTCTAGCCGCACCACCTGGCCGTTCACGCTTTTCACCACCATATTCCGAAAGCCGGCGAGCGACTTCAGGTCGGTGTTGGCCGAGAGGTTGATCTGCACCATCTGGCCCTTGGCGTTGCCCGTTGCGGCCAGATAGTTGTTGGCCGACAGCGCCGTGTAGACGTCAGCCGCCGTCAGGCCGTAGGCCGCCAGCTTCTGCGGATTGAGCCAGGCGCGCAGGGCGAAATTCTTCGCCCCGAGCAGCTCGGCGGTCTGCACCCCGTCGATGGCCTGCAACTTCGGCTGCACCGTGCGCACCAGATAATCGGTGATCTGGTTCGGCTTGAGCACATCGCTGTAAAAACCGATGTACATGGCGTCGATGGTCTGGCCGATGCTCACGGTGAGCACCGGTTTTTGCGCCGCCGGCGGCAACTGGTTGAGCACCGAGTTCACCTTGGTGTTGATCTCGGTGAGGGCTTTGTCCGGGTCGTAGTTCAGGCGCAGGTTCGCGGTGATGGTGCTCACGCCTTGCACACTGCTCGACGTCATGTAGTCGATGCCGTTGGCCTGGGCGACGGCGTTTTCCAGCGGCGTGGTGATGAAGCTGGCCACCAGATTGGCGTCGGCGCCGGGGTAGGCGGTGGTGATGGTGACGACGGCGTTCTGCGTATAGGGATACTGCAGCACCGGCAGCAACCCGACCGAGCGCAGGCCCAGCACCAGAATCACCAGGCTGACCACGGTGGCCAGCACCGGGCGCTCGATGAAAATATCGGTGAATTTCTTGTTCATGTGCGATGCCGCGTGGTGTTCAGGTTGGACGTTCAGGCTCGATGCTCAGCTTCGACGGTCGGACGCTCAGACGTTCAGGAGTTCGGCACTTGCGGGTTCGCGCTGTTGGCCGGCTGCACACTGTTGTTCACCAGAATGGGCGAGCCGTTGCGCAGTTTGAGCTGGCCAGCCGTCACCACCGTCTCGCCGGCCTTCACCCCCTTGAGAACCGCCACCTGGTCGCCACGCGTCGGGCCGGTGGTGATGAAGCGCTGCTCGGCAATCAGCTTGGGTTTGCCGTCCGGCCCCTTGCCGTCATCCTTCACGATGAACACCGTGGCGCCGTAGGGGTTGTAGGCCACCGCGGCATTGGGCAGCGTGACGTACTGCTGCGGCTGGCCCTGGGTGATGTGCACCGTGGCGAACACGCCGGGCAGCAACTCGCCCTTGGGGTTGGGCACGCGGGCACGCACCGTGAGGTTGCGGGTGGTGGTGTTGACCTGGGGCTCGACCGCCGTGACCTTGGCCTCGAAGGTCTTGCCGGGCACGGCGCTGGTCTGGACCTCGGCATTCATGCCCACATGCACCAGATCGATCTGGTTCTGCGGCACGGTGAAATCGACTTCCATCGGGTCGAGCTTTTGCAGCGTGACCACGGCCGTGCCCGGCGCCAAATACTGGCCCAGATTGACTTGGCGAATGCCAAGCTGGCCGCTGAACGGGGCGGTGATGGTTTTCTGCGCAATCAGCGCCTGCTGCGCCGCGACCTGGGCTTGCGCACTTTTCAGCGTGGCGGCGTCGGTATCGACCACGGCCTGGCTGATGGCCTGCGCCTTGAGCTGGGCCGTATCACGCTTGAGGTTGAGCTCGGCCAGCGCCGCCTGCGCCTGCAGCTGAGCGAGTTGGGCTTTCAGCGGCGACGGGTTGAGCTCCACCAGCGCTTTGCCGGCGCGAACCTTCTCGCCCGAATCGAAATGAATCGCCGTCACCAGGCCGCCGACTTCGGCGCTCAGGCTGGCCTGTTGGCTGGCGCTCAGATTACCCAGCGCTTCCACCGTGGGCTGCCAGCTCGACTCCTGCGCCACCATGGTGGACACGGTCTGCGGCGGATTCGACATGCCCTTGATCGCCTTGCCGATCATGGTGGTCTTGAACTGCTGAAACCACACCAGGCCGCCTACCACCACGGCGGCGATGATGAGCATGATGATCATGCGTTTGGTGGTGCCTTTGGTCATCGATGACTCCGTTTTTGCTGTTTTGTGCAAGGGGTTGAAGACCCGACATCAGTGCCCCGTGGCTGGTTCGGCCGTGGTGACCACACCGCCGCCCATGGCCTGGTAGAGCGCCGCGCTGTCGGCCAGGCGCGCTGCCTGTGCGGCAATCAGACCGATGCGGGTCTGCTGCTCCTGCTGCTGCGCGGTAAGCAGTTGCAAATAGCTGGCCGCGCCGAGCTTGTATTGCTGCTCGACGAGCTTGAGCGATTCCTGCGCCGAGGCATCCGCCGCGGCCTGTGCTTGCAGGGTCTGGGCGTCGTTGTCGAGCTGGCGCAGGACATCGGCCACGTTGCGCAGCGCCTGCAGCACGGTCTGCTGGTAATTCGCACCGGCGGCCTGCAGGCTGGCTTCGGCAGCATTCGCGCCGGCCTTCAGCCCGGCGTTGAACAGCGGCTGCGCCAGCGAGCCGGCCAGACTCCAGATCATCGAGCCCGGCCCGAACAACGCGCCTGTGGTGAGCGCCTGCGTGCCCAGGCTGGCGCTGAGGTTGAGCTGCGGGTAGAGGTTGGACACCGCCACGCCATACTGCGCCGTGGCCGCGTGCAGCAGCGCGGTGGAGGCCTGGATGTCAGGGCGCTGCCGCACGAGCTCGGAGGGCACGACCAGCGGCAAGGTCGCGGGCAACTGGAAATCGGCCAGGGTGAAGCGCGGCACGTCGGCCGCACCCGGCGCCTGGCCGATCAGCACCGCCAACAGATGGTCGGCCTGCTCCAGTTTGTTGCGCAGCGGCGGCAAGGTGGCGCGGGTTTGCTCCACCTGGGTTTGCAGGGTGAGCACGTCGGCCTTGGCCGCGGCGCCCAGTTCGAAGCGTTTGCGGGCAATATCGAACTGGCTTTGCTGCGCCTTGAGGATGGCTTCGGTGGCCTCGATCTGCGCCGCCACCTGCGCTTGGCCAAAGGCGGTGGTGACCACGTTGCCAGCCAGGGACAAGCGCGCGCCGGCGAGCTGGTAGGCCTGGTAGTCGGTCTGCGCCGCCAGGGCCTCCAGGGCGCGGCGATTGCCGCCGAACAGGTCGAGGTTGTAACCCACGGCGATGCCGGCGTTGTAGAGGTTGTAGATGTTCTGGCCACCGCCCCGCTGGCCGAAGCTCGATGCATTGGCGGCATTGCGGCTGGCCGCGAGCTTGGCGTTGACCGTGGGGTACAGCGTGGAGCCGGCTTGCGCCGCGTAGGTTTGCTGCGCCTGGCGCAAGGTGGCTTCGGCCGCGGCCAGGGACGGACTGTTTTGCAGCGCCTGGGCCACCAGCGTGTTGAGCCGCGCCGCGCCGAAGCTGGTCCACCAGTCGGCCGCAACCGCTTGGGTCGCGACCAAGTTCTGCGCCCCGCCCATGGCGCCGGGCGCCGATGCGATGCCAGCCGGCAGTGCTTCGCGCGTGTAGCCACCCACCGCGGGGGCGGCCGGCGCCTTGAAATTCGGCCCGACCGTGGTGCAACCGGCCAGCAGCGCGGTGCCCAGGGCCATCCATAAGGCGCGCCGGGGCGCGGTCAATCGGTGCATAGCCATCTAGTCCTGTTTGCAGTGCGGCATGGTGACGACGAGCGAGCCGGCGGGGAATCGACACGGGAGGGGCCAGCGCGCCAACTTGCGCTGGTCGCGCGGTCAATGGACGCCGATTCTAGGGAAAGGCCCCCATTCCCGCCGCGGCCCAAACCAAGCGGTCGATCCATCTTAGACGCACAAATCCTGGCGCAGTCGCTTTACTATGCCAACTTATATCGCGAATCAGCCAAACCGGAACCATGGGACTTTCTTGTGACATCCAGCAGATCATCGACAGCGGTGGCGGCGCCGAACTCATTGCCGTCAATGTGCGCAATGAGGTGGCCTTCGATCCGACCCCCCATGTGCACGCACGCGGCACCCTGTTCCTGCTGACCGAGGGCTTGGTCGCGGTCGAAACCGCACGCGGGCGCTTCCTCGCGCCGCCGCGCGGCATCGGCTGGATGCCGCCGGGCGTACCGCACGCGGTGCAGTCCTACGGCCCCACGGCGGGTTTCGGCGCGTTCCTGGCCGCAGAGTTCTGCGGCGACCTGCCGGCCGAGCCCACCAACTTCCAGGCCAGCCCGCTGGCCGTGATGGTGATGCAGCGAGCCGTGGCCTGGTCGCCCGACAAGCCCTTGGGCCCGGCGCAGATGCGCCTGCTGCTGGTGCTGCTGGACGAAATCCGCCAGACTCCCACCGAGCCGCTGCAACTGCCCTGGCCGACGGATGCGCGCCTGCTCGCCATCGCCCGCGCCCTGCTGGCCGATGTCGCCAACCCGCGGCGTCTCGAGCAATGGGCGCACTGGGCCGACATCAGCCCGCGCAGCCTGAGCCGCAAATTCGTGCAGGAAACCGGCATGACCTTCGCGCAGTGGCGGCAATGGGCGCGCCTGACCCAGGCGCTGGAATGGCTGGCCACGGGCCAGGCCGTCAAGCATGTGGCGCTGTCGCTGGGGTATGACAGTGTCAGCGCCTTCATCAAGGTGTTTCGCCAGGCCCTGGGAACCACTCCGGCGGCGTATTTCCAGAACCGGGGCGCGCTGCGCGACGCCGGCGCCACTCCTGGTCAGGAAGGCGTGGCCAGCGCTGAGCCAGGCGGCGCCGTTCCCGTGGCTTGAGGCCAGCCGGGATCGTATGGGGGGATCGATCGGCACGCGTCGGGGCTGCTCTGGCGCGGAGCCGGCGGCGCGGCGTACGCTCTGGGCGTTCATTCCCCTTGCGTTTGACGCAAGGCAGCGTTTTTGCTACTGTTGCAGGGCTATGAAGCCTTGTTCATCCACCATGCGCATCTCCACCACATGCACCTCGGCCGCAGCCCTGATGGCCATGCAGCG
Source organism: Thiomonas sp. X19 (assembly GCF_900089495.1). Classification (NCBI taxonomy): domain Bacteria; kingdom Pseudomonadati; phylum Pseudomonadota; class Betaproteobacteria; order Burkholderiales; genus Thiomonas; species Thiomonas sp. X19. The sequence goes on along the minus strand of NZ_LT605203.1, from coordinate 506,980 downwards.
TGCCCAGATGCTGCGCCTACTGCGTGTGGATGGCGCGCGGCGACTGCGCCCGGCGCGCCCCTGATCCGCCCCCGCACGGCTCTGCCGCCGTCCCGCCCGGGATCGAATCGCTGCACCACAGCGCAAGCCGCAGAAGCCGCCTGACCCAGAAGCTCCGCCCCATGTCGCCATTCGCCACGCTCGCCGCACGCATCACACCCAGCCGCCTCCTGCTACGACTACGCAGCGGCAGCCTGGCCCTGCGTGCGCGACAGTCAGGCTGCCATCACGTCGCTCCTTGAAGTTCAGCGTTTGCGCTGAACGCCTTCCGATTTCGATTGCCTTGCCGGAGACTGCCGCCATGTTGAAGCACCCGCAGACCAAATACCGCCCCATGCCGCCCGTGGGTTTGAAAGACCGCACCTGGCCCGACCAGGTCATCAGCCAGCCGCCCATCTGGATGAGCACCGATCTGCGCGACGGCAACCAGGCGCTGTTCGAGCCGATGGACGCGCAACGCAAGATGCGCATGTTCAAGCTGCTGTGCGGCATTGGCGTCAAGCAGATCGAGGTGGCGTTTCCCTCGGCCTCGCAGACCGATTTCGACTTCGTGCGCGAGCTCATCGAAGGCGGCCATGTTCCGCATGACGTGACCATCGAAGTGCTGACCCAGGCGCGCGAAGACCTCATCCGTCGCAGCTTCGAGTCGCTGCGTGGCGCCAAGCGGGCCATCGTGCATGTCTACAACGCCACGGCGCCGAATTTCCGCCGCATCGTGTTCAACGTGGACGAAGCCGGCTGCACCCAAATCGCGGTGAACGCCGCCACCCTCATCAAGCAGCTCGCCGCCGAGCGGCCCGAGACGAAATGGACCTTCCAGTACAGCCCCGAGGTGTTCAGCGGCACCGAGCTGCCCTTCGCGGCGTCGGTGTGCAATGCCGTCACCGAGGTCTGGCAGCCCACGCCCGAGAACAAGATCATTTTCAACCTGCCGGCCACGGTGGAGATGAGCACGCCCAATGTTTACGCCGACCAGATCGAGTGGATGCACCGCCACCTGAACCGGCGCGACAGCATCGTCCTGTCGGTGCATCCGCACAACGACCGCGGCTGCGCCGTGGCGGCGGCTGAGCTGGCGGTGATGGCCGGGGCCGACCGCATCGAGGGCTGCCTGTTCGGCAACGGCGAGCGCACCGGCAATGTGGACCTCGTCACGCTGGCGCTGAACCTGTATTCGCAGGGCATTCATCCGGGGCTGGATTTCTCCAACATCAACGCCGTCGCCCGCGCGGTGGAAGACTGCAACCAGTTGCCCATCCACCCGCGCCACCCGTATGTGGGCGACCTGGTGTTCACGGCGTTTTCCGGCTCCCACCAGGACGCCATCAAGAAAGGCCTCGCGGCGCAGAAAGCCACCGCCATGTGGGAAGTGCCCTACCTGCCGGTGGATCCGGCGGACCTCGGCCGTGCCTACGACTCGGTCATTCGCGTCAACAGCCAGTCGGGCAAGGGCGGCATCGCCTACCTGCTGGAGTCGGCTTACGGTCTGGTCATGCCGCGGCGCCTGCAGGTGGAATTCAGCGGCGTGGTGCAACAGCACACCGACGCGACAGGCCTGGAGGTCACGGCGCAGGAGCTGTGGGCCATGTTCGAGCAGACCTATGTGAAGGCCGAGGAACCGCTGCGCTATGTCACGCACCACCTCACCGAGCACGGCCAGCAGCAGGGCATTCGGATGGAGCTGGAGGTGGACGGCCGGCGCGTCTCGCTGCGCGGCGAGGGCAACGGCCCGATCGACGCCGCGGTGCAGGCTCTGCACTTGCCGCTGGTGGTGCAAAGCTATGAGGAACGCGCGCTGGGCCTGGGTTCGGGCGCGCGCGCCGTGGCCATGGTGGAAGTGGCGATGGAGGGCATGACGGCGTCGACCTTCGGCGTCGGCATCGACCCGAACATCGTCACGGCATCGATCCGCGCCATCATCTCCGGCGCCAACCGCCTGCTGGAGCGCGCCGACGCCGCCGAACGCGAGCCCCTGCTCAAGGGCCTGCAGGCCAAGCTCAAGGCCGTGGCCTGAATTGCCCGGGGGCGCCGCGCACTGCGGCACCCCCGGATTGTCAGAACCCTTCGGTGGACGTGAACAGGCCGACGCGCAAGTCTTTGGCGGTGTAGATCTCACGGCCATCGACCGACATCACGCCGTCGCCGATGCCCATCACCAGGCGGTGGTTGATCACGCGCTTGAGGTTGATGTGATACGTCACCATCTTGGCCGAGGGCAGCACCTGGCCGGTGAATTTCACCTCGCCCACGCCCAGCGCCCGGCCGCGGCCCGGCGCGCCCATCCAGCCGAGATAAAAACCCACCAGCTGCCACATCGCGTCCAGCCCCAGGCAACCGGGCATCACCGGATCGCCGTCGAAATGGCAACCGAAAAACCACAGTTCGGGCCTGATGTCGAGCTCGGCGCGGATCTCGCCCTTGCCATAACCGCCGCCGTGGTCGGCAATGTGAACGATGCGGTCCATCATCAGCATGTTGTCGAGGGGCAACTGGGCGTTGCCGGGGCCGAACAACTTGCCGTGGCCGCAGGCCACGAGCTCGTCGTGGGTGTAGGAGGACTGGGGTTTCATGGGCGCAGGCGCAACGAAACCTTGCAGTTTAGTCGGCGCCAGGCTGGCGCTGGCCGCTTCAGGCGGCCGTGTCGGGCCGGGCTGCTAAAGTCCTCGGCATGATCGGACGCATTCACGGCACCCTGCTGGACAAGACCCCGCCGCAACTCCTGGTGGACTGCGCCGGTGTCGGCTACGAGATCGACGTGCCCATGAGCACGCTCTACGGTCTGCCCGCCGTGGGCCAGCCCGTCACGCTGCTGACGCATCTGGCGGTGCGCGAAGACGCGCACCAGCTCTACGGCTTCGCCACCGCGCAGGAGCGCGAGGCGTTTCGCGCACTCATCAAGATTTCCGGCGTGGGCGCGCGCATCGCCCTGGCGGTGCTGTCGGGTCTGAGCGTGAACGAGCTGGCCCAGGCCATCGCCGCACAAGACCCGGCCCGGCTCACGCGCGTGCCCGGCATCGGCAAGAAAACCGCCGAACGTCTGTTGCTGGAATTGCGCGGCAAGCTCGGCCCCGACCTCGGCCGCGCGGTGGGCGGCATCACCGCGCCCGGCCATGCCGACGTGCTGCAGGCGCTGCTCGCGTTGGGGTATTCCGAGCGCGAAGCCAGCGCCGCCGTCGCCAAGCTGCCCACCGACAGCGGCGTGGACGACGGCATCCGCCAGGCGCTCAAGGCGCTGGCCAAGGGCTGAACGGCATGAGCATTCAGGCCGACAACTTCGACGCCGCACGCGTCATCAGCCCGGCACCCGCCTCGCCGCAGGAAGAGGCGGTGGAGCGCGCGCTGCGGCCGCAGGTGCTGGCCGACTACATCGGCCAGGCCAAGGTGCGCGAGCAGCTCGACATCTTCATGAGCGCGGCGAAAAAACGCGGCGAGGCGCTGGACCATGTGCTGCTGTTCGGCCCGCCGGGCCTGGGCAAGACCACGCTGGCGCACATCATCGCCCGCGAAATGGGCGTGAACCTGCGCTCCACCTCGGGGCCGGTGCTGGAGCGCGCCGGCGACCTGGCGGCGCTGCTGACCAATCTCGAACGCAATGACGTGCTGTTCATCGACGAGATCCACCGCCTCTCACCCGTGGTCGAGGAAATTCTCTACCCCGCGCTGGAGGACTACCAGATCGACATCATGATCGGCGAAGGGCCGGGCGCGCGCAGCGTGAAAATCGACCTGCAGCCCTTCACCCTGGTGGGCGCCACCACCCGCGCCGGCATGCTCACCAACCCGCTGCGCGACCGCTTCGGCATCGTCTCGCGGCTGGAGTTCTACACCACCGAAGAACTCACCACCATCGTGCAGCGCTCGGCGGCCTTGCTGCAGGCGCATATCGAGCAGGACGGGGCGCTGGAAATTGCCCGCCGCTCACGCGGCACGCCGCGCATCGCCAACCGCCTGCTGCGCCGCGTGCGCGATTACGCCGAGGTGCGGGCTGACGGCCGCATCGCCCGCGACGTGGCCGATGCGGCGCTGAAGATGCTGGACGTCGACCCTCTCGGCTTCGACCTGATGGACCGCAAACTGCTGGAAGCCATCGTCCACCGCTTCGGCGGCGGCCCGGTGGGGCTGGACAACCTGGCCGCCGCCATTGGCGAGGAGCGCGACACCATCGAGGATGTCATCGAACCCTTCCTCATCCAGCATGGCTACATCCAGCGCACCCCGCGCGGCCGCATCGCCAGCCCCGCCACCTATGCCCACCTGGGCCTGGCGGCACCGCGCGCCCCGGGCGACTTGTTCGGCGGCTGAGGCGGCACCCTCCGCCGTCTGGCCGAAGGCGCAGCAAGAGCGTCGACAGTTCCCTAGAACGCGACGAAACCGTAGTCGTTCGAATGCGGAGCCTGCTGGATGCCGGTGCCGATCGTGCGCCCGTAGAAAAACGGCAGACCCAGATCCACTTGGCCTGTAATGGCCGCCGTGCCCCCAAGGGCCGGCAGCGCGGCATTGCCGGTCTGGAACATGGTGTCAGCGTTGGCGATGGTGATGCTGGTGCTCGACGACGCCGCCCCCGAACTCAGCTGCAACGCCACGTTCGCTGCCGGGCTCGGGCAATAGAAACCGCTGGATTGCGTGCAGGCCGGCAGATTGAGCGCGGTGTAATAGCCGTTCGAGCCGCTGTCGATGAAGCCGGTGCCACCGCTGCCGTTGACCGTGATCGGCAGGTTGCCGTAGCGGTCGAGCGCGAACACCTGCGCCCCAGCCGGCAACTGGTTGTTGCTCGCGGTATTGATGCCAAAGATCAGCACGCCGGTGGCCGCTTGTGAGCCCCAAGGCAGCGAGGCGGCAGGCAACGTCAGGATGCTGCCGTTGTTGTAGCCGGCAGGAAAAGCGGCAATCGGATTGATGCCTTGCTGCGCATAGCTGGCGCTGGTTTCCGTGCAGGTGCCGCCATTGCAGTCGTAGTAGACGCCGGGACTGGGCGTGTTTTGCGCGGCATAGGCCGATGGCGGATAGGTGCACGCGACGCCGCAGTCGTACTGAAAATTACTGATGCCGAGAATGCCGTTGACCACGCTGCTTAACGACTTGGAAAAATCTCGGCCCTGGTTCTGGCAGGCTTGCGGCGCCGTCTGGGGGATGCTGGTGTCGCCGATGACTTCGATCGGAATCGCCCCGCCGGTGCTCAAGCCGCCGATCTGCACCATGGCCGCACGCATGCTGCCCCAGGTGTAGCCCGAGGCGAACTGGGCGCAGGCTGCGAGTTCACCTCCTGTACCGGTGGTCACGGCCGGCAGGTACAGGCCATTGAGCGCGGAACTGGCGAACAGGCGCAGGCCGGCGGAGCCGGTATCGACCAGCACATCGGGAATGCGGACGCAACGGCCTGAGCTGTTGCAGACCGTCACCGTGACATAGGGTGTATTGGCGGTATTCGAGCCGGTGGCGGTATTCGAGCCGGTACTTGCGAGCTGCAGGATGCCGACCGGCACGACGTTAGGCCCGCTCGGCGGATTCGCCAGGCTGACGGGAGGGTTTCGGCTCGCGGGCGGGTCACTCGGAGCACTGCCCCCGCCACCGCCGCCGCAGCCCGCCAACAAAGCCGCAACAGTCAGCGCGGCACCAAGAGCCAGGCGGCGCAAGGCCGCACTCCCGCCGATCGATGGGACGTTGCGCCACGGGCCTCGGAGGCCGCCCAGTGATGGACTCCGCACTCGAATCGGCGCCCTCATGGCTGCAACCCCGCGACATCGAAGCCCGCGGGCACCAGCGACGGCACCCAGGCCGCGCCGTAGAAATTGCGCATGCGGCCGAAGCTGTGCACGACGATGTCGTCGCCATGCACGACCGAGGCGGTCAGGCCCAGGCCGGTACGCGGACTGCCTTGGACGAAGGGCGCGAAATACTGGCCGAGCAGTTGCCGCAGATCCGGCTTGAATGGCCCGCGCCAAGTGATGGCGAACACGGTGCCGGAGGCGCCGGCGTACTCGGTGACGCTGGCGCCCTGCGGGGTCCGGATCGATTGGCTTTGAATCGGCAACGCCGCTGCGGGGGTGGAAGCCGAAGCGGCCTTCGCCGTCAGCCGCGCGCCGGATGCCGCGGCGATGGGGGTGCCGTCCCGTGCCGCGGCGGACAACGGTTGGCCGAGGCCAGCATCGGCCGGCGTGCTGCCGAGGGTGAGCACGAGGCCGGCAGCCATGCCCCAGGAAACAACAAAACGCATGCTCATGCTGAAGAATCGCTCAGTGATGGGTTCAAGGCCACGCTCAGCGCAAAAACCCTGCGCCATACCGCAGGAGCAATGCTGCGTCCCGCGCCGAGTTGACTTGGCGGCCCGAAGGGGCCATTGCATCACACCACAGCCTAGCAGCCATACCGTCCTTGGTGGCTGGGCGGGCCCGCGCTGGCCGAGGTGTGCTGCTCGCCGCATCGCCGTTGCGCAGATTGCGGATGAACACCTGCGCCGCGATGCTGATCCCCTTGCCGTCGATGAAGCGTGGCCGGTGTCGTGGCTCGGCGCCTGCGCCCCGGTGCCATCAACCCAGGGCTTCGTCCAGACCGCTGTCCAGGTGCCCGCCGTCGTTCCAGCCCACCAGGGTCATGCGGCCCTCGGCCACCAGCACGCGGTTGATGGCAGCGTTGCGCAGCTCCCAGGTGCGTGGCGCATGCAGCTCCTGGCTGGTGGCGCAGCGGTGCAGGCAGTCGAGCGCACCGCCGTGGGTGACGATGGCCACCGTTTGCCCTGCATGGCTCGCCGCGATGCGCCGCACGGTGGTGGTGACGCGGGCGTAGAAGTCATCCAGCCGCTCGCCCCCGGGCGCGGCGAAGCTCGGGTCGCGCTTGCGCCAGCGCTCGCAGGCCTCGGGGTGGATGGCTTGCAATTGCACGAAGCTGGACCCTTCGAAAGCACCGAAGGCACGCTCGCGCAGGCCAGGGTCGGTGTGCAGAGGCAAGCCATGGGCTTGGGCGATGGGCTGGGCGGTTTCGCTGGCGCGCAGCAGGTCGCTGGCGTAGACGGCTTGGATGTCGGTATCAGACAGGGCCGCGGCCACGGCCCGGGCTTGGCTGCGGCCCTGCGCGCTCAGGGCGATGTCCGTGTGCCCTTGGATGCGCGCATCACGATTCCACTCGGTTTCGCCGTGGCGGATGAGCAGCAGCAGCGTGGCTTGGTCCTGGAACATGCGCGCATGGTAAGGGGTAAGGGCAGCGCGGGCGGGCTCTGCAAGGCCACTGCCGTTGTGGCCGAGTGGTGGTGGCGTTGCGGCCGAACTGAGGCCGGCGACCGTCCGGCCGCGCGGCGCCTTGGGGCGCTCAGTCGAAGTTGTAAGCCACGCGCAGTTGCAGATAGTCCTGCCCCGGGTTGGGGCGTTTGATGTCGGCGTTGGAATAGTGGGTGAGGCGCAGGCCCAGGCTCCAGGGTGTGCTGGCGAAGCGGTGGAAGACACCGATGGAGTCGCCGAACTGGTAGGCGGTGGAGATGCGTTTGTCGCCGAGATGGGTGCCAGAAAACACATTCGCACCAATGCCGAGCTCGATGCCCGATTGCGGCGTGAGCCACCAGCGTGCCATGGGAGTCAGTCCGACATGCCACAGGGACTGGTGATCCGAGCCCGATGGCCCGGTGACTTGGCCAACCGACCCCTCCAGGCTGAGGTCGAGCTTGCTATGGGCAAAGTCGTGCACCCAGAAAGGATCGGTCTGGTAGGCCAGCGTGGTGTTGTGATAGCCCCGGTACGCGCCCCAGAGCGCGGACAGTTCGGAAGCCCGCGCCTGCGCCAGACAGGTGGCGGCCAGGATGGTGGCCAGCAGGGCGTGGCGCGAGAAGGCGTAGGGACGGGATGCGGATGATGTGCGCATGACGATGGTTTTTTCGAGCGAACGATGTGTGAGGTGATGCCCCGAGCCGGGCCGGTTCAATGTGCGCCGGCCGCCTCGGCGCTGGCTGCGCCACCCCGTGCCGGCTTGATCATCCAGACCAGGACAATCATGGCGAGGAATAGCCAGGCGCTGAGGCGGAACATGTCGTCGGCGGCGATGGTGTAGGCCTGCTGGTCGATGAGGCGGTTGATCACTCCCAGCGCCTGCTCGTGGCTGAAGCCGTGCGCCTGCAGGCCCTGGATCACGGGGCTGGCCACCGGACTGCCGGCGTAGATATGGCTGACGAGTTGCTCATGGTGCAGGTCGGCGCGGTCGGCCCACCAAGTGGTGTAGATGGACGTGCCGAACGAGCCCGCGGTGATGCGGGCAAAGTTCGACAGACCAGAAGCCGCGGCGATGCGATGCCCCGGCAAGCCCCCCAGGATGATGCCCAGCAGCGGGATGAAGAACGTCGCCGTGGCAATCCCCTGAATCACCGTTGGAATGCTGTACTCCCAGTAGCTGTCGCCGGTGGTGAACTGCGAGCGCATGTAGAACACCAAGGCGAAGACGATGAAGGAGAAGGTGGTGACCCAGCGCGAATCCAGCACGGGCAGATAGCGGCCGATGACGGGCGACAGGAGGAGGGCGAACAGCCCGACCCACGCCAGCACTTCACCGGCCTGGGTGGCGGTGTAGCCGATGAACTCCTGCAGCCACAGCGGCAGCAGCACCAGGCTGCCGAAGAACATGCCATAGGCCAGCGCCAGCATGATGGTGCCGAGGGTGAAGCTCGGAATCTTGAACAAGGTGAGGTCGACCACCGGATGGTCGTCGTAGATTTCCCAGATGAGGAAGAGCGTGAAGCCCACCACGGCCGCCACCGCCAGGGCAATGATGACGGGCGAGGAAAACCAGTCGAGTTCCTGCCCCTTGTCGAGCATGATTTGCAGCGCGCCGACCCAGATCACCAGCAGCCCGAGCCCGGTCCAGTCGATCGGCAGCTTGCGGATCGGGGTCTCGCGGCGGGTGTAGATGCTGGCGGTCACTGCGGCGGCGATGAGGCCGACGGGCACGTTGATGTAAAAAATCCACGGCCAGGAAATGTTGTCGGTGATCCAGCCGCCGAGCAGCGGGCCGAGGATGGGCGCGATCAGCGTGGTCATCGACCACATCGCCAGCGCCATGCCGGCGCGCTTCTGCGGATAGCTGGAGAGCAAGAGGGTTTGCGACAGCGGAATCATCGGCCCGGCGCTGGCGCCTTGCAGCACGCGGAACAGGATGAGGATTTCAATGCTGTGCGCCTGCCCGCACAGAAACGAGAACAGCGTGAACAGCAGGATGCTGACGAGGAACACCTTCACGGCGCCGAAACGCTGGGTGACGAAACCGGTGAGCGGCACGGCGATGGCATTGGCCACGCCGAAGGAGGTGATGACCCAGGTGCCCTGCGAGGAACTCACCCCCAGATCGCCGGCAATCGCCGGGATGGAGACGTTGGCGATGGAGGTGTCGAGCACGTTCATGAAGGTCGCCAGCGACAGCGCGATGGTGCCGAGCACCAGCATGCTGCCCTTGAGCGGCGCCATGTGCGCGGGGGTGGCCGGCGCGGCGGGCGTGGCCCCGGCTGCGGCCTCTTCGATGTCGAGTGGGCTGGCCATATGCGTGGTCCTTGGTCGCGCGTTTGCGCTGCCTTAGCGCTTGCCGCCGGCGTTGGCGGCGACGATGGAATCCACCAGGGCATCGGCCTTCTTCCAGTCGGCGGCATAAACGTCGGTGCTGGCGGCCGGGCCGGTCGGCGGCATGTCCGTCACCAGCGGGCCCTTGTGGTCGCTGATGGTGATGGTCACTTCCGTCGACATGCCCACGCGCAGCGGGTGGCTGGCGAGCTGCTTCGGGTCGAGTGCGACGCGCACCGGCAGGCGCTGCACCACCTTGATCCAGTTGCCCGTGGCGTTCTGCGCCGGCAGCAGCGAGAACGCCGCGCCCGTGCCTGCCGACAGGCCGACCACGCGCCCGGTGTAGGTGAAGCTGCTGCCATAGGTGTCGGCCACCACTTTGGCCGGCTGGCCGATGCGCACGTCGCGCAACTGGGTTTCCTTCAGATTGGCGTTGACCCACACGTCGTTCAGCGGCACCACCCACATCAGCGGCATGCCGGGGGCCACGCGCTGGCCGAGTTGCACCGTGCGCTGCGCCACCACGCCACTGACCGGCGCGGGGATCGTCGTGCGCTCGTAAGCCAGATAGGCCTCGCGCACCTTGGCTGCGGCCAGCTTGACCGAAGGATTGTCGGCAATCACTGTGCCTGCCGTGAGCGCCTCACCGCTGGCGAGCTGTTCCTGCGCCGCCTTGACGCCAGCCTGCGCCGTGGTCAGCGCGGCTTTCGCCGCCTGCACCGCGATCTGCGCCTGGCGCAGCTCTTCCGCCCCCACCGCGCCGGTGCCGGCGAGTTCCTGACGGCGCCGCTGCGCGTCCTCGGCCTTGGCCAGATTGGCTTGCGCGGTGGCGACATCGGTCTGCCGCACCGCCACTTGGGCCGCCAGCGTGCCGTTGTTGGCAAAGCTCACGCGCACCTGCCGCACCGCCTGCGCCAGCATGGCCTCGGCCTGCTGCAGGGCGACATGGGTGTCGGCGCCGTCCAGTTGCACCAGCGGCTGGCCGACCTTCACCAGCTGCGTGTCGTCACCGTCGATCGCCACCACGGTGCCGCCCACCTGCGGCGTGACTTGCACCAGGTTGCCCTGCACGTACGCGTCGTCGGTGTAGGCGTAGCGCAGCGACTGCCAGTAGTTGTAGCCGCTGTACAGGGCCCCGGCGATGATGAAGAAGACGATGGCCACGATCATCAGCTTGCGGCGCTTGGCCGCTTTGCCATTGCCATTGCTGGCGGCGGGAGAGCCGTTCTGCGTGTTGGATGGTGGGTTGGCGCTCATGCAAAGCTCCGTGATGTTGTTGTGTTGATGACGAAGTTCGATCGCCGCGGCTCAGGGCCGGGCTGCGGTGCTTGGGGTTGCCGGGGCCGCTGGGGTGGTTGGCGTTTGTGGACTTGCCGCTGCCGAGGCGACCTCGGCCGTCGCCCCCGGCAGCGCCGGCAGTTTGGTGGTCGCATAACCGCCGCCCAGGGCGCGGATCAGGGCCAGGTCGTCCACCAGGGCCTGCGCCTTGAGGCTGGTGCCGATCTGCTCCAGCTGCAGCACCCCGTTCTCGGTGGTCAGCACATTGAGGTAATTGCCCAGGCCGGCCTTGTAGCGCTGTTGTGCCAGCCGCTCGGCGTCCTGCGCGAGCTGGAGCGCATCTTGCTGCTGGACGATCTGCTGCTGCAAGGAGCGCCGATCGCTCACCGCGTCGGCCACTTCGCGCACGGCGTTCACCACCGTGGCGTTGTATTGGGCGATGGCCGCATCGGCCGCCGCCGATTGCCCGCGCAGATTGGCGCGCAGCTTGCCGCCTTCAAAAATGGGCAGCGTCAGCGCCGGCCCGACGCCATAGGCGCGGCTGCCGGCCGCAAGGAATTGACTGAAACCCAGCGCGGTGAGGCCGGCAAAAGCGGTCAGGCTGATGTTGGGATAGAAGGCCGCGCGCGCCGCCTTCACGCCCGCCAGCGCTGCCTGCGCCTGCCAGCGCGCGGCCACCACATCGGCACGGCGGCCGATGAGTTCGGCCGGCAGGCTTTGCGGCAGCGCCGGCATGGGCAGCGTCTGCAGGCTGGGCTTGAGCTTGGCCGTGGCCTCAGGACCTTGCCCGAGCAGGGCAGCCAGCGCGTGGCGCGCCTGGGCCCGCGCCTGCGCGTTCTGTTCGAGCTGCAGCTTGATTTGCGGAATCTCGGCCTGGGCCTGGCGCTGCTGCAGCGAGGTTTCCAGACCGGCGCGAACGCGGTCTCCCACCAGCCGTTCGATGTGCCGGCGCTGCGCCAGGGTGCGCTCCAGCACCTCGCGCTGCGCGTCCAGCCGCGCGAGGCTGACATAGCCGCCCGCCACATTCGCCGCCAGCAACACGCGCGCCGCCTGGGCCTGGGCTTGGGCCGCGCGGGCTTGGCCGATGGCCGCCTGGAGCTGGTCCTGGTTGCGGCCAAAAAAGTCGAAGGTGTAGCTGCCTTGCAGCAGGGCCTGGTTTTCGGTGTAGGTGCCGCCGCCCAGAGGCGGGGGATAAATATCGTTTGCGCTGAAGCGCTGGCGGGTGGAGTTCACCGCGGCATTCAGGCTCGGCTCCAGGCCGCTTTGCGCCACACCCACCGCCGCCTGCGCCTGGCGCATGCGCGCCTGCGCTTCCTGCAGGCTGGGGTTATCGGCCAGGGCTTGGGCGATCAGGCGGTTCAACTCGGGGGCGTTGAACTGCGTCCACCAATCTTCTTTCGGAAACTCTGCCGGGTTGACGGCGCTGTTGCTCAGGCCGAGTTGCGCCGGCTGCACGGCTTGGGCCATGGGCTGGATGCGGCCGGTGGAGGCGCAACCGGCCAGCAGCAGGGCCGCCAGCAGTGGCGCCAGGCGCAGCAGGCCGCCATGGGCCGTGTGGCCATGCAGGGCCCGGGTTCGAAAGGGTGATGGAAGCGGCATGATGGAGAACGGGTGTTGGTCGTGCGGGATGTGCGGTGAGCCAGGGTGATTCAGGCGATGCGTCGGGCGATATGACCGTCTGCTGCCTGTGCATTCGGGGGCGGTGATTTGCGCCTTCAGCCCTCGTCCAGGGTGAGCTTGGGACCGGGGCCGGCATTGCTGGCAGCGGCGAGGGCGTCGCCGTTGTCGACGAAGCGCCGCAGCAAGTCCATCAGCGTGGCGAAGTCTTTGGCCGTGAACCCGCGCAGGTGTTCGTTGAGCACTTCGGCCAGCACGGCGGGCACTTGCTGGGCCACTTCGCGTCCCTTGGGCGTGAGCGCGAGATGCACCACGCGGCGATCCACCGTGCTGCGTTCGCGCACCAGCAAGCCCTTGGTTTCGAGGCGGTCCAGCATGCGGGTCATGCCGCCGGCGTCGGTCTGCATTTCGCGGGCGCAGGCGGCCACGGTGTCGCAACCTTCCAGCACATGAATCAGCGGATGCCATTGCGTGCCCGTGAGGTCGAGCGCCTGCATGCGGTGCTCCAGGTTGCGCAACAGCACGGCCAGGCAGCGCTTCATCAGGAAGCCGACCGAGTTGTCCTTGTAATAGGTGTCGCCTTCATAAAAGCGCGGCGGTGCAGCCGTCGCTTGGATCGGCTGATCTGGAGTTTTCACATTCATGCCTGGCATGTTATTGCCTAGGCAAACAATGTGTTGACATTTTTAGATACGCCCATTCGCCACGCGGGATTCGTCCCAGTCCGTCCTCTCCCGCGCGCGCTACCAGTCCTGCACGGAGAACAGCTTGCGATGCTCCTTGATCGCGTAGCGGTCGGTCATGCCGGCGATGTAGTCGGCAATGGCGCGCAATGGGTTGGTGCCCGCCGGGCGCTGGTGGTCGAACGGCAGCAGGCGCGGCTCGTCGGCATAGGCGGTGAACAACTCGCGCAGCACCCGCGCCGCCTTGGTGGTGGAGCGCAGCACCTGCGGGTGCCGGTACAGCGCCTGGCGCAAGAACTGCTGCAGTCGGGTGAGTTGTTCGCGCACCGGGGCGCTGAAACCCGCCAGCGGCATGCTCGCGCGCACTTCTGCCGGGCTCTGCACGCCGGCTGCCACGATGTTGGCCTGGGTCTGCGCCACCAGATCGGCGATGAGCGCGGAAATCATGCGGCGGATGGTTTCGGCCACCAGACGCTTGGTCACAAGGCCCGGATAGGCGGCGCGCACCGCATGCAGATGACCGCCGAAAAAGTCGATGGCTTCGAGCTGATCGAGCTGCAGAAGACCCGAGCGCAGGCCGTCGTCGATGTCGTGGTTGTTGTAGGCGATCTCATCGGCCAGGTTGGCCACCTGCGCTTCCAGGCTGGGCTGGCCGCCATGCAGAAAACGCGCCGCCACCTCGCCCAGGTGCGCGGCATTGCGCCGCGAACAATGTTTGAGGATGCCCTCGCGCGTCTCGAAGGTGAGGTTCAGGCCATCGAACGCGGCGTAGCGCTCCTCCAGTTTGTCCACCACCCGCAGCGACTGCAGGTTGTGCTCGAAGCCACCGCCGTCCATGTCCCCCATGGAACTGGCGACGCCGTCTCCATCCTCCGAGCGCGGGCGTAAAACCTGCAGCGCCCTGCTGCGCATGCAGTCATTCAGCGCATCTTGTCCGGCGTGGCCGAATGGCGTGTGGCCGAGGTCGTGCGCCAGAGCGATGGCCTCGGTCAAGTCTTCGTTCAGGCGCAGCGCGCGGGCGATGGAACGCGCGATCTGCGCCACTTCCAGACTGTGCGTGAGCCTGGTGCGGAACAGATCGCCCTCGTGGTTGAGAAACACCTGGGTCTTGTACTCCAGCCGCCGGAATGCGCTGCAGTGGATGATGCGGTCGCGGTCGCGCTGGTAGTCGCTGCGGTCACGCGGCGCCGGTTCGGCGTACCTGCGGCCGCGTGAAGTGGCGGCGGTATTGGCGTAAGGCGCCAGGCGCGCTTCATGCGCGTCGGGCGATTCCGCTTCTCGCAGACTCATGTGGATGTCGACGCCGTTGCCCGTCCCTGCGCGGCTGGCTCGGACACCGTCGCCAGAGCGCCATGCGCCAACAGGCTGGCGTTCACCACATCGGCCGGGACCGGGCGCAGCAGGGCATGGCCCAGGCCCTGCAGCAGCACGAAGCGCACGCTGCCGGCCTCGTTCTTCTTGTCCACCTGCATCAGTTCCATGTAGCGCGCCAGCGGCAACGGCGGCGCCTGCACCGGCAAGCCGGCACGGCGCGTGAGTTCACGCAGCCGGGCCGCCGAGGCCGCATCCAGCAGGCCCAGGCGCACCGAAACATCGGCCGCAATCACCATGCCGGCGCCCACCGCCTCGCCATGCAGCCACTGGCCGTAGCCCATGCCCGCCTCGATGGCGTGGCCGAAGGTATGGCCGAAGTTGAGGATGGCGCGCAGACCCGACTCGGTTTCGTCCTGCGCCACCACGGCGGCCTTGATCTCGCACGAGCGCCGTACGGCGTGCGTCACGGCCTCGGGGTCGAGCGTGCGCAGGCGCTCCATATGGGTTTCGAGCCAGTCGAAAAATGCGGCGTCGGCAATCGCGCCGTGCTTGATGATTTCGGCCAACCCGGCGGACACCTCGACGGGCGGCAGGGTGCCCAGGGTGTCGATATCGGCCACGACCAGCCGCGGCTGGTAGAACGCGCCGATCATGTTCTTGCCCAGCGGATGGTTGATCGCCGTCTTGCCGCCCACCGACGAATCCACCTGCGCCAGCAAGGTGGTGGGCACCTGCACGAAGGGCACGCCGCGCATATAGCAGGCGGCGGCAAAACCGGCCATGTCGCCAATCACCCCGCCACCGAGCGCAAACAGCGTGGTCTTGCGGTCGCACTGGTGTTCGAGCAGGGCGTCGAATACCTGGTTGAGGGTGGACCAGTCCTTGTGCTTCTCGCCGTCTGGCAGTACGCAACTCAGCACCTGGGCGAAGTGCGGCGCCAGCGCCTGCCGCAGTCGCTGCATGTAGAGCGGCGCCACGGTGGTGTTGCAGACGATGAGCGCGCGCGCCTTGGGCGCCGCAACCTGAGCGAAACTTCCAGGCCGCGCCAGCAGACCCGCGCCGATGTGGATGTCGTAGGCACGCTGATCGAGTTCGACGCGGACGATGGTCATGGCTGGGGCTTGTCGGGCTGGGCTGTGAGTTCCCGATTGTAGGAAGACCCCTATGGTCGGGACGCCACGAGCACTGCATTGGCGCGAGACCGTAGGCCTGTCGGGCAAGCCGCCTACCGCTCGGAGCGCCTCGTTCGAGCTTGAGTGCCGCCGGCAGGTCCACCCGAGGCGCCAGCCGAAGCCGCACCAGTGACCGCACCAGTGACGTATGCCGCCGGGTCCAGAACCCCAGCCAGCTCCAGTTGGGTGAGGACCAGATTTGCGAGCATCGCCACCGAGGGACGGCCGGTGTCGATGATGAAATGGGCTGTTTCGCGGTACAGCGGGTCACGCTGGCGGAACAACTCGCGCAGTTTGGCGCGCGGATCGCCCGTTTGCAGCAAGGGGCGGCTGCGATCATTGCGGGTACGGTGCGCCAGCTCGTCTGCACTGGCGCGCAAGTACACGACCACACCGCGGTCATGCAAGGCGCGCCGGTTGTCCTCACGGAGAACCACCCCGCCACCGGTGGCGAGAATCAGCCCGCCGCGCTGGGTCAAGGCGTCGATTGCCCGCGCCTCGACCTGCCTGAACCCGGCTTCGCCCTCGCGCGCGAACAGGGCCGCAATGCTGCAGCCTTGCTCCCGTTCGATTTCGTGATCGCTATCGACAAACTCCAACCCCGTGCGCTGCGCAAGCGAGCGCGCAACCGTCGTCTTGCCGGCGCCCATCAGGCCGATGAGATAAACACTCTGCCGGGTCAATCTTCACATCCAGGTTTATGGAAGATCATTCAATGTTTGGACTTGCAAGCCCCTCATCTTTAAACCGCCTCATCGTGACAGATCTGCATGACTGACAATTTTTGGAGTGAGGAAAACCATCAGTTCGCTTTTCTGAATGGCCTTGCTCTTGACCTTGAACAGATAACCCAATACCGGAATGTCTCCGAGCAGGGGTACCTTGTTGGTTTGGTTTTGTTCTGACGAGGTGTAGATACCTCCAAGAACAACCGTCCCGCCGTTTTCCACCTGGACCTGTGTCGTCACGGTATTGGTGTTGATGGAGGGCACCCCATTGGTCGCGGCGCCCTGACTGTCCTTATGAATTTCGACGTTCATGATGACGTTGCCATCCGGTGTGATCTGAGGAGTTACATCAAGACTCAGCACAGCCTTCTTAAAAGTCACGGAGGTGGCGCCACTCGAAGTCGCTTGTTGATAAGGAATTTCGGTACCTTGCTCGATGGTGGCTTTTTGCAAGTCTGACGTAATCACACGCGGGGAGGAAACAATCTTGCCCTTGCCATCGGCCTCCATCGCGGAGAGCTCGAGGTTGATGAAACGGTTTGCTGCAGCATTGAACAGACTCACCGCAACTGAACTCGGCACCGCACCCGCCAAGATGCTTCCGGCAAGTCCGTAAGCTGGAAGATTCACGAACTGGGTATCTGGAATGTACGAGCCGCTGGTCACAGCTGCTTGGCCCGTTTGTTCGCCGACACCTAGATAGTTACCCCCTACGGCGATTCCTGGATTATTACCAGGCCCAGGGATTGTGGTTCGGAGAAATCCCAGCTTGGCCCCCAGGCTGCGCCCGAACTGGTCGGAGGCCTCGACGATGCGCGCCTCGATCAGCACCTGACGCACCGGCTTGTCGATCTTGCCGATGAGACGGCCGATCTCTTCCAGTTTCGATGGGATATCCGTGACGAAAATCTGGTTGGTGCGTGGGTCGGCAATGACCGTGCCACGCGGGGAAAGAATGCGCGAGGTTGGCGCGCCTGCCCCCGAGGAAAAACCTGGAATCGGAGGCATGGCAGCCGCTCCGCCAGCACCGCTTGATTGGGCGCCACCTGCCGCGCCTGTCAGCAGCCCCACCACGGTGGCCGCCTTCTGGTAGTTCAGTTGATAGGTCTCGGACTTGAGCGGCTCAAGGTCCTGGATGGACTTCTTGGCCTCGAGTTCGGACTTTTCGCGAGCCAGGATTTCGTCGCGCGGCGCAATCCACAACACATTGCCTTCCTTGCGCTCCCCCAGGCCCTTGGCCTGGAGGATGATGTGCAGCGCCTGGTCCCAGGGGACGTCTTTCAAGCGCAGGGTGAGGTTGCCGGTGACCGAGTCGCTCACCACCACGTTCAGGCCGGTGAAGTCGGCGAACACCTGCAGCAAGGAACGCACATCGATGTTCTGGAAATTGAGCGACAGCTTCGGCCCGTGATAACCCGGGCCGTTGCCGGGCGCGAGCTGGTTGGGGTTGGGCGTTTCAGGCCGCACTTCCAGCACGAACTTGTTGTCGGCCTGATAAGCGCTTTGCTGGTAGGCGCCGCTGGGTTGCACGACCATGCGCACGTTGTCGCCCATCTGGAAGGTGGTGATGGATTTCACCGGCGTGGCGAAATCACCGACGTCCAGCCGACGCCGCAGTTCCGGCGGCAACGCGGTTTTGAGGAAGTCGACGACGATGTTCTGGCCTTGCTGGCGGATGTCGACGCCAACCTGGTTGTTGGGCAGATTGACGACGACCTGTCCTGAGCCGTCAGGGCCACGGTGGAAGTCCACGCCGCGCAACGGGAGTTGCTGGGTGTTGAGACTGTCGGCGAAGTGCACCGGCTGCGTCAGCGATGCGCCGGAACCGACGGAGGCATTCAGCGGCGCGGAGGCCGCGGGGCTGATGAGCACCAGCAGGCGCTTGCCCAGAATTTCGGTTTTGTAGGTGGTGGAGCTGCGCAGGTTGAGCACGACACGGGAACGGCCTTGCGCCTCGACCACGTTGGCGGAACGCAGATTGCCCTGATCGAAGCTGACGGCGCTGCGGCTGACTTCGGACTTGACGCCGGGGAAGTCGAGCACGATGCGGGCTGGCTGGTCAATGGTGAAGCCGGCCGGCGGCGCCGCCAGTGGCTGCGCGAACTCGAGTTGCACGACGATTTCGCCGCCCTGGCTGCTGGCGCCCACACTTTGCAGCACATTGGTGGATTGGGCCGCAGCCACACTCGCGAAGCCGAGCAACAAGGTCAGGCTGGCGGCCACCCGACCCAGCCATGGCGCCGCAAGGCGAGCCATGAAACGCCGGGCCGCTCCCAAGTTTGCTTGACTCCCACGGGGGTCGTGGCGGCGCAGCGCGCCGTCCTTGGGGGCACAACAACGCTCGGACATCATTTGCTGCTCTCCTGCAATTGAAGGGTTGCGGTGCGTTGCACCCAGTCGCCAGTGGCATCCTGCACCAACTCCTGCAAAACAACCTGGTTTTCGTCGATTTTGGTGATGCGCCCGTAATGCTGACCGGCATACTCGCCCACATGCGCGCGGTACAACAGATTGGCCGCCTTGAGCAAGGCGTAGTCCTGGCCCTTGATCTTGAGGCTGCCCACCATCTGGATCTGGTCGAGCGAATACTGCTCGAGCGGCTGCCTCGGCCGGTTCATCTGCGCCAGGACTTCAGGGCTGAGCTTGTTCATTTCCTGCCGCACGCCGGTTTCCAACTTGGCCGGAGAGAATGGATCGGTCTGGTCGGCAAGGCTGTAACTTGCAGGTGTAAACGGCTTGGGCGCCTCGATGGGTTGCACATGCGGATGCAACTTCGCGCGTTCCTGGCTCATCCAGAGGCGCAGGTCTTCATGCGGTTGGCCACCGCAACCGGCAAGCAGCAAGGCCGTCAGCGGCGTGAGCATGAGCCAGGCCGGGCGACGGCCAGCGAACGCGCGGCGGCGCATGGGCAGGGCTGCGGGCGGGGCTTTGCGGGATTCGCCTTTGAGGCGGCGCAGCGGGCTCATGGCTTGGCCCCCGGTTTCTTGGCCTTTTGCTGCGCCGCGACTTCGTCGGCGTCGAGGTAGCGGAAGGTCTTGGCGGTGGCCTCCATGGTCAGCTTGCCACCGGGCGTCGGGCCGGCCGGGCTGGTGATGGCGATGTTGTTGATGGTGACGATGCGCGACAGCTTCGCCACGTCGGAGGTGAACGCCGCGAGATCGTTGTAGGTTCCTTGCACCTTGATGGCGATGGGCAGCTCGGCGTAGTAGTTCTTCACTTCGACTTGGCCTGGGCGGAACAGGTCAAACTGCAGACCGCGGCCGATGCCGGCCTGATTGATGTCGGACAACAGCGCATCCATCTCGGCCTTGCTGGGCAGTTGCTTTTCCAGCAGCAGGACATATTGCTGCACCTGGGCTTTCTGCGCCTTGAGCAGATCCAGGCTCACCGCCTGGGCCAGCTTGCTCTTGTATTGGTCGCGCAGTTGCACTTCCTGTTGCTGCGCCTGGTCGAGCTGGTCTTTCACGCCCGAAAGCCAGGCATACCAACCGACCGCCAGGGCCAACACCAGGGCGAAGGCATAGGCCGTGGCTCGGGGCAGCGGCGGCCAGGTGCCTGGGTCGTTCTGGTTGAGCCCGCGAAACTGGCTGGCGATGCGCTCCTGGAGCGCCGGGAAATCGATCTGCATCTTGAGGGATTTGGCCATGCTGTCCTCAGCCTGCAGGGTTGGTGTTGGCCGGGGCCGCGCCGGAAGCCGAACCCGCCGGCGCCCCCGGGCGCTTGAGCGTGGCACGCAACTGGAAGGCCGACACGGTCTGGGTGTTGCCCTTGGAAATTTGGGTGGTGACGGAGCGGATCTCGATCAACTCGGGCTTTTCCAGCCAGCCCTTGGTGTCGGCCAGATTGCGCAGCAGATCGGCCACGCGCTCCTGGCTCAAAGCCGTGCCCTGCACGAGCACCGACTGCCCTTCCTGTTTGATCGAGGTGATTTGCACCCCAATCGGCGTGTCCTTGGTCAGATCGTCGAACAGGTAGACCGGCAGATTGCGATCCGACTGCAGGTTTTCCACCGCCTGCTGGCGTGCGCGCAGGCTTTCAATCTCCTGGCGCAACGTGGCGATGTCTTTGATTTGCACGTCGAGCTGGGCGGTTTGCGCCTTGAGGAAGTCGTTGCGCGACTGCTGCTGGTCGATCATCGCGCTCAGCACGGTGTAAGCCAGGCCCAGCAGCAACAGGCCGACGATGAGCGACGCCGCCACCCCGACGAAGAAGGCCTCGCGCCGCTTCTTGCGCTTGGCCTCGCGGTGCGGCAACAGGTTGATCAGGACGATGTTCATTGCAAAAACCTGCGCATGGCCAGACCGCAACATGTGAGATAGCTCGGCGCTTGCAGGCGCAGTTTTTTCTCGCGCACCTGATCGCCGATGGCCATGCCCTCGAAGGGGTTGAGCACCAGGCAGGCGGTGGATGTCAGCTGGGTGATTTTCTCCACCAGGCCGGGCAGCGAGGCGGTGCCGCCAGCCAGCAGCACATAATCGACCTTGCTGTTGGGGGTGGCGCGGAAGAAGAACTGCAGTGCGCGGGCCAACTCCTGCGCCATGCCTTCGATGAAAGGCTCGAGCACCTGGGAGGTGTAGTCGTCGGGAAGGTCGGCATTGCGCTTTTTCGCCTCGGCTTCTTCCTGCGAGAAACCGTAGTGGCGGGCGATGGCCTGGGTCAGTTGCTGGCCGCCGAAAGTCTGGTCGCGGTCATACTGGGTTTCGCCGTTGCGCAGCACCTGCATCGAGGTGCTGGAGGCGCCAATTTCAAACAGGGCGACGAGCAGGTCGTGGCCACCGCGCGGCAGGCGCTCGATCAGCCTGCCGGCAGCCAGCCGCGAGGCGAAGGAGTCGATGTCCATGATCTGCGGCTTGAGCCCGGCCGCTTCGGCGATGGCCTGGCGATCCTGCACCTTGTCGCGGCGCGAGGCGGCGATCAGCACCTCCTGGTCGCCAGGGGAATTGAGGCTGGGGCCGAGGACGCTGAAGTCGAGCGCGACGTCTTCAATGGCGAAGGGGATGTACTGGTTGGCCTCGGTCTCGACCTGAACCTCGACCTCCTCTTCGCGCAGGTCGCCGGGCAGGACGATTTTCTTGCTGATGACGGCCGATGATGGCAGCGCCAGCGCCACGTTTTTGGTTTTGGTGCCGCTCTTTTTCACCAGCTTGCGCACGGCGTCGACCACGTCGTCGTGTTTTTCGATGTTGCCGTCGGTGATGGCACCTTTCTCGAGCGGCTCGATGGCGGCGCGCACCAGGGTGTAGCGGTTTTGCTCATCCAGCGCCAACTCGACCAGCTTGACACTGGAGCTGCTGATGTCCAGGCCGATCAGCGGCGCGTAACGCTTGCGAAGCATGCTGCTGAAGATGGACAACACAACCCCCTGAATGAGTGGAACTTGAAAAAGCTCGCTGGGAACTGATGGCCGCATCGACCCGGGCGGCATGAGTTCAATGTTTTTTTCAATCCTAACAACAAGTGTTTGATTGTTTGTCAGGTTTTCCCGCGGCCAACCGTGATTCGTTGCAAAAGGCCCACGGGTGCACAGACGAAGGCGGCGCGCCAAACGGAAAATCCCGGTGGCTCTCCGAGAATTTTTACAATCGGACATCTTCTCGGGGCTGGCGCATCGACCCGGTTTCGCGCCCCCCCCGTCGTCTTCCCGGCCTTCGTCAGCGTTCGGATCGCGCTCGCCCCTGGCCCCGCGACCCAATCGGCCCACCTCCTGCACCGCTCGCACCTCCGGAGATCTATGGCGACATCCCCGCCCACCAAACCCCCGCCCGACCCTTCCACCGCCCCTCGCAGCCTGGGAGTTCGACTCGTGGGTGGCCTCATTGCCATGCTGACGGGTCTGTTTTTGGCAGCGGTTCTGCTCGTCGGCGTGGTTCTGGCTTTCGCCTGGCCGCGCCTGCCCGATGTTCAGCAACTGCTGGACTACAAGCCCAAGCTGCCGCTGCGGGTGTATTCGGCCGACCATGTCCTGCTCGGCGAGTTCGGCGAGGAGCGTCGCGACTTCGTCCCGATCGGGCAGATTCCCAAAGTCATGAAGCTGGCGGTGCTGGCCACGGAAGACGACCGCTTCTATCAGCATGGCGGCATCGACTGGACGGGCGTTGCCCGCGCCGCGCTGGCGAACCTGCACAAGGCGAAGAGCCAGGGCGCCTCGACCATCACCATGCAGGTGGCGCGCAACTTTTATCTCAGCAGTGAAAAGACATTCACGCGCAAGCTCTTCGAGCTGCTGCTGGCGCTGAAGATCGAGCGCGAACTGAGCAAGGACCAGATTCTGGAGCTCTACATGAACCAGATCTACCTTGGCCAGCATGCCTACGGCTTTTCAGCCGCGGCGCAAACCTATTTTGGCAAGCCTTTGGCGCAAATCAGCCTGGCGCAGGCGGCCATGCTGGCCGGGCTGCCCAAAGCGCCTTCGGCCTACAACCCCTTCGTCAACCTGCCGCGCGCCAAGATTCGCCAGCAGTATGTCCTCGGCCGCATGCGCGCTTTGGGCTGGATCAGCGCCGACGACTACGCCAAGGCCCAAGATGCCGCACTCGGCCTGCGCGCCAGCCGCGCCACCGAAACCTCGGTCCATGCGAGCTATGTGGCGGAGATGGTGCGGCAAGCCATGTTCGCGCGCTATGGCGAGCAGGCTTACACCCGCGGCCTCAACGTCACCACCACCATCGTCAGCCGCGATCAGGACGCTGCCTGGCGAGCCCTGCACACGGGGGTGATGCGCTACGAACTGCGCCAGGTCTGGCGCGGCCCCGAGGCCTATATCGACCCCCCGACCCAAGCCTCGCTGTGGCCGCAAACCGTCGACGACGCCTGCAACGATCATCCCGACACCGAGGGCCTGCGCTGCGCCGTGGTGACGGCGGCCAGCCCGAAGCAGGTGCAGGTGATGCGCCCGGGCGGCGAGTTGCTGGACGTGGCCGGCGACGGCCTGCAGCAGGTCGCCGCCCTGGGTCTGGGGCCCAAGGCGCAGCCCAACGTGGCCTTGCGCCCGGGCGCCGTGGTGCGCATCTGGAAGCAACCTCAAGGGCGCTGGGTCATCACCCAGATCCCCCGCGTGCAAGCGGCGTTCGTGGCGATGAACCCGAACAACGGCGCGATCCAGGCGCTGATCGGCGGCTTCGACTTCCAGCAGAGCGAGTTCAACCACGTCACCCAGGCGCAGCGCCAGCCGGGGTCGAGCTTCAAGCCTTTCATCTACTCGGCCGCATTGCACAAGGGCTTCATGCCGCCGACCATGGTGAACGACGCGCCGCTGTTTTTCGACGCGGCCGCCACTGGCGGCCAGGCCTGGGAGCCGAAAAACTATGACGGCACTTACGACGGGCCGATCACCCTCAAGCAAGGCGTAGCGCAGTCCAAGAATATGGTCGCCATCCGCGTGCTCGACAGCATCGGGCCGAAGTACGCGCAGCAATGGAGCCGCCGGTTCGGCTTCGACGCCAGCAAGCAGCCGCCCTACCTCACCCTGGCGCTTGGCGCGGGCTCGGCCACGCCGATGGACATGGTGCGTGCCTACGCGGTGTTCGCCAATGGCGGCTATCTGTTGCAGCCTTATTTCATCAGCTCCATCAGCGACGCCTCGGGCCATGTGCTGGCCGCGCCCAAGCCCCAACGCGCCGGCGACCCAAGCCTGCGCACCATCACCCCGCGCAACGCCTTCGTCATGAGCACCCTGCTGCAAGAGGTGACGCGCACCGGCACGGCGGCGCGCGCCCAGGCCGAACTCAAACGGCCCGACCTCTACGGCAAGACCGGCACCACCAACGATTCGGTGGACGCCTGGTTCTGCGGCTACAACCCGCAACTCGCGGCCGTGGCCTGGGTGGGGTACGACACACCGCTGAAACTGGGGGCGAAAGAAACCGGCGGGCGTGTGGCACTGCCCATCTGGATCGACTTCATGCGCACCGCGCTGCAAGGCGTTGCCGTGACGCAATACGCCCCGCCTCCCGGTGTCGTGCAGTTGGGCAACGACTATGTGTACGACGACTATGCCGCCGGTGGCGGCGTGCATGCGCTCGGCATTCCAGCAGCAGCACCGCCGCCAGCCGCTTCAAGCGCGGAAGACGCCCTCTCCAAACTGTTCCCGACGCGCAACTGAATTCAGAGCGGCGCCAGCAACGGCCCGCCTTGTTGACGCACCGCCTGCTGCACCAAATCCTCGAAGCGCAAGCCGCTGCGCGTGTCCAGCCACTGCCCGGCGCCGTAGCGGAAGTGATGGGCGCCGGATTTGCTTGCCAGCCATAATTCCTGCAGCGGCGCTTGCAGATTGATGATGATTTTCTCGTCGTTGTCGAGTTCCAGGGTCAGCACCGAGCCTTCGCGCTTGGAGTCGATATCGACAGCGTCGGCAGCCGCTTCCACCCGGCTCAACATGGCATCGGCAAGGCTCAAATAGTCGGTTTGCGGCAGGTCGTTCATGAGGTGGTTTTCCGGGTGCGGCTGATACACTGAATCGATGCTTGACCGAACCATTCTAGGAACAAGATTTGCCCGTACAGCGCGCATTGTCGGGCTCGCCGTGCTGCTCGCCGCATGCGGTCTGTTGAGCGCTTGCGGCCAGCGTGGGCCGCTGTATTTGCCCAAGCCGCCGCCCGCCGCTCCGAGCCAGGGCTGATCGTCTCAGCCGTCACGCCCATTGCGCCAGGCCGCTTTGTTTCGCCCGTGCGCCATGGATCCAAACCCTTCCTCAACCACGACAACCAGCCCATGTCGCAACCCTCTGCTGCCTTCACCGAACTTCCCGGCCATCCGCACCTGGCCTACCGCAATGGCGCCTTGATGGTCGAGGCGCTACCGGCAGCCGAGCTGGCGCGGCAATTCGGCACGCCGCTGTATGTGTACTCGCGGGCCGGCATCGAGCAGGCGGCGGGTGCGTATCAGGCTGCGGCGCAGGGCAAGCCGGTTTCGCTGCGCTACGCGGTCAAGGCCAACTCCAGCCTGGCCGTGCTGCAACTGCTGGCGCATCTGGGTTGGGGTTTCGACATTGTTTCCGGCGGCGAGCTGGCGCGGGTGCTGGCCGCCGGCGGCGAGGCGTCCAAAGTGGTGTTCTCGGGCGTCGGCAAGCTCGACGCCGAAATGCGTGCGGCGCTGGAAGCTGGCGTGCAATGCTTCAACGTGGAGTCGCAAAGCGAACTGCGGCGCCTGAGCCGCATTGCCGGCGAGCGCGGCGTGGTCGCCCCGGTCAGCCTGCGCATCAACCCCGACGTCGACGCGAAAACCCACCCCTATATTTCCACCGGCCTGAAGGGCAACAAGTTCGGCATTCCCCAGGGATTGGCGCGCACGGCCTATACCGACGCGGCGCTGCTGCCGAACCTGCGCATCGTCGGCATCGACTGCCACATCGGCTCGCAGATCACGCGGATCGGCCCCTACCTGGACGCGCTCGACCGCATCCTCGACCTGGTGGCCGACATCGAGCATCACGGCGTCAAGCTCGAGCACATCGACCTCGGCGGCGGGCTCGGCATTCGCTACGCCGACGAAACCCCGCCGAGCATCGCCGCCTGGATGGGCGCCTTGCTCGAACGCCTGGCGCAGCGCGGCTATGGCCACCGACAGGTGATGTTCGAGCCGGGGCGCTCCGTGGTGGGCAATGCGGGCCTGCTGCTGACCGAGGTGGTCACGCTCAAGTCCAGCCTGGAGCGCCACTTCGCCGTGGTGGACGCCGCCATGAACGACCTGATGCGCCCGGCGCTCTACCAAGCGTGGCAGGCCATCGTGCCGGTGCAGCCACGCGACGGCAAGCACAGCCTGCGCTACGACGTGGTCGGTCCGGTGTGCGAGTCCGGCGACTGGCTGGGGCGCGAGCGCGAACTCGACCTGCGCGAGGGCGACCTGCTCGCCGTGCTCTCGGCCGGCGCTTACGGCATGGCCATGGCCTCGAACTACAACACCCGCCCACGCGCCGCCGAAGTGCTGGTGGACGGCGCTCGAGTCCACCTCATTCGTGAACGCGAGAACCTCGAGCACCTGGTGGCGGGCGAACAATTGCTGGTGTTCTGAACGCCGGGACCCGGCCCGCCATCACGCCATCAAACCCGCGCCGGCAACTGTGCGCGGCGCGCCTGCAGCCGTCGTTCCCGCCACGCCTTGGCCACACGCCAGCCGAGCAGCGCGGCAAGCATCAGGGCGTAGATCTTCGGATCGGCCGTGTTGTTCTTCGCGAGCTTGCCCCACCAGTCATGGAACACGGCGACGATGGCCACGACATAAACCAGCTTGTGCAAGGCCTGCCAGCGCGCTGCGCCCAGGCGCTTGATCATGCCGTTGGTCGAGGTGGCGGCCAGCGGCAGCATCAACGTGAGCGCCGTCATGCCGGCGAGCACGAAGGGATGTTTGACCACATCCTTCAGCACGGCATCGAGGCTGAAATCATTGACCAGCCAGAGATAACAGGTGAAGTGCAAGCTTGCATAGCTGAAGGCGAACAGCCCGAACATGCGCCGCAGCCGCGCCAGCTCGGCCCAGCCGGTGAGTTTGCGCAGGGGCGTGATGGCAAGCGTCACCAGCAGGAAGCGCAAGGCCCACAGCCCGGTGGTCCAGATCAGCGTCTGCTCGGGGTTGGGGCCGAGTTCCACCGTGAAGGCGCGCCACACCAGCAAGGACAGCGGCAATAGGCACAGGATGAAGACCACGGGCTTGAACCAGCGGGCCTGCAGGGTTGCACGGCGCAAGCGAAGTGACAGCCGAGCCTGTTTCGGGGCCAAAGGCGTGGAGGCGTTCATGATCCCGGAATCGCTCAAAAATCTCGGGTCAGGTTCATGCCCTTGTACAGGCTGGCGACTTGCTCGCCATAGCCGTTGAACATCTTGGTGGGAATGCGAGGCGAGAACAGGCCGCCAAAACCACCCTGGCCGATGCGGCGCTCGTTCGCCTGGCTCCAGTTCTGCGGGCTGACGTTGGGGTTGACGTTGGAGTAGAAGCCGTACCACTGCGGCACCGCGCGCATCCATGAGGTGATCGGCTGCTTTTCCACCAGACGGATTTTGACGATGGACTTTCCGCCCTTGAAGCCGTACTTCCAGGGAATCACCATGCGCATGGGGGCGCCGTCCTGATTCGGCAACACCTCGCCATACAGGCCGAACGTCAGCAGCGTGAGCGGGTGCATGGCTTCGTCCATGCGCAGGCCTTCGAGGTAGGGCCATTGCAGGATGGGGTCGTTCTGCCCCGGCATCTCGGCATGATTGAGCAGCGTGATGTATTCCACATACTTGGCGTTGCCCGTGGGCTGCGCCGCCTTGATCAGGTTGGAGAGCGAATAGCCCAGCCAGGGAATGACCATGGACCAGCCCTCGACGCAGCGGTGGCGGTAGATGCGTTCCTGCATCGGTGCGAGCTTGCGCAGGTCGTCGATGTCGAAGGTGCGCGGCTTGCCCACTTCGCCCTCGACCACCACCGTCCAGGGCTGCGTGCGCAAGCTGCCGGCGTTCCTCGCCGGGTCGCTCTTGCTGGTGCCGAATTCGTAGAAATTGTTGTAGCTGGTCACGTCCTTGTAGGGCGTGAGCGCCTCCTTGGTGGAGAGCGCGACGTCCTTGGTGGCGGGCAGCAGCGGCAGGTTTCCGGGATGGGCCGCATCGGCCACCGTCGCAGGCACGGCGTGCGCGCGCTGCGCTGCGACCGCAGCGACCGTCGCTGCGGCACCGACCCCGGCCGCGGCGAGGAAGCGCCGCCGATCGCGATAGGCCTCGCGCGGGGTGATGTCGGACGGCACGGGATGCTCAAAACCTTGCTCTTGGCGCTTGTTCATGACGACCTCTCGGTGGTGTGCAGTGAGTGTGCAGTGTTGGAGCCCCGCTTCATCGCCCGGTTTCAGGCGCTGTGAGCCTAGACATTCAGTTCAGACATCCGCCTCGGGCCCCTGGTGCCTGTGGATAGACGAGAAACCGGCAGGTTTATTCCGGCCTTGCTCCCCATGCCCATCCCCGCGGGTGTTGCGGTTAGGGTTTGGTCGAACCATGGCCCGAAACCTTACACGTGCGCGCCAACCCTGTTTTGCTGACGGCTACTTTCTTCCACGCCGCATCCCGGGGCACAGATTCGCTGCGAAACAAAAAAGGCCCCGAAGGGCCTTTTTATGGCTTCAAGTGCCAGTCACAGCTTGCCATAGGAATGCAGGCCGGAGAGGAACATGTTGACGCCGAGGAAGGCAAAGGTCGTCACAAGCAGGCCGGTGAGCGCCCACCAGGCCGCCACTTGGCCGCGCAAACCCTTCATCAGGCGCATGTGCAGCCAGGCCGCATAGTTCAGCCAGACGATGAGCGCCCAGGTTTCCTTCGGGTCCCAACTCCAGTAGCCGCCCCAGGCTTCGGCAGCCCACATCGCACCCAGAATGGTGGCGATGGTGAAGAAGGTGAAGCCGATGGCGATGGACTTGTACATCACGTCGTCCATGACTTCCATGGAGGGCAGATGCATGGCGATGCGCTTGCGGCCATAGAGAATGCCCCCGACGATCAAGGCCGAGATGCCGGCGAACACACCCCAATACTCGGAGATGCCGCCCTGACGGAACACCATGGGTTCGAAGAACATGGTGAAACCCAGCAGCCACAGCGGCGCCAACTTCCACAGCGACGTGGTGGTGGCATGGGCCTTGATGAGGTAGGCGAAACCGACCATGGCGGCAATGGCGAAGGTGCCGTAGCCGATGAAGTTGGCCGGGACGTGAATCTTCATCCACCAGCTTTGCAGGGCGGGCACCAGAGGCTGGATGACATAGCCGCTTTGCGCGAAGCTGAACCACAGCAGGAACACCACCGCGGCACTGACCACGAGCATGGCGAAAGCGCCCATGCTGCGGGTCTTGTACTTGTATTCGAAATACAGGTAGAGAGCGGTCGTGAGCCAGGAGAACAACACGAACACTTCATACAGATTCGACAGCGGGATATGGCCGACGTCGGCGCCGATCAGATAGCTCTCGAACCAGCGCATCATGGTGCCAACCAGCGCCATGGTGATGCCGACCCAGGCCAGACGCGAACCGAACAGTTGCGGAAAGTTGGATTGCCAGCCGCGCCCATCGCGAATCATGGCGCCTTCACTCACTGGGCCGCCCGCCGTCATCGTGCCACCGGCCAGGGATTGTGCCGGTCCTGTGAACATGCCCACCCAGTACGACGCGGTGCTGAGGAAGAACAGGAAGGCCATCCACATGATGGCGGTCTGGCTGGAGAGGAAGTACTTGAGGAAGAAGTTCTGCTCACCACGCGCCAGCACGGGCACACCGGCGGGGCCGTTGTACAGCCAGATGCCGAAGAGCGACAGCACGGCGACGACAATCGCCAGATTCTTGATCGCCGTCCAGCCCCAACCGAGGAACAGCAGGGAGGTCGTCGCGCCCAGGAAAATGAGCTTGACGTAGTAGTTCATATCCTGGCCGTAGCGGCTCAGGACGTAGGCATCCCCGCCGGCGATCAGCGCGAGAAAG
This sequence comes from Thiomonas sp. X19, assembly GCF_900089495.1. NCBI lineage: Bacteria > Pseudomonadati > Pseudomonadota > Betaproteobacteria > Burkholderiales > Thiomonas > Thiomonas sp. X19. The sequence goes on along the minus strand of NZ_LT605203.1, from coordinate 477,184 downwards.
ATCCAGTCGTAGGTCGATCGGCGGCGCAAGTAGGCCAGCGGGCCGGTCTGCTTCACATCTTGCGGGCCCGAACCCAGGCCTAAGGTGTGGGATTTACTGGTGAGTTCCATGGCGAAAGTCCCTTCAGGGGTGATCCGAACCCGGTGCTGCAGATGCCGCAGAAGCCGGTGCCTGTGATCCTACGCCCAGGGAGGCAGAGCGCAGGGTTTCAAATTCTTTCTCAAATTCGAGTGTGCGGCGATTGGTGCTCATGGCCATCAAGGTCTTGCTGCCCGACGGGCCGTTGTCGCGCACCAGGAACCACACCCGGCGCTCGCGGATATAGAGCATGGAGAACACGCCGAGGATGAGCAGGATGGCGCCGAAATAGACGATGTATTTGCCCGGGGCACGCGCCACCTGGAAGATGCTGGCCTGGACCTGTTTGAAGTCGGTGAGCTGCAGATACAGCGGCGCCGGGTAGAAGGTGGAGTCGGACAACGCGAGCACGGCCGCATTGAAAAAGCGGTTGTTGTCGGGAGTGTCGACCGCCGGCGCCTGGCCGGCCTGGACACGCGAGACTTGCCACAGCTGCCACAGCGTGCCGTTGAGCACGCGGATGAACACATCGGATGCCTTGGTCAATTCAGCCTTGGGCACATTGAGTTCCAGGAACTCGGCCAGGGCGGGCAGGCCGCCGGGCGCCTTCACCAGGGGCTGTCCGGTCTTGGGATCACGCGGAATATTGCCGGCAAAGATATCGAGGGTGCGGCCGGCCGTGGCCCGCAACTGCTGCACCAGAGCCGGCGCAGCGCCTGGAGGCAGTGACTCTTTCACGTAGGCATCGACGGCCTGCTGGCGTGCGGTGGGGTTGTCGAGCGCGGCGCGGAAGTTCATCCAGCCATCGACTGAATCCTTCGAGTCGGCGGGAATGCGCAGGTAGTGGTAGGCGCCGCCGAGTTCGCTGCGCTCCCCGGCGAGGAAAATCTTGGTGCCATCGAGCTCGACTGGCAGCATGTAGTTGAAAAACTCGTGCGCCTGCCCGGCAGCGTCGCGCAATTTGTAGATGACAGCCGGACCGACATTGGTCAGCTGGTTGGTTTCGTTGCGCTTGACGGCGGCGCCCAGGTGCTGCTCGAACAGCTGCGTGAGGCCCTGGCCGGCCGGCTTCTTGCCGCTTTCCTCGGCGCGGCTCAGGTTCTCCACATTCATCAGGCGAAAACCGGTGAGTTCGAGCCGCAGCGCCTGATTGCCGTTGGTGAGCTGGCGTGAGCTGCCGACATCGCCCTTGAGGTCGAAGGTTTTGTCGCCCGGGCCTTGCATCGGCCACGCCTTGAGCATCAGATGCGAGCCGCCGTCGTCGAAGCCGGACTGGAACACCGTGACGCCGTCGTACTCCAGCGGCTCGTTCACCTTGATCGTCGCCGGGAAGGTCTTGCCGGTTTTGCGGTCGGTGATTTCCACATTGCTGGCGAACAGCCGCGGCATGCCGGTGGAGTAGAAATCGACCACGAACTTCTTCAGCGTGATGATGAACGGCAGCGGTTGCAGCACCGAGCCGTCACCGATGGTCAGCACCGCGGTGTTCGAGCTGCCGCCTTCGGGGATGGACAGGTTGCCACGGTAGGTGGGGTTGTTCACGGACAGGATGTTCTGCGGCGGAACCTGGGAGATTTCCATGTTCGACTTCAGCGCCTGCTTGCCCGTCAGCAGCATCTGCAGCCTGATCATCAAGTCGCCGTCGAGCAGACCGCCGAGGCAGATGAGCACGAAGGCACTGTGCGCGAGGATGTAGCCGATGCGGTTGAGCCCGCCGGTCTTGGCCGCCACCATGGTGGCGCCTTGCGGATCGCCCTCCACCGGCTGCACCTTCACGCCATAACCATGCCCCTTGAGCTGGGCCACGAGGTGCGCCACCATGTTCTCGCGTGGCGCATCCACCTCGACCTCGGCCTTTTCGTGAAAGGAGCGCAGTCCCTGCTCACGAATATTCGCCTTGTAGCTCTTCAGGTCGGCAAGGATCTTGGGCGTGTTGCGGGTCAGGCACAGGGTGGTGGACGCCGTCAGGAACCCCATGATGAGCAGGAACCACCAGGAACTGTAGACATTGAACAGATCGATGCGGTGGAACACCGTGGCCCAGAACGGGCCGAACTGGTCGATGTAGTTGTTCAGCGGCTCGCCCTGCTGCAGCACCGTGCCGATGATGCTGGCAATGGCCACGACCACCAACAGCGAAATGGCAAAGCGCATGGACGACAGCAGTTCGACGAAGCTGCGCCAAGAGCGGGAGCCGCGGCGCAACTGCAAACCGGAAGTGCTGACGTTGGATAGGGATGACATGGATTTCGGATTCGAAGCCGGCGATGCGCCGATCAGGCTTTGCCGCGGATGCGGCCATTGCAGCGGGACATCAGCGTCGGTTGCGCCCGACTGGATCGGGCTGCAGGCAGAACAATGGATGTCGCCAGAAATGCCAAGACCCGCTCCCGATTGCGCCCAAATACAGACCTGGGTATGAGTCGACGTTGGTCCAAGCGGTTTTTTGAAGGGCTTTTCGACATCTGCACTATAGCAAAACCTGCCTTTTCCGCCCTTGCCATATCCACGGTTGATTGATGGAAACCCATCATGGCATGGAGCAGCCCCGGGTGGAAACGTTCAACGCAAACCTGCAACAAAATCTGACACATCACGAATCTGGCGATCGCTCATGCGCGAGGCAATCTCATGCATGGGGGTATTGTCGCCCCGCGCCCCGGTACGAAAGGCGTGCAATTGGGCGGCGACATACTCCGACCATTGCCCGGCCAGTCGCGGATACTCTCCGGGGAGGCCCAGGCCGCCAGGGCCGTGGCAAGCGGCGCAGGCCGGCACCATGCGGTTGGCAATACCGCCGCGCCAGATCCCCTCGCCGATCTTGACCCATTCGGCATGGGTCGCGATGGCGGGCTTGATGGTCTGGCGGCTGTAGTAATCGGCCAGATCCCGCATGTCCTGCGGCGACAAGGTGGATGCGATGCCGTTCATGATGGCATTCACCCGCTCCGGCTTCTTGCCGGGGGCGGCAGGTTTGAAGCGCGTCAACTCCTGGACGATGTAGCCGGAGCGCTGCGACGCCAGCTTGGGAAACTGCGTGCTCGTGGCGTTGCCGTCGATCCCGTGGCAGGCGGCGCAGGTCTGCGCCAGCTGCTTGCCATGCGCCAGCTGCGCCGCCGTGGGCGCGGTGGCCGAGACTTCGAAGGTGGGCGCGGTGGGCGCAGCGCCTTCCGCAACGGCGGCCGCGGCCGCCACGGCAAGCAGCAATGCCCCCAGCGCAGCCCGAACGGGCACGAAGGCGCGGGGGTCAGGAGCTGGGGTTGGACGCAAACCTTCCTCGTCTGGCAGCATGGCGACTTGTATGGGGAATAAGATGCCGCATGCTAACGACGTATAAGTCATGACGAATATAGGGAATTCCAGCACAGTCGCAGCCAAGGCGGCCGCCGATACCAGTCCGCTGCTGCAATCGGCCCGGTTTTTCACCACGGCCGCGCAGTTCAACCAGCTTCCCGCCGGCAACTTGCCGGAAGTGGCTTTCGTCGGCCGCTCCAACGCCGGGAAATCCACCGCCATCAACGTGCTGTGCGGTCAGCGCCGTCTGGCGTTCTCGTCGAAGACGCCCGGGCGCACCCAGCACATCAATCTGTTCACGGTCGGCCTGGGCGGTGCCGCGGCCGGGCTGCTGGCCGACCTGCCGGGCTATGGCTACGCCTCGGTGCCACTGGCCACCAAACAACGCTGGGAGCGCTTCATCGCCCAGTATCTGGCGCAACGCGCGCAGCTCGTGGGGCTGGTGTTGATTGCCGACAGCCGCCACGGTCTCACGCCGCTGGACTGGACGCTGCTGAGCTATTCCTCACCCGCCGCCCTGCCCGTGCATGTGCTGCTGACCAAGGCCGACAAGCTCACCCGCAGCGAACAGCACGCCCAGGCCCAGGCCGTGCGCGACGACCTGCAGCGCCATGCCGCGGGGGCGGGCCTGATGGCGCCCACTTCGGTGCAGATGTTCTCGGCCACCAAGCGCCAAGGCCTGCGCGAGGCCAGCCAGGTGCTGGAAGACTGGCTGCAGGCCCCTGCGGACGAGGAACCAGCGGTTTAGGGCGACGCTGAACAAGTCCCTCGTGCGCATCGCATCCGCGCCTCGGGCGGTCTGCGGATTTGCACCTTGCATCCCATCCCGATGCAAGGCGCGCTGCTCACGGGAACTTGTTCAGCGTCGCCTCAGGGCCTGTTAACCCGCTTGCGAAGTTGCCGCCGCCGTCAGGGGCGCCCGAGCATCAGGTAGTAGTTCACCGTCTGCCCCGGCGCCTTGCCGATGCCGAAGTAAACCGGCCCGAGCGGCGTGTCGGCGCCGAGGTAGAGCGCCAGGCTGGATTGCAAATCGCTCAGGGACACTTGATTCCGGTTCGCCCAGGCATTGCCGCGCTCCAGATTCACGCCGGCGTAAGTGGCGCCGCCAAACAGCCCGGCGGTGGTGATTTCGGTGCGCAGACCCAAGCGGAAATACGCCAGGTAGTTGCCGATGATCTGGCCCTCCTGGAAGCCCGAGAGTTGGTCGAAGCCGCCGAGCGCGAAGTAGTTGTAGCCGGTGCCCGAGATGTCGCGGAAGCTGGCCAGCCGCGTCGCCGCCTCCACCGTCTGCCGGCCGAAGCTCTGGTCGATCTGGCCCGACAGGTCGAGGCGCACATAGTTGGCGGCGCTGCCCAGCTTGCGGTCGGCGCTGAAGGTCTCCAGACGCGCGCGCCAGCCCTCGCGCGGGAAATAGGCATGGTCCAGCCGGTCGAACGTGGCCAGGGCGCGGATGCCGGCCTCGCGCACGCTGCCGCTCAGGTTGCTGCTGCCCAGGATGGTGTTGGCCGAAATCTGCGCCACGCTGTAGCCCAGGCGCAGCTCGCCGTAGTCGGCCACCGGCGTGCCGATGTCCAGCCCCACGCGCGAGGTGCTCAGGCGGTAGCGATCGATGGCCTGGCTGCCGGCGTAGACGTCGATCGGGCGCGCATCCAGATCGAAATACGGCGCCAGGAAAACGCGGTCGGTGCTGTCCAGCGGCTGGTACAGCTCCGACAGCCAGCGATTCTCCCAGCCCAGTTGCACGAAGTTGCGCCACTCCCCGCCCAGGTTGTTGAGCCAGGGCCGGCGCTGGGCGAGCTGCAGCTCGAAGCGGGTCTGGTTGCGCAGATTGGTGTAGAGCCCCAGGCCGAAGCGCAGAAAGTTGGGCCCCCAGGACTTGTCGGCGACGCGGTAGACCAGCGCGTCGCTGCCGTCGGGCTCGTCGTAGAGCCGGTAGTCGACGCGTGAAAAATCGCCCAGTCCGGAAAGCTGGTCGACGTCGTCGTGCACGTCGCTGAAATTCAGCGGCTTTCCCGGTTTTTGGCGCAAATTGGCTTCGAGTGCGGGCGCCGGCGCCCACTTCGAGCCTTCCACCCGCACCGAATCGATGGACAATTCTCCGAGGCTGGCCACGAGGCCTTGCGCCTGGGTATCGACCTTGATGCGCCAAGCCCGATAGGCCTCGGGCGACAAGGCATAGCGCGACAGCTGCGGCGCCGCCGCCATGGTGGCGGCATAGCCATCGCGCAAGGCCTGCTCGCCCCTGTTGAAATCGAGCGAGGAGATGTCGCCCAGCGCCGGCGTGACCAGCACGTCGGCCGGGGTCAGGGACTTGAGCTGGACTTCGACGTTCTGCTCCATCAGGATGTTGATCATCTGCCCCGTGAGCCCGACGATGCTGCCCAGGGCCTCGCGCGAGGACAGCGGGGTGGAGATGTTCACCGCGATCACCACTTGCGCCCCCATGGCGCGCGCGACGTCGACGGGCATGTTGTCCACCAGTCCGCCATCGCCCAACAGTTCGCCGTGGGTTTCGATCGGCGGAAAGACGCCCGGCACCGACATGCTGGCCCGCAACGCCGTGGCCAGCGCACCGCGTTGAAGAATGACTTTGCGCCCATTCACCATATTGGTGGCCACGGCGCGAAAGGGAATCGGCAAGTCGGCGAAGTTGCGCACGGCGCGCGTCTGCAACGTGAGGTTGGTCAGCACCGTTTCGAGCGCGGTGCTGTTGATGGCCGCATCGGGCAGGCTGAGCTGGCCGCGACCGTTGATGCCCAGCTCGATGCCGCCAGGCATGCGCGTGTCATCGGACTTGCGCTGGAAATCCAGCCCCGCGCGCGGCGGCCGACCGCGGAAGATCGCGTTCCAGTCCAGCCCCGCCACTTGCTGCCGCAGCACCGCCAGCGGCACCCCGGCGGCATACAGCCCGCCCACGATGGCCCCCATGCTGGTGCCGGCGATGCAGTCCACCGGGATGCGCAGCTCGCGCAACGCCATCAGCACGCCGATATGCGCCAGCCCCCGCGCCCCGCCGCCGGACAGGGCCAGGCAAATGCGCGGCTCGCGCGCCTGGGCCGCATCGGCATGAGCGCCTGGCATGGTTGCCGCTGGCGTCGCCGTGGCAGGTGGTGTCGCGGTGGTTGGCGTTGCCTGGCCCGCTTCGGGCGGCAGTCCTCCCGCACCCTCCTGCGTGGTGGAGGCACCCTTGCGCGGCAAGCCTGCCGCCCCCGGCGTGATGTGCGCCGCAGCTTTGGGCACACCCAGCGCTGCCGGGGCCACATCGCGCAACGGCACGGTCGGCTTGGGGGTGGAATGCCCGTCCGGGGCCGCCTCCGCCGGCGCAGGGCTCGCCACGGCCACCCCCAGGGAGAGGGCGGATAAGCAGCAATAGTGGTGAAGTCTTCGGGTCGCGCGCATGGTTGTGAAGCCTAACGAACACCGCTCAAGGCGTGGCAAACCCATCGAAGGGTTTTTGCAGCGGTGCTGCGCAAGCTTGCAAAAATCCGGCCTCGGCGGCGCCGGCGCCCTCCGAGGCCCGGGCTGCGCGCCTTACCTGGAATGCAAGGGTTGCCCGCAACCGCGGCAGAAGGCATCGTCCGCCGCAACGACGGCTCCGCATGCCGGGCACCGCCTGGTGTCGGCGCTGGCTGGACTTGCGAGCCTCGGTTGCGCTGGAGTTTCGGCCAAGGGCCCCGAGGGTTGGATCGGGCCCGGCGTTGGCGCGCTTGCCCCAGGGGCGGCACCCGGAGTTGCATCCTGAGTCGCTTCCGGAGGCACAGGCGGCGCGGAACCCGTGCGCGGCTTGTTGTCGTCCAGCTTTTGCTTGAACTGCGACAAGCGCTGGCCGACCAGTTCAGCCGCTTCCGAGCCCACCCCCTCGTTGACCGCGCGGTAGACGAAGATCAGGCCCAGGACGTAGATCAGGCTGACGACGGACCAGGCGAGGAAGGTCACCAGCCCGATGGAAATTCCGGCGCCGCCGAAACCGTGGCTGGTCATCTGCGCCAACAGCATCTGCATCGGGCTCGAGCCATCGCCGGGCTCGAAGCCGCCCAGCCCGACCGCCGCATACATCCTGGCGATCTCGGTGCTGGCGCCGAACACCAGGCCGAAGATGAAGACTGCTGCCGGAAACACGACCAACCCCAGCACCAGAAAATGCATGAGCACTTCCAGCGGCTTCTTGATGACGATGTCAGCCGCACGCGACAGGCTGGAGATCAATCCCTCGCCATGCCAGATGGCCGCCACCATCAAGGGCGTGGCCAGCACCAGCACGGCATACGCCAGCGCGACGATCACCACCGAGGGACCGGCGAGGAGGAAGCCAAAGACCCCGCCGACGCCGGGAATGCGCCCGAGCAGCGACAGCAGGTAGGCCGCCACCAGCACCATGGCAAAGCCCACACCGAGCAGGATGAGCGCCCCAATCACGTGGAGCGCCGCCTGCAGGCCGCCGAGAAATGCGGCGCCGAAGCCGCGCACCGGCTGGTCGTAGGCCTGATCGACCAGCATCAGGCCGCTGGCGTTGATGCCGATAATGGCAATGATGGCCCCGACCAAGCCCATCAGCATGCTCACGGCGTAGCTGCCGGAACTGGCCGTGGCAGCGGCCCCGCCCATCATGGCCAGCCCGGCCAGAATGAAGCTGCCCGCCAGCATCGCGAGCGCCTGCCAGTTGTGCAGCGCCTCGTAGCTGCGCAACAGCACGCCGAGGTTGTTGGTGGTTTTCACGGTCATCGCAATCTCCCTGTGTGGTTCATCGCGCCGCATGGCGAAAGCGGCCTGGCATCCATCCAGCCGCAAGCTCTCTGGCAAGGTGCGGCTTTGAAAACCGCCAGCGATCGATCGTACGACCACCGGATGTTTCGGCAAGACTTGGGGCGGCAGCAGCGCCCCCGACGGCAAATGGCGCGGGGCTGGCCCATGGTGTGACCGCGCAAGGCTTGCGGCAAGAGCTGGCCAAAAAAATGGGCCCGCAAACCGCAAGGTCCGCAGGCCCATCATCGCTCCCGGCGGCCGCAAGCGGCCGCCGTCCCTTTCGGGCCGGAGCTTCATGGAGCGGCATGACGCCGCACCTGGAACCCCGCGAACTGGACGCGTTACATGTCCATGCCACCCATGCCGCCCATGCCACCGCCCATCGGCGGGGCTGCGGTGTCGTCCTTCGGTGCGTCCGCCACCATGCACTCGGTGGTCAGCAGCAGTCCGGCGACGGAAGCGGCGTTTTGCAGCGCGGTACGGGTGACCTTGGTGGGGTCCAGAATGCCCATCTCGATCATGTCGCCATACTGGCCGTTGGCGGCGTTGTAGCCGTAGTTGCCTTGGCCTTCCAGCACCTTGTTGAGCACGACGCTGGGTTCGTCGCCAGCGTTGGCGACGATCTGGCGCAGCGGCTCTTCCACGGCGCGCATCACCAGCTTGATGCCGGCTTCCTGGTCGGGGTTGGCACCCGTGACCTTGAGGTTGACGCGAGCGCGCAGCAGCGCCACGCCACCACCGGCGACGATGCCTTCTTCCACCGCAGCGCGCGTGGCGTGCAGGGCGTCTTCGACACGGGCCTTCTTCTCTTTCATTTCCACTTCGGTGGCAGCGCCAACCTTGACCACGGCCACGCCGCCGGCCAGTTTGGCCACGCGTTCTTGCAGCTTCTCGCGGTCGTAGTCGGAGGTGGCTTCCTCGATCTGGACGCGGATCTGCTTGACGCGGGCTTCGATGTCGGCAGCAACACCGGCGCCGTCGATCACGGTGGTGTTTTCCTTCGCCACTTCCACGCGCTTGGCCTGGCCCAGGTCGGCCAGCGTCACCTTCTCCAGGCTCATGCCGGTTTCTTCCGAAACCACCTTGCCGCCGGTGAGGATGGCCAGGTCTTCCAGCATGGCCTTGCGACGATCGCCGAAGCCCGGAGCCTTGACGGCCACGGTCTTCAGGATGCCGCGAATGCTATTGACCACCAGCGTGGCCAGGGCTTCGCCGTCCACGTCTTCAGCGATGATCAGCAGCGGGCGCCCCGACTTGGCCACCTGCTCCAGAATCGGCAGCAGATCGCGGATGTTGGAAATCTTCTTGTCGTTCAGCAGCACGTACGGGTTGTCCAGCACGGCAACCTGACGATCCTGGTTGTTGATGAAGTAGGGCGACAGGTAGCCGCGGTCGAACTGCATGCCTTCGACGATGTCCAGCTCGTTGTTCAGGCTCTTGCCGTCTTCGACGGTGATCACGCCTTCCTTGCCCACCTTGTCCATCGCCTCGGCGATGATCTGGCCGACGTCCTCGTCGGAGTTGGCCGAGATGGTGCCGACCTGGGCGATTTCCTTGCTGGTGGTGCAGGGCTTGGAAATTTTCTTCAGTTCTTCGACCAGGGCGATCACAGCCTTGTCGATGCCGCGCTTGAGGTCCATCGGGTTCATCCCGGCGGCCACATACTTCATGCCTTCGCGGGCCATCGCGTGCGCCAGCACGGTGGCGGTGGTGGTGCCGTCGCCGGCGTTGTCGCTGGTCTTGGACGCCACTTCCTTCACCATCTGCGCGCCCATGTTCTGCAGCTTGTCCTTCAGTTCGATTTCCTTGGCCACGGACACACCGTCCTTGGTCACGGTGGGGGCGCCGAACGAGCGCTCCAGCACCACGTTGCGGCCCTTGGGGCCCAGCGTGGCCTTCACGGCGTTGGCCAGAATGGTCACGCCGTCCATCATGCGTACGCGGGCATCCGCGCCGAACACTACTTCTTTAGCTGCCATGTGTATTTCTCCGATTGTGTAGGGGGAAGTGCTGCGCTTACTTCTCGATGACGGCCATCAGATCGTCTTCGCGCATCACCATCAGTTCGTCGCCGTCCACCTTCACGGTCTGGCCGGCGTACTTGCCGAACAGCACGCGGTCGCCGGCCTTCACGGCCATGGGCTGCAGGGTGCCCTTGTCGTCACGCTTACCCGGGCCTACGGCCAGCACCTCGCCCTGGTCGGGCTTCTCGGCCGCGTTGTCGGGGATGAAAATGCCCGAAGCGGTCTTGGTTTCCTGTTCCACGCGCTTGACGATCACGCGGTCATGCAAGGGACGCAAATTCATTCGTGTTGCTCCTGTTGATGGAATTCGAGAGGTTGAAACGCATGCCACACCGCGAGCGGCTGGCTAGGGGTGCTTGGAAGCTTGACTCGGTTGCGAGTTGCGTTTCGCTAGCACTCACTGGATGCGAGTGCTAATTGTAGGGGCGAAGCTGCTGATTTCAAGTCCTGCCTTGCGAGAGATCGAGTTGCGCACATCCTGCATCCTGCGCTCCGGACAGAAGCGCGGCCTGACGTGAACATTGCACGCCATGGTCAAGCGGCGCAGTACGATCGAACCCGCCATCGGCCACATGCAATCGGACGGGCGCCTGGCCAGCAATCCGCTCCAGGGCGCCCTGGACGACGCCCTGCATGCGGTGATTCGCAGCGCCGTCCACAACATCCGCCTGATCCTGAAGAAGCTGCGGCTTCCTTGCCCCCGAATCGCCCGCGCAGTGCATGCGGTTGGCGGCGTATGGGGCGCCAGCTTTTATCGAAATGCCCCCGGCTGACTGAAAACATTATTTTTCAGGATGGACTCAGTATTGACGATACCAATTCATGGCGATTACACAAAAATCAATGCGCTACTTCAATAAGGTCTGATAGGCGCATCTCAGTGTCTATCAGCCATACAAAACCAGCTCCGATAACCATGAGCCCGCTCGCCACGATAAATGGCAAGGTCCAACTTCCGCTCCACTGCACAAGAGCGCCAAACGCGATAGGAGAAATAATTCCACCGACGTTGGCCCAAGTGTTCATCCAGCCCGCAGAGGTCGATGCATACGACCCCCCCATGTCCATGGCAATAGCCCAGAAAATAGATATCGTGGCGTCAAGAAAGAAAAACGAGCAGGAAAAAAGCAGAATTGTTACAAACTGGCTTTGCGCATAGACGGCTGGCAAAAGTAGCAACACGGAACAAATCATGCCGACGGATGGAATGAGGCGCCTCCATAACTTTTTATTGCCTGTGCGCGCACATAAGTGATCGCACATTGCTCCCCCGAGGACGCTTCCCATCATGCCACCTATGAACGGAAGAAAGCCATAAATACCGACCTTCAGCATCGTAAAATGGTGATCTTTGATCAAAAATGTTGGTAGCCAAGTGAGATAGATCGTCAGTGTGTAGAAGTAGCAGAAATCTGCAATACACAGGGCCCACATACTCCTGCTCTTGAGAACGGCACTCCAAAGCTTTTTTCCATGGATCAATTGATTTTTCTGAGTATGGCTTATCGATGGCGGGCGATAGACGATGAGCCACACAAGGCCAATCGCCACGGTTGCAATACCGAATACCCAGAACGGCCCGGAGATACCGAACGCGATGATGCTGGCAACCGAGATCGGTACGGTGATTGCTGCGCCGAGTCGCGTCGCCGCATGCATCAATCCTTGCGACAGCGCCCGTTTGCCAGTGGGCACCCAGGGAGAAACACCGCCCGTCGCCGCAGGCATCGATGCAGCCTCCCCGGCCCCGGTGGCCGCTCGCATCCACGCCAGTTGCCCGATGTTCAGAGCCGTAACGCCGCTAAGAATGGTGAAGGCGCCATACCAAAGCACCATCAATCCTACAGAGCGCCTCGCCCCAAAAATGTCGGATAGATATGCCAGCAATGGTTGCAGCAAGGTATAAGTGATCGCAAATGCGGAAAAAATCCAGCCCATCGCGATTTTGCTCACATTTAGATCGGCCATTAAATGCGGTGCGACAACCGACATCAATGTCTTGTCGGTATAATTGCTCATGAAAACCATTGCCCCCATCCCCACAATGATCCAGGGATAGATCTGCGCCCGCTGGCGCACCATTAATCGCGACTGTGTCGTGCCGCTCTCTGTGCTTGGTGTTACGCTCATTGTCCCCTCCTAGAAACATATCGATTGATAGGCTGTTTCGAATCTCACCTGAAACTGCTTTTGCGCCATGCTCATAACACCCATGCCAGGCCGTGTGGCGCGAGCTACGGTTAATAGTTATTGGTTGGGTTATTTCGCCTCCAACTTTAACCGTGTCACGACTCTGTGGAACGACGCAAGACTTCTATTATTTTGCGCCCAGGATCGACACGCACCCAATCTCCCGTATGGATAATCTGAGCCGGATGTTGCGACCATCCTTCGGTGATTGTGATGTTGGCGAATATTGCGCCTTGCACCATGACAGGATTTGTGACCCCAAAGATGAATGCGCGTGGCGCGATGCCTTTGTTTTTGATATCGTAAAAGGCCCAGCCAGCGGCAATTCCACCTTTTGCCGTCGGGAAAAAACAGATTTTGTCCTTGATATTCGTTCCTTCGAGTTTATGGCCTGGCTTTGTGATTATGCCGGTCCATCGATCGAGGTCGTAGCGGGGTGAAAAACCCTCTTCGGAAATAACCGCTTCGCCTTCAACCACTGGGCCGAAGGCACGCTTGACGGTAATTGAGTCATGTTGGCCTTTCATCATGGCGTCCTCAGACCAGTTTTCCCGTACACGCGATATCCACGCAGGCCTGTGTCTCGCGCAGAATGGTGTTGAAGCGATGTGCTCCGATGATGTTGACGATCTTTGCCGAATTCGAAATCATGTTGGTCCATTGGTTTTTGACACGCATTTCTGAGAGGTTTTCGAGGATGTAGAAGCACACACCTTCGAGCACGGTCACTCCCGCGTCTTCCAGATCTTTGAGGTAGCCCAGCTCACGAGCTGATGCTTTGACGGATGCCGCGGTTGTGACGAAGACTTGCGTCCCGGGATGGACATGACGCCCCGCGAATCTCTGGGAGATGTCCTTCATCTCAAACAACGACAGTTGCGGTCCCGAAAACACCACCAGATTGGCACTCCGATCGCCCAAGCTGTAACTTGCGTAGACGCGCGCCAAATCGCTGTCTGTGATGACCATTTCTTCGGCAGGCGCATTCGTTCCGAACGCTGCTTCCAACGTTGGCGCCTCTGGGGTTACGCCGACCATGTGGAACATTGCCATCGATCCGTAGCTGGCCAAGGCACAACCGAGATGTTTCAGCTCGTCGGCAACGGGCGCGCGTCGCATGCCATGGAAAACAGGGACTGCGTAATAATTTGGATGTTTCTCGCCGACGATTTTTCCGATCGCCCCCCAGTCGGCAAGATCATTAAGCTGCGCGTCCAGACGCACGCTGATCGTTCCCTTGCGATGACGTTCCAAATGAAAGCCATATTCAGGCGTGCGGCCAGTGACTGCGGCAGCGAGCGCTGATGGCCCTCCTTCGAAATTGGTACGCGCGCCAAATACGGAATTGGCATAAATGACCGTGCCGGTGTCACCCCACGCCACATGCTCCCCGATGTGCGGCTGATAGACGGTTTGATAGTTGATGCACGTATCGCTGGTGCATACATTCATTTTGCGCAGATATTGGATGATTTGCTTTTCCTTCACCGCCTCGGCCTGGTGTTGGCCGAGCTTGTCGACGTAAGGAAAATCCATGCACCGGGCGTTGGTGGTGATTGGGACGCTGCATCGTGTATGGTGTTCGCACGCGCGCTTCATGAAACCGAGACCCGCATCTCCCATCACTTCGATATCGCCCATCATGTGGGCATTTGTAATCTTGACGAATCGTTCGGCACCCCAGAATTTCCCGATCTCCAACTGGTATTCAAGGGCCTCTCGTACTGCCTCGCCGTTCTTGCCATCTAGCATGCCCTGTTCTTCAGGGGTCAGTCTCATAGTGTTCTCCGTGCTTCATCAAAATTGTTGTGATGACTTGTTGCCGCCTCACGCGGACCGCGCCGCTCGATGCAAGCGAGCCTCGAGATTTCGTCCGCGCGCTGCTTGGGGGGTGGTCGGCTTCGAGGTATATGCCACACGCTGTTCAGGAATACGCTGTCATACATGGGGCCTTGTTTGGCACTCTGAGCGCGCGCAAAGACTGGCGCCACATGCGACCTGCGCAGACGACCCAGGCAAAAACGTTGTCTGCACCATTCGTGCGCCTTTGCGGCCAGGTCAGTGGGCATCGGCGCGCGGGCACGAGCCCGCGGTGTGCCCGCGTCACGCCTCCCATATCGGATAAGCGCCCTGGTTTGTGTGGCACTGGGATTCGTGGCGATGTCGGGCAGAACGCTCGTCTGATGGGCCGAGGCGGTATTGGCGATAACGTCAGGTGCGCTCTTTAGCCCATGCGAGTTGACCTTGCGCCAAAGCCCAAACACACGCACGAGCGCGCCGCATCGGCGGCCTCTCGAATCCGTGCTTACGCGCCTCGTCACGCGCGCGATGGGGAAAGCCAGTCCCGTGCTCGCGGACTGTCCGACTTGGTCGTGGTTGGCGTCTCTGCAGGAGACAAGGCTACACACGCGGGCATGTTCCCCACCGCTGCGAACCTGCTGCTCGATTGCCTGACCGGGATGAGACCGCAAGAGGCCGGGGTACGAGACAATACTTTGATTTGTTGGCAACACCGTACCCATCCAATTTGAATTAGCTGTACTTGTATGCATACATTGACATACTTTTTATGGTGTGTCAATTGATGGTCGCACCAACGTCTTCTAGGGAGATATCGCTTTATGCCGCACTCAACCGCCGCCGCACGTCGAGCGAAGACATCGACGACAGCGCAGGGAATCGACGTAGGCGCACTCCAACGCGATAGCGCTCATGCGCTCTACGAGCAGATCGCCGATCGTCTTCGCGACTACATCGCATCGCATAACCAGCCAGGCATGCAGTTGCAGACGGATGACGCCCTCATGCAGCGTTATGCGGTGAGCCGTTCCACGGTACGCAAGGCGGTGCAACGTTTGGTGGATGAAGGGGTTCTTTTCAGAAGGCGGGGCAAGGGCACCTTTGTCTCGCAGCCGGTTCCAAAAATTGTTCACTCGCTAGATCGCCTAGCCCCCTTTTTCGAGACGTTTCGTCAAGTCGGCGCCGACCTGCATACTGAAGTCATTGATTCTTTTTGGGAAGAATCACCGGACTTGCCACCTGAACTCGATGCTTGGGAAAGGCCGGTGTTCACCTTTCTGAGGCTGTACCGATCACGGGGCATTCCGCATGCGTTGACGCGGGTCAGAGTGCCATGCGAGATTGGCCGCCACCTCAGCCGCGCGGACTTCGAGTCGACGCCGATCTACGAAGTGCTTCAGGCCAAGCTTGGTTTGCAGGTGACAAGGGCAGACAATCTGGTGAGCTGCCAACAGCCATCAGCAAGTATCAGCCGGCTCTTAGGCCTGTCGCAAAGCAGCTTCCTACTCGTCCTCGACCGAATCTCGCGAGATAAGTCCGGGGCGCCTATCGAGATGACGACGCATTTTCTGCGTCCTGATGTCTACCAATTGAGCGTTTCGCTGACGACCGTCGTGCCCCATCACACAGGCCCGTGACATTTTCTAACGCATTGCCTCTGCGGGTTCTGGCCCCAGGCCAGCATGCGTGCGAGGGTCTGTACACGACCTTGCGGCTGCATGTTGTGACGCCCATGACCCCGAAGGCCATCACGGCCAGATCCCCCTTAGTCACAAAACCGGGGATGATGGTGTGGAACGGGCGCCTGCCCGGTGCGACCACATTGGGTCCGGGCTGCAGCGAAAAAGCGTGGCCGCGGTTCTGGAATGAGATCCCCCCAGAGCGTCGCGACTCATGGCGCCCCCATAGGCGGCAGAGTGTCGCGCCAGCGCTTCTGCGATCTCCCCGCGATAGAAGGCTTCCCCGCTGCTCATGCCAATGGCTGCAGTGCGCGCGCCGCTGCAGGAAACCGCCAAGTTTCGCCGATCTCGGGGGCACGGCCATCGGGCATGAAGGCTGCGGCAAAGCCCGGCTGTGCGGTGGCCACCACGTTACGCGCGAACACCGGCTGCCGGATTGACGGATAGGTTGCACGGAAGCTGAAAGACTGCATGGCCGATTCACCTCACGAAACGGAAGGGACGGCATCTGACGGCGGGAGATTTGGCCGCAGTCACTCTACGGCGGCCGTTGCCGCCATGGGCTAGAGCTGGTCACCGATCAGGTCGACGGCGTATTCGTAACGGTCGGTGTTGACGTAAGAGTGGCGCAATTCGACCGGCCGGTCCTTGAATGAATGGGCCACGCGCACCACCAACAGAAGCGGGTGTCCCGTTGGCACCCGCAACAGCCGCGCCTTGCCGGAATCCGCCTTGGTCGCGCGAACGCGGTCTGCGGTCCGGATCACACTGATGCCGGCCTGTTCCTGGTAAAGCTGGTAGATGGTGGAGCGACGCTCACGCAGCGTGCGCTCGGTCAGGGTCTTGAACAGCGCGGCGGGCACGATGATTTGATCCAGGATGACTGGGTCGCCCTGCAGGCTGAGCCTGTTGGTGAAGCACAGGACTTTGTCGCCGACACCGATGCCCAGGACGGCGGCCGTTTTCGCATCAGCCTGACGCCTGTCGAACTCGACGAGTTCGACGGTGGGGAATTCGCGATGCCCATCCTGGCGCACGATATGGAAAAACGAAAAAAAGTACCGTCCTCGACCATGCGAGGCGACGAAGGTCCCGCGCCCCTGGTGGCGGATCAGCACGTTCTCCGCAGTGAGCTCGTCGACCGCCTTGCGCACCGTGCCGATGCTCACGGAGAAGCGCTCGCCGAGCTTTTTTTCCGAGGGGATGACCTCGCCAGGCTTCCACTCCCCGGTGCGCAGCGATTCGGTGATCTTGTGCTTCACCTCTTTGTACAGGTGTGTGCCCGGAGACATTCCCGTTGAGATTTCGTCTGTCATCGCGACTCGTTCGTTTTGTGCTGGGTGGCAAGGCCGGGCACGCCATAGCCCGAAACATTCGGTTCTATTTTACCCGGGAATACATCTAGGTCATCTAGTTGACTTAGATGATATGCATGCGTATGCTGGCACGAAGCAGTGTGGGCGCGAGCCCGAGGCACATACATCCCAAGGAGACAGAATGATTCACTTCGTACTGCACGATTCCAAGGATTCCGTTGCCGTCGTCGTCGTTGAGGGCGTCAAGGCAGGCATGGAACTCAATGGCTGGATCATGGATGAAGACCGCATGACCGGCGTCAAGGCGGCGCAAGACATCCCGATCGGCCACAAGGTCGCGCTCAAGGACATGGCCGTTGGCGACACCGTCTGGAAATACGCCGTCGATATCGGCAAGGTCGTCGCCCCGATCCATGCCGGCGAGCACGCGCATGTCCACAACATCAAGACCAAGCGCTGGTAAGCAGCCGTCATGTGCGCCATGCCGCGTCGACTTGCGCGCCGGCCCGGGCACAGCATGGGATAGCCCCGCTGCCGGCACATTGCGCCAATCCGTTCGACGCTCCCGGAACTTCTGACAAGCCCTAGGAGGCTGTCGGACTTGAACCCGAGCGAATCCGATTGATCAGTGCGACGCGTTTTTTTTGACAGCGGCGCGCTGATCGAACGCTCTCGATGGTTGGCGAGACACTGTGAGGGCACATGGGGCGGCCTGGGGACTCGGTTTTGGCGTGGTCGGGGCGCACTATTGCCCTCACGCGGCTCGCAGGACGTGCATGCGCTTGATGTTCCAAGCCATGGTCACCAAGCTCCATTCGCCTTGTGCCTTGGCCAGCCCGCGCATGCTCATCTGGCGCCAACCCATCACTTGCTTGATGATGCCGAACACCGGCTCCACTGTCTGCTTGCGCAGGCCGTACAGGGCTCGGCCTGCTTGCGTGCCCAGGCGGTGTGCCATCTGCACGAGCGGATCCGTCGTCTGGGGCTCGGGCACATCGGGTGCAAAGCGCCCCATCACCGGCGTGTGATGCGACTCCCGCTTGAGCGCCAGCAGCGGCTCGATACCCGCGTCGTTGCACGCGATCACGTTGGCTTGGCTGAAGAAGCCGTTGTCCGTGATGAGCGTGTGCACCTCGCCCAGCACCGCGGGTAACGCTTGGATCTGCTGCAGCGTAGGCACAACTTCGCGCTTGTCGTTGGATGCCTGGCTCACATGCTGGGTGATCACCATCATCGTCGCGATGTCCACGCCGGCTTGTGCGTTGTAGCTTTGCTCGAAGCCCCCACCCGACACGGGCATGATGCGCGACTCTTCATCCGTGAGGTTGACCTGATCGCTGCTCCGGGGGCCGGCCTCTGGCGGCTCAGGGTCCTTGCCGCGCGGCTTCTTGCCCGCCTCGCGCTGGGCTTGGCGCTTGGCGGTCTTGGCCTCGTACTCCTGCTGCTCGACCTGATGGCGTTCGCTGGCGCGCTGCTCGATCTTGGCCTTGGCCTGCGCGATTGCGCTCAAGCGATCTGCACGCAGGGCGATCTCCGCCGGCACATCCATGCCGTCGGGTACCGTCGCGCGGTCGCTGTTCTCTGCCAGCGCCAGCAGCGTTTGTACTTCCTGGCGCAGCTGCGCCTCGATCTTGTTGGCATGAGCCCACGACAAGGCCTTGTGCTTGCTGGCGTTGGCGTCGATCTTGGTGCCATCCAGCGCGATGTGTCCGAGCTTGAGCAGCTTCATCTCGCGCGCCAGAACCAGCACCTGCACGAACAGTGCCTCCACCTCCTTCAAGAAGCGGCGGCGGAACGTCGCCAGCGTGTCGTGATCGGGGTGGGTATTGGCCGCAACAAAGCGGAACGCCACCGAGTCGTAGGTCGCCCGCTCGATCTTGCGGCTGGAGTGCACGCCGTTGGCGTAGCCGTAGATCAGCAGGCCCAGCAGCACCGCCGGATGGTGCGCCGCCGAGCCCCGGCCTGCGTACTGTCGGGCCAGATCGCCCAGATCAAGCTGCTCGATGACTTCGACCACGAAGCGCGCCAAGTGATCAGTGGGCAGCCATTCGTCCACCGACGGTGGCAACAGATATGCGGTGTCTCGGTCAACAGGGACGAAGCGGCTCATCGGCTCGGGCTCTCGGTTGTGCAGCAGCAATTGTCTCGGATAGCGTCTTCATCCGGAAGACCGCAAAGTCCGACAGTCTCCTAGAGGAAAGCCAATGCCAACCATTTCCAAAGACACCACGATCCTGGGTTATCGCCGTGAAAACGGCCGGGTGGGTGTACGCAACCATGTCATCATTCTTCCCCTGGATGATCTATCCAACGCCGCCGCCGAGGCCGTGGCCCACAACATCAAGGGCACGATGGCGATTCCCCACCCATACGGCCGCCTGCAGTTCGGTGCCGACCTGGAGTTGCATTTCCGCACGCTGATCGGCACAGGATGCAACCCCAACGTCGCGGCCGTGGTGGTCATCGGCATTGAGGACGGCTGGACGAAGAAGGTGGTCGACGGCATCGCCGCGACGGGCAAGCCGGTGGTTGGCTTCGGCATCGAGGGCCACGGCGACCATGACACCATCAAGCGCGCCAGCCAGGCCGCGCGCGGGTATGTGCAATGGGCCAGTGAGAAACAGCGCGAGCCCTGCCCATTGAGCGAACTGTGGGTGTCGACCAAATGCGGCGAAAGCGACACCACCTCGGGCTGTGGCGCCAACCCGACCGTGGGCAACGCCTTCGACAAGCTCTACGAACTGGGCAACACTTTGGTGTTCGGCGAAACCTCTGAGATTACTGGCGGTGAGAGCATCGTGGCGGCACGCTGCGCCAACGATCAGGTGCGCGAGCGCTTCATGTTCATGTTCAACCGTTACCAGGACATGATCAATCGGCATAAGACGAGCGATCTGTCGGATAGCCAACCGACCAAGGGAAATATTGCCGGCGGGCTGACGACGATCGAGGAAAAGGCGCTGGGCAACATCCAGAAGATCGGCAAGCAATGCCGCGTTGACGGAGTGCTCGACAAAGCCGAGGTGCCGACCCATTCGGGGCTGTGGTTCATGGATTCATCGTCAGCCGCGGCCGAGATGGTCACACTGTGCGCCGCTTCGGGCTATGTGGCGCATTTTTTTCCGACGGGCCAGGGAAACGTGATCGGCAACCCGATCTTGCCGGTGATCAAGCTATGCGCCAACCCGCGCACGGTGCGCCTGATGAACGAGCACATCGACGTCGATGTCTCGGGGCTGTTGCAGCGCGAGATCAACCTCGACCAGGCTGGCGACAAGGCGCTGGAATGCCTTTTGCGCACCGCCAACGGACGCCTGACCGCGGCCGAAGCGCTGGGCCACCGTGAATTCGTGTTGACCCGTCTGTACGAAAGCGCATGAACGTGTCGATCATTGCCGCTGGCAATCACAAGGAGGTTGCGCCCGGCGCGGACCATTCATCGTGCCGGGGTTTAACCAGCGCCTGCAACAGAGGACTGTGAAGGCGCGCAACGGGGAGCGATACCACATCGCCCAACATCATCGCCTGACATTCATGAGGAGACACCATGAAAAAGCATCTGATCGGAGCCACTCTGTTGGCCGGAGTCCTGCTGGCCACTTCTGCGACAGCCAGCGCCGAGGTTAACGAGATATCAGTTGCACGCGAATTCGGCATCAGCTATTTGCCGCTGATCGTCATGCAGGAGCAGAACCTAATCCAGAAGCAAGCTGCCGCGCGGGGCATCAAGGACTTAAAGGTCAAGTGGGTGCAGTTCGCTGGAGGCAACGTGATGAACACAGCGCTTCTGTCGGATAGCCTGCAGTTCGCCTCCGGCGGTGTGGCGCCGATGGTCATTGCCTGGGCTCGTACCCGCGACAACTACAGGATTAAAGGTGTAGCCGCGCTCAATTCCATGCCGTTGTACCTAAACACCTCCGATCCGAATGTCAAGTCCATCAAGGATTTCACGAGCAAGGACAAGATCGGGTTACCAGCGGTCAAAGTCTCGATCCAAGCCGTGACACTGCAAATGGCAGCCGAGCAAATTTTTGGCCCTGGCCAGGAACACAAGCTCGACGCGCTCACAGTATCGATGAGTCACCCTGCTGCGATGGCGGCGCTGGCCAGCGGGGCAATCACTGCGCACTTCGGCGCGCCTCCGTTCCAGTACCAGGAACTGACGATGCCTCATGTCCACACGATACTGAACTCGTACACAGTCCTGGGCGGGCCAGCGTCGTTCAACCTGGTGTGGACTACGTCCAAGTTTTACAAAGAAAACCCAAAAATCTACGCCGCGTTCTATGCCGCTCTTAGGCAGGCGATCAGCGAGATCAACCATGACAAGAAATGGGCTGCCGAGCAGTACCTGAAATCGACCCACGACACCAAGGACAAGGTCGGGTTCATCCTGAACATGCTACAGAATCCGCAGATGGACTACACGACCACGCCCCAGCACGTGATGAAATATGTGCGATTCATGCACAAAGTCGGGACTATCAAGGCTGTTCCGCAGTCGTGGAAGGATCTGTTCTTCCCGAACGTGGACAACCTTCCCGGCAGCTGAGCCGCTGCAGGGCTTGCTTTTGCTTCGACTGATTCCGGCAGCGTTTCCCGTGCCTGAGGAGTTTGTGTAGTGACCATGAATCCATCGGTGAGTCCGAACCCGCAGGTGCTGCTGGACGTGCGGGGGGTGACGCTGCAATACAAGACTCAAAGCCACCTTGTAACTGCGACCTATAGGGTCGATTTCCAGGTCCACAAGTCCGACCGCTACATCGTGCTCGGGCCTTCGGGCTGCGGCAAGTCCACCCTGCTCAAGGCCATCGGGGGGTTTCTCACGCCCTCGGAGGGGGAAATCATGCTGAAGGGGGCGGCGATCTCCAAACCGGGCTACGACCGCATGATGGTTTTCCAGGAGTTTGACCAACTCCTGCCTTGGAAGACCGTCAAGCAGAACGTCATGTTCCCGCTGCTGTCATCCGGAAAATGGAAGGGGCGCGCGGCCGAAGACAAGGTGATGTTCTACCTGGAGATGGTCGGCCTGATGAAGTTCGCCAACCACTATCCCCACATGCTGTCCGGAGGCATGAAACAGCGCGTGGCCATCGCTCGCGGCATGGCGATGGAACCCGACGTGCTGCTCATGGATGAGCCCTACGCCGCGCTCGACGCGCTGACCCGGCGCAAGATGCAGGACGAACTCCTGCAACTGTGGGATGACACCCATTTCACGGTCATTTTCGTCACCCACTCGATTCCCGAGGCGATCAAACTCGGCAACCGCATCCTGCTGCTGTCCCCACACCCGGGCCAGGTCCGCGCCGAACTCGAGGGTCGCGCGCGCGACAGCACCGACCGCGAGGAAGCCAGCCGCCTCGAAGCGAAGATCAACGACCTGCTCTTCGCGGGCGAGAACATGAACCAGGAGGCCCAGCATGCCTGAAAGCGACAGCCTGCAACTGCCGCGTCCCGAGATCTATCGGGAGCCCACCGATTCGGCGAGCTTCGGTGTCGTCGAAAAACCTCTGTCGCGCTTCGAGACCTGCTACAACAGCGCCACGGTGCGCAAAACGGTCATCGTCATCCTGCTGGCCATCGCATGGGAAATCGGCGCGCGCCTGATCAACAACAGCCTGCTGTTTCCGACTTTCTCATCGACCATTCTCGCCTTCGTCAAGGGCATCGTCAGCGGCGAACTCTTGATCAAGATCTGGACCTCTCTCCAGATCTTGCTTATCGGCTATACGCTAGGCGTAGCCTTCGCCGCGGTGCTGACCACCTTTGCAGTGACCACGCGTGTGGGCGCTGATTTTCTCGAGACCTTGACGGCGATGTTCAACCCGTTGCCGGCCATCGCACTGCTGCCGATTGCGCTGATCTGGTTCGGCCTGGGCAACGGCAGCTTGATTTTCGTGCTGGTGCACTCGGTGGTCTGGGCGGTGGCGCTGAACACACAGTCAGGTTTTCTGTCGGTTTCCAACACGCTGCGCATGGTCGGGCGCAATTACGGGCTCAGGGGCTTTCCGTACATCGCCAAGATCCTAATTCCAGCGGCGTTCCCCAGCATTCTCACAGGGCTGAAAGTGGGCTGGGCCTTTGCCTGGCGCACGTTGATCGCCTCCGAGCTGGTGTTCGGCGTCAGCTCCGGCTCGGGTGGCCTTGGTTGGTATATCTACGAAAACAGTAACATTTTGCAAATCTCTAAGGTGTTCGCCGGGCTGCTGACCATCATCATCATCGGATTGATCGTCGAAAACCTCATTTTCCGCACCATCGAGCGCCACAGCGTACGCAAGTGGGGCATGCAGGCGTGAACAGCGCGCGACCGTTGGCCCTGTCCTGATCGAGAAGCAAGCCAGATGAGGATCGTCGTCAGCGAATTCATGGATCAGCAGGCCGTTGCGAAGCTGCGTACCCGCTTCGAGGTCGCCTACGCGCCGCAGCTGGTCGACGACCGCGCCGCGCTGTTGTCGCGGTTGCACGCGGCCGACGCGTTGATCGTGCGCAATCGCACCCGCGTCGATGCCGAACTGCTGGCGGCGACGCCGCAGTTGCGCGTGGTCGGCCGGCTCGGCGTCGGGCTGGACAACATCGATCTGACGGCCTGTGCCGCGCGCGACATCCAAGTCATTCCCGCCTCCGGCGCCAATGCGCGGGCGGTGGCCGAATACGTGATTGCTACGGCCATGCTGCTTCTGCGCGGCGCCTATCTGTCCAGCGCCGAGGTGGCCGCCGGCGCCTGGCCGCGCGCGCACCTGTCCGAAGGACGCGAAATCGCCGGCAAGACCCTTGGTCTGGTCGGCTTCGGCGACATCGGGCGCTGCACGGCGCGCCTGGCCGTTGCGCTGGGCATGCGTGTGCTGGCTCACGACCCGATGGTCGAGCTCCATTCCCCGATGTGGGCGCAGACCGGCGCGGCGCGGCGCGAACTCGACGCGCTGCTCGCCGAATCCGACGTCGTCAGCCTGCACGTTCCGTTGACCCCGCAGACACACCACCTGATCGACGCCGGAAAACTGGCGCTGATGCGCTTCGGGGCGGTGCTGGTGAACACCGCGCGCGGCGGCGTGATCGACGAACCGGCACTGGCCGCGGCACTACGCAACGGCCAGCTCGGCGGCGCCGCACTCGATGTATTCGAGCACGAACCGCTCGCCGCCGGCTCGCCGCTGGCCGGCCTTCGCAACCTGATCCTCACGCCGCACGTAGCCGGTGTCACGCGCGAATCCAACACCCGCGTCAGCACGATGATCGCCGAAAAGGTCGGCGATTTCCTGCAGGCCCTCGCCACTTGATCAGCCGCCATCTCAAACCACTCACCCATGCCTCACATCGCGCTGTCCGCTCTGACCGATCTCGTCGCCAGCGCCTTGCGCCGAGCCGGGGCCTCGCCACCCATGGCACAGTCCACCGCCCAGGCGCTGGTTGCGGCCGAGTCCCAGGGGCTGCCGTCGCACGGCCTGTCGCGCGTGGCGCAGTACACCGCGCATCTGCGCAACGGCCGCGTCAACGGCATCGCCGTGCCGAAAGTGATTCATGCCAAGAGCGCAGCCTGCCTTGTCGACGCCGACGACGGCCTGGCGTTTCCCGCCTGTGCGCTGGCGGTGCGCGAGGCCATCGCCCGCGCGCGGCTCTGCGGCGCGGCTTTCGCCGGGGTCACGCGCAGCCACCACTTCGGCGTCGCCGCCGAACACCTGGGCCCGGTCAGCAGCGCCGGCATGGTCGGGCTGGCCTTCGGCAACTCGCCAGCGGCGATGCCAGCCTGGGGCGGCAAGCGTGCGCTGTTCGGCACCAACCCGATCGCGGCGGTGTTTCCGCGCCGCAAGGCGGCGCCGTTGGTCATCGACCTGTCACTGTCCGAGGTCGCTCGCGGCAAACTGATGGTGGCGGCCAAGGAGGGGCGCAGCATTCCGCTGGGCTGGGCAGTTGACCGCGAGGGTCGGCCAACCACCGACCCGAAGGCCGGACTCGAGGGCTCGATGCTGCCGGCCGGCGGGGTCAAGGGGGCGATGCTGGCGCTGGTCGTCGAGCTGCTGTGTTGCGCACTGACCGGCGCGTCGTTTGGCTTCGAGGCCGATTCGTTTTTCACGGACGCCGGCAACCGGCCGCGCATCGGCCAGGCCTTCATGGTCATCGACCCGGGCGCGCTCGCCGGCAGCGACGTGTTCGACGAACGGCTGGAAACCCTGGTCGCGGCGATGTGCCAGGACCCCGAGGTCAGGCTACCGGGACAGCGCCGTTTCGAACTGGCCGAGAAGGCGCGCGCGGACGGCATCGAGGTCGCCGTGCCCCTGTACGAGCAGCTGCAGGCGCTGGCACGCGGGTGAAGCGGCCGCTGCCCAGGCCCGCAAGGCGAGGGGCCATGCCCCGGCGGCACCGCAACGAGAGCCCGGCCAAGCTCGGCTTGCCACCCACGGCAGCGCGCGCATGGTGATCGATCTGCCGTTTCCGTGGGTCACGCTGCTCAGCGCGACCCTGATCATCGCGCTGGCCTACACCATCTACGGTCTGACCGGCTTCGGCTCGTCGATCACCGCGGTACCGCTGCTGACGCATTTCCTGCCGCTGCGATCGGTGGTGCCGATGATGCTGATCTTCGACCTCAGCGCCGGCATCGTGCTGGGACTGCGCAACCACAGCGCCGTGGCGCGCGACGAGTTGCTGCGCATCATTCCGTTCATGGTCGCCGGCATGCTGATCGGCGTCACGCTGCTTGTGCGCGCGCCGCAAAGACCGCTGCTCATCACGCTGGGCTGCTTCATTCTGGCCTACGCGGCATGGAGCCTGGTGTTCCGGGTGCAGCAGCGGCCAATTTCGGTGGCGTGGGCAGCACCATTGGCCTTGCTCGGCGGCTTGTTCACGGCGCTGTTCGGAACGGGCGGTCCCATCTACGTTGCCTACCTGGCGCGCCGCCTGCCCGACGTGCGCGCCCTGCGTGCGACGATCAGCGCCCTGATTTTCTTCAGCGGCCTCACGCGACTCGTCCTTTTCACATCGGTGGGACTGTACAAACAGCCGCATGTGCTGCAACTTGCGCTCGCCCTGCTGCCCGTCGTGATGGGTGGTCTGTACCTGGGCAGCCACCTGAGCCGCAAGCTGCCGGCACATCGGATCGTGCAGGCAGTATGGGCGATCCTGATCGCCGGCGGCACGAGTCTGATCTGGCACAACCTCTAGCCAAGCCAATCCCGGCAAACAGTCTGCGCGCGCTCAACAGGCCGGGTGCGGCGTCGATCGCGCAACCTAGAAAGTCCAGTGCCGGCGTCATGGCGTCCCGGGTTGCCGGGATCACGCCGCGGCCAACTTCGCCTGCGCCGGGCCGATGTCAACCAGGATGGTCTGCCCGGGTTGGACGCGGGAGAACACCACGGTGTCGTGCGACACGGCAACGCGCTCGCCATCCTGGCGCACGACGCTGTAGGTCGACGTGGCGAGTTCGCCGGCATCCGGAAAGTCCTCGCGAAAATGCGCGCCGCGCGAATTCTCCCGGCTGGCTGCCGCCGCAGCAATCACGCGGCTGACCGCGATCAGGTTGCGCAGGTTCAGCCAGTCGTGCCAGCTCAGGTTGTAGGCACGCTCGCCGTCAGCCACGCCGACCGCGGCCAGTTCGCCTTCCAGTTCGGCCAGCCGGGCCTGGGCCCGCGCCAGTCCGCTCGCGTCGCGCAGCATGCCGACGTCTTCCCACATGCAGCCGTATAGCGCCTCGCGAATCGCATTGAGATCACCTGGCTTTTGCGTAAACGGGGTTTCGTGCGCGGCGATGCTGCGCCGGATCGCCCCCAGATCCGGCTCGCGGCGACCCGGGTTGCCGCGTACCCACAGCGCCATGGTTTCGCCGGCGATGCCGCCGAAGACCGTCGAATTGGCCACGCCGTTGCCGCCCAGGCGGTTGGCGCCATGCACCCCGCCGGTGTCCTCGCCGGCGGCGAACAACCCGTGCAGTTCGGTGCTGCAGTCGGGGCGGAACACCACGCCACCCATCATGTAGTGCGCGGTGGGAACGACCTCGACCTTGCCGCCCGCCAAGTCGAAACCGCAGTCGGCACAGCGCTCGACCATGCCCTTGAACTGCTGCCTGACCTTGTCCGCGCCGAGGTGGGACATCTGGATGTACACGCCGCCGTTGGGCGAGGTGCGCCCGGCACGCATCTCGGCGAAGATGCCGCGCGACACGATGTCGCGCGTGGCGCGCTCGCCGCGCGGGTCGTAGTTGTGCATGAAGCGCTCGCCCCGGCCGTTGAGCAGCCAGCCTCCGGCGCCACGCAGCCCCTCCTCGAGCACGGTACCTGTCATGCGCGTGTGCGCGCCCGCCAGCAGTCCGGTGGGGTGAAACTGCACCATCTCCATGTCGCGCAGCGCCAGCCCGGCGCGCAGCGCCATGGCCAGGCCGTCGCAGCTCTTGTCGCCCGACGGCGTGTTGAACTTGTACATGGTCGGCCCGCCGCCGGTGGCCAGCAGCACCGCGCCGGCGCGCACGAACACGAACCCGCCGCTGCGCATGTCGATCATCAGCACGCCAGCCAGCGCCCTGCCGTCGGGCGTGCGCACGAGTTCGATGGCGCGGTGCTCCTCGAGCCGGTCGATGCCGCGCGCCCAGACCTGCTCGGCCAGGCGATTGATGATCTCGATCCCGGTCAGGTCGCCCTTGTGCACCGTGCGGTCGAAGGTCTGCCCGGCAAAGGCCTTCTGGTGCACGGTGCCGTCCGGGTTGCGGTCGAAAAAGCAGCCGAGTTCGTTTTCAAGCTCGTGGATGCGCTCCACCGCCTTGGTCACCAGGGTCCAGGCCAGATCCTGGTTGGACAGCCACTTGCCTCCCTCGATGGTGTCCATGAAGTGCCGCTCGACCGAGTCGCCCTCGGCGAGGGCAACGTTGTAGCCGCCCTGCACCATGCGGGTGCAGCCACACTTGCCCAGCAGGCCCTTGACCGCGACCGTGATCGACAGTCGAGGGTCGGCTTGGTGCGCGTGCAGCGCTGCGAACAGCCCGGCGCCACCCGAGCCGAGGATCAGGATATCGATGTCGATCCGCTTCAAGTCCATGTGCGCGCTGGCCTCACGCCGTTCTCACGCCGAGCTCGGCCAGCACGCGGGCGCGGCGTTCCTGCACGTCGTGCTTCACGTCGTCGTACAGGCTGTTGCCG
Source organism: Thiomonas sp. X19 (assembly GCF_900089495.1). Lineage (NCBI taxonomy): Bacteria > Pseudomonadati > Pseudomonadota > Betaproteobacteria > Burkholderiales > Thiomonas > Thiomonas sp. X19. The sequence continues at coordinate 448,931 of NZ_LT605203.1, read as the reverse complement.
TGACTGTCCATCGCCACGAGCAGCGGCCCGAAATCACGGATGCGGAATTTCCACAGCGATTCCGGGTTCAGGTCGTCGAGGTCGACGTCCTCGATCTGCTCGATCCAGGTGCTCTCCAGGGCCGCCGTGCCGCCGACGATGGCCAGATACACGCCGCCAAGTTTGGCGAAGGCCTCGAGCGAGTCGGCGCGCAGGCCGCCTTTGCCGACGATCATGCGCACGCCATACTGCTGCATCAGCGGCCAGGTGAAGCGTTCCATGCGGTCCGAGGTCGTCGTGCCAACGCACACCGGCGCGTACCCCGCCGGGAACTCGGGGCTCGCCGCGACCCGGCGCACGTTCGGCGCGGTGTGGATCACGGCGTGCCCACGCAGATCGAAGCGGGTCGCGCGCCCGCGGTCGAACATGTGGATCTGGGTCGCATCGCGGATGCCGAACAGCGTGGACTGCAGGGTCACCGTGTCGCCCGCGTGCAGCGCGCGTACCTGCGCCTCGCTGACCGGGGTGTTCAGTGCGTGGTGGGCCATGGTCAGAATCCGTAGTGAACGCCGGCCGGGGTGAAGCTGGCGCGGGCGCGGCGTGCGGAATGGCACTGCATGTTCACGGCGACCGGGTTCATCGTGATGTGCGTGGCCGCCAGTTCGATGTGCACGGCAAAGGCGGTGGAGTCGCCCCCGAGTCCCTGCGGTCCGACCCCGAGCTGGTTGACCGCGTGCGACAGCTCATCCTCGAGAAGTGCGCCGTCGACGTCGTCGCAGCGGGTACCGAGCGGCCGCGTGGCAGCGCGCTTGGCCAGCGCGACGCACAGATCCGACGTGCCGCCCAGGCCGACGCCAACGATGGTCGGCGGACATGTCTTGCCACCGGCGGCGATCACGCAGTCGACGACGAAGGTCTTGATGGCGTCGAGGCCCTCCGCGGGGATCGCCATTTTCAGGAATGAGTTGTTTTCCGAGCCGCTGCCCTTCGGGATCATCTCGATGTCAAGAAAGTCCGTCGTATCGACGAAATCGATGTGGATCACCGGCACCTCGATGCCGCAGGAGGTGTGCTCGTTGCGGCGTGTCAGCGGATGCACCACCGACGAACGCAACGGGTACTCGCGCGTGGCCCGCTCGCAGCCACGCCGGATCGCCGCCTTCAGCGCATGACCATCGAACTCGACACCGCTGCCGATGCGCAGGTTGTAGATCGGTACCCCTGTATCCTGGCACAGCAAGTTGTCGGTGCGCTCAGCGACCTCAATGTTCGTCACCATGGTCCTGAGCACGCCTTGCGCGCGCGGCACGCTTTCGCTGCCGACGAGTCGCCCAAAGCCTTGTTTGATGTCGGGCGGCAGCACCTTGAGCGCGCGGATGTAAAGCTCGCGCGCCGTGTCCTCGATGGCTTGCAGGTCGATGTTCATGCCGGATTTCCTCGACAGGTCTGCTTGGGCGCGCTCAACCGAGCAGGGCCAGCGCGAAGGCCATGCCCGCGGCGGCCGCCGCGCCCAGCGCCACCGCGATCCAGTCCTGACGCAGGCCGGACCACGGGGCGAACTCGATGAGCAGCAGGCGGATGCCGCCGGTCATGTGCAGCGCCAGCAGCATCACCAGACCCCACTCGGCGAAGCGGAACAGCGGCTGGTCGGCCAGGCGCAGGAAACCCTGCAGCGAGGCCGCGCCGTGCAGCGCCTGGCCCAGGGCCCAGAAATGCAGCGGCAGGAACAGCGCCAGCAGCAGGCCCGAGACCCGGTGCAGCCAGAAGGCCCAGTACGCCGGGTGGTTGCGGGCCCGAAAGTCGTTGCGGCGCTTCATGACAGCACCACGCCGTAGACCGCGCGCAGCCCGGCCACCAGCACCAGCAGGCCGAAAGCCCCGCCCAGCAGCATGGCCTTCGCGCCGCGCCACGCCAGCCATTCCTCGGCGATGCGGGCCATGCCGACGGGCACGTGCGCCGCGCAGGCCAGCACGAACAGCGCGTAGAAGCCGCCGAACCACGCGTTGTCGTGCAGTCGCCCGAGGATGGCGGCCGCGCTCAGACCCGCGTGCACCGCGTAGATGATGGTGCCCAGGTGGATCAGCACCAGCGGCGCCAGCACCGCGGCGCTGATGCGCTGCCACAGCCACAGCCGCACCTGCATGCGCGTGTTCATCGCCGGCCCAGGAAGCTGCCGCCCAGCGCGAGGCGCTTGAGCCCGGCGATGCCGGCGGTCGGCGCGATCGATTTCGGGCAGCGCTGGGTGCACGAGCCCTGGGTGTGGCAAGCGTGGCAGCCGCTGTCGCCAGAGGTCGCCTGCACCCGCTCGTCACGCAGTACGTCGCGGACGTCGTTCACCAGGGTCCAGGCACGGTTCAGCGCCGCCGGCCCCAGGAACTCGGGTCGCCAGCCGACCACGTCGCACGATGCGTAGCACACACCGCAGCCGATGCACTCGATGCCGGCATCGGCGGCACGGCGCTCGCGACTGGCAGGATCGACACGCGCGAACGCGTCGGAGCGGGTCCTGCTGCCCTGGAAACGGCCCATCGAGCGTGCCCATTTGTCGAAAAATTCCCGCATGTCGGTGACCAGATCCTTGATCACCGGCAAATTCGACAACGGGGCGATCTCCAGCGCCCCGTTGCGTTCGACCTTGGCCACATGTGTGCGGCAGGTCCAGCGCGCCACGCCGTTGACGTTCATCGCGCACGAGCCGCACATGCCCACGCGGCAGGCGTAGCGATAACTCAGGCTGGGGTCGAGCTGGCGCTGAATATAGGTGACGACGTCGAGCACGGTCTGGCTTTCCAGTCTCGGGACGTCGTAGCTGGCGAAACTGCCTTGTTCCTTGCCACGCCAGATCGATACATGAAGGTGGGAATTTTTGTCCGCCATGGGGTTCGAGCGATGGGGCGACTGCGTCTCAATATGACTATTGTGGCCAGCCCCCTTAAAAAAGAAAAGCGAACCTTTGTTTCGTTGAGGACAAGAAAAACTTTAGTATTGCGGATGGATGCTCGTGAAAGCCGCTTCTGCCGCCAAAGCCACGGCAACTGCGCAACGTCAAACCAATCCGAAGCAACCGCCTTATGTCCTCGATCCGCAGCTTCAAGACTTTTCTGGCCGTCGTTCGTCATGGCAGCTTTACCGCGGCAGGCAGGGAAGTCGGCCTGACCCCGGCCGCGGTCGGATTGCAGATGCGAGCGCTTGAGCAAAGCCTTGAGCAGGCGCTGTTTGACCGCGGCCCGCGCTCGGTCGTGCTGAACACGGCGGGCCGGGCCATGGCGCCTCACATCGAGCAACTGGTGCTGCTCTACGACTCCCTGGTCGCCGAGACCGACCAAGATGCGTTGTCGGGCACTGTCGTCGTCGGCGCGTTGATCTCGGCGCTGATGGGAGCGTTTGCCGATGCGCTGCGCGCAGTCAAGCGGCAGCATCCTCGGTTGAAGGTCAAGATCTTGGCCGGCCTTTCAAGCGATTTCGCGGATCGCGTCGAACGCGGCGAACTCGACGCCGCGGTGGTGACGAAGTCGCCCCGCCCGCTGGCTTCCAGCCTACGCTGGACACCCCTGTACACCGAGGCCATGGTGCTGATCGTTCCGCGCCGCGCGCAGTTCAAATTGCCAGACGAACCGCTGGACATGCTTCGCCAAGCACCCTTCATTCGCTTCGACCGACACACATGGACCGGCCATCTGGTGAACGAGGTTTTGCACCGCTGCAACGTATCGACGTCGGACGAGATGGAGTTGAATTCGGTCGAGGCGATGATAGAAATCGTGCGCCAAGGCTTCGGCGTCTCGATCGTTCCGCGCCTGGCCAACGTCAACTGGGCAACCGATCGCTCGCTGCGTGTGATCACGTTGCCGGGGGTCGACGTTCAACGCCATGTAGGTCTGATCGAGCGTGCCAGCCACACCCGCATGCGCTTTACCGACGCCATCAAGCAACACCATTACACAGCAGTTGATGCCAAGAAAACATGAGACCTTGACAAAATTTGCCAGCGACAGAGTGATATAGCGCCCGGCATTCGCTAAAAATTCAATGAAAAGCCAGTTCGAATTTGCAATGATCGACCTTCGGTAAGGGAGCCTTGCCCCCGAGGGCATGCACACCTCGAAGTCATGGAACCATCAACTCCGCGAGTTCAAAGCTCGGTGAAACTTAAGAGCTGCCGATGGGGCAGCATGAATCCAAGTTCCGTATCTCGGCGTAGTGGTTTGCAAGGTCGCGCATCGGCACGGCCTGTTCGTTCAACCACTTTGCCAAGGACATGATCATGGATACCAACGCCCGTATGGATTCTCCCGCACTCGACCGCCGCACCTGGTTCAAGAAAGGCGGCCTGTTCGTCGCCGGCCTCACCGCTGCCAGCGGCCTGGCGTTGCCGGCCCGCAGCTTCGCCGCGTCGATGTCCAACGAAGATGACATCAAGATGCTGAACGTCGCTCTGGGCCTGGAATACCAGGCGATCGCCGCCTATCAGGTGGGCGCCGAATCGGGCCTGCTGCAAAAGCCGGTCTTGGCTGTGGCGGTGGAATTCCAGGGCCAGCACAAGGCGCACGCCGGCGTGCTGGAAAGCACGATCAACAAGCTCGGCGGCACGCCGGTGATGTCGATGAAACCAGCGGCCTACAACTTTCCGACCGACAAGCTGAAGAACCAGGCCGACGTGTTGCGCTTTGCCGCCGGGCTGGAAAAGGGCGCCGCCAGCGCCTATCTCGGCACGGTTCCGCAGTTCCACAACCGCGGCCTGGCCAAGGCTGCCGCCAGCATCATGGGTGACGAAACCATGCACTGGGCCATTCTGCTCAACGCCCTGGGCGAGAATCCGGTTCCGGCGGCGTTCATCGCCTGATGGAACACTGGACTGACCCCGGTCAATCGCAAGCCCACGCTTTCACTGGATTCGTCATGACTGGTTTCAGTCCGGCTGCGCAAGCGCAAGCCCTCCCATTAAGATGCGGCAACGCCCCCGCGCCGGGGCGGCTGCCGCGGCCATCGGGCCTGTTGCAGCTGCGGCTTGAGGCGCGGTGGCGGATGCGCTTGTTCCGCTCTGGTGTGCTGCGCCGGCCCACACCACCCGACCTTCTCCAATGCCCGATCTGGAAAAACTCCTGGCTTACACCGCGCTGGCCGACCAGCAGGCTTTCGCCGCGCTGTACGAAGCCACACGCCGCCGCGGCTGGGCCATCTGCCTGCGCCTGTTGCGCGATCCGGCGCAAGCCGAGGACGCTTTGCAGGATGCTTATGTGAAGATCTGGCATCAAGCCGCCAGCTACCGCCCGACGCAAGGTGCGGCCGAAGCCTGGCTGGCCACCGTGGTGCGCAACACCTGCCTCGACAAGCTGCGCGCCAAAGGGCGCGAACCCGTGGAGAGCCTCGACGCCATGGAAGTGCCGCTGGACCCGGCCGACGCCGCGCCCGGGCCGGAGCAGTTGCTGGAGCGCAGCATGTCGCATGGCTCGCTCGAGCGTTGCTTCGATGAACTCAAACCGCGGCAGCGCGAATTGTTGACCCACTCGTATGTGATGGGCATGTCGCATGGCGAACTTGCCAAGCTCAGCGGCATGGCCCTGGGCACCGTCAAGACCATTCTTCGCCGCGCCATCCTCGCCCTGCGCGCATGCCTCGGGGAGGGCGCCGGGTCATGACGCGCTACCACCAACCCGAACTCTGCAACCGGCTGGCGAGCGATTACCTCACCGGCGGCATGAGCCCGGCCGCGCGGCGGCGCTTCGAGGCGCTGCTGCAAACCGAACCCACGCTGGCGCAAGCCCTGCGGACTTGGCGCCAGCGGCTCGACGACGGTCTGCTCCGCCAGAAACCGCCGGAACGTGCCTGGGACGGCATACTTGCCCGCGTTCAACCTGGCACCGGCACACCCGTGTCGCAGCGGTTCGAAAAGGGCTGGGCCAAACGCACCTGGATGGGCCTGACGCTGGGCTTCGGCGTGCTGACGGCCTCGCTCATGGTGTCGCTGGTCATGCTGCTGCAGCAACCCGGCCCGGGAGCACCATCGGCGGCGCAAATGGCCGCCGTGCTCAAGGGCCCCGAGGGTCACAGCGCCGTGCTCACCGTGCACGGCAGCCGCCTCGTGCTCACGGCGGTGGGTCCGGTGGCCACGCCCGGCAACAAGTCGTTCGAACTGTGGATGCTGCCCAAGCAAGGCAAGCCTCAAGCCGTGGGCCTGGTGCAGCTCCGCTCCTCCGACACGCTGCAACTACCCGCACCGGCGCTGCTGGCCCTGTCCCAGGCCAAGGGCTTCGCCATCAGCGTCGAGCCCGCCGGTGGCTCGCCCACCGGGCAACCCACCGGACCCATCACCTATGTGGGCGATGTCGTGGCGATGACCCGGCTGCAACCCGGCCAGGCGCATCTGGCCCCGGGCCAGGGCGGCGGTGATTTCTACGAATAAGCCGACCGTGGCGCAGGGGCCGGTCGCAGACGCTTTGACGCCAGGGTGCCCGCTTTGCACCGAGCCCGGCGGCTTGCTGGTGTGGAGCGGCGACTGGATGCGGCTGATCCGCGCTGACGATGCGCTGCACCCGGCTTTTTACCGTCTGGTCTGGCAACACCATGCCCGCGAATTCACCGACCTGACCCCGTTGCAGCGCAGCACCTGCATGGACGCGCTGGCGCTGGTGGAGCAGGGCCTGCGCACGCATCTGACGCCCGACAAGATCAACCTCGCCAGCCTGGGCAACGTCGTGCCGCACCTGCACTGGCATGTGATCGCCCGCTGGGGCTGGGACGCGCATTGGCCGCAGCCGGTGTGGGCCGCAGCCCGGCGCACGCCAGCGGATGAGCGCTGTGCCGCCGTGCGGGCTCGCCTGCCAGCCCTGGATGCGAGCCTGCGCGCGGCATTGCACACTCGCTTCGGCTCGCGCGCGCAGGCGGCTTGACCGGCGGCGCGACGGCGCGACGGCGTCAAATCACCCGCGAATAGCGTGGTGCCTGCAACAGGGCGGCAGCGTCGTGCAGGTGATGATCGAACTGCATGGCGATGATGCGCACCAGCAGCCGGCCTTGCGGCGTGACCCGCAGCTTGAGCCCCTCGCGCTGGAGCAAGCCGGCTTGCTCCAGCGGCTGCAGGCGCCGCAGGTCGGCAGAGAAATAGCTCGCGGCATCGTCCACGCCGTGGCGCTGCGCCAAGGCCTGCAGGTCGAGGGCGAAATCGCACATCAGGCGTTGGATGGCGTCGCGGCGCAACAGGTCGTCGGCGCTCAAGCTGAGGCCGCGCTCCACCGGCAGCTCGCCGGCGGCGAGCGCCGCGCCATAGGCCTCCAAGGTCTTGACGCTTTGGATGTACTGACGCCCGAGCTTGGAGATGCCCGAGACGCCAAAGGCCAGCAAGTCCAGATCGGCCTGGGTGGAATAGCCCTGGAAATTGCGCTGGAGCTTGCCCTGCTGCTGCGCGCGGGCGAGTTCGTCGTCGGGCAGGGCGAAATGGTCCATGCCGACATAGACGTAACCGGCATGCGCCAGACGGCGGATGGCCAGGCCCAGCAGCACGAGCTTGGCTTGCGGCTCGGGCAGGTCGGCGGCGTGGATGCGGCGCTGCGGGGTGAAGCGCTGGGGCAGATGGGCGTAGCTGTAGAGCGCGACGCGGTCGGGCCGCAACGTGATGACTTGCTCCAGCGTGGCGGCGAAGTTGAAGGCGTTCTGCCTGGGCAAGCCGTAGATCAGGTCGACGCTGATCGACGCAAAACCGTTGGCGCGCGCGGCGACGATGACGTCCCGGGTTTCCTCGAAACTCTGAATGCGGTTGACCGCCTGTTGCACGGCGGGGTCGAAGTCCTGGATGCCCACGCTCATGCGGTTGAAGCCCAGCGCCGCAAGATGCGCCACGCGCGTGGCACTGACCTTGCGCGGATCGATTTCGATGGAGTATTCGCCGCCGGGTTGCAGGTCGAAGTGGCGCCGCGTCATGTCCATCAGGCGCTCGGCCTCGGCGTCCGACAAGAAGGTGGGCGTGCCGCCCCCCCAGTGCAATTGCGTCACGGGCAAACGCGCGCCCAGCAGGCCGGCCACCAAGCCCATTTCCTGCCCGACCTGGTCGAGGTAGGGGCTGCTGCGCGCATGGTTTTTGGTGGGAATCTTGTTGCAGCCGCAGTAGTAGCACAGGGTTTCGCAAAACGGGATGTGCACGTAGAGCGACAGCGGCGTGACCGTATCGCAGCCGCGTTCGCGCAGCGAAGCGGCGTAATCGGCCGCGCTGAAATCCGGGCGAAAACGGTCGGCCGTGGGGTAGGAGGTGTAGCGCGGACCGGCCACGTCGAAGCGGCGGATCAGCTCGGGCTGGAAATCGAGATTGGCGGGCATCATGGATTGGATGATGGCGGCACGCCGACGGCGTGGTTTTGATGTGGCGCAAAAAAGAGTGTCGGTGGCGCCCTGGCAACAGGGGGAATGCGAGCGATGCTGCAGCGCAAAACAGTCCTAAGATGGCAGTCCCTTCATTCGGGCACGCAGTGTGAGCAGTCGCCTGCGGCGCGCAAACCATGCAAAACACCGAAACACAACACAAGGGATCGATGACCGCCCTCAGTCTGGGCGCCTTGGGGGTGGTGTATGGCGACATCGGCACGAGTCCGCTGTACGCCTTCAAAGAAGCCTTCAACCCGGCGCACGACCTGGGCTACAGCATCCCCAACATCTACGGCGTGTTGTCACTCATTTTCTGGGCGCTGACCATCATCGTCACCGTCAAGTACGTCATGCTGGCGCTGCGCGCCGACAACAACGGCGAAGGCGGCATCCTGGCGCTGATGGCCTTGGTCATGCGGCGCTATGCGCCGCGCACCCGCGGCCGCACCATCGCCGTGGCGCTGGGCCTGATCGGCGCGTCGATGTTCTATGGCGACAGCATCATCACCCCGGCCATCTCGGTGCTCTCGGCCATCGAGGGCACGGCAGTGGCCACGCCGCTGCTGCAGGATGCCGTGGTGCCCATCACCGTGCTCATTCTCATTGGCCTGTTCCTGGTGCAAAAGCGCGGCACCGCGCTGGTGGGCTCCTACTTCGGGCCGGTCATGGTGGTGTGGTTCGGCGTGCTGGGCGTGCTGGGCTTGCTTCAAATCGTGCAAAACCCCGCCGTGCTGCTGGCGCTCAACCCCTGGTGGGGCATGGATATGTTCATCCGCGAACCGGGGCTGGCATTGTTCCTGCTGGGCGCGGTGTTCCTCACCCTCACCGGCGGCGAGGCGCTGTACGCCGACATGGGTCATTTTGGCCGCGAACCCATCCGCTGGGCCTGGCTGGGCGTGGTGATGCCAGGCTTGTTGCTGAACTACTTCGGCCAGGGCGCGCTGGTGCTGGCACGGCCCGAAACGGTGAAGAACCCGTTCTTCTACCTGGCGCCCGACTGGGCGCTGTGGCCGCTGGTCATCCTGGCGGCCATGGCCACGGTCATTGCCTCGCAGGCGGTGATCTCGGGCGCCTATTCCATGACCACCCAGGCCATCAAACTCGGCTATCTGCCGCGCATGAAAGTGCTGTTCACCAACGCCAGCAATCAGGGGCAAATCTATGTGCCCTTCATCAACTGGATGATGCTCATCTTCGTGGTGATTCTGGTGCTGACCTTCCGCAGCTCCGACAACCTGGCGGCCGCCTACGGCATCGCCGTGAACATCACCATGCTCACCACCACCGTGTTCCTGTGGATGGTGGCGCCCAAGCGCTGGGCGTGGAGCTCTCGGCGCGCCAATGTCGTGTTCGCTCCGCTGGCGCTGGTGGAGTTGCTGTTCCTGGCTTCCAACTCGCTGAAAATCGACCACGGCGGCTGGTTCCCGCTGGTGTTCGGCGCGTCGGTTTACGTCATGCTGTCCACCTGGAAGCGCGGCCGCACCTTGCTCAAGCGGCAGTTGCAGGAACATGCGCTGAACCTGAAGGACTTCGTCCACAGCCTGTCCACCTACCCGCCCACGCGGGTGGAAGGCACGGCCATCTATCTCACGCCCGATGTCAACACCGTGCCGCATGCGCTGCTGCACAACCTCAAGCACAACAAGGTGCTGCATGAGCGCGTGTTCTTCCTGTCGGCGCAGGCCGCCGATGTGCCGCATGTGCCACCCGAGCAAGCCATTGAGCTCACGCCGATGGAGGAGGGCATCTACCTGCTGCATGTGGACTTCGGCTTCAAGGACGAGCCTGACATTCAGCGCCTGCTGAAAGACTGCGAACGCCTCTTCGGGCTGGAATTCCACCTGATGGAAACCTCGTTCTTCCTCGCCCGCCAGACCATCGTTCCGTCCAAGATTCCAGGCATGGTGCTGTGGCGCGAAGTGCTGTTCTCGTGGATGAGCCGCAACGCGCAGGAAGCTTCCGACTACTTCCGCATCCCGCCCAACCGCGTGGTGGAACTGGGCACGCAGATCGAAATCTAGGGCCAGCCCCGCATACATGTTTGGGCCAAAGTGTGCAAAAGTTCACGCCATTGGCCCTCGGCCACGGCGAGCAGACTTGCTTGGTGGTCTCGGTCTGGCATGATTGGTGCATGGCCTTGCATGGGCTCTGTGTTTGCCGAGGAGGTGCATCATGATTGCCGTGGCTGCCTACAAGTCGGTTTATGCGGTGGACGAGGTCGAGCGCAAGCTCAAAGGCCTGCCGCCCGAGGCGCATGAACAGTTGCGCCACACCTATGCGCGCATGATCGAGGCTGGCGGCCAGCGCCTGGCGATCAAGCCGGCCGAGCTACCCGATAGGGACACGCTGCATCACGAACTGCCCAACTTCACTGAGCCGCTGGAAGACATCTGCCGCTCCGTCGCGCTCGCAGCCAACAGCCGCGACGCCATCGAGGTCACGCCCATGCTGCTGCTGGGCGAACCGGGCATCGGCAAAACCCATTTCGCGCGCCGCGTCGCCCAGCTGTTGGGCACCACCTGGGCACTCGCGCCCATGAATGCGCTCACCGCCGGGTGGATTCTGTCGGGCTCGTCCTCGCAGTGGAAAGGCGCGCGTCCCGGCAAGGTGTTCGAGACCCTGGTGCAGGGCGATTTCGCCAACCCGGTGGTGGTCATCGACGAGATCGACAAGGCCGCGGGCGGGGCGCAGTACGATCCGCTGGGTGCGCTCTACAGCCTGCTGGAATTCGACACGGCGCAGCACTTCACCGACGAATTCGCCGAAGTGCCGATCGACTGCAGCGCCGTGGTCTGGGTGGCCACCGCCAATGACGCCGCCGGCATTCCCGAGCCCCTGCTCAACCGGCTCAATGTCTATGAAATCGACCCGCCTGACGAAGCCGGGCTGCGCAGCATCGCCGAGCGCCTGTACAGCAGCATCCGCAACAGCCATGACTGGGGCGCCGCCTTCCCGGAAACCCTGAGTCCTGGCGCGCTCGACTTGCTGACAAAATGCAAGCCACGCGAAATGCGTCGCCTCATCACCGGCGCCTTCGGCGCCGCCAAGCTCGCCGGGCGTCGCGAGGTGCTGGCGCAGGATTTGACGCCGCACCAGGCCAGCAAGCGAGGACGCATCGGCTTCGTGCAGTGACGTCGACTTGGCCACGTCCTATTGTGGCGTGGCGCGTCTTTGCCTCCACTCCAAGGCCGCAAGGTCGCGCCCCGGGCGCCGCGTGCGCGGTGTCGGTCGGGCCAGGGCCTTGTCGGGCAACTTCGGCCAGGCGCTTCCTGCAGCGCCCGCCAGGCACTACGCTTGTGGCTGCGCATCCATACCCCACGCCATGAATCTCATCAAACCGTTGGTGGCGCTGCTGGCCATCGTCAACCCTCTGGGCGTGATTCCATTTTTCATCGCCTTCACTGAAAACTTCACGTCGGCGCAGCGCCAGCGCACCATTCTCATCAGCGCGTTCTCCGCTTTTATGGTCATTGCCGTCAGCGCACTCATCGGCATCGATCTGCTGCATTTCTTCGGCATCTCGCTGGCATCTTTTCAAGTTGGCGGTGGCATGCTGCTGCTGGTCTCGGCCTTCAGCATGCTCAATGCCCATCCGGGCGCCGTCAAATCCACGCCGGAAGAGGTGGATGAAGCCGTTGCCAGCGACAGCGTCGCCGTCGTGCCGCTGACCATCCCCCTGCTCACCGGCCCGGCCACCATCAGCACGGTCATCATCTATGCCAATAAGGCGCATCACTGGACCGACCAGTTCGTGCTGGTGGCCTACGGCGTGATCATCGCCCTGGCTTGCGCGCTGGCGTTTCGTGCGGCCCAACCCATTGCCAGGGCACTGGGCAAGACCGGAATCAACGTGATGACGCGGCTCATGGGTTTGATTCTGGCAGCGCTCTCGGTGGAAATGATGAGCGACGGCTTGCTCAAGCTATTCCCCGGCCTGGGACACTGAGCCGAACGGCAGCCCAGTCTTGCTGCAATGCAGCAAAATAGCTCGGGTTTTCCCGCGTGCGCCTTTGCTTGTATGCCTCAATAATCTTGCGTATTCGCAATGCTCACGCGTCAAATGACACAAGGGGAGCACTGAGGAGACAGCCCATAGGGGTAGCGGTCCACCGCAAAATCCCCAAGCCATCAGCGGCCATATGCTGAAACGGGCGCCCGAACCAGCGGTTCAGGCGCCTTTTCTTTTTCGCACCACGGCGGTGCGTCCTCATGCACCCGTCATGCAATCCTCCGTCTCCCGCCTATGGACTATGGCCTGTTGACCCTGGCTCTTGCCGCGCTGGCCGCCGGCTTTGTGGATTCCATTGTGGGCGGCGGCGGGCTGATTCTGGTCCCGGCGCTGTTTTCGGCTTTCCCCACCACGCCACCGGCAACCTTGTTCGGCACCAACAAGGGCGGGGCCATCTGGGGGACTTCCGCAGCCATGCTGTCTTTCCTGCGGCGGGTTCGTATCCCCTGGAGCACGGTTTTGCCGGCCGCCCTGGCTGCCTTCGTCGGATCCTTCTTCGGCGCGCTCGCCATATCGCATGTTGAATCGGGCGATTTTCGCAAGGCACTGCCTTTCATCCTCACCATCGTCCTGGTCTACACCTTCTGGCGCAAGGATCTGGGGCATCATCACAAACCGCACCTGACAGGGCGTACCGAGACGGTTCTTGCGGTGATTGGCGGCGGCGTCATTGGTTTTTATGATGGATTTTTCGGGCCGGGAACGGGGAATTTTCTGGTGTTCCTGTTCGTGCGTGGTTTTGGCTATGACTTTCTTCACGCCACCGCCAGCGCCAAAGTTGTCAACGTCGCCTGCAATCTTGCCGCGCTCATCCTGTTCGCCGCCAAGGGCCATGTGATGTGGCCTTACGCGGCACTCATTGCCGTGAGCAATATCACTGGCAGTGTTTTGGGCACGCGCTTGGCGATGCGCCGTGGCACGCACTTCGTCCGCTGGATGTTTTTGGCCATCGTTGCGCTCCTCATTGCCAAAACCGCCTGGGACGCCTTTTTCGGCGCGGTTGCCCGCTGAGATTGCATGGGCAGCGGCCGCGTTGGGTCGTGGCCTATTTCTTCAGCGTCTCCTGCTGCATCTCCAGGTAAGCGGTGTAGGCATTCAGCCGGTTGGCAGCGTCGAAGGCCGGCATGGACTTCCAGCGTCCCCAGTCGACGCGGTCATAGGCCTCATCAAAGGAGAGCATGTCGTCCGCGCCCCGGCCCATTTGCGCCATGAGAAACTGCAAGTAGTCCCGCGTCATGGCGATGCCCGGCGTCGGATCCTTCGAAGGCTGGCCATGCCCAGGCACCACCCAGGCTGCATCCAGCGTCGTCATCTTGTCCATCGACGCCAGCCAGCCACGCAGATTGGCTCCAACGACATAAGGCACCCGCCCCTGGAAGAACAAGTCGCCAGCGAAGAGCACCCGGGGCTCCTGCGCCCAGAGCAGAATGTCCTCGGCCGTATGCGCCGGGCCGGCATAGATGATCTTGAAGTGGGTGCCGCCCATCTCGAAATGGGTGTCGCCATTCAGCCAGCGATCGGCTGGGACGATTTTTTGGTTTTCGTCCACGTCGGGAAACAAGTCACGCTGACGTTGCTGGAGACGCTGCTTGAAAAGGTCCGTGCCCAACTCATGTCTTGCTTTCACGTCCGCCCAAATTTCAGCCCCCTGATCCTTGAAGGCCTGCAGGCCATAGAAATGGTCCGCGTGGTAATGGCTCACGATCACGAGTTTGATGGGTTGATCCGTGACGGTCTTGATGGCCCGCACCAGAGCTTCGCCCAGCACCGGCGTGCCCAGGGCATCGAAGACCACAACCCCAGCCTTGGTGATGACGAACCCGGCATTGGAGTTGAATCCCCGATTGGCAGAACTGGCGGGACCTGCCTCGCCCACGGCGACATAGACCTGCTCGGTCAGTTGCTTCAGCGCAATCGTCATCGCAGGCGTCGCGGCCTGCACCGATCCCAGGCACAACCACAGCACGCTCACCAAACAGGCGCGCAGGGCATGCCGCCGAAACAGGGATGAATGCTTCATGTCAGGCTCACCCATGGATTGAATTGGATGTAACCGAGTGTAGCTGACATGATGAGACACGGTCTGCTGGAAAGCACGCATCGCGATGAAGACATCGCTGCGCCGACCGACGCGGAACCCCAAAAAAGCGGGGGACGTTCCACGTGGAACGTCCCCCGTTGTTACTGTCTCTTGAGAGCCCGACAGGATCCACAAGAACCCAGTGCATCAGCTTTGGCGATTTTTCACCGGGCAGGTGTTCATGCCAAGCAAGGTATACACAGGGCAAAAACCGAACAGGCCGGTCAACAAGGGAACCACGCCGATGTAACCCCAAACCCCGACGGTCCCGCTTGCAGCAAGTGCAATCAAGACCACACCGACAGCAATGCGGAAACCGCGATCCAACCCACCAGCATTCTTCTTCATCGCACGCTCCTCCAATGGTTGCGTCTACCGACTAGATGCATGGATCCATGGCTTGGATGTAATTTAGGTCATGGACCTGAATCTATCCATGATTCACGTCAAAGGCAAGTGCTGTGCTGGCCTCAATGGCCACCACCGCATAAACGCGTGAGTGCCGGAATTCCCATGAGGCGGCCGCAAACGCGTGGTGCGCGCCGGCCCAGGCAACATATCCACTCAAATTTTGAGCGCCCCCAGGGTCGGCTGCCGACCCGCCCCCGTGGGGGTCAAGGAAATTTGGGACGGCCCCCTGCATTTCCTTGGGAGTGGATATGTTGCGGCTTTGGTTGGTGGTGGTGGTGGCGATGTTTCACGTGAAACATCGCAGCAAGCGAAGCAGGGGCGCCCTACAATCAGCGCGTCGCCGCCAATTGAACCCCATGGACTTTCCCAATATTTTCGATGTCATCGTCGTCGGCGGGGGCCATGCCGGCACCGAGGCAGCGTTGGCGGCTGCGCGCGTGGGCGCGGCGACTTTGCTGCTGACGCACAACATTGAAACCCTGGGTCAGATGTCGTGCAATCCGTCCATCGGTGGCATCGGCAAGGGCCATCTGGTGAAAGAAATCGACGCGCTCGGCGGGGCCATGGCGGCAGCCACCGACGAAGCTGGCATCCAGTTTCGCATCCTCAACGGCAGCAAAGGCCCGGCGGTTCGAGCGACTCGCGCCCAGGCAGATCGACTGCTGTACAAAGCCGACATCCGCAAACGGCTCGAAAATCAGACCCGGCTCTGGTTATTCCAGCAGGCCGTCGATGATCTGATGATCGAATCCACCGGGCAGGGCGATCGCGTCAACGGCGCCATCACGCAAAGCGGGATCCGCTTCCGTGCGCGCAGCGTGGTGCTCACGGCCGGCACCTTCCTCGATGGCAAAATCCACATCGGCCTGGACCATTACGCCGCAGGCCGCGCTGGCGACCCTCCCGCCATTTCGCTCGCGCAGCGCCTTCGCGAACTGAAGCTGCCCCAAGGGCGTCTCAAAACGGGTACGCCGCCGCGTATCGATGGCCGCAGCATCGACTTTTCCAAGATGGAAGAGCAGCCCGGCGACCTCCATCCCGTTCCCGTCTTCAGTTTCCTCGGTCGTGCCGAACAGCATCCAACACAGGTCCCCTGCTGGATCACGCATACTAACTCGCGGACCCACGACATCATCCGCGGCGGCCTCGACCGCAGCCCGATGTACACCGGCATGATCGAAGGTGTCGGACCGCGCTACTGCCCCAGCATCGAAGACAAGATTCACCGCTTTGCCAGCAAGGACGCCCACCAGATTTTCCTCGAGCCGGAGGGTCTGAACACCCACGAGTTCTATCCCAACGGCATTTCCACCAGCCTGCCATTCGACGTGCAACTCGAACTGGTGCACAGCATTCCGGGTTTGGAGCAGGCGCACCTGCTGCGCCCAGGATACGCCATCGAGTACGACTACTTCGACCCGCGCGCGTTGAAAACATCGCTGGAAACCCGGGCCATCGGCGGCTTGTTCTTCGCCGGGCAAATCAACGGCACCACGGGCTACGAGGAGGCCGCGGCGCAGGGTCTGCTGGCTGGGACCAACGCCGCGCTGCAGGTGCAGGGGCGCGAGCCTTGGTGCCCGGCGCGCGACCAAGCCTATCTCGGCGTGCTGGTCGACGATCTCATCATCAAGGGTGTGAGCGAGCCCTACCGCATGTTCACCAGCCGCGCCGAATACCGCCTGAGCCTGCGCGAAGACAACGCCGACCTGCGTCTGACCGAGGCCGGCCGCAAACTCGGTCTGGTGGACGACGCCCGCTGGGACGCCTTCTGCCGCAAGCGCGACGCCATCGAGCGCGAGCGCCAGCGTCTGCGCTCCACCTGGGTACAGCCCGAGGCCTTGCCGCCTGCGGAGGCGCTGCAACTCGTCGGCCAGACGATCGAGCGCGAATACCGGCTCGAAGACCTGCTGCGCCGGCCGGAAGTCGAATACAACCGCCTGGTCAATGCGCTCGAGGGCCGCTTCGCCCCGCCGGAGGCCCTGCAGCCCGAAGAGGCCGAGCAGGTGCAAATTGGCGTGAAGTACGCCGGCTACATCGACCGGCAGCAGCAAGACGTGCTGCGCGCGGCCGAGTACGAGCATCTACCCCTGCCGGCCGATCTCGACTACGACGCCGTTTCCGGCCTGTCCATCGAGGTGCGGCAAAAACTGGGGCGCGCGCGGCCGCAAACCCTGGGCCTAGCCTCACGCCTTTCTGGCGTGACGCCGGCTGCGATCTCGCTTTTGCTGGTGCATTTGCGCAAACGCCGGCTGCGCTCCGCGGCCGCACCGTCACAAGCCGCCTGATTCGCCATTGCCGATGCAACGCCTCCCCGCAAGCCGCGCCAAAGAACATGCCTCGGCCGTCCATGGCCAGGCCAACGTCATCAGCCCCACCAGCAGGCGGCAGCACCCTGCCGAGAACGCGAGCGCATCCGAGCGCCTCGACCGTCTGCTGCTCGCGCTGCAATTGCCAGCCACCCCAACGCAGCGCGCGCAGCTCCTGGCCTATCTGGAACTGCTCGAACGCTGGAATCGGGTCTACAACCTCACCGCGGTGCGCGCGCCGCAGCAGATGTTCACCCTGCATCTGGCGGATTGCCTCGCCCTCGTGCCGGGCCTGGCGGCACGGGCGCCGCGGCGCTTGCTGGATGTCGGTTCCGGCGGCGGCTTGCCCGGGCTGGTGCTGGCCATCATGCTGCCCGAGAGGCCGATCGTGTTGAATGACGCAGTGCAAAAAAAGTGCGCGTTCATGCAACAAGCGGCGGCCGAATTGCGCTTGCCCCAGGTCCAGGTGGCGCATGGCCGGGTGGAACGCCTGACGCAGCCCAGTTTCGACTGCATCACCAGCCGCGCGTTCAGCGACCTCGGCACCCTGATCCAGTTGACCACGCCTTTGCTGGGCGAGGGCGGCTGCTGGGCCGCGATGAAGGGCCATGCGCCGCAAGCCGAATTGGCCGCCTTACCGGCCGAGATCGACGCCCATGTGGAGGCACTGACCGTGCCCGAGCTGGATGCGCAACGCTGCGTGGTGTGGATGCTGCGGCGCAGCATTTCAACATCGCCCGACCCTGTGCAAGGTCAGTAAGGAAACCCCATGGCATCGGTTTTTTGCGTCGCCAATCAAAAAGGCGGGGTCGGCAAGACCACCACCTGCGTCAACCTTGCCGCCGGGCTGGCCCAGGTCGGCCAGCGCGTGCTGCTGGTCGACCTCGACCCGCAGGGCAATGCCACCATGGGCTCGGGCATCGACAAGCGCGGCCTCGCGCCCAGCGTCTACCAGGTGCTGCTGGGCATGGCTGGCGTGGCCGAAGTCCGCCGCCACAGTGACAAGGCCGGCTACGACGTGCTCGGCGCCAACCGCGAACTGGCCGGCGCCGAAGTCGAACTGGTGGACCTGGAGCGGCGCGAACACCGGCTGAAAGACGTGCTCAAGCCGATCGCGCCGGACTATGACTTCATCCTCATCGACACGCCGCCTTCGCTCGGTCTGCTCACCCTCAACGGCCTGTGCGCCGCGCATGGCGTGATCGTGCCCATGCAATGCGAATATTTCGCCCTCGAAGGCCTGTCGGACCTGGTCAACACCGTGCGCCAGGTCCATGCCAAGTTCAACCCCGAACTCGTGCTCATCGGCCTGCTACGCGTGATGTTCGACCCGCGCATCACCCTGCAGCAGCAGGTCAGCGAACAGCTCAAGACCCATTTCGGCGCCAAGGTGTTCGAGAGCGTCATTCCGCGCAACGTGCGCCTGGCCGAGGCGCCGAGCTACGGCCAGCCCGGTGTGGTGTTCGACAAATCCAGCCGGGGCGCGGTCGCCTACATCGAGTTCGCCCAGGAAATGGTGCGCCGCGTCCGCACTCCGGCTACGGCCTCCGTGGCTGCCGCCTGAAGCCATGATCGCCACCCCCACCGTTCTGCTGCTGCCCGGCTGGCAAGGCTCGGGGCCCGAGCACTGGCAAAGCCGCTGGGAAGCGCTGCATGGCGACCTGCGTGTGCAGCAGCACGATTGGGACACCCCACTGCGCGGCGACTGGATCTGCCAGCTCGAAGAAGCCGTCAACCAGGCCCGTGGGCCCGTGCTGCTGGCCGCGCACAGCCTGGGCTGCCATCTCGTCGCAGGCTGGGTCGCGGCCAGTCCGAACTTCAGCCCGTCCAGCAACAACCGCGCCGGGCGGGTGCTAGCAGCCTTGCTGGTGGCGCCGCCCGACTTGACCCGCGCCGACTTGCCGCCCGCCCTGCGCAGCTGGACCAGCCACCCGCTGCGGCGCCTGCCATTTCCGGCGCATCTGCTGAGCAGCAGCGACGACCCGTTTTGCAGCACCCAGGCCGCGGCACGCATGGCCGCAACCTGGGGCGCCCGCCACACGGATGTCGGCGCGCTCGGGCATATCAACAGCGCCAGCGGCCTGGGCGACTGGCCGCAGGGCCGCGCCTGGCTGCAGGAACTGGCTGCGGCTGCCGTGGCGGCGAACCCCGCCGGTTCGGCGGCACCGCCAGCAGCATCCCCATTCCATTCATCGAACCTCCCATGAGCGCCAATCCCTCCACTCCGCCGCCGGCTTCCGGCAAAAAACGCAAAGGCCTGGGTCTGGGCCTCGAAGCCCTGCTCGGCGCGCAAGGGGCCGATATCGCCCCGGCCGGCAGCCCCTCCAGCCTGCCGCTGGAAGTCCTGGTGCCCGGCAAATACCAGCCGCGCACCCGCATGGACGAGGGCTCACTGTACGAACTGGCCGAGAGCATCAAGGCCCAGGGCGTGATGCAGCCCATCCTGGTGCGCCCGCTGGGCGAAGGCCGCTACGAGATAATCGCCGGCGAACGCCGCACCCGGGCCGCGCGGCTGGCCGGGCTGGACGTGGTGCCGGTGCTGGTGCGCGAGGTGCCCGACCAGACCGCGCTGGCGATGGCGCTGATCGAGAACATCCAGCGTGAAGACTTGAACCCGCTGGAGGAGGCCCAGGGCATTCAGCGCCTCATCGCCGAGTTCCGCTTCACCCACGAGCAGGCGGCGCAGGCGGTGGGGCGCTCGCGCACCGCGGTGAGCAATCTGCTGCGCCTCATCAACCTTGCCCAGCCGGTACAGGCCATGTTGCTGGCCGGCGACCTGGACATGGGCCACGCCCGCGCCCTGCTGGCGCTGGACGGCGCCGCCCAGGTGCAAGTGGCGCAACAAGTGCATGCCAAGCGCCTGTCGGTGCGCGAAACCGAGCGCCTGTGCGCCCGCGCCGCGCAAGACGGCAGCGCCAAGCCACGCGCTGCGGCAGCGCCGGACCGCGATGCGCGCGAGCTGCAACGCATCGAAACCGAGCTGGCCGAGCATCTGGCCGCGCCGGTGCACATTCGCGTCAAGGGCAGCGGAGCCGCCTTGCGCGGCGAAATCAGCCTGGGCTTTCACTCGCTCGACGAGCTCAACGGCCTCATCGCCCTGCTGCGCCCAGCGGCCTGAGCCGCGCCCAAAATCCGCCAGCCGGCTTTGCCTCCTGCAGGTGTGAAGGGTGTTCGGTTGCAAAAACCGCATGCCCTTGGAAGCCCAGGCGCCGAGCCGGCGGCGCCCCCTGAGCGGGCGCTGGCAGCCCAGCACTGGCCCCGACACTGCAACCTCCACCCGCTTGATTGGCCTTGGGGTCTTACCGTGGAGCGCGCGCCATCATGGGGCTTTGGTCATCGCCATCGGGCCGCAGGGCCGGCAGGCCCCTGATCTGGCCGCTGGTTGTTCTGCTCGGGCTGGGCGCATGGCTGCCGGCTGCATTGCTGGCGCAACCGCCTCCCTCTGCGCCTTCTGCTCCATTGGCGCCGGCCGCGGCGCCGCTCCATGCCCCAGCCGGCACAGCGTTCATGAGACGTGCTGGAATGCAAGCCATGGCGCGCACCACTGGCGCTTTCAGCCCCCAGGCAAAGCTCGCCACACCGTCTTGAAGCAGCCTGCCGTGCCCGGGGCGCATCACGCTCACGGCTGCCGCCGCGGCACCAGCCCTCTTGCTGCCCCGCGTACCGCTGCCGCAGCGCGCACCCTGAACGGAAGCTGGGCTGCGTTCCGGTTCGTGGCAGCAGGCTGGCGCGAATCTTGAAGCCGCGCAGGTCACACAGCTGCCAGACCGCCTGTTCCAGCGTTCAGCCCACAACAATCTCGGCGTCAGCCGGCGTCCCGTCTGGGTGCGCCTGCGGCTTCGCCACCCTGGGGCGCAGCGCCGGCTTGGCTGCTCGCGAGCCTAGCCAGGCTTGGCTGCAAGCTAAGCGAGTACTTACATTGCCGGGTCTTCGCTGAAGACGGTCAACACCCCGGTGTAGCCGTAAAGGCGGTCACCGGCAATTTCCGCCGCGGCGAAAAAGCCGATCAGCGGCATATCGCCCAGATGCTGGCGGACCAACGCCAACTCAGCCGAAGGTCCGCCGAAATGCGCCCCGCCACGGCCGGTGCACGACACGTAGACCGCCCCACGCGCCGGCACCGAAGCCTGGGGCGCACCAGCGCTGGCGGCGGCATGCTGCAACGTGGTGGCCGTGCGCGCCTCGCGACGCTGCTCCAGTTCCTCGCGCACTTCGGCACACAGGCGGATCAGGTCACGCCGCGCCGCGTGCACATCGCGTCGGCAAAAGCGCAACAGCATGCCCGGCTCGGGAGAGCCGGCAATGGCCACGCCGCGCCCGGATGGGTCCACGCCGATGAGATGGCGCATGGAGGTTTCCGCGCCTATGTGGCGCGGCATGGGCTGCGCCTCGGCAACGCCCGGCGACAGTCCCGCCAGGGTGGCACGCAGCCGCGGCGCCAGACGGGGAAGTTCCAGCACCTCCTCGCCCAGGTCCCGCAGCAGCAAGCCCAGCGCCGGTTCGCCGTCGAGGGCGTAAATCACGTTCTGCGTGCAGCGGGTGATGGCACGCGGCGGCCCCACCGGCTCGCAACCCTGGGTGAGCCCGCCGGCCAAGGCCACCCGCGCGGAAAACGCCACGCCCGAAATGCCACCTTGGAACACGCCGTCGGCAATCTGCACCGCCGCCTGGCGCGATGACACCAGGCCGCCCCAGACGCGGTTCGACGCCGTGCGCCCAGCCATGTCGCGCACCAGGTCATCCATGTCCGGCGTCGCCGGGTCGCCATGCACCAGCGCGGTCTCGGCGCCGCGCCAACCCGTGGATGCCGGTGCCAGCGGCTTGAGTCCGGAGAACACGCGGAAGTCGCGCAAGGGAATTTGCAGCAACATCAAAGCCAGCGCGGGCTGATCAAAATACTCCTGCCCATCGGCCGCGATGCCCACGCCCACGCCGCCGACCCAGTGGGCCACCCCGGTGCGGGCGCGTAACGCCGCCAGCAGCGCCTCGGCAGCGGGGGCGAACGCCTCGGTGAAGTAGACGATGCCCAGATTCGGCCGCGCAATCGTGTCGGGCTGCGCTCGCGCGCGCGCCACTTGGCCCAGCGCCTGCTCCAACGCGGCGGTCCAGTGGGTGTGGCTTGAGTGGGCAGTGATGAAGCGCATGAAGAAATGGTGCAACGAAGGGCTTGGATCAAACGGGCCGGACGACACCGGGCCGACTCCACAAGGGCACGATGCTAGGGCTTGTCGACGCTATTTTCACGCCACGGATGCGGCTAGGTGTGGATGGCGGCCAAGAGCCGGACGCCGACAAGGGTCACGTTCAAGCGCTGAGCCAGGGCCTTGCCCAACCTTCGGCAAGCCACGTCAGCAGCAAGCCCGTCGCTTGCAACCTTTGCTCTGCGCCTGCACGCTACAGCGTGTTATTTGCGCCGCGTCCTGCTTGCTGCCGAGCGCGGCGCACCGGCGGCCTTGCGCACGGAGCTCGGGGCGGTCTGGGTTGGGGCCTGGGTCGAAACTTTGGCGGCGGCTTTGGCTGGGGATTTGGCCGCGGCGTTGGACGCCGCCTGACCACCGGAGCCGCGCACGACGGATTTGGGCTTGCGCGCCACGGGCTTGCTGGCGGATCGACGCGCAGGCGAAGGCGGCGATTCGGACGCGCCGGCAACGCCAGCCGCAGCACCCCCCGGCGGCATGGGCCAGGGGCTTTCGCGCAGCGCCTGCGTCGCCACCTGGGAGAACTGCTGGCTCACCGCATTCCACCACTGCATCGGATCCATCACGCCTGGCAGGGCCGATGCAGCGCCTGGCGACTCGGCCGTGGCGTGCTGCGCTGCCGCCCCGGACTCCGATTCAGGCTCTGGTTCTTCGTCCCAAACCGCTTCGGGCTCAGGCTCATCCTCCGCATGGGATTCCTCCGGGTTCGTCGCGCCACCGGCCGACGGCGCGGCCGCAGCGCCCATGGTCTGGGCGCCGGCCTGCATGGCCTCGGTCATGCGACTGGCCAGATCGCCCAGATCGACATTCATGGTCTTCAGCGCCGACAAGGTCATGCGCTGCACCTCCAGGGTCTGAATCGTGGCCTGGGTCAGGCGCGCATTGGCCTCCAGCCATTGCAGCACCGCTTTCAAGTCGGTGATCTTCTGCTCCAGCTCCTTCGGGTCCATGGTCGGCGCCATCCAGCTGGCAAAACCCGTAGGCATGCCCGAGCCCTTGAGCAGCGACTGGAAAAACTCCATGCCGGGCATGGCTTGACCTTGGGTGTAGGGGTTCATGGCGGGCCTCGCAAGCGATGCGGCCAGCATAGCGCCGCCCGCAGGGCTTGGAAACATGGCTTGGCTGCGCGTGGTGACAAGCGCTTACATCGGCAGGCCGCAGGCTGTCGCAATTCGGCGCGCCGCAACGTTACAGAGCCAAGCCCAAGCCGCCAACTGGCGGGAACGGCGAAACGCAAACTCGCAGCCCTCGCCCGCAGGCAAAGCCGACCAACAACCTGTCGCCCGCAGGCCCATCTCAAGGAGTTATTGCATGCAAAAAATCATCGCCACCCTCACCCTGGGCAGCGCGCTCATCGCCGGCCTGCCGCTGGCCAGCGCCGCGCCGCAGCCGCATATGCATGAAGCCCTGCGTGCGCTGATGGCCGCGCGCCAGCAGCTGCAAGTAGCCAGCCCCAACAAGGGCGGATGGCGTGTGCATGCCATCGCCCAGATCGACCAGGCCATCGCTTCGGTCAAGGCCGGCGTCCGCTACGGCAACCAGCATCCCTGACCACGGCTGCGTCCAGGCGCAGCATCACGCTGCGCCGGCCTGCACCACCCTCTGCTCGATAGCGCCGAACACGCTCTTGCCCTGCGCGTCGAGCATTTCGATGCGCACGCTGTCGCCGAAATGCATGAAGGCGGTGCGCGCCTCGCCATGCTCGATCATCTCCAGCGCCCGCAGCTCGGCGATGCAGGAATAGCCGCGCGCGCGGTCCTGGCTCGACACCGTGCCGGAGCCGACGATGCTGCCCGCCGCCAGCACCCGCGTCTTGGCCACATGGGCGATGAGTTGGCCGAAGTGGAAACGCATCTCCGGCCCGGCGTTGGCCGAGCCCACCAATCGGCCGTTCCACTGCACCCGCATGTCCAGGTGCAGGCGCCCGCCCTTCCACGCCGTGCCGAGCTCATCGGGCGTGACCGCCACCGGGCTGAAACCGCTGGCGGGCTTGCTCTGGAAAAAGCCGAAGCCCTTGGCCAGTTCGGGGGGAATCAGATGGCGCAAGCTCACGTCGTTGGCCAGCATCACCAGGCGAATGTGCTCCAGCGCCGCATCGGCCGTCGTGCCCATCGGCACATCGCCGGTGACCACCGCCACCTCGGCCTCGAAGTCGATGCCCCAGTCTTCGCTGGCGGCCTCGATGGCCTCGCGCGCACCCAGCATGTGGTCGCTCGCGCCCTGGTACATCAGCGGGTCGGTGAAAAAGCTCTGCGGCATGTCGGCGCCGCGCGCCTTGCGCACCAGCTCCACGTGGTTGAGATAGGCCGAGCCGTCGGCCCACTGGTAGGCGCGCGGCAGCGGCGCCATGCATTGCGCCGGGTCGAAGGCGAAAGCCTGCGCCGCGCGCCCGGCGTTGAGCGCGTCCGACAAGTCCTGCAATTGCGGCGCGGCGAAATCCCAGTCGTCCAGCGCCTGCTGCAACCGGGTGATGCCTTGCGTGAACACGGCATGTTTGAGATCGCGCGACACCACGGCGAGCTGGCCGTCGCGCGATCCGTCCTTGAGGCTTGCGAGTTTCATGGAATGGGGGCCTGCTGGCCGCGATGCTGAAGGATCCGAACGATTCTAGGAGCGCGTCGGACTCGGGGGGTGCAGGCAAAAGCCGCGAGCTTGCACTCCGGCGGCGACACACGACAGACCAAGCGCGCACCGCATGCGGCCACATGCTCGTCCCGCCGATTCGCCTCGGGCGCGAGCGTCGAGCCGCGCGGCACAATGCGCACATGCCGCGAACACATCCGCCAACACGCGCCCGACCCCCAAGCCCAGGGGGCGGGCCGGGTTGGCGCCTGATGGGGGTCTGGCTGGCACTGGTGCTCGTGCTGCATGCCCTGGCGCTGCACGCGCTGGGCGATGCCTTCGCCCCGATCGAGCCCGGGCGCCTGCCCGAGCCCATCTTCGCGCGCCTGCTCATGCCCAGCGCCCGCCCGGCCCCAGGTGCCACGCCCGCAACCACCACGGCCCGGCCTGCCGCGGCCGCCGCGCCACATGCCGCCGCGCCTGCGCGCGGCTTGCAACTGAGACCGGCCTCCCCCCAGGCGGCAGCGTCCCGGCCCGAGCTCGCGGCCTCGCAAACCCAGACCGGCATGGGGCCGCCGCCGGTGGAATCGGCGCCGCCCGTGGCGCGCTCCCTGGGTGGGGGGGATGCGTCCGGCCAGGTGGCGGTTTCGCGTCCGCCCGCGATGGCGCCATCGGCGCCGCCATTCCCCGCCTCGGCTGCGACGCCAACCCCGCCGGCGGTCGCGTCGGGTGCGCCGCCCGCAAAGCCCGGCGTGCAGACCGGGACGGCGCCAGGCGGCGCCTCCCAAGCGGCGAAGCCAGCCAGTGCTGCTGGGGCCATCCAGCCCGCCGCGACAGCGACAGCAGCGTCAGCCAGTTCCACCGCATCGGCGCCGGCTTCGACACCCGCCACAACCGACGCCTTCGGCTGGCCGCCATCGACCGAATTGCGCTATGAACTCAGTGGCAACTACCGCGGCCCTCTGCATGGCGACGGCGCGCTGCTGTGGGTGCGCGACGGCAACAGCTATCGGCTTGAAATCTCCGGCGCCGCGCTGGTCAGTTTTTCCTACACCAGCACCGGGCGCATCGACGGCAACTGGCTGGCGCCCGACCGCTATGTCGAGCGCATCTTCACGCGGCGCAAGGCGGTGAATTTCAACCGCGACAAGGGCACGCTCAGTTTCTCCGCCATCAGCACCGTCATGCCGCTGCCGCCACACCTGCAGGACAGCGCCAGCATCTTCATGCAGCTCGCCCACCAGCTCAGCACCCGGCCGCAGGATTTCCGCGTCGGCCAGCATCTGGCCTTCGAAGTGGCCCGGCCCAGCGGCACCACCACCTGGGACTTCACCATCCTCGGGCAGGACACGCTGCAAACCGGCGTCGGCTCGCTCGTCACCTGGCACCTCGCGCACCCGGCCGACTCCCACGGCCTCGGCGCCGAGGTCTGGCTGGCTCCCGCGCTGCAAAACCTGCCGGTGCAAATCCGGCTGCAACAGTCCGCCGACAACTACCTGCTGTTCAGCCTGCGCGAAGCGCGCCAGTAGGGAGGCAACGGACCCTGACGCGATGTGCACTGCGTCAAACGACGCGCCAAGTAGCGCAGCCGCCGGACCTTGCCAGCAGCACTCACACCCCCGTGCGTTGCAGGTAAAAGCCGTGGTAGTGGTGCAGGCTGTGGCGGGGATGAAAGGGTATCTCGCAAGCCTTGTCGGGGTTGGTCCAAGCTTGGCGCCACGACAGGAAGCCCAGCGCGAGCAGCAACAAGTCTCGCAAGCCTTGTCGGGGTTGGTCCAAGCTTGGCGCACGCTGTAGCCCAGTTCGGTCAGCTCTTGCAAAAACCGCTGCGCCGGGTCCACGCGGTAGGGGCAGTACGCCGTGCCGATGCTCTGCAGCGTGAAGTAGGCCTCGTCGGCGTGCAGCGGCGTGAGGTTGACGATGACGTGCCGCGGCAGGTGCGGCAGGCCGCGCAGGCGCTGGCCCAGGGTCTCGGGCAGGTATTGCAGCACCCCCAGGGCCATGAACACCTCGGCCTCGGCGGCCAGGGCGAAATCGGCCTCGAAACTCAGCTTGCCCAGCGTGTCCTTGTTGCGCGCGAAAGCAGCGCCGCGCTCCATCACCGCGGGCACGTCCGACACCATCCAGCGCATGGCTTGCGGATAGGCCATCACCGTCTGGTAGGCGTAGTAGCTGATGCCGATATGCCCACCGAGCTCGAACACGCGCGTGCAGCCCTGGGCGAAACATTGCTGCAACCAGAACAGCACGGGCCAGTCGCTGGGATAGATTTTCTGAAGCCGGTCGCGGTACATCAGCGCCGAATCCGGGTTGTCGTACCCCAGGGGCCGGGTCTTCGGCGCCGAAGCGGCGGCCGCTTCGAAACTGGGATAGACGCCGCGGAACAGGTTTTCGGATTGGTTGCGCGCGAAACGCCGCTCGTAGCGCCTGGCCAGCGCCTGCTGCAAACCCGGCACCGAGGCCAAGCCTGACACCCACTCGTGAACTTGTCCCAGCAAGATCATGTGCGCCCCCGTCAGGAAACCGGGCCGATGGTAGAACGCCCCGTCGTCGGCGGCTTCCCCCGTGTCAGGGGTCATGCCACGGCGCTCAGCCCAGCCGCAAGGCCGCCACTGGCGCCACCACCCAAGCCGCGCTGCAGATCGGTCCAGCGCAAACTCTCCAGCAGGCGTTGGGGCGCCATCGAAGCCCGCTCACCGCGCAGCAGCCGCACCAGAGTCGGCAGCGCGGTGAGCGGGAAGGTCCACAAGGCATAAGCCCCCGACGCGCTGCAGAGGCGGGCGCCGGCGGCATCGTTGAAGGCGTAGGCGGAGACAAAGGCGAGGGGCGCAATGGTGGTGGGCATGGGGCCGCAAAGTCGTGGAACAAGACTTGTCGAGACAGATGAGCCCCCATTAAACCGGGGCTGTCAGACCCCTATTTTCTGCGTAAGCTGTGGTCCACAAATCGCCGTTCATTGCGGGTCCATCATGGTTTGCCGCAACGCATGGCATGTCGAGGGGCGGGATGATGCGGTCGATGCAAACATCGGAAGTCGGTGAGTCCATGGCGCCGGGCCTGACCGGCCAGCAGGTCGCTTCGGGAGCGCAGGCGCAAGGGCACCTTCACGCTGTCGATCCCGCCCGGTTTTCCACCCACCGCATCAGCCCCATCCGGCACGATTTCGACCGCCACCCGCTGATGCAACTGCCCCGTCTGGCCCAACTGGCGCACGACCTCATGCCCAGCCGGCAGTGCCGCTTCATTCGCCCCGGCAGTTCGCAAACCTCGGAGTTCTTTCACACCCCCAAGACGCCTGACGGCCAAGACATCGACGCGGTGTTTGCCCGCATCGAGGAGCCCGGCTCGTGGGTGGCGCTGTACAACGTGCAGACCGACCCGCATTACGCCGCTTTTCTCGACGAAGCCATGGCCAGCGCCCGGCCGCTGATCGAGCCGTCGCAGCCGGGGCTGTTTCGCGTCGCCGGCTTCATCTTCATTTCCGCACCACCTTCGGTGACGCCCTTCCACATCGACCGCGAGAACAACTTCTGGCTGCAGATTCGCGGCCGCAAGATCATGACTGTGTTCGACCACCGCGACCGCGCCGTGGTGTCCGCGCGCGAGGTGGAGGAGTTCATCGTGCACGGCTCGCTGGCCAAGGTCCGGCTCGATCCTGCCTTGCGCGATCACGGGCGCGATTTCGACGTCGGCCCGGGCGACGGCGTCTACTTCCCCGCCACCTCGCCGCACATGACCCGCACCACCACCGACTGGGTGCGCCCGGGCGATGGGGTGTCCATCTCCATCGGCGTCGTGTTCTACACCGCCGTCACCCGCCACCTGGCGCGGGTGCACCAGTGCAACCGCGTGCTGCGCCAACTCGGGCTGCAACCCAGCTTCCCCGGCGCCAGCGCCTGGCGGGATGTGCTCAAGGCGCCGCTGGGGCGGGCCATCGCGGCTTCGCGCGTGCGCTGGCGCAACCATGTCGCGCCACCCGGAGCGTACTGAACACCCGGCGCCCACCCCGGGCCCGCACAGGTCCCGGACATGAAAAAGGCCCGGAACCGCAACGTTCCGGGCCTTTTGGGTTTGGCGATTCGCCGCGGCTTACTTGCCAGGCAGCGCCGGGATCATCCAGGATAGCCAGTGTTGTTGGGCGAAGACGAGCAAGCCCAGCAGCAGGGTGAGCAGCACACTGTGCCAGAAGGTGCGGGCGAACACCGCGCCCTCGTGGCCCTTGAGAGCCGTCGTGGACACGCCCGTGGCGATGTTTTGCGGCGAGATCATTTTGCCCATCACCCCGCCCGAGGAGTTGGTGGCGGCCATCAGCACCGGGTTCAGGTTCAGCTGATGCGCCGCCACCACCTGCAGGTTGCCGAACAGGGCGTTGCCCGAGGTGTCGCTGCCGGAGAGAAACACCGCAATCCAGCCCAGGAACGCCGACACCAGCGGGAAGAGCGCGCCGGTGGAGGCCACGCCCATGCCCAGCGTGTAGCTCATGCCCGAGTAATTGAGCAAGAAGGCCAGGCCCACGATCATCATCACCGTGGCGATGGCGATGCGCGTCTGCACCCAGGTGCGCTTCACACACCCGAAGAACGCCCCCGCGCCGGTGCGCGTCCAAGCCGCCGCGATGATGGCCGACAGCAGGATCGCCGTGCCCGTGCCCATGGGCTGAAAGTCCCACAGCGCCACATAGGGCTTGTGGTACAGGGTGATGAACACCGCCTGGTTCAAGCCGGGCCACAGCACCTGGGTGTCGCCGATCAGGAACAGCTTGAGGTTGACCCAGACGATGACCACCACCGAGACCACGACCCACGGCATCCAGCCGCCATAGCCCACGCGCGCCGCGCCCCGGGCCGGCGCCTGCGTGCGCATCACGGCAAAGGCCGGGTCGGGTTCGGGCTTCCAGGTCTTGAGAAAGGCCACGGTGACGAGGAGCGACACCAGCGAGGCCAGCACGTCGGTGAGCTGGTAGCTGATGAAGTTGGAGGTGGCGAACTGCGTGAGCGCAAAGCTGCCGCCCGAGACCAGCAGCGCCGGCCACAGCTTGGCGATCGATTTCAGCCCCCCGTACAGGCCGACGACATAAAACGGCAGCAGGAAGGCAAAAAACGGCAGTTGCCGCCCCACCATCGCCCCCAGGGTGTCCGGGTGCATGCTGGTGACGGCCCCCAGCACCGTGATGGGCACGCCCAGGGCGCCGAAGGCCACCGGGGCGGTGTTGAAGATCAGGGTGTAGGTGAGGGCCTCCAGGGCGGGAAAGCCCAGGCCGATGAGCAGGGCGCTGGTGATGGCCACCGGGGTGCCGAAGCCGGCGATGCCTTCGAGCAGGCAGCCGAAGGAAAACGCCACCACCAGCAGCACCAGGCGGCGGTCGTCGGGCAGGTGGTCCAGCATCCATTGGCGAAACTGCTCGAAGCGCCCGGACTGGACCGCCACGTTGTACAGCAGCAAGGCGTTGAAGACGATCCACATCACCGGCGCCAGCGCCAGCGCCATGCCCGCGGCAACGGCGTTCAAGGCCAGGCCCACGGGCATGCCCCACACCGCCACGGCCACGAGAAGGCCCACGATCAGCCCGGCCAGCGAGGCCTGCCAGGCGGGGCGGCGCAGCACCCCGAGCAGGATGAGCGCCACCGCAATGGGTATGGCCGCCACCAGAAACGACAGCAGCAGCGAGCCCGCTACAGGCGTCAGCGGCTGCGCAAAAAGAATGCCCGCAGGCAGGGCGGTCGACAGAGTCATGGAGTCTCCTTGTTGGGTTTGCTTCGGGGCCGTGGTTGGTCCACGGTCTTGCATCTGGAAGGGTGTATGGATGCCAGCGAAGTCATCGGCCGCGAATCCAGGCGGACGCATTCTGGCGGGCGCAATGTCGGCTTGCAACCCAAAGTCAGACACTGCTCCAGTATTTACATTTTCTTACCGTATTCACGACCTCACACACATGACAGTTGTGTCGTCCATCAAGGTAATCACGCGGTCTGTGCACGGACGCCGCCAGCACTGCGTTGACCACTGGCGTAGCGGGCCTTCATATAGCCTCCGCGCCAAGTTCGAATCCAACGGGCTTGATTCTTGCTTCTTCGTCCCTATCTGCTGCTCAAAGCCGAAAGCGAACGTTCCATGGCCTGAGCGACAGACACGTCGCCGCCGTGCATGAACCGTTCTGACGTTGCCCTTCACCAGACGTTGTCACCAACATTAACGAGGCTCGCCATGCAGACCATGATTTATGACTCCGACGCCTTCAGCGTCTTCCAGCTCGAATGGGCTGACGCCATCGCCGAGCCCAAAGCGGAAAGCTTCGGCGACGCGCAGCATGGTGGCTTCGAGATCGTCGACAAATTCGCCCGCAAGGAAATTTTCATCGAGGGCTTGGTGGCCGACGGCTTTCGCTTGCGGGTCCAGAGCCTGATGGCCGGCTCGCCGACCACCGACGACATCGACGATTTCCTCGACGGCTTCTCGGCGCTGTCGCGCCAGAACCTGCACGCCCACTGAAGCACCGGGCCGGCTGGGTGCGATCCATGCCGTCGTGGCGCCGCGCACGCACCCACGCACCGCCGCGACGGCCCTCAGGCCTCTGCCCGTAACCTCGGCTGCGGCCGTGCTGCTTCCAAAGGACGGGCGTGGCTCTCGTCCGCCAGCAGCACGCACACCAGCGACACCACCAGCCACGCCATCAGCACGCCGAACGCGGCCTGGAAGGCGAGCGGGTCATACAGGCGCACTCCTGCCTCGGCCCGGCCCGTCCAGAGCGCATCCAGCACCCAGCCGAGCAAAGGCAGTTGCACCAGCGCGCCGATCATCACCCCGGTGTTGTGCACCCCGGTGGCGGTGCCGGCCAGGCTTGCGGGTACCGACTCCTTGGCCCAGGCGAAGCCCACCACCATGGCGCCGGAGCCCACGGCGCTCAAGAGCTGCACCGTCCACAGCACCCAGCCCGGCGCCTGGGGCCACAAGCTGAGTTGGGCGAAGCCCAGCAGCGCAAACATCGCGCCGGTCACATAAGGCAGCTTGCGCCGCCGCAGCCGGTCCGACAGCCGGCCCCAGGCAATGCCGCCGGCCGAAAATCCCACCAGCATGGCCGCAATCATCCACGACGCCTGGCTGCCGCTCATGCCCCGGTGCTGCTCCAGGAAAGGCGCGCCCCAAAGCGTGGTGAAGGTGAGAAAAGCGCCACAAACACCACTCGGCGCGACAAAGAGCAGCGCCGTGTTGCGCCAGCCCCAGACGGCGCGCAAACCCCGCAGCACCTCGCGCGCCGAGGTGGGCGGGCGCGGCGGCAGATAATCGCGGTAGCCGCGCTGATGCGGCGAGTTGCGAATGGTGGCCCAGGCCAGCAAGCCCAGCAGCACACAGATCACGCCCACGCCAGCCAGCGTCCAACGCCAGCCCCACCAGTGACTCATGGCCAGAAGTGGCGCCTGCGCCAGCACCGCGCCCAGCGTGCCCGCGCCCAGCGACAGGCCGGACATGGTGCCGAACACGCGCGGCGCGAACCAGCGCGCTGAAATTTCCAGCAGCGACACCCAGGCCACCCCATGCCCCAGGCCGATGAGCCCACGCGCCGCCAGCGCCAGGGGATAGTTGGGCGCGGCTGCGAACAGCAGGGTGCCGACACCGGTCAGCAAGGTGCCGAACACGATCAGCGCCTTCGGGCCCCAGCGGTCGTTGGCAATGCCGGTGGGAATTTGCGAGGCGGCGTAGAAGTAAAAATAGAACGAGGCCAGATTGCCCAGTTGCGCCGCATTCAGGTGGAAATCGCGCATCAGCGGCACGTTCAACACCCCGGGGGTGACGCGCAGGAAAAACCCCGCCATATAGGCCGCAGCTGCCAGCGCCCACATCGCCAGGGCCAGACGCAAGGGCGGGTAGGAGGGCAGGTAGGTTGGGGGTTGAGAGGGGCTGGACATGCTGGCGGAAGATGGGCCACAAACTCTAGCAGCGCGGGGGCAGCTGTGCTGAGATGCCGTGGACCCGTCCAGCTCCGTCACCCAGCCCTGGGCGATGCAACCCTTGCAAACCTGTTGCGTTGTCGCGCTGAAAACTTGTGATGCATCAAACCATGGTGATGCCCGAATTCCTAGACTCACGCCCATGGAACATGCCACGACCCAGACCGCTTCGCCCGGGGCACGCCCAGGCGCCGCGCGTGCCCAGCGCCTGCAGGGCAGCGCCGGCGACTTGGCCGTGCGCGTGCTCAAGGCCATGGCGCATCACGAGCGCCTGGTCATTCTTTGCCTGTTGATGGACGGCGAGTTGTGCGTGCGCGACCTCGAACGCGGTGTCGGCATGCGTCAGGCCGCGCTGTCGCAGCAACTCGCCCGCCTGCGCGCTGAAAACATCGTCGAAGCCGACCGCCAGGGGCGCTTCATGCTCTACCGCATCAAGACCCCGCAAATCCTGGCCGTCGTTCGCGCCCTCTGCAGCGAACTGGCCGACTGACCGGGGCGGCCTGCGGGCCGAGCCGAAGCTCGAGTTCCGCGGCTCGGCGATCTCCGCGGTGCAACACATGGGTGGTTGAAGCCTCGAGCCGGTCGGCACGGTTCGAACGGTGGGCTGCGCCGGACGCCGCCTCACCCTACCATCGGACCATGTCCGCCACCGCCTTTCTCACCCTGCTGGCCGCCGCCGTGCTGCTCGTGCCGCTGTTCAAGCGCCTCGGGCTGGGCTCGGTGCTGGGCTATCTGGTCGCGGGCGTGGCCGTCGGCCCTTACGGCCTGGGCGTGGACAGCCGGCCCGAGGCCATTCTGCACACGGCCGAACTGGGCGTGACCCTGCTGATGTTTCTCATCGGCCTGGAGTTGCAGCCCAGCCGGTTGTGGGCGCTGCGGCGCCAGGTGTTCGGTCTGGGCACGCTGCAGATGGCCGGCGTGGCCCTGCCAGTCGCCGCACTCGGCGTCGCGTTCGGCCTGGGCTGGAGCGGGGCGGCGTTGGTGGGGGTGGCGCTGGCGATGTCGTCCACCGCCTACATCCTGCCGCTGCTGGCCGAGCGGCGCGAACTCACCACGCGCTTCGGCCGCGAGTCCTTCGCCATCCTGCTGTTCCAGGACGTGAGCGTCATTCCCATCCTGGCGCTGTTGGCCCTGGCGGGCGTTGGGGGCAAGGCCCCGGGCTGGCCGGCGCTGGCGGCGCTGGTGCTGCTGGCCGTGGCGGGACGGCCGCTGCTGGCGACCATGTTCCGCTATGTCGCGCGCTTCGGCGGTGGCAACCGCGAGCTGTTCGCCGCGGCCGCGCTGCTGGGCGCGGTGGGCATCGCGGTGGGCTTGAGCAGTGTTGGCTTGCCGGCTTCGCTCGGGGCCTTCCTCGCCGGAGTCTTGCTGGCCGATTCGGAATTCCGCCACGAGCTGGAAGCCGCGATCGAGCCTTTCGAGAGCCTCTTGCTGGGCCTGTTCTTCATCGCCGTCGGCATGGGCATCCAGCTGTCGCTGGTGGCAGCCCGACCCCTGCTGGTGCTGGGCCTGGGAGCGGGCATCCTGCTGTTCAAGGCCGGCGTGCTGTATGCCGGGCGCCGCGCCCTCGGCGGCGGCGACGCGCTCAGCCGACCGCTGGCCATCATCCTCGCCTGCGGCGGCGAGTTCGCTTTCGTATTGCTGTCCAGCGCCCAGAGCGGCGGCCTGCTCGACCTTTCGACAGCGGCGTTGCTGACGGTGGCCGTGGCCGTGTCCATGGCGCTCGCGCCCTTCCTGCTGATGCTGAACGACAAGCTCGTGGCGCCCTGGATGCGGGAGCGCGCCAAGCCCGCGTTCAGCGCCATCGACGAGCCCGCCAAGCCCGTCGTCATCGCCGGCTACGGCCGTTTCGGCCAGGTGGTCGGACGCATGCTCAACGCCCAGGGTGTGGAGTTCACGGCACTGGACGCAAGCCCGGAGCAGGTCGATTTCGTGCGCCGTTTCGGCAACAAGATCTACTACGGCGACGCCAGCCGCCTGGCATTGCTGCACGCCGCCCATGTGGGCGAGGCGCGCCTGTTCGTGCTGGCGGTGGACGACGTCGAAACCAGCCTGAAGATTGCCGAGTTGATGCGCATGCATTTCCCCGACGTGCCGCTGCTGGCGCGGGCGCGCAACCGCACCCACCTCATGCGCCTGCGCGAGATGGGCGTGCGCGAGGTGATGCGCGAAACCTGGTGGTCCAGCGTCGAGCTGGGCAAGCTGGCGCTGAAAACGGTGCGGCCGGAACTGGATGTGGAGCGCTTCGCCACCTTGTTCGCCGCCCACGACGCCCGTCTGCTGGAGCGCCAGCAGGCGGTGTATCACGACCAGGCGGCGCTCATTGCCCTGTCGAAAACGGCCAGTGCCGAGCTGGAAGACATCCTGCAAGGCGACGCGCAGTTGCGCGAACACCAAACCCAGGCCGAGGCCGCACCCGCGCCAACCACGTTGGCGGGTTGAATCGGCCGGCGAGTCGGCCCGGCGTTCGCGCGCCGACACCGGCAGGCGCTTGCGAGGCGTCGCGTGGCTTCAAGGCCCGGGCCGCGCGCCTGGTGCGCCCTCACCAGGTGCCGTGCAGGCCCCAGTAAATGATGAACACCGCCACCAGCGTGGAGATGGCCCAGGCCCAGGGCGGCATCTTGAGCCACAGACGCTCGACCATGCTGTTGGGCATGAGGCCGCCATCCTCGCCGCGCACATTGCGCTCGAAGCGGGCGAAGAAATCCTCGATCAGCCCCTTGACCGCCTGGTCCACCGCGCTCTGGCCCATCTGCGCGATGGCGCCGCCGACCTCGGCGTTCGCCTGGTAGTTCATCTGCGTGCCGCCGTCACTGGGCTGCAGGGCGATGAGCGCCCGACCCAGGCCGAAGCCCGCATTGCCGCCATTGCCCTCGAAACGCAGCACGTAGCTGTGCGGTGGATTCACGTCTTCCAGCGTCAGGGTGCTGGAAAAACGGGTCTTGTAGTTCGCAATGTTCAAAACCTGCACGACCTCGAACTGGCCGTCACCAGTCTGCGTGACCGACTCGCAGCCCGGAATGCAGGCTTTGAGCATGGCCGTGGTGTTGAGCGCTTCCCACGTTTGTTCCGGGGTGAGGGGGATGTTGCGTTTGCCTTGGACGTCCATGATGGCCTCGTAGATTTTGTGGGGTGAACGCGCTGCGTCCGATGCAATATTGATCTGTACTTATATTCCATCCGCCCCCCTAGATTCAAGCTGCAGTGCAGCAAAACTCGGGAAACCCCCTTTAGGGATTTCGCCAAACCCCCGGGGAGCCCCTGTGAAATCCGGTCGTCACGGGCCACTGGGAACGCGCCCGATGCGACATCGGGACGCAAGTTTGAAGCTTGAGCGTGCGGCAGGCGCGCTACAGTTGCGCCATGAATATCGTGATCCTGGATGACTATCAGGACGCCGTGCGCAAGTTGGCCTGTTTCGCCAGCCTGAGCGGGCACGACGTCAAAGTGTTCAACAACAACGTGAAGGGCTCCGGCCAGTTGGCCGTGCGTTTGCGCGATGCCCAGGTGGTGGTGCTCAATCGCGAGCGCACCACGCTGAACCGTGCGGTGCTGGAGAAGTGCCCCAAGCTCAAGCTGGTGGTGCAGACCGGACGCGCCGGCGCCCATCTGGATGTGGACGCCTGCACCCAGCTCGGCATCGGCGTGGTCGAAGGCAGTGTCGACGCCGCGCCTGCGGCCGAGTTCACCTGGGCCCTCATCATGGCGGCGATGCGGCGCCTGCCGCAGCATGTCGCCAGCCTGAAGCAAGGCGCCTGGCAGCAGCCGGGGCTGAAGTCGCAATCCATGCCCGTGAACTTCGGCCTGGGCCAGCGCCTGGCCGGCAAGACCCTGGGCATTTGGGGCTATGGCCGCATCGGCCGCATCGTGGCCGGCTACGGCCAGGCCTTCGGCATGCGGGTGTTGGTGTGGGGGCGCGAAGCGTCGCGTCATGCCGCGGCGGAGCAGGGCCTGGAGGTGGCCGAAAGCCGCGAAGTCCTCTTCGCGCAAAGCGATGTGCTCTCCTTGCACCTGCGCCTGAACGACGAGACGCGCGGCCTCATCACCCTGGCCGACCTGTCGCAGATGAAGCCTCAGGCCGTGTTGGTGAACACCGCGCGCGCCGAACTCATCGCCCCGGACGCGCTGGTTTCGGCGCTCAACCGCGGCCGCCCCGGCATGGCGGCGGTGGACGTGTTCGAGTCCGAACCCATCATGCGGGGCAATCCGCTGCTGCGCCTGGAGAACGCCATCTGCACGCCTCATGTCGGCTATGTGGAACTGGAGCATTACGAGCACCTGTTCGGCCAGGCCTTTGCCGCCATCGTGCATTTCGCCGCCGGCCGTACCGACGGCCTGCTCAACCCCAAGGCCGTGGAGCGGCTGCGCTGAACCGGTCAAGCCGGCTTCGGGCTCGAATGCACGACGCGCCAGGCGCGAACGTGCCAAGACCGGCCCGCGTCAGCGCGGCTCTTGCGTCGTGGTCTTGGCGGGCACTTCGGCCACGTCCACAACATCGTGCGCCGTCAACTTGCGGCTGACTTCGCCCGCGGCGTCGGCGGCAGAAGCCGACGTCGGCGGCGTCGTTGCGGTGGACGCCGCCGCTTCGGTCGACTCGGCGTCGCGGATGCCGTCCTTGAAGCCCTTCACCGCCTGGCCCAGATCGGTGCCGATGTTCTTCAACTTCTTGGTGCCGAACACCATCATCACGATCACCAGCACGATGAGCCAATGCCAGATGCTGAATTCACCCATGTCTGTCTCCCAATCTACAACGCAAACGATGCGCGCCATACCCCATGTTGGTCGGAGTCGGACGCGCGCTCAATGTTCCCCGCCGTTTACTTGCCGATGCAAAAGCGGCTGAAAATGTCGCCAAGTAAATCATCCGCCGTCACTGCGCCGGTGATCGCCATCAGCGGCTGATGCGCCAGCCGAAGTTCCTCGGCCAGCAGGTCGAGTGCCGGCACGGCCGCCCCCAACAGCCCCTGTCCCACCATGAGATGCGCGGCGCAGGCCTCGAGCGCCTGGACATGGCGGGTGCGGGCGAGAAACACGCCCTCGGGCAGCGTCCGCCAGCCACAGCCGGCAAGCAGGGCCTGGCGCAGCGCGTCCAGCCCGGTGTGCTGGCGCGCTGAAAAATTCAGCGCGGCGGTCTCGTCCTCAGCCCAGCCCATCGCCTGGCAGAATTGCCGGCGCCTGACCTCGGCCACGGACGCGTCCAGCGCGTCGACCTTGTTCCAGGCATGCAACAGCGTCGGGCGGTGCCGCGCCAGGCTGGCGGCAATTTGCGCCTCGGCCAGCGCGTAGTCGGGTTCGTGCAGGCGGGTGAGGTCGTGCAGGAACACCACGGCGTCGGCCTCGGCAATCGCGTCCCAGCTGCGCGCCACGCCGATGCGCTCGACGGCGTCACCCGTGTCACGCAGCCCCGCGGTGTCGATGATGTGCAGCGGCACGCCCTCGATCTGGATGGCCTGGCTGACGCGGTCGCGCGTGGTGCCGGGCACGTCGGTGACGATGGCCAGCTCCGCCCCCGCCAGGGCGTTGAGCAGCGAGCTCTTGCCCACGTTCGGCTGGCCGGCCAGCACCACATGCAGGCCCTCGCGCAGCAACGCCCCCTGGCGGGTGCGCGCCAACATCGCCGCCAGCTGCTCCTGCAACGCCTGCAGCCGGCCGGCCACGCCCGCGGCCCGGATGAAGTCGATGTCTTCCTCGGGAAAATCCAGCGTCGCCTCCACCAGGGCGCGAAGCTCGCGCAGGCGATCCGCCAGTGCGTGCACCCGCTGCGACAACTCGCCGGCGAGTGAGCGCGAGGCGCTGCGCGCCGCGGTTGCCGTGGTGGCATCGATCAGGTCGGCGACGGCTTCGGCCTGCGCCAGATCGAGCTTGCCGTTGAGAAACGCGCGCTGGGTGAACTCGCCCGGTTCGGCCGGGCGCAGACCGCTGTCGCGGCCCAGTTCCAGCAAGCGCAGCAGCAGCAGTTGCAGCACCACCGGACCGCCGTGCGCCTGCAACTCCAGCACGTCTTCGCCGGTATAGGAATGCGGCGCCGGGAAATGCAGCGCCAACCCGGTGTCGATGACGCGCCCCTCGGCGTCGCGAAACGGCAGCAGCGTGGCGTGGCGCGGTTCGAGGTCGCGCCCGCACAGCGCTCGAACCAGGTCGCGCAAGTCGCGGCCCGTGGCCCGCACGATGCCGACCGCGCCGCGACCTGGCGCGGTGGCCACGGCGGCGATGGGGTCCGCCTGCCGCGCCAGCGGGTTCATCGCGGGTCGAAGGTCGCGGACTGAATCCGCGGCCTCACACCGCCCGCGGCAGCAAACGCCGTGCCGTTCACTTGGGTTGGGTGAATTCCGGCACGCCCATTTTCTTGTTGATGAACCACTGCTGGGCGATGGAGAAGATGTTGTTCGTCAGCCAGTACAGCACCAGGCCGGCCGGGAAGAAGAAGAACATCACCGAGAACGCCAGCGGCATGATCATCATCAGCCGCGCCTGCATCGGATCGGGCGGCTTGGGGTTGAGCATGACTTGCAGGAACGAGGTCCCCGTCATGATCACCGGCAGGATGTAGAACGGATCCTTGGCCGAGAGATCGTGGATCCACAAAATCCACGGCGCCCCGCGCAACTCGACGCTGGACAGCAGCACCCAGTAGAGCGCGATGAACACCGGAATCTGAATCACGATGGGCAGGCAGCCGCCCAGCGGGTTGATCTTCTCCTTGCGGTACATCTCCACCATGGCGGCATTCATCGCCGCCGGGTCGTCCTTGTGGCGCTCGCGCAGCGCCGTCAGGCGCGGGGCCACGGCCTTCATCCGCGCCATCGACTTGTAGCTGGCGGCCGTGAGCGGGAAGAACAGCAGCTTGAGCAGGATGGTCAGGCCGATGATGGACCAACCCCAGTTGCCCAGCACCTTGTGAACCTGCTCCAGCGCCCAGAACAGCGGCTTGGCGATGATGGTCACCCAGCCGTAGTCCTTCACCAGCTCGAAGCCGGGTGCCAGGCCGGCGAGCTGGCTCTCGATCTCGGGGCCGACATACAGCGTGTCGCTCTGCACCGTCTGCGCCCCCGGCGCGAGCGTCGGCAGGGGCAGCATCACGCCGACCGCATACAGATTGGGCTCGAGCTTGCGCAGGTAGAACTCGCGGGCGCCCTTGTCCGGCTGCGGCAGCCAGGCGGTGACGAAGTAATGCTGCACCATCGCCAGCCAGCCATCTTCGCTCTTGATGGTCTTGACCTGGTCGCTGATGTCCTTGAACTCGTATTTTTGGAACTTGTCCTTGCTGTCGTAGACCGCGGGGCCGGTGAAGGTGTGATAGAAGTGGGTGCCGGTGCTCGGGTCGTTGCCGTCGCGCACGAGTTGCATGTAAAGCTGGGCCGTCGCTGGCGCCGCGCCCTTGTTGACGATGGTGTTGCGCACCGCGATCACATAGCTGCCGCGCTTGAAGGTGTAGCTGCGCGTGAGCTGCAGCCCGCCCACCACCGGCGACTGCAGGCGCACCGTGAGCGTGTCGGCCGAGCCCATGTCGGTCGGCCCGGGCAGCAGCGTCATCGGTGTCTTGTGGTTGGGGAAGTCGCCGCCCACCAGCCCGCTTTGCGCCATATAGATGTTGCTGCCGCTGTTGTCGAACAGCACCACGTCATCCTTGGCATCGACATGGCTGGTGTAGTCCAGCAGCCGCGCGTAGACCAGATTGCCGCCCTCGCTCGACACCTTCATGTCCAACACGTCGGTGCGGATGGTGGTGAGCCGGGCAGCGGGAGACGTTGCGGCAGTTGCCACCGCGGGCGCGGGCACCCCGCCAGGCGGCACAGCGGCGGTCGACGCGGTGGGCGTGGGCACATCGCCCGAGCGGCCGACGGCCGCAGGCGCAGGAGCCGTGGCCACCGGCGCTTCGCCAAACAGGCCGCTCTGGCCGTTGTAGCGCAGCCAGGAGTTGTACAGAAAGATCACCGAGATGGTGAAAATCACCCACAAAACGGAGCGGCGAAAGTCCATGCGAAATCCTGCGGCAATGCGGTTGAAATTCGGAGAGAAGCTGGAGGGGAGGCTGCGGTCAACCGGGTATTAGACCTGAGGCGGCGTGACAGCATCTTTCAGCGGCTTGCCAGCAGCTGCGGGCGCATCTTGCGCGGGTGAATCGAAGCCGTCGTCCGGCAGCTCGTCGCGGCGCCAGGCAGCCCAGCGAAAGACACGGGGGGCGGGATCGTGGCCACCCTCGCACCAGGGGTTGCAACGCACGATGCGCATCACCCCCAGATAGCTGCCCCGTGCGGCGCCATGCTGGCGCAATGCGTCGAGAGTGTATTGCGAGCAAGTCGGCGTGAAGCGGCATTGACCTCCCACCCAGGGACTGAGCAGCAACTGGTAGCCGCGCACCAACAGCATCAACAAACGCCTCATGACAAACTCCGCACATCGGCCACGGGCAGGCGTGCCAACCGCGCCGAATACTGGCTCAGCAAGGCCTGGAGTTGCTGCCGCACATAGCGGCCCAGCAACGGCGAACGCGCACTGCTGAAGGTTTCGGGCAATTTGCGCGTGAGCTTGAGCACCAGCACCGGCGGCTCCAGCGGCCAGTCCGGCGCCTGCAGCAGATGTGCACGCAAGCCTTCGCGCATATGGCGGCGAATCAGGTTGCGGCGCACGGCATGCTTGCACACCCGCTTGGGCAGGACGAAACCCAGCACGCAGCAGCGAGGCGCCATGGGGCTGGCGCCCGGCCTCACGGGCGCGGCGCCTGCAATCGAACTTTCCGTGTCCGGCCGGGCCGGGTTTGGCGGCGTCAAGCCCAGGCGCTCGGCCTCGAGCGCGAGCAAGCTGCGATGGTGCAGTCGAAACTCCTGCGCCTGCAGGCCAGGCGCACGCAGGCTGGCCAAGAAGGATTGCGGCTGGTCCAGTGGAACGATTCGCACATCGAACAAATCGACGTTCGCATTGGGGGGGAATGCCCCAAACGTGGCTTGCCCCGACACCGTCTGCCCAGCGGCGATCTGCGATGATCTCATCGGCGTTCCCCAAGCTTGTGCGGTGGCTGTCTGCCGTTGCGGCGGTCTACCGGCTGCACCGGGATCAAGACAGCGCATCGAGGTCGTACACCCAGGTTCTCCATCGAAGCGCTGCAAACAGCAAAGCCCACGAGCGCTCGCCTGGGTTCAGGCAGCCTTCA
Organism: Thiomonas sp. X19; assembly: GCF_900089495.1. Lineage (NCBI taxonomy): Bacteria > Pseudomonadati > Pseudomonadota > Betaproteobacteria > Burkholderiales > Thiomonas > Thiomonas sp. X19. Next base: position 406,934 of record NZ_LT605203.1, on the reverse strand, counting down.
TCGTGGGCTGAAACTGGAGCAGCTGGCATGGCGCCGCTGCCCTGGAGGCATGAAAACCGGCGTGCGACCCTGGACCGCCAAACTTAGACCGCCAAGCGCTTGCGACCCTTCGCGCGACGGGCGTTGATCACGGCGCGGCCGCCTGCGGTGCGCATGCGCACCAGAAAGCCGTGGGTACGTTTGCGACGGGTCTTGGAAGGCTGATAGGTACGTTTCATGATGAGACTCGGTGGGGCTGATCTTGGATGATCCTGGCGCGATCGCGATGCCTGCTGGCTTGGTCTGGATGCATTCCCTGGTCCGGACGCATTCGATCCTTATCCCCGCAAGCTCGAACAAAGTCAATGGCCAAGGCCATGTGAATTTTGCGAAAAGCATGTGATTTCAACAAATTAGGCTCAAGATGTCAATGCACGCGAATTAACTTGGCAAACCGGCGCTGCTGGGGGCCGGGTCTTGATGCCATGCACGGCGAGATCGCGATGGCGCGTCTGGCTAAAAATTTGAGTGGCCGGGTCTGTGGATAACTCCGTCTGTTGGACTAAACTGGAAGACCATATATTCCCACCGTCGATGGCTTTTCGGTTGCACGACCGCCGCGTCCATGAAACGCCCGGCTCTGACTGAATCCAGCGATCGCAACGTGGGCGCGGCGATCCCGGTGTCACACACCCGACGCCAGCGAAAACCAACCGTGTCCATCGACCCACATGTCCCTCGAACAGATCTGGCAAGCCTGTTATACCCAGCTTGCTGGCGAAATCCCCGTCCAGCAATTCTCCGCCTGGATCAAGCCCCTCGCGCCGCCTAGTTGGAGCGACGATCACTCCACGGCCACGCTGGCCGTGCCCAACCGCTTCAAAATGGATTGGTTGCGGGCGCAGTACAGCGAGCGCATCAGCCAGGCGCTGGCCAATGCCGCAGGACGGCCGGTGCAACTCGAGTTTGCGATTCAAAAACATGTGCACAAACCCGCCGCTGCGGTGCAGCGCGTCGACGCCGCCGAGGACCTGCAAAACACCGCGGCCAAGAATGGCATGGCCCGTGCCGGGCATGGTGTCCCAAACACCAGTGCCGCGACCCAGGCCGCCGAGGCACGGGCTGCTGCGTCCTTGCAGGAATCTGAGGCGATCGAGCGCTCGCGGCTCAACCCCGCGCTGACATTCGAGAGTCTGGTTCCGGGCAAGGCCAACCAGTTGGCGCGCGCGGCGGCGCTGCAAGTTTCGGAAAATCCCGGCAAGTCCTACAACCCGCTGTTTCTGTACGGGGGTGTGGGCCTTGGCAAGACGCACTTGGTGCAGGCCGTGGGCAACGCCTTGCTGGCGGCCAAGCCCGGGGCGCGCATTCGCTACCTGCAGGCCGAGCAGTTCGTGAGCGAAGTGGTGAAGGCCTACCAGCGCAAGACGTTCGACGAGTTCAAGCGCTATTACCACTCGCTGGACTTGCTGCTGATCGACGACGTGCAGTTTTTCGCCGGCAAGGAAAAAACGCAGGAAGAGTTTTTCTACACCTTTGAAGCCTTGGCGGCGAAACGGGCGCAAATCATTCTCACGAGTGACACCTATCCCAAGGAATTGCAGGAAATCGACGCCCGCCTGACCTCGCGCTTCGACTCGGGCCTGACCGTGGCGCTGGAGCCGCCGGAGCTGGAAATGCGCGTGGCCATCCTGCTGCGCAAGGCCGAGGCCGAGCTGGTGAGCCTGGGTGAGGACGTGGCCTTCTTCGTCGCGAAGAATGTGCGCTCCAATGTGCGCGAACTCGAAGGCGCACTGCGCAAGATCCTGGCTTACGCGCGGTTTTCGGGCGAGGAGATTTCCATCGGCCTGGCGCGCGAGGCACTGAAAGATCTGCTGTCGCTGCAGAACCGGCAGGTCTCGGTCGAGAACATCCAGAAGACCGTGGCGGACTTCTACAAGATCAAAGTGGCCGACATGTATTCCAAGCGCCGCCCCGCATCCATCGCCCGGCCACGGCAAATCGCCATGTATCTGGCCAAGGAACTCACACAGAAAAGCCTGCCCGAGATTGGCGAGCTTTTCGGCGGGCGGGACCACACCACGGTTCTGCATGCCGTGCGCAAGATGACGCAGGAGCGCACGCGCATGCAAGAACTCAACCAGCAACTGCATGTGCTGGAACAAACCCTGAAGGGATGAACAAGGCTGTGGACGGATTGTGGGCCAAGGTTGAACAAGCATGGCCTGACACCGCAGCGGCTCGAGTTGTTCATGTTGACGCGCCTAAACTTGCTGCGTTGTCCCCAGCGCAAAAATTTTGCAAGTCTTTGATATAAAAAAAGAAAATGACTTATCCGCAAGAATGTCGTCTCTCCTGTTACTAGTCCTATTCTGAAAAGGAAGATTCACAATGAACAGACTAAGCGTATCGCGTGAGGCCTTGCTCAAGGGGTTGGGGGGCGTGGCCGGAATCGTGGAACGGCGGCAGACACTGCCGGTACTGGCCAATGTGCTCATGCAGCCGCAAGGCGATGATCTGGCCTTGACCACCAGCGATATGGAAATTCAGATGCGCATGCGCACCGCCGTGGGTGAGGGCCATGCGGCCAGCGCGGATCTGCAACCCACCACGGTGAATGCACGCAAGTTGATCGACATCTTGCGTGCTGCTCCTGCTGCGGACGCGACGTTGGAATGGATGGACGGCAAGTTCACGGTCCGCTGTGGCAAGTCGCGGTTTTCCCTGCAGACCCTGCCGGCCGACGACTTCCCGTTGGTGAAAGAAGCTGCCGACTATTCCGCCCAGCCCCTGGTGATGGCGCAGGGCCAGCTCAAGCGCATGCTGGGGCTGGTGCATTTCGCCATGGCGCAGCACGACATTCGCTACTACCTCAACGGCCTGCTGCTGGTGGCGGACGGTCATCAACTCACCCTGGTGTCGACCGATGGCCACCGCCTGGCGCTGGTGACGACGCAGGTCGAAGGCCTGGCCGACAAGCGCGAAGTGATTCTGCCGCGCAAGACGGTGATGGAATTGCTGCGACTGCTGAGCGACGGCGACGAGCCCATCGAGATGCGCTTCGCCTCGAATCAGGCGCGGCTCACGTTCGGCACCATGGACCTGGTCAGCAAGCTGGTGGAGGGCAAGTTCCCCGACTATCAGCGCGTCGTGCCCAAGGGCCACAAGTTTCATTTGACGCTGGCACGGCAGGCTTTGCTGGCGGCGCTGCAACGCGTGGCCATCGTCACGAGCGACAAGTTCAAGGGCGTGCGCATCAATCTCGAACCTGCGACCCTGCGCATTTCCTCCACCAATGCCGAGCAGGAAGAAGCGCAGGAGGAACTCGATGTGGAATACAACGGCGACGCCATTGAAATTGGTTTCAACGTGGCTTACCTGATCGACGTCCTTTCCAACCTTCCCGGCGAAACCGTGCGCCTCGATCTGCTGGACGGCAACAGCAGCGTGCTGCTGACCCTGCCTGACGACGTCACCTTCAAGTACGTGGTCATGCCCATGCGCATCTGACGCCATGCGCCGACAGACGCGTGTGCCGCGTTCCCGCGCCACACGCGAACACTCTCCAGATTTTCGACCGTGCAGGCATCGACTTGGCCTGTGGTTTCCGATGTTTTGACCGAGCTTTCCCATGAGCGATACCACGAATTCCAGCACCAGCCCGACCCCCAGCGACGCCGCCAACGCAGGACAAAGCTACAGCGAATCGTCCATCCAGATCCTCGAAGGGCTGGAGGCTGTACGCAAGCGCCCGGGCATGTACATCGGCGACACCTCGGACGGCACCGGCCTGCACCATCTCGTGTTCGAGGTGGTGGACAACTCCATCGATGAAGCGCTGGCCGGCTATTGCGACGATATCGTCGTCACCATCCATTCCGACAACTCCATCAGCGTGACCGACAACGGCCGCGGCATCCCCATCGGCATCAAGCACGACGACAAGCACGAACCCAAGCGCAGCGCGGCGGAAATTGCGCTCACCGAATTGCACGCCGGTGGCAAGTTCAACCAGAACAGCTACAAGGTCTCGGGCGGCCTGCACGGCGTGGGGGTGAGTTGTGTCAATGCGCTGTCGCAGTGGCTGCGCCTGACCGTGCGCCGCGACGGCCAGGTGCATGTGCTGGAGTTCGCCCGCGGCGCGGTGCAGAACCGCATCACCGAGTTGCAGGACGGCATCGAACTGTCGCCCATGCGGGTGCAGGGCAAGACGGACAAACGCGGCACCGAGGTGCATTTCCTGCCCGATACCGAAATTTTCGACAACGTCGATTTTCACTACGACGTGCTGGCCAAGCGGTTGCGCGAGCTTTCCTTCCTCAACAATGGCGTGAAGATTCGCCTGGTCGACGAGCGCCAGGGCAAGGAAGAGAACTTCGCCTACACCGGCGGGGTCAAGGGTTTCGTCGAATACATCAATCGCGGCAAGAGCGTGCTGCACCCGACGATTTTCTACGCCATGGGCGAGAAGATGACCGAGCAGGGATCGCCCATCATTTCCGAAGTGGCGATGCAGTGGAACGATGGCTATGCCGAGAACATGCTCTGCTACACCAACAACATTCCGCAACGCGACGGCGGCACCCACCTCACCGGCATGCGCGCGGCCATGACCCGCGTCATCAACAAATACATCGACGACACCGAGCTGGCGAAGAGGGCCAAGGTCGAGGTCACCGGCGACGACATGCGAGAGGGCCTGACCTGCGTGCTGTCGGTGAAAGTGCCCGACCCCAAGTTCTCCAGCCAGACCAAGGACAAGCTGGTGTCCAGCGAAGTTCGCGCCCCGGTGGAAGATGTGGTGGCCAAGGCCCTCACCGACTACCTGCAGGAGAACCCGAACGATGCCAAGGTGATTTGCAGCAAGATCGTGGACTCGGCCCGGGCCCGCGAAGCCGCGCGCAAGGCACGCGAGCTCACGCGCCGCAAAGGCGTGCTCGACGGCATGGGTCTGCCGGGCAAGCTGGCCGACTGCCAGGAGAAGGATCCGGCGCTGTGCGAGATCTACATCGTCGAGGGCGACTCCGCCGGCGGCTCGGCCAAGCAGGGGCGCGATCGCAAGTTCCAGGCCATCCTGCCACTGCGCGGCAAGATTCTGAATGTGGAAAAAGCGCGTTACGAAAAGCTGCTCACCAGCAATGAAATCCTCACCCTCATCACAGCTCTGGGGACCGGGATCGGCAAGGACGATTTCGACGTCGCCAAGCTGCGCTATCACCGCATCATCATCATGACCGACGCCGACGTCGATGGCGCCCACATACGCACCCTGCTGCTTACTTTCCTCTACCGCCAGATGGCCGAACTGGTCGAGCGCGGCCATGTCTACATCGCCCAGCCACCGCTCTACAAGGTCAAGCACGGCAAGGACGAGCAGTACCTCAAAGATGCGCACGAGCTCGACGCCTACCTGCTGCAAGTGGCGCTGCGCGACGCCGCCATTCTCACCAGCGCGCAGCCCGACGCCATCACCCTCACGGGCGATGCCTTGCAGCAACTCGCGCGCCAGTACATGCTGGCCGAGGGCGTCATCACGCGCTTGTCCGCCTTCATGGACGAGGAGGCGCTGCGGGCCATCGCCAACGGCGTGGCCATCGCGCTCGACACACCCGAGCAGGCGACCGATTCCGCCGCCCGGCTGCAGGCCTCCTTGCTGGCGGCCCACGTCAATGGCGTGGTGCCCAATGTGCAGGCTGAAACAGATCCGCGCAGCGACAAGCAATTTCTGCGCATCGCCCGGCATCACCACGGCAATGTGCGCGCAAGCGTCATCACCGCCGACTTCGCGCACGGCGCCGACTACGCCGTGCTGGCGCAAACCGCGCAGACCTTCACCGGCCTGCTCGGCCAAGGCGCCGTGGTCAGCAAGGGCCACGGCGACAACGCCAAACAAACCGCGGTGGCCGACTTCCGCGAAGCCATGACCTGGCTGCTGCGCCTGGCCGAAGCCAGCGTCGGCCGCCAGCGTTACAAGGGCCTGGGCGAAATGAACCCCATCCAGCTCTGGGAAACCACGATGGATCCAGCCGTGCGGCGCATGCTGCGCGTGCAGATCGACGACGCCATCGAGGCCGATCGCGTGTTCACCATGCTCATGGGCGACGAGGTCGAGCCGCGCCGCGACTTCATCGAAACCAACGCCCTGCGCGCGGCGAATCTGGACGTGTAATTCTTCTGGGTCAACCCGGAGTCCCGCTTGGCGACGATGAGTTCCCGTTTCCGTCCGTGTCGCGGGAAAACGCAGGGCTGACGAGCAAGTCTTGGGCGGCGGCGTTCAGTGCGTTTCGCGGTGCTCGTTGGTGTCGACGTTGGCGTCGAGAAGCCAGCAGATTCAACGCAGTGCAATCACGCCTTGGTGGCTGAACGGGATCTGCAGCATGGTCAGGCCGATCTCGGCGTGGCCCTGGAGCTGGTAATTCACCTGGCCGTCGGGGGGCAGGTTGGCAAGGACGCCCAGCAGGCTGGCGCTGTCGACGTCCAGGCGCACCGGCACCATGGCCCGGCCGCCCGCGGGGATGTTGACCGGGGTGGTGCTTTGGCCCTGCGCCACGTCGATGCCGTTGAACCCGCAATGGAAACGCAGCGCCTGCAGCGGCAGGGCCAGACCGGCGGTGTTGCGGATCGACAGCGTCAGGTCCAGCACCGCGGTTTGGCCCTGGAAGTCGATGCCGTTGACGCTGGCGATGGAGACCTCGGGCGCGGTCTGCGCCAGCGCTGCCGGCACGCCGAGCCAGGCACCGAGGACGGTGCAGGCTGCGAGCTTGCAACAGGCGCGGCGGCGCTCAAGCACCGGCGTAGTCCACCAGGGTGAACAGCGACAGCCCGCTGGCGCGCAGCGCGGTCGAGCCCCCGAGTTCGGGCAGATCGACGATGGCGGCGCCTTCGATCACGCGGGCGCCGAGTTTCTCCAGCAGGCGCTTGCCGGCCATCATGGTGCCCCCGGTGGCGATGAGGTCGTCGATCAGCAGCACGCGGTTGTCCGGCCGCACCGCGTCGGTGTGGATTTCCACCGTGGCGCTGCCGTATTCCAGTTCGTAGCTTTCCTCCACCGTGGTGTAAGGCAGCTTGCCTTTTTTGCGGATGGGGACGAAGCCGATATTGAGTTCGTAGGCAATCACCGCGCCGAGGATGAAGCCGCGCGCGTCGATGCCGGCCACCACGTCCGGCCGCAGTTCGGGCGCCATGTAGCGGTGCACGAACTGGTCGATCAGCACGCGGAACACGCGCGGGTTCTGCAGCAAGGGCGTGATGTCGCGGAACTGCACGCCGGGCGCGGGCCAGTCGGGCACGGTGCGGATGTGGTCGCGCAGGTAAGTATTGACGTCCATCGGCGAGGTTTGGTTTTGGGGAAGGAGGAACGCGCTTTCAACCGACGAAGCCAGGCGCCTGATCGCGTGGTTCAACCGGGCTGGATGCTTGCCCGAACACGTCCTGATACGACGCGTACGACGCCCCCGACAACACCGGCAGCAGCACCAGCAGGCCAAGGCCCATCGGAATCATGGCGACGAAGCCGATGGGGATGAGCAGCAGCGTGAACAGCAGCAGCGCGCCGAAGTTGGCGAAGCCGGCCTTGAACGACAGTTGAATCGCATCCCACGGCGGCACGCCGCCCAGCGTGACCAGGGTGTTGACGAACCAGAACGCGACGTTCAGCAGGAACAGTGCGAGCAGCGCCAGCAGCATCAGCGTGAACATGCCGCTGGCGACGGCGCCCAGGCCGGCCATCATCCCCAAGCCCGGCGTCATCAAGTGCGGCAGCGCCCCCATGCTCGCCAGGCCGACGCCGAACAGCGCGCCCACGCCCAGCACCAGCAAGGCACCGAAGGCGCCGCCCAGCACCAGCACGAGCACCGACACCAGCAGCAAGGGGCCGACGCGGCCCTTCCAAAGCTGGGTGGAGTCCCGCAGCGCACCCTCGGTGGCCGGCTCCACCGGCATGCCCTGCGGCGTGATGCTGCGCGCCTGCGCCCAGCGCCGACTGAGGAATGAGGCATACACCGCGCCCAGGGCGAACAGCGGCAGGCTGAGCCATTGCGACAACAGCCCGCCCAGTGGCAAGGCGCGCAACACCAGCAGGATGATCAGCAGGCCGATGCTCAGGCCCACCCAGGGCAGCGGTGCACGCATGAAACTGCGCCAGCCCTCACCCCACCAGGTCAGGGCCTGGCCTGCGGGTACGTGGCGGTACGGCCGGTTGCTTGCGGGATTCATGGCAGCCTCCTGGTATGGGGTGACGCCATTATCCCCGGCCGCGGTGAAGGCGGTCCAGGGATGCTGGTCCGTGGCCGGTGGGACGGAGCGTGCACGCGGCGAGACGCCGCGCAAGGCCTGCCGACAGGCGTACCTCCGTAGCTGGTCCGCGCCGGAGGTACGCGGCAGGTATGCCGCGAGACCCTTCGCGCGCCGCGCTCAGCGGGCGATGTCTTCCAGGCGGCGCTGCGTCGCCTTCGGCCCCATGATGCCGATGACGATGGCCACGCCCACCATGGCGGCGGCGATGAAGGTGAACACGCCGACATCGCCCGACGTCTTGAGCAGGTCGGCAATGATGAAGCCGCTGATCACCGCGCTGATGCGGCTGAACGAATAGACGAAGCCCACGGCCTGGGCTCGGATGCGCGTGGGGTACAGCTCGCTCTGGTAAGCGTGGAAGGCATAACTCATGATGTTGTTGCAGAAGGTCACGAGAATGCCGAACAGGATGATGGCCGCAGCGCCGCCGGCGTTGGCGAACAGCAGCCCGAACAGCGCCACGCCCAGCGCGGGAACCACGATCAGCCATTTGCGCTCGAAGCGGTCGCCGAAGGTGGTGCCGATGAGCGAGGACACCGGGTAGGCGATGGCGATGATGAAGGTGTAGAGCAGCGACTTCGGAATGTCGTAACCCTTGGCGATGAGATAGGTCGGCGCCCAACTGGCAAAGCCGTAATAGCCCACGGTTTGCAGGATGTTGAACACGATGAGCATGACGGTGCGCTTGCGGTATGCCGCGCTCCAGATCTCGCTCCAGCGGCCCTGCACTTCGGCGGTTTCGCCCTGCACCACATGCGGTTGCGGCAGCGCCTGGCCGGTCTCGGCCGTCACCTTGGCTTCGATGCGCTGCAGGATGGCGTCGGCCTCGGCCACGCGGCCCTTGCGCTCCAGCCAGCGCGGCGATTCCGGCAGCCCCAGGCGGATGAACCAGATGGGAATGGCACCCACTGCGCCGATGATGGCCACCCAGCGCCAGCCGTCCAGCCCGGCCAGGGTGTGGGGCACCAGCAGCCAGCCGAAAAACGCGACGATGGGCACGGCGCTGAAGGTGATGAACTGGTTCATCGCAAAGTACGAACCGCGCTTGGCCTGCGGTGCCAGTTCCGAGACATAGGCGTCGATGTTCACCAGTTCGACGCCGATGCCGATGGAGGCAATGAAGCGCCAGATGTCGATGCTCATCGCCGTCTGCTGAAACGCCATGATGAGGGTGGCGATGCAGTACCAGACCAGCGCCCAAGTATAGACCGGCCGCCGGCCGTAGCGGTCCGAGAACCAGCTTACGAACAACGTGCCCACCCACAGGCCCAGGAACAGCGCGGCAACGAAGCTGGCGATGCCCTCGAAGCCGAGAAATGCCTTGGTGGTGGCCGTGAACACCCCGCTCTTGAACATGCCGGGGGCGATGTAGGCGGTGAGGAACAGGTCGTAGAACTCGAAGCAGCCGCCGAGCGACAGCAGCACGACCATGTTGCGCACCGTGTTTGATGGCGGCAGGCGGTCGATGCGGGCGGCGATGGTGGCGGCGGTGGACGTGGGCGCCGCCGACGACGCGGGAATGCTGCTCATGGTTTGTCTCCCCAATTGCTGCTATGTGGAAATCATGGGCGCAAACGCCGGAAAGCTGTGTATCAGAATGCGTGTTTGCGTCACGTTTGACGACGCGACGCATCGGGCATGCCGTCTACCGCACCGGCAGCGGAATGCGCTCGCGCTCGTCGCCCGGGATGGTGGGGAAGCGCTCGGCGGCCCAGTCGGCCCGGGCCTGCTCGATGCGCGCGCGCCGGCTGGAGGCGAAGTTCCAGTGGATGAAGCGTGGACCCTCCAAGGGCTCGCCGGCGATCAGCACGGCTTCGGTGCCGGCATCGGCTTGCACCTCCGCGGTCTGGCCGGGGGCGAGCAGCGCCATTTGACCGGCCTGCAGCGTGATGCCGCCCAGACGGATGGCGCCGCGCGCTGGATAGATGGCGCGCTCGGTGTAGTCCGGTTCAAGACGCCAACCGCCTGCCTCATGCCAGTGGGCATGGGCATAGGCCAGCGGCGAGAGCACCGGCACGGGCGAGGCCAGGCCAAAAGCACGGCCCAGCAGCACGCGCACATGCACCGCGCCCAGCGTGGTCTCGGGCAGATCGCCGGCCGCCGCATGGTGAAAGCCCGGCGCGTCGTCCTCATGCGCCTGGGGTAGCGCCACCCAGAGCTGCAGGCCGTGGCTGGTCCAGGGGCGGCTGCGCAGGTCGTCGGGCACGCGCTCGGAATGCACGATGCCGCGCCCCGCCAGCATCCAGTTCACCGCGCCGGGTTCGATGCGCTGCACGGTGCCGAGATGGTCGCGGTGCAGCATGGCGCCTTCGAACAGATAGGTGACGGTCGCCAGGCCGATATGCGGGTGCGGCCGCACGTCCACGTTCTGGCCGGCGGCAATGGTGGTGGGGCCGAAGTGGTCGAAAAAAATGAAGGGGCCGACGCCCTGCTGCGGATGACCGGGCAGCAGCCGCCGCACGACGAAGCCGCCGCCAAGGTCGTGTTCATGGGCCTGGTAGAGATGGCGAATGCCGGTGCTGGGATCGGGGGTGGTCATGGCTGGGGCTCCGGTCTTGGGCGTTATTGGACGCGTCGGCGTGCTTGGTCCGGGGGAGGCACGCGGGCGGCGCGGACGTCCCGCGAAGGTGGCGCAGGGCAGGGACATCGCCAAGCCCTTGCGTTCGGTGCGGGCGCCCACATATCACCATAATCGAAGATGACCCAACCCGCCGCGCCTGCAGCATTGGTCGGTGCGGCGGCCCCACTGGAGCTTGCCATGTCTGTCACCACCACGCGATCCGATTCCACGGGCCTCGGGCCTTCCGTCGCTGCGCCGGCATCAGCCGTCTCGGGCGACGCTCTCATGCGCGTGGCCCGCGTGGTGGACGGCCGCGCCAGCAGCGACGGCGACGGTGTGAAGCTCACCCGCGTGCTGGAGCCGGAACTCGCGGCGTTGATCGACCCCTTTCTGCTGTTCGACGAGTTCCGCTCCGACACGGCGGCCGACTACATCGACGGCTTCCCGCCGCACCCGCATCGCGGCTTCGAGACCGTCACCTACATGATGGCCGGGCGCATGCGCCATGGCGACAACAAGGGCAACCACGGCGACCTCTCCCCCGGCAGCGTGCAATGGATGACGGCCGCGCGCGGCATCGTCCACGAGGAGATGCCGCAGCAGGAGCAGGGGCTGATGTGGGGCTTCCAGCTCTGGGTGAACCTGCCGGCGGCCCACAAGATGGACGACCCGGCGTATCAGGACATCGCGCCCGAGCGTATTCCTGAGGTGCAGCGCGCGAACGGCGTGCAGGCGCGCGTCGTCGCCGGCAGCTTTGCCGGCGACGACGGCACGCCCGTGCACGGCCCGGTGCGCGGGCGCCCGACCCAGCCCACCTATCTCGACCTGACCGTTCCGGCAGGCCAGACCTTCCACTGGACCGCACCTGCCGGCCACACCGTGCTGGTGCACGGCATCGAGGGCGAATTCGGCGTCGGCCCGGATGCCGCGCCGCTGCGCCCGCACCGCATGGCCATCCTGCGCGCCAGCGACACCGCGTCCGTGCTGCGGGTGCAAGCAGGCGACACTCCGGGCCGCTTCCTGCTCATCGCCGGACGGCCGCTACGCGAGCCGGTGGCGCACTACGGCCCGTTCGTGATGAACACCCGCGAGGAAGTGATGCAGGCCGTGCAGGACTACCAGGCTGGGAGGTTCTGAACGTCCGAGGGGCGCGCCCAAGGAAACGCCGGGCCGTTCCCAAGGTTCCTTGACCCCCTCGGGGGGCGGACGCTGCAGGGCAGCGGCCTGGGGGCACTCCACCCATCAAGCGCTGCGGTCGTGCACCGGCGCCTGCTCGGCATGGGCATGCACGGCGGCGAGCGCTGCGCGATGGCAGGCGCCGCGAGTGGCGAATGCGACAACTGTCAAGACCACGGCAGGGCGCATCAAAACAGCATGCCCTGCCGCGCATCCACCGCCCGCACGCTGCACGGTGGGCGAAACGCGCTGCAGTCCAAGGCCGTTAACCCGCCTGCGCGCAGACCGGCGCGGGCGCTGGCTTTGGCGATGCGTTGGCGGATGAGGTCGGCCCAGGGGCCGGTGCCGTGCATGCGCTGGCCGAAGCTGGCGTCGTAGTCGCGTGCCGGGCGGCCATGATGCGCGGCGCGTTGCGCCGGGACGATGCCGTGCAGGTCCTGCACCCGCGCCATCACCCGCGCGGCGCGCTCGGGGACATGCACCTCCAGCCATCGCCGGAACAGCGGCGCCACTTCCCAGGGCAGGCGCAGCACGGTGTGGTGGATGCTGCGCGCGCCGGCTTCGACCGCGGCCTGGATGATGGTTTCGATTTCGCCATCGTTGATGAAGGGAATGATGGGCGCGACGTTCACGCCCACCGGCACGCCGGCCAGAGCCAGCCTGCGCACCACCTCCAGCCGGCGCTGAGGCGCGGCGGCGCGGGGCTCGAGGATGCGGGCGAGCGGCGCGTCCAGCGTGGTGATGCTCACGCTCACCCAGGCGCGGCCGGTCTGCGCGGCGGGGGCGATGAGGTCGAGGTCGCGCAGCACGCCGGCGGACTTGGTGATGATGGCGTAAGGATGGGCGCAGTCGCCCAGCACCTGCAGCACGGCGCGGGTGATGCGCAGTTCGCGCTCGATGGGCTGGTAGGCGTCGGTGATGGAGCCGATGGCGATGCTGCTGGCCTGGTGGCCGGGCCGTGCCAGTTCGCGCTCCAGCACACTGGCGGCGTTGATTTTCGCCACCAGCCGGGTCTCGAAATCCAGCCCGGGGGAGAGGTCCAGATAGGCATGCGTCGGCCGCGCGTAGCAGTAGATGCAGCCATGCTCGCAACCGCGGTAGGGGTTGAGCGAGAGGGTGAAGGGAATGTCGGGCGAACTGTTGCGCGTGAGCAGGGAACGCGCCTGCTCGTGGGTCACGGTGGTGGCGGGCGGCGGGGCCTCGCCGCGGGTGAGCACGTCTTCATCCAGCGTGCCCCAGCCGTCGTCGAAGGCATCGCGCGCGTTGTGCTCGAAGCGGTGGGCGATGGGCACCGCCGTACCCCGCCCCTTGAGCGCGGCGCGGCCTGGATCGGGAACGGCAGCGGCGACTGCTGCACGGTGGATGGGAATGGTTTTTGCGGGCATCACGATGCCTGAATAACTGGATAAAAACCAGTTTATGCCTGGCCTGGTGCGACCGCAAGGACGGTTCTGATCAAGGCCGACGCAGCCAACGCCACCAAGCCGCTGCCGGCGCGGCGGCTGAAAGGCGCATGACGCAACAGAATGGGGAGAAATGCTGGCGTCGATCAAGTCGCGCCAAAGCCCCAGCGCCACAGCAGATACACCGCCAGTCCCCCGGCGATGGCGGCCAGCAGGCGGCGCGTGCCCAGCACCAGCAAGGCGCTGGCCAGGGCGCCGGCCAGCCAGGGGTTGCGCCAGCTCAGGTCCCAATGCTGGCCGTCGGGCAGCAGCACCATGGGAGCGACGATGGCCGTGAGCACCGCCACCGGCACATGGCGCAGCGCCTGCCGCACACGCGGTGAAAACCGCAGCCGGCTGCCCAGCCCGAACAGGGCGTAGCGGATGGTGAAGGTCACCGCCGCCATCCCTCCGATCACGGCCCAGGGCGTGGCGTTCATCACGCATTCTCCGTGCTGTCGGGCTTGGGTGAGCGCGCGGCGGCGCGCGCGTCCAGCCACACCCCGACCAGCACCCCGGCGAGCGCCGCTGCCAACAGCGAAAGCTTGTAGGGCAGATCGCGCGCCAGCAAGGCCACCGCCGCCGCGGCGAGGCTGGCGGCGATGCTCGGCGCGTCGCGCAACAAGGGCACGACGATGCCCACGAACGTGGCCACCAGCGCGAACTCCAGCCCCAGATGCGCGAGCGCCGGGCTGGCCTGCCCCAGCCACACGCCAGCCGCCGTCCATCCCAGCCAGTTGGCGTACATGATGGCGCCGGAGCCCGCCGTGTACCAGTGCTTGAACGGGGCGCCGTCGTCGCGCGCGTAGCGGTGATACACCACGGCATAGGTTTCGTCGGTGAGCCAGAAGGCCAGCAGCATGCGCCAGCGCTGCGGCAGGCGCGCCACCTGGGGCTGCAGGCTGGCGGAATACAGCACATGGCGCAGATTGACCACCAGGGTGGTGAACACCACGATCAGCCCGCTGGTTCCGCTGCCGAGCAGGCTGAGCGCGATGAACTGCGCCGACCCGGCAAACACCAGCGCCGACATCGCCAGCGCTCCGCTGATGCCAAGCGCGCTACCCGCCGCCAGCGCGCCGAAAATCAGCCCGAAGGGGGCGGCCCCCAGCAGCAGCGGCACGGTGTCGCGCACGCCGCGCCGGAATTCACGGCGGCGGTCTGGCCAGGCGGGAGGGGGCGTGAGGGCGGATGCGGACATGCCGCGCAGACTACAGGGTCTGCGGCAGCTGGTCTTGAACGTTCTTGCGCTGGTATCCGCTATCAGCCCCGCGCTCGATTCGATAGGCCCCCGGGGTCACGCCGAAAGCACGTTTGAACTGCCGGTGCAGATGCGACTGGTCGGCAAAGCCCAGCGCCGCAGCGACCTTCGCCGGAGCTTGCCCACGCCGCAGCAGGGTCTTGGCCTGCGCCAGTCGCCATTGGTTGCGCCAGGCGTGCGGCGGCATGCCGACATCGCGGGCAAACACCCGGTTCAAATACCACGGGCTCAAGCCCACGGCGCTTGCCAACTCGGCCAGGCCCAGTGCTGCCCCGGCATCGGCGCGCAGCAGGTCTTGCGCCCTGCGCACCGCCGTGGTTTCGCGTCCGAGGCGGCGTGGTTCAACCCCGGCGTGCCGCAGCAGCAAATCGCCCATCGTCGTGCGCCAGGCGCTGGCGCGGTGCAGGGCATCGGCTTCCTCATGCAAGAGCATGTGCAGGCGGCGCAAGGCCTGGAACAGCGGCGGGTCGGTGAGCACCGCGGCGCCGAAGGCGGGCGGCGCTTCGGCGCCGCCTGGCAATTCCGCCATCAGCGCAGCCAGCATGTGCGGCGCTGGATAGAACACGCGGTAGCTCCAGCCCCATTCGCAACCGCGCTGCCCAGTATGCGACGCGCCCGGCGGCACGATCACCATGCTGCCCGCCGGAGCCAGCCATGTGTCGCAGCCGCAGCGGAATTGCTCGGCACCCTGCTCGATCAGCGCGATGACATAAGTGTCATGCACATGCGGCGTGAAGCGATGCGCCCAATAGCTTGCAGTAAGCATCTCCATGCCCGCAAAATCCGGGGCGAAGGCGAAGCGGGCTTGTTCGCGTGTCGGGTCTGTTCGGGGCATGGGTTGCGAGCCTGCTGCGTGTGTGGCATTCCAAGGACTTCAGCACGACGTATGGTAGGCCGGCGCAAGCACCGCAAAGGACGAGAATGAGGCCGTGTCCACCTCTGCATGTCGATCGACCATGAAACCTGTTTTGATGGTGACGGGCGGCAACCGCGGCATCGGCGCGGCCACGGCGCGACTGGCCGCGATGGCGGGTTATGCCGTCTGTCTGAGTTACCGCAGCCATGCCGACGAAGCCGCCGCGGTGGTGGCGGAGATACGGATGGGTGGCGGTGAAGCCGTCGCGGTCGCTGCCGATGTGGCGCTGGAGTGCGAGGTCTCGCGCTTGTTCGAGCAGGCCGACGCCCTGGGGCCGCTGCGGGCGCTGGTGAACAACGCGGGCATGCTGGAGCCGCAGGCGCGGGTGGCGGAGATGGACGCCGCGCGGCTGACGCGAGTGTTCGCGGTCAACGTCATCGGCAGTTTTCTCTGCGCGCGCGAGGCGGTGCGCCGCATGTCCACCCGGCAGGGCGGCGCGGGCGGGGCCATCGTCAATGTCTCGTCCGCCGCGTCGCGGCTGGGCTCGCCCGGCGAGTACGTGGATTACGCCGCGTCGAAAGGGGCGATCGACACCTTCACCATCGGCCTGGCCAAGGAGGTGGCGGCCGAGGGCATCCGCGTCAACGCCGTGCGCCCCGGCGTCATCCACACCGCCATCCACGCCAGCGGCGGCGAGCCCGGCCGGGTGGATCGGGTGAAAGCGGGCGTGCCGATGCAGCGCGGCGGCCAACCCGAGGAGGTGGCGCAGGCCATCCTCTGGCTGCTGTCGGACGCGGCCTCGTATTGCACCGGCAGCCTGCTCGACATCAGCGGCGGGCGCTGACATCACGGAGACAGACCATGTACCTGCCATCGCATTTCGCCCAGCCCGACGCGCCGGCCCTGCGGGCCTTGATGCGCGACCATCCGCTGGCCACTCTCATCACACACGGCGCGCCGGGGCTGGACGCCAACCCGGTGCCGCTGCTGTGGCTGGACGACGGCTCACCGCATGGCCTGTTGCGCGGCCATGTGGCGCGGGCCAACCCGGTGTGGCGCGACACGCCGCCGGGCAGCGAGGCGCTGGCCGTGTTCCACGGCCCCGACGCCTACATCAGCCCGAACTGGTACGCCACCAAGCGCGAGACCGGCAAGGTGGTGCCGACCTGGAATTACGCCGTGGTGCACGCGCGCGGCCCGCTGCGGGTGGTGGACGATGCGGCTTGGCTGCGTGAACTGGTGACGATGCTGACCCGCACCCACGAGGCCGCGCTGCCCCGCCCGTGGGCGGTGAGCGATGCGCCGCCGGACTACATCGAGCGCATGCTGGGCGCCATCGTCGGTATCGAGCTGCCGCTCAGCAGCCTGCAGGGCAAGTGGAAGGCGAGCCAGAACCAGCCTGCCGAGAACCGCGAGGGTGTCGTGACCGGACTGCGCCAGCGTGGCGGAGCGGCCGATCAGGCGATGGCCGATGTGGTGGGGCGCGCAGGTTGAGACGGCGCCCTCAAGAAACGCCGGGCCGCCAGCCGCCTGAGTCGTCTGGCCTTCGTGCCGTCCAAGCCTGCACTGGCAGGCTTGGAGCCGCGGCACTCAGCCCCAAGTTTGCTCGGGAGGCGCGGCGCAGAGCATGCGCCGAGGCCATTCGCCTGGCGCGCGAACCGGCGCAGGCCTGGGGGCGATCTCAGGTGATGAGCCCCTGGTGCATGGCGTAGCGCACCAGATCGGCGTCCTTGTCCAGGCCCAGCTTGGCCATGAGACGGGTCTTGTGGGTGCTCACGGTCTTGCCGCTGATGTGCAATTCCTCGGCAATGCCGTTGACGCTGCTGCCTTGCGCCAGGCGCATGAAGACCTGCATTTCGCGGTCCGACAGGCGCAGGTGCGGGGTCTCGGTGCTGTCGCCATCGTCGAGATGGATGGCGAGCTGGTCGGCCACGACGGCGGTGAGATAACGCCCGCCGCGCGCCACTTTGCGGATGGCCTCGATCACGATTTCCGGGCTGCAGCCCTTGGTCAGATAACCCGCTGCGCCGTTGCGCAAGGCGCGCAGGGCGAACTGCTGCTCGGGATGCATGCTGAGGATGAGCACCGGCAGGCCGGGCTTGACGAGCTTGATGCGCTTGAGCAAGTCCAGGCCGTTGCCGTCGGGCATCGACAGGTCCAGCAGCACCACGCTCCAGTCCTCCTCGCGCATGCGCTGCAGCGCCTGGCCGGGGTCGGCGCACCAGGCGGCCTCGATGGAGTTGGCCTGCAGAAACCGCGCCACGCTCTCGGCCAGCAAGGCGTGGTCGTCGACGATGAGCACGCGCAGGTTGAGCTTAAGCATGGCCCGGCTCCTGGGGCGGCAGGCAGACCCGGACCATGGCGCCGCCTTCTGGCGCCGGGCCGTGGCTGAAGCTGCCGCCCATCAGCAGCGCGCGCTCGCGCATGCCGCGCATGCCATAGGTCGGCCGCAAGGCCTCGGCGGGCGCCGCGGCAAAGCCCTTGCCATCGTCGCGCACTTCCAGGCAGACGCCCTCGGGCCCATCGGCCAGCTTCAGCCAGGCCTGGCTGGCCTGGGCATGGCGCGCGATATTGGTCAGCGCCTCCTGGGCGATGCGGAAAATCTCAGTCGCCATCAGTTCCCCAATCGGCGCTTGCAACCGGGCGCTGCAGCGCAGGCGTATGCCATAGCGCGCGCGGTGCTGGTCGGTCAGCCAGCGCAGCGCCGGCTCCAGGCCGAGATCGAGCACGCTGGGCCTGAGTTCCGCGGCGACGCGGCGGCCCGAATCGGCAGCGGCGTCGATCAGCCGGTCCATGTTCTCGAACAGCTGCGCATGGGCGTTGCCGCCGGGTTTGCGCAGCAGATGATGCAAGGAGGCCAGATCCATTTTCAGCGCCGTGAGCACCTGCCCCAGGTCGTCGTGCAGGTCGCGCGCCAGGCGTGCCCGCTCCAGCTCGCGCACGGATTCGAGCCGCACCGCCATGCTGCGCAACTCGGCCGACATGTCGCGCAACTGGCTTTCGCGCAGATGGCTCTGGCTCACATTCAGCATGATGCCCACCGACTCGGCCAACAGCGGGCCGAGCGGTCTGGTTTGCGCCCGGATATTGACCCATTTCGGCCCATGCGGCGTTTGCAGCCGCCCCTCCCAGTTCCACACGCCGACGACCGCGCTGGCCTGCAGCTTCGCATGAAACGCCGGCAGGTCGCGCGCGTCGATCAGGCTGAGGAATCCGGAGCCCTGCGCATTCAGCCCCTCGTAGGCGAGGCCGCAAACCGCCAGGCAACAGGCGCTGGCATAAGTGAAATGCAGTTGGTCGCCGGCATGCTCCAGGCTGAAGACGAAGCCAGGCAAGCGCTCGATCAGGTGACAGGCCTCGGCGGCCGGCAAGGCGGGCGACGGCGCAATTTCTGGCGGCCGCCCGACATGGCTCGGCTTGGCGCCGGTGGCGGGTTCGGTGCGTGAGTCGCGGCTGCCTGCATGCATGGCTTCAAGCCCGAGTTGGCGAGGCGAAACGGAACGGATCCAAACCTTGCAGCAGCACTCTGCGCGGCCGCGGCGTGTTGATACCAGCGGAAGCTGCGGACAGACGCTTGCAAGTGATAGGCATCGAGTTTTCGAGCTCTCGTGGCGGTGCGGACCCCGGAACGACACCCCGCGCAACCGAGGGAATTGTCGGATGCCCTGCCGCGCCCAGGCATCCCGCAAACATGGGTTGTCAGAATATTCCGACACGCGATTCAGTCGATTGCTGACAGTTGCAATCCGAAACACCCGATGGAGATATCACCTGGCGCCCGCCAGAATTCAGCCATCGAAATCCGGCAATCCTTCACATCCAGTTGCCAGGTTTGCGGCTTTTGTCACCCATCAGCCGACAGTGGAGCACAACGCGTGAAAACCTGGCATGCCCCTTCATGGCGCTGGTCGGAGCCTTGGTCATCGGCCTGAGCTTTGGCCAAGCCGAGGCCGCTGCTGAAACCGCCGTTGACGCGCAGATCGGTGTGCCGGGCGGCGTTGTCGCAGAGCAGTGGGCCATCAATTCTCGCTTCACCGCACGCACCGGGATTCATGGGTCGGATGACAGGGGCATTATCAAATCTAGAAAGGTCAAGCCATTACTGGGAAGGCACCCTTTAGAAGCGATCTTCCAGCGGGCTAGCGCGGTTTTCAACAACCGCTTTGATTTGAACGGGCAGCCGCGGCAGCAAATCTATCAAACAAACGGTATGGCCAACATATTGGCGGCCGACGGCTCGATCAATCACAAGGTTTCATTTTCAAAGAACGTCCCTTATTCCGGCTTCGGCTGGGGGAAGCAAGGGCCAACAGAAGGCTGGCAGTTCAGGAGTGACGTTGGCGTGGCTTATCAAGGGCAGATCAATGTGACGGCCGCAGGGCGGGCGTTCAGAGCCAACCTGGATTTCAGGCCTGATTCAGACCGAACCGGCGCGGCTCCTGAACACATTAAGTGGATATCGTTGGCATCCGGTACTCCAGATCGGTATGGCCTACGGTTTTTGAAACCGACCTGCCATTTATTTTATTCGTTTTTGTGGATTGGGCATCATGAATACCAATTATTTAAAAATAAGCGCCTTGGCCATCTTTTTTGCAGCGACCGTATCCGGCTGCGGTGGAGGGGCGGCAAGCACGGTCGGTGCGGCAGGCACGACGACATTTGCAGCAACCGGCGTTGTGCCATGCAAACCCACAGTCAGTAATCCGTCCAATTGCGCCGTGAGTGCCGCAGTCGGCGGTGCGCCCGCAGCGCCAACCACTCCAGTGCCCTGGCGAGTGTGGCAGCCGACGACGCCGGTGACACCGCCGTCCACAACCGGCAAGACCTACTACGTCAGCCCGACGGGCAGCGACGGCAACAACGGCACATCGATGGCGACGGCCTTTGCCACACCCCAACATGCGGCCGATATTGTGCAAGCGGGCGATACCGTATTGATCGCGGCCGGGACCTACCACGGCACCCTCAACCTGATCAACGGCGCCAGTGGCGTGGCCGGCAAGCCCATCACCTTCGGCTCCTACGGCAATGGACCCGTCATCATTGACGCTTCTCCCGTCATCGCAACAAGCGCCTGGAGGCAGGTTTCCGGCTCGGTCTGGCAGGCGCCGCTTGGCGTGACACCCGATGCGGTCGTGGTGAACAGTGTGCCGCTCAGGCCGGCGCTATCGGCGGCGTACCAGGCCACCTCGTCGCCCCCGCCCACCGACGCCAGCCTCGTGACGCCAGGCTCGGGGCTTTGGGCCTACACCTCCGGGGTGCTGAGCGTGGACTTCGGTGGCACCACGCCGGCAGCGGCCAATATCGTCATCCCGGCCCAGTCCAACCAGAATCCGATCTATTGGTTCAACAAGAACTATCTCATCTTCAATGGCTTGACAGCGCAAGGCTCGGGTGCCGGCGGCATCTGGGGCTACGGCAGCAACATCCTCGTCAGCAACTGCAACGCACAGTTCAACGACAAGGCCGGCATCAACTTCATGGCGATCGGTGGCGACGGCGCCAACAACGCCAACAACCAGGCCCTTTACAACCGCGTCTACCAAAACGCCATGCTCAACTGGCCACGCGGCAACAACGGCTTCGCCTCGTCCAGTGGTGGCTGGAGCGGTGGCCTGGTGTTCACCAACAGCCTCAACGGCTTGGCCCGTGGCAATGTGGTCTACGACAACGGTGGCGAAGGCATCATCTCCTACGGCAGCGCCCCGGGCGTGCAAACCGGGGGCACGGTGTTTGAGCAAAACGTGTCGATGGACAACTGGTCGGCCAATATGTACTTCGACAACCAGCCCAACGATATTGCACGCCAGAACATCCTGTACTTCAGCGGCTACAACCAGAGCGACTGGATTCATCCCTACGATCCCAATGTCTACCCATGGAGCACGATGTATAAGTTCAACTCCGGCATATCCATCGGCGATGAATGCGGCTCCTCCGGGGCCAACCCCTGCACCGCCAATCTGGCCAACACGCAGATCTACAACAATCTGATCGTGGGGTTCCGAGTGGGCATTGCCGAGTACTGGGAAGGCAACGCCATGCTCACCAGCAGCAGCCAGCATGGGCTGAAAAATACATTGATCGCCAACAACACCATCGTGATGCCACCGACGACGCCGCCCGGCACATACGCGATCGGGCTGTATCTGTGGGACAACGGCGCCAACAACTACAACAGCCAAGTCGTCAACAACCTCATTGTCGGCTTCGACAAGACCGAGCCGGTGATCTGGTATCAGGGCACTGGGGCCGATCCGGGCGTGAGCATCAACAACAATGCCTACTGGAACGCGGGCTATGCCAACACCTTCAACCTGGGGTTCAATCAGGTGGCGAATGACACGTTCGCGCAGTGGCAGGCCGCATCCGGGAACGATGCGCAGGGCATGTTCGGCAATCCGATGCTGACCAACCTGGGCGCGCTGGGCAATCCAAGCGCAGCCCCGTACAGCTATCTCAACGCGGTTCCCGCCGCGGGTTCCCCGCTGATTGGCAAAGGGCAGACCCTGGCGGCCTTCTCGACCAACTTGGCTGGTGCCGTGCGCTCTGGACCCTGGACTATCGGAGCCTTCTGAGCGCCCCCAGCAGTCCGCCAGCGGACTCCCCCCGAAGGGTCAAGACAACTCGGGAGCGGCCCTGCGTTTCCTTGAGCGTCCAAGAACATGCTGCCTCACGGCAGCCCTCGCAAGCCCACCTCGATGAACGGACGGTGGGCTTTTTTCTGTGCGCCCAGCGGGGGAGTCCCTGCTGAAAGATGAAAGACCTCTACCAGCCCGGTAAGGGGAACGGTTAGACAAAGGCAACGGTTTCATGAGCGACGGACCTGCTCATGCGCTGCCCCTGGGGATTCGTAGCAGGCAGGTTTAGGGTTCGATCAATGGTTCAGTGCGATGGGCGCCAGCCATCGTTGAGCGTCTTGAGGAAGGCGATGATGTCGCGCATGTCCTGCGCGCTCATCGCCGGCTTCTCTCCCGGCTTGCGGTTGAACGGAGGGTCGATGGTGTCGATATTGGCGTGGTATTCGGCGGGAAGATCGTTGTATTTCTCGACCTTGCCATCGGCGCCGACCGGATAGATGGTTTGCGGCTGCACGTCGCGGAAGTTGTAGAAGTCGAGCACCTGCTTCAGGTCGTGATACACGCCGTTGTGGAAGTACACCGGGCGCTGCGCCACATTGCGCAAGGTGGGGGTGAGGAACATGCCGCAGTACTGGGTCTGGTTCTTCAAATCCGTGCGGAAGGGGCCGCACAGGCCGAGGTCGACATAGCGCGGGTTTTTGTTCGCCGGAATGTGCGGATTGCGCGGCACGCCCAGTGCCTCGTACTGCGTGTCGGTGAACAGTGGCGGAAGCCCGTTCGCCGTCGGTTTGTCGAGATGGCAGGCGGCGCAATTGCCCTTGTGCACATCGTTGAACGCCAGATAGCCGCGCATCTGCTGCGCGCTCAAGCGCGCCTTGCCTTGCAGCCAGGCGTCGTATTGGCTCGTGAAGGGATGAAAGCTCGGATCCTCGATCTGGTAGCGGGCGATGGCGAACAGCGCCTCGGCCACGGTTTGCTGCGGATCTAGGAACACATTGGGGCCGAAGAGCTGGGTGAAGTCCTTGGCATACGGCTGCCGCCGCAGGATGGCGGCCACGCGCTGCGGCGAGCCGGCGTCCATTTCCACCGGGTTGAACAGCGGTCCATCGGCCTGCTGCTGCAAGGTGTTGACGCGCCCATCCCAGAACAAGCCGCCCTGCGGCACCAGGTTTTGCGCCGTGGCTGCCGTGCTTTGCGCAGTTTTGGTGATGCGCGCTGCGTCCTGGCCCAACTGGATGAGGCGTTGCAGGGTGATGGTTTCGTTCTCCGCGTTGTCGGGACCGATGGAGAAGTTCTGCTGGCGGTAGAGATAGGCCAGCGAGGGCGGCGGGCGGTAGCCCGGCGTGGTGAGATGCGGGCCGCCCAGCATCACCGGACCGCTGGCGCGGGGAGGATCGTTGTGAGCCCCCACGCTGACCTTCGGTTCGCTGCCCCCCAGGGGGGCCAACCCCGCCCCGGTGCGGCCCAGCGGCGGGTTGTATGCATGAGAAGGATCGTGACACGACGCGCACGACTGCTCGCCGGAGGCCGACAGCGCGGTGTCGAAAAACAGTTGCCTGCCCAGTTGCGCGGCGGCCGACAAGGGCTGGTTCGGTGGCAACAACAGTGGCACCGGATGCGGGTTGCCGCCCAGTGCCAGCGTGGTGCTGTCGATGGGGTGCAGCAGCCAGTCCATCGGCGTGAGATCGGGCTGCTGTGCAGCCACGTCCAGCATGGCGACTGCGGCGAGCGCCACGAGCGATCCGCCGATCCACCAGGCACGCCGCCGCCCCTTGCGCGTGGCGGGCGTCTTGAAGAGCGGTGCCGCAGGTGAAGTCAGACGAGGCTCAGGGGGAGGCGACATGATGTTTGCACTCAACATGACACTCTCCCCACGCGCGGGGGAGGACGGGAGGGGCAGGCGTGAGGGACAGGCGTGAGGGACAGGACCATCCTCCCCACCCCGGCCCTCCCCACCGGGGGGAGGGAGGGCACTTGCGCCGACCTCAGTTCTTCGCCACTGCAGCCGCGCTGGCCTGCTTCATCAGCACCGGCGCTGCGTTCAACGGCGTGCCGTAGGTGGAGTCGAGATACAGCGGCGCGTTCGCCCCGGCGCTGCCGGAAAAATTGAACATGTCCATGATCGACCCCGTGGTGGCGTCGAACGAGCCGCCGCCCAGGCGCTGCCCACCCAGCCAGTTGTCTTCGATGAACCGCACCACCGAAGCCTGTGAGATCGGGGTGTTGCTCACATAGTTGACCTTGGCCCAGGGCGAGATGACGAGGAAGGGAATGCGCGTTCCGGGGCCGCAGCGGCCGTTGACCGGCTTGCCGTTCACACCGTTCATCGGCGTGGCGCCTGCCGTGCCGCAGAGGCCGGGGCCATCGAGCTGGTCGGCCTGGCCGTCGAACGAGGGGTTGGTGGTGGTGGCGAAGGCGTGGTCGTACCAGCCGTCGGAGTCGTCCCAGGTGACGATCACCACGGTGTCTTTCCACTGCGGTTGCTGCTGCAGGAAGTTGACCACCTTGGTGACGTAAGCCTGTTCGTCGAGCGGGTCGGAGTAGCCGGCGTGGCCGTCTTCATAAGCGGGGGCTTTGAGGTAGGACACGGCGGGGAAGTTGCCTGCCTGCACCGTGGCGAAGAAGTCCTGCATGCCGTACTCGTGGTTGGCCGGGTCGGGGGTCTTGCCGTCGGCTTCCAGGGTGTGGCCGATGGCCGCGACCGTGCTTGGCCGTGCATGCGTCGGATTGGCGGTGGAGGCGAAGTACTGGAACCAGTTGTGGTGCTGGATGTAGTCGTTCACATTGCCGCCGACCACCGGGGAATAGGTGCTGCGCTTGCAGCCGGTGGTGCCGTTGGCGTTCACCGTTTGCAGGTTGAAGCCACCCATGAAGCCGCCCCAGGAGATGGTCTTGGCGTTGAGCAGATCGCCGATGTTCTTGCCCGTCATCATCACCTGGTCGGTGGTGCTGGAGCACACGTCGTGGCCGGGATCGACGTCGTTGATCATCGTGAGCCCGCCCTGGCCGTCGTTGACGTAGTACGAGTAGGCGGACGTGGTGAACGGCTGCTTGCTGGTCGCCACGATCTGCATGCCGTTGGTCTGGCCCGACACCACTTCCAGCGCGCCGGGGGTGGAGGGGCCGTAGGTGTCGGTGTAGGCGTTGTCGCTCATGGCGAAGTGCTGGGCGTAGTTCCACATCGCGGTGGCGGTGTTGCCGTCGAAGTAGCCCATCACCTGGCCCTTCGTGCCAAAGGCGCCGACGCCACCCGTCGTGGCCTTGCCGGTGTAGAGCGGAAACAGGTCGGCTTTGCCGCCGTCATACGCTTGCTGCTCGGCCGTGTAGGCGTGGTTCTGGTCGGAGGTGTTGGCCTGGCTGCGGTCGAGGCGGAAGGGCTCGGCGGCGTCGGCTCCGTTGGCGGTGTTGGTGGCGTTGGGGTTGTTGGTGAGCAGATTGGCGCTGACCAGGTTGTTCACCGTTGGCGTGCCGGCAGCGGCGGCAAAGGCGGGCTCGCCGGCGGGGTTGGTCGCCGTTGGATACGTGGCGAAGTAATGGTCGAAGGAGACGTTCTCCTGATAAATCACCACCACATGCTTGATCGGCGTGGCTGTCGCCAGCGCGCTGGCGGCGGTATAGACGGGTGCGGCCGAGGCGGTGGTGGACGAACCGCCACCGCCACAGGCGGCCAAGGCGCCGACGACGGCGGCCGTGGCGGCCGTCGCCAAAAAGGTTTTGCGCAACATCGAAACTCTCCCTGAAGAAGTCGGGCCGGCAATGGGCTGACCCGGTGCATCACCACTTTAGGCAGCCCCCGTGCAAGGAAGATGACAGCGCGCCCCAAAACACCCATCGTTTCACTTGCAACATTCGGTCACGTTCGGAGCCGTGCTCCGGCCCCGGCGCGGCCGTTGCCAGGGCAAGCGGTTCCCCCCTGTCCGAAACGCCTGCGGCCGCGTTAAGCTGATCGGCCTTGCAAACTCCATGCATTCGCGCTTGGCCAGGGCCAATTTCCTTCGATATCGATGCACGCCCCTCGACTCATTCCCGAAGCAGCCTGGCTGGAGCAACTCTCGGCTTGCGTGATCGTCGTCATCGACGGCAAGCTGCGGTATGCGAATGCCTCGGCGCTGTGCTTGCTGCAGGCGGAGTCGCCAGGCGAGGTCATCGGCCATGCCGTGACCGACTTCATCCACCCCCTGGACGTGTCGCGCGTGCTGGCGCGCATCCGCCGCGCCCAGAGCGAGGCCGTGACCAACCCGGCGACCGAGTTCCGCGTCTACACCTGCCGCCGGCGCCTGCTGGTTCTCGCCATGACCAGCACCCATTTCGAGCACGACGGGCAAGCGGGCGTGCTGGCCACCTTTCTCGACATGAGCGAACGCGCGGCGATGGAAACCCGGCTGCGCGAAACCGACGAGAACTTCCAGCGCATGATGAACACCATGCAGGACGTGTTCTACCGCACCGATGCGCAGGGCATCACCCGCTATGTCTGCCCGGCGGTGAAGAACGTGCTGGGCTATGAGGCCGAAGACATCATCGGCTTGCCGGCCGGCGCGTTCTACCCCGATCCCAGCGAGCGCGAGGCGCTGATCGCCGCCATACGCCAGCATGGCCAGGTGCACGATTTCCCCGGCCGCATGCGGCGCAAGGACGGCGCCATCATCGACATCTCCATCAGCACCCATGCGCTGTTCGACGAGCAGGGTCAGTACGCCGGGGTGGAGGGCATCTGGCGCGACATCACCGAGCGCAAGCGCATGGAGCGCGAGCTCGAACGCCTCGCCACCTACGACACCCTCACCGGCCTGCTCAACCGGCGCTGCATCATCGAGCAGTTGGAGCAGGCGCTGAAGCGGTGCACAGACGGCCGGGCGCACAAGCCATTGGCCGTTTTGCTGCTCGACCTCGACCACTTCAAGCGCATCAACGACAGCCACGGCCACGCCGTGGGCGACCGCGTGCTGCGCCAGTTCGTCGATGTGGTGATGGCGCAAAAGCGCGGGTCGGAAGAGTTCGGCCGCCTCGGCGGCGAGGAATTCCTGCTCATCCTGCGCGATGCCGACGAAGACATCGCGCAGCAGGTGGGCGAGCGCATTCGCCAGGCGGTGGAAGACGCGATCATCGCGCTCAAGCCAGGCCTGACCATGCGTTTGACCGTGAGCATCGGCCTGGCCCAGGCCCGCTCCACCGACCGCAGCCCCAGCGATGTGCTGGAGCGCGCCGACCACGCCCTCTACCAGGCCAAGCACCGCGGCCGCAATCGGGTCTGCGCCTGAATCCCGCGCCGTATCGGTGGCCTCGACACGGCAACCACCGCAGCCGGCGTCGCGTCAACAAGCCCTAATTCGCGGCTAAGACCGCCTGCATACATTGCGTTACATGCGGCTGCGCTGACGGGTTGCCGCGGGTCATCATTCAGGGAGCGAAAAACATGGACGCACACAACACACCGCCCGCCTTGGGACATTGGAGCGAACTGGCCAAGGTGCCGGTGCTCATCACGCTGTGGTTCTGGATCATCAAGATCATGGCCACCACGGTGGGCGAAACCGCGGCCGACTTTCTCGCCGTCGACCTCCACGCCGGCCTGGTCGCCACCTCGCTGGTGATGACCGGCCTGTTCGCCGTGGTGCTGACGGCGCAGATGCGGGCCAGACGCTACATCCCCTGGTTGTACTGGCTCACCGTGGTGCTCATCAGCGTCGTGGGCACCCTGCTGACCGACAACCTCACCGACCGACTCGGCCTGCCGCTCGTCGTCAGCACGGCGCTGTTCGCGCTGGCGCTGGCAGCCACCTTCATCGCCTGGTATGCCCGCGAGGGCAGCCTGTCGATTCACAGCATCGTGCGCGGCCGGCGCGAAGGCTTCTACTGGGCCGCCATCCTGTTCACCTTCGCCCTGGGCACCGCCGCCGGCGACCTCGCGGCCGAGCGCCTGCAGTTCGGCTACGCCAACTCGGCGCTGGCGTTCGGCGGGCTCATCGCCTTGGTCACGCTGGCGTATTACGCCTTCAAAGCCAACGCCGTGCTCGCGTTCTGGCTGGCCTACATCCTCACCCGACCCTTCGGCGCGACCTGCGGCGACTGGCTGTCCAAGCCTGCTGCCGAAGGCGGCATGGGCCTGGGCACGGTGGGCACCAGCGCGTTGTTCCTGGTGGTCATCACGCTGCTCGTGACTTACCTCACCATCAGCCGCAAGGACGCGCCGCGCCCTGCCGTCTGAGCTGGACGGGGGCGTGGCCCTGCAGAGCCATGGCTGCGCTCCAGGATTGCCGTTGAACCCCTGCGCCAGATCGGTGCGAGGACCGCGCGCATCTCTGGAGAGGAGCAAGGCAAGGGGCGCGGGAAGATGGGCGCGTTGGGGGAGCGGCAACAGGCACAGGAACGGGCGCGGGAAAGGGCGCGGGAAAGGGCACGGGAAGCGCCTACCATCGAAGCTCAGTTGAAGCTCCGCCGCTGCCCTCATGAGTCCCGATACCCTCATCGCCCAGGATCAGGCACGCAGTCCCATGCGGAGCAACGGCCTGTTCGCGCGACAGGAGGACGAGCAAGCCTTCCGGCGCGGCGAGTGGGACTACATCGGCGCGCGCCTGCGCAGCCTGGGTCTGTGGGGCACGGTCGCCTTCATGCTGGCCTCGATCACCGACTTCACGGTGCTCGGCGCCTCGCCCGTCTATTTCGGCCTGCTCGCGCTGCGCTTCGTCGTGCTCGGACTGGGCGCGCGCCTGGTGCTGCTGGGCCGCAAGCCCGAGGCGCCCGCGCCGCAACGCCTGTCGCGGGCGCTGCTGGTGTTCGAGGTCGCCATCCTCGTCATTTTCCTGCTGGTGGTGGCGGCCTATGGCGGCGCGGTGGACTATCACGCCATCACCGCGCTGCTGCTGACCATCGCCCTGTATACCTACGCGCCGGCCCTGAGCTCCGGCTCGCTCTGGATCGGCCCGGCGTTCACGCTGGTGTTCCTGCTCGAAGCGGTGTTCGTGCTGCGCGCACCGGCCAAGGTCAGCAGCATCGTCGCCGTGCTGCTGGTGTTCGCCAATTTCGCCGGCTGGCAGGTGGCCACGCAGCTCAACCGCATCCAGCGCCTGAATTGGCTCGACCGCCAACGGCTGCGCCGCGAAGTGGTGGAGCGCCTGGCCGCCGAGCAGCGCGCCCTGGCTGGCGAGGAGAACCTGCGACGCCTGTTCGACACCACGCCGGTGCCGATGGTGCTGGTGCACCAGCCCGACGGCCAGGTGCTGCGCTACAACCAGGCGGCCGAAAGCCTGCTCGACCCCGCCGGCAAGGTGCGCGCCGGACTCGTTCCCTTCAGCACCGATTTTTATGCCGACCCGGCACAGTCCGCGCAATTGCGCGCGACGCTGCTGCGCGACGGCCGCCTCGGCCCGCTGGACGTGCAGCTCAAGACCACCGACGGCAGGCCGGTGGAGGTGATGCTGTCGTCGACTCTGATGCAGTTTCACGGCGAGCCGGCCACCATCTCCAGCCTGGTGGAAATCACCGCGCGCAAGAATTACGAACGCGAGCTGCAGCGCCTGGCGCAGACCGATCCGCTGACCGGGCTGCTCAACCGGCGCGGTTTCTTCGGCCAGGCCGCGGTGCTGCTGCATGCCGTGCGATCGCGCGGCGAGACCATGGCCGTGCTGCTGATGGACGCCGACCACTTCAAGCGCGTCAACGACACCCACGGCCATGCGGTCGGCGACGAGGCGCTGCGGCAGATCGGCAGCATCATCCAGGCGCAGTTGCGCGATGCCGACGCCCTGGCCCGCGTCGGCGGCGAAGAGTTCGCCGGCCTGCTGCCCAACACGCCGCTGCCGCAAGCCATCGACATCGCCGAGAGCATCCGCGACGCCATCGCCAGACAAGGCCTGCACTGCGTCGGCGTGCGGGTTCAGGTGAGCCTGAGCGTGGGGGTGAGCTTGGTCGGCGCGTCCGAGCAGCGCATCGACGAAGCGCTCAGTCGCGCCGATCGGGCCATGTACGCGGCCAAGCTGGCCGGGCGCAACCGTGTCGACCAACTGGTCTGATGCGGGCCATCCTCCGCGTCAAACTCCAGCCCCCGCCCGACCGCACGCTCGACTGCCAAGAGACAAGCCGATGTCCGCCCCCAGTTCCAGCACGGCTTCCAACGCCGCCACGGCACCGCCCTCCACCCCGCGGCTGACGGCCAGCGGCCTGTTCGCCGAGGACCTGCAGGACGACGCCTATGTGCTGGCCAATTGGCCGCGCATACGCGGGCGCGTGCGCGACATCGGGGTCTATGGCGGCAGCGCGTTCCTCCTCATGGGGCTGGTGGACTATGCCATTCTCGGCCGCGTGCCCATGCTCGCGCTCATCCTGCTCGGACGCCTCGGCGTGGCCGGTTACGGCTGGCAGGTCACGCGCCAAGGCCGGCGCCCGACCATCACGCTGGAGTTGCTGCCGCGCCTGCGCCGGCAACTCTTCCTGTTCGAGCTGCTCACGGTGCCAACCTTCCTGCTCGAGGCCGGGGTCTTGCCGACCTCGGCTGCCTTCAGCATCATGAGCGCCCTCACCCTGGTGTTCGCGCTCTACGCCTTCGCCCCGCTGCTGTGCCGATATTCCCTCTGGCTCGGGCCTGTGCTCACCCTGCCTTTCATGGGCATGGTCGTTGCCGGGTTTCCGCTGGATTGGCGCTTGCCCGCCAGCGCCGCGCTGCTGCTGGGCTTCGCCAACATCGCCGGTTGGCAACTGGCCGTGGCGCAGGCGCGCCATCTGCGCCTGGCCTGGCTCGACCGCGAAGCCCTGCGGCTGGAAGTGGCCGAGCGCAAACTCGTGGAGCAAGCCCTGGAGCGCAGCCAAACCCATCTGCGCCGCCTGTTCGAGGCGGCTCCGGTGGCCATGGTGTTGCTGCGCCTGGAGGACGGGGCCATCCTGCGCTACAACCAGGCCGCGCGCACCTTGCTCGACCCCAAAGGCCTCAGCCGGCAACCGCTGGTTTCACTCGACTTCTACGCCGACCCGCAGCGCCGCGAACTCTTGCGTGCCCACCTGCGCGCCGGGCAGGCGCTCAGCCAGATCGAGCTGCAACTGCGCAACGCCGAAGGCTTGCTGCGCGACACCCTGGTGTCGGCCCAACCCATCGAGCACGAAGGCCAGGCCTGCGTGCTGATCGGTTTGACCGACGTCTCCGGCCTCAAGCAGCTGCAGCGTCAGCTGCAGCAACAGGCCGAGCAGGACATGCTCACCGGTCTGCCCAACCGGCGGGGTTTCGTCGCCGGCGCCAATGACCTGCTCGACAGGTCCGACTCGGCGCTGGCGCTGCTGATGATCGACCTCGACCATTTCAAGCGCATCAACGACAGCCACGGCCACCGCGTCGGCGATGAAGTGCTGGAGCAGTTCGGCGCCTTGCTGAACGCACACATGCGCCAGGGCGACCGGGTGGCGCGTTTCGGCGGCGAAGAGTTCGTCGTGCTGCTGGCCGTGGCCAGCGGCCGGGCCGCGGTGGACGCCGCCGAGCGCATGCGCAGCTATGTCGAGCAGCACCCCTTCGCCACCAGCGCCGGGGTGCTGCGCCTGAGCGTGAGCATCGGCCTGGCGCTGCGCGAACCCGGCAAGCCCGTGCAGAATGATCTGGCCAGCTTGCTGCAAGCCGCCGACGACGCGCTCTACCGCGCCAAGCAAGGCGGCCGCAACCGCGTGGAGATGCAGGCGCTCGGGGCTTGAGGGGAAACTGAGCGTCTACGGTGGCGAGGTCAAAAAAAACCGGGATCGCTCCCGGTCAAGTCCAGCCTTGATGTGGTCATCCCCATCGACGCGGTGGTTCCAGCGGTCGGCGTCGCCGCTGAGCTTCAGCGGCGACGCCTTGAACCGCGAGGCCTGCGCCGGGCCGCCGAACGAGTTGGGCTCGCCGTAGGCGTCGGGGGGTGTGTGGATTGCCCTGCATGTTCATCACTCCGTCCATGTGGTCATGCGCGAAGGGGCAGCGCGGCTGGTCGACCGGGATATCACGCGAGGTCGAATCGATCGAGATTCATCACCTTGTTCCAGGCCGCCACGAAGTCACGGACGAACGCCTGCTGCGCGTCACCGCACGCATAGACTTCCGCGAGAGCCCGCAGCTGAGAGTTCGAACCGAAGACCAGATCGACGACGGTACCCGTCCACTTGAGCTCGCCCGTCGCCCGATCGCGTCCTTCCAGTACGCCTTCGGACGCGGTGGACCGCTGCCACTTCGTGTTCATGTCGAGCAGATTCACGAAGAAGTCATTGGTCAGCGTCTCGGGGCGCTTGGTGAACACGCCGTGCTGGGCCTGCCCGACGTTTGCATTCAGGGCGCGCATGCCACCGATCAGCACCATCATCTCCGGGGCAGTCAGGTTCATCAGTTGCGCTTTATCCACGAGCAGCGCGGCCGCCGACCCTTCGAGTCCCTTGCGGGCGTAGTTGCGGAACCCGTCCGCCGCCGGCTCCAGCACGGCGAACGAAGCCACATCGGTCTGCTCCTGCGAGGCGTCCATGCGGCCCGGCGTGAAGGGCACGGTCACGTCGTGGCCGGCCTTCTTTGCCGCGGCTTCGATGGCCGCGCAGCCGCCCAGGACGATCAGGTCGGCCAGCGAGACCTTCTTGCCGCCGGACTGTGCGCCATTGAACTCCTTCTGGATGGCTTCCAGCTTCGACAGGACCTTGGCCAGTTCGGCCGGCTGGTTGACTTCCCAGCCCTTCTGCGGTGCGAGGCGGATGCGCGCGCCGTTGGCGCCGCCGCGCTTGTCGCTGCCGCGGAAGGTCGCCGCCGCCGCCCAGGCGGTCGTGACCAGCTGGGAGATGGACAGGCCGGACGCGAGGAGCTTGGACTTCAGGGCCGCGATGTCCTGCGCATCGACCAGCGGGTGGTCCACGGCAGGGATCGGGTCCTGCCAGATCAACGCTTCCTTCGGCACGAGCGGACCGAGGTAGCGGGCGCGCGGGCCCATGTCGCGGTGGGTCAGCTTGAACCACGCCCGGGCGAAGGCGTCGGAGAACTCGTCCGGGTGCTCGTAGAAGCGGCGGGAAATCTTCTCGTAAACCGGGTCGAAGCGCAGCGACAGATCCGTGGTCAGCATGGTCGGCGCGTGACGCTTGGCCGGGTCGTGGGCGTCGGGAATGGTGCCGGCGCCGGCACCATGCTTCGGCGTCCACTGATGCGCACCAGCCGGGCTCTTGGTCAGTTCCCAGTCGTAGCCGAACAGGTTCCAGAAGAAGTTGTTGCTCCACTGCGTTGGCGTGCTGGTCCAGGTGACTTCCAGGCCGCTGCTGATCGTGTCACCGCCTTTGCCCGTGCCAAAGCTGCTCTTCCAGCCGAGGCCTTGCTCCTCGATGCCGGCGGCCTCGGGCTCCGGCCCGACATGCGAGGCGGGGCCGGCGCCGTGGGTCTTGCCGAAGGTGTGGCCGCCGGCGATCAGCGCGACGGTTTCCTCGTCATTCATCGCCATGCGGGCGAAGGTCTCGCGGATATCCTTCGCCGCCGCCACCGGGTCCGGGTGGCCCTCCGGGCCTTCCGGGTTCACGTAGATCAGGCCCATCTGCACCGCGGCGAGCGGATTCTCCAGGTTGCGCCCATTGTCGGTGCGACTCTGCTCGCTGCCGTGCAGGTCCGGGTCGGCAACAAGCACACCGTCGCCGGGTTTTTCCATCGCCTTTTGCCTGCCGTAGCGCGAATCGTCGCCCAGCCAGGTGGTTTCGGAGCCCCAGTAGACGGCCTCGTCCGGCTCCCAGACATCCGCGCGCCCGCCGGCGAAGCCGAAAGTCTTGAACCCCATCGATTCCAGCGCGACGTTGCCGGCGAGGACGATCAGGTCGGCCCAGGAAATTTTCCGACCATACTTCTGCTTGATCGGCCAGATCAGCCGGCGCGCCTTGTCGAGGTTGACGTTGTCGGGCCAACTGTTGAGGGGCGCGAAGCGCTGCTGGCCGGCGCCGGCGCCGCCACGGCCGTCGCCGATGCGGTAGGTGCCGGCACTGTGCCACGCCATGCGGATGAAGAACGGGCCGTAGTGACCGAAGTCCGCCGGCCACCAGTCCTGCGAGTCGGTCATCAAGGCACGGAGGTCCTTGATCACGGCATCGAGGTCGAGGCTCTTGAACTCCTCCGCATAGTCGTACGCCTCGCCCATCGGATTGGACAGCGGCGAGTGCTGGTGCAGGATCTTCAGGTTCAGTTGCTCGGGCCACCAGTCCGCATTGCCTTTGGACCCGGCCATCGTTTGCTTGTGCGCGCCGCCCGAGAACGGGCACTTCGTTTCGCTTGACATGTTCACTCCTTTGGTGGTCTGCAGATCATCATGACGCGGTCCAATTTAGTTTTTGCGCCCGCGGTTCTGGTTGTCGGGCACCGGCGCGCCGTCGGCGGTGGTGAGTGTGGTTGGCTTGCTCATGGTCGGAATCTCCTGGACGTTGGATGGATCGTGCCTGGCATTGGCAAGATCAAAGTCGAAGGTTAGACCGTATCGGTAGAAAATAACAATTGAATGTTCTCATTCAATTGATTGAATAAAACTTTGCAGCGACGCATCATGCCGACCAAGCGGCGAGAATTCTGCTCCCGCATGGCGCGGTTCCGATCCACCCTGCGCTTAAACCCGACCTTCATTCCATGGCATCGCTGTCCATCGCCGATTTCGACTACGCGCTCCCCCCCGAGCTCATCGCCCAGCATCCCTCAGCCGAGCGCGCTGCCGCCCGCCTGCTCGACGCCCGCGCCCCGGTTTTGGTGGACCGCGTGTTCCGCGACTTGCCCACCCTGCTGCAGGCGGGCGACCTGCTCGTGTTCAACGACACCCAGGTCATCAAGGCGCGGCTGTTCGGCACCAAGGCCAGCGGCGGCGCGGTGGAGCTGCTGGTCGAGCGCGTGCTGGACGCCGGCGAAGTGGTCGCCCACATGCGCGCCAGCAAGAAGCCTGCCGCGGGCGCGGTGCTGCAGATGCAAGGCGGCTACCACGCCACCCTGCTCGGACGCTGGCCGGACGCAGCCGGCAGCCTGTTTCGCCTGCGCTTTTCCGCCGACCCTTACATGCTGATGCAGGCGCACGGCCATGTGCCGCTGCCGCCCTACATCCACCATGCCGACGACGCGGACGACGCGCGCCGCTACCAGACCGTGTTCGCCCGCGCGCCGGGGTCGGTGGCCGCCCCCACCGCGGCGCTGCATTTCGACGAGGCCCTGCTCGCCGCGCTGGACGCGCGCGGCGTGCGGCGCGCCCACGTCACCCTGCATGTGGGCGCCGGCACGTTCGCGCCGGTGAAGGACGACGACATCGCCGCCCACCGCATGCACAGCGAGCGCTACGCCGTGCCCGGCGCCACGCTCGAAGCCATCGCCAGCACCCGCGCGGCCGGCGGGCGGGTGCTGGCCGTGGGCACGACCACCGTGCGCACGCTGGAAACCGTGGCGCGGCGCTTGCGCGATGCGCCTGCAGCACCGGGCACTTGGCCCTCGGTGCAGGGCGAGACCGACATCTTCATCACGCCCGGCCATCGCTTCCACATGGTGGACCTGCTGATCACCAATTTCCACCTGCCACGCTCCACCCTGCTGATGCTGGTGTCCGCATTCGCCGGCACCGAGCGCATCCACGCCGCCTACGCCCACGCCGTGGCCCAGGGTTACCGGTTTTTCAGCTATGGCGATGCGATGCTGCTGCAGTTGCCGCCGCCAGACGCCAGCAATGGTTGACGCCGCGCCGATCGCGCGCTCTGGAACGACCCGCGCTCGAACCTCCCGAAGGGCGAATGCACCGACCTCGCAGCCAACGCAAGCCGCCCGAGACAGACAGGCACGCCATCCCATGACCAGGGGTTGCGCTGGCTGGCGCCGCCCTTCTATCTTCGCTGAAGAGAGTTGCAAACATTGCTGATTGATTGAACTACGGGGAAACAGGCCACGCTTCGGCATGGAGAAGCAGATCGGCCCACAACATGCTTGCCGAGTCTCATCCATCCTTGCTGCATGACGAGCATGCCGCCGCGGGGCGCTTGACGCAATTTGTCGGGGCCTCGGCGCAGAGCGTCGCCCTGGCCAGCGGCGTGTCGTCCTGGCTGGCGCGCAGGCAACTCTCCAGGCGCATCCTCATGCTGCACGGCGTCGGTGGGCCGAAACTGCCCGTGGCCGATTTCAAGCGGGCCATGGTCTGGCTGGCGCAAAACTTCCGCATCGTGCCGCTCGACGCCATGGTGAACGATATCGCCACCGCCAAGCCTGTCGCCCGCGATGCCGAATTGGCCATCACCTTCGATGACGGCTTGCGCAACCAGGGGCGGCTCGCCTATCCGATCCTCCAAGCCTTGGGCATCCCGGCCGCCATCTTCATGTGCCCGGGGCTGATCGACAACAAACAATGGCAGTGGAACCATGAGGCTCGCGCACGTCTGAACCGGCTGTCGCCGGCGCAGCGCAACGAATGGGCGCGCGCGCAGCAAGCACCTTCGGCACACATCGAGGCGCTCATCGCCTGGCTGAAGCAGCAGCCGCTGCAGCCACGCCTGCACATCGAGGCCAGCCTGCGCGACGCCACGCCAGGTTTCGCGCCCACGGCCGACGAGCATGCAGCCTATGACCCGATGGATTGGGACGAAGTCGCCGCGCTCGACCCCCGGCTCATCACCATCGGTTCGCACACGGTCACACACCCCATTCTGTCCACCCTGGACGAGACGGGCATCCAGCAGGAGTTGCAAGCCAGCCGGCTCATGCTGGAGGCACGGCTGGCGCGTCCGGTCGAGCTGTTTTGCTACCCGAATGGTTCGCACGATGAACGCGTGCGCCGCATCGCCACCCAGGTTTATCGCGCCGCGGTCACCACCGAAGAGGGGCTGGTGACCGAGCCCGTCGATATCTATGCCATGCCCCGCATTCCCGTCGCCGCGCAGCTGCCCCTGCTGGCGTGGCGCATGCATCGGCCTTGGGCATGAGCAAAAGGCTGGACATGATCCAACTCAGCGTCGTCACCAACATTGCTGCATTCGACAGCTTGAAACCCGCATGGCTCGCATTACAGGAGGCATGTCTCGGCACGAGTATTTTCCTCGGCTGGGATTGGCAACGCCTTTGGTGGAAGTATTACGGACATAGCCGTGACTTGCGCATCCTTACCGCACGCCAGGACGGAAACATCGTGGGCATCTTGCCGCTTTATCTCGAAACGTACCGAAAGGCCGGCGGTCTGTTCGCAGCGCGCAAGCTTCGCCAGGTCGGTGTCGGAGGCGATACGGCCCCCGACGATCTCGGCGCTCTGTTTGCCCCAGGCTACGAAAACGAGACATCAACCGCAATGGCCGAGCATTTATCCAAGGTACTCACCGACTGGGACATCCTCGACTGGACCGATCTACCTCCTCAAAGCCCATTATAGATAAGGCCCAATAAAATATGAACTTTCAGCAAGTTTTTTGATCCATTGATGATGGAAAAGGAAAACGCAAGGAAGCAAACACTGGAGCAACTTCACGAGCGGCGCAAGCAAGTCGTGAGGTTGCACAAGCGGGGCGTCAAGATCATGCAGATCGTGGACATGACGGGGCTGAGCTACCCGCCCGTTCGAGCGGCCATCGACTTGTACGAGGCCGGCGGCTGGAGCGCCATCCGACCGACTCGGCGGGGACGCGCCAGAGGCGACGGTCGGGTGCTCAGTCAAGCGCAAGAAGAGACGATCCAGCGCATGATCATTGACACACGTCCCGAGCAACTCAAGATGGACTTCCATCTGTGGAGCCGCGCTGCGGTGATGCAACTCATTGAACAAGAGTTCGACATCAAACTGCAGGTGCGCAGCGTTGGAAAGTACCTCACCCGCTGGGGCTTTACGCCACAAAAGCCGATCAAGCGAGCCTACGAGCAAAGCCCCGCGGCGGTGCAGGCTTGGCTGGAGGGCGAATACCCCGCCATCGAGCAGCGCGCCAGGGCTGAGGGCGGGGAAATCCACTGGGGAGACGAAACCGCGCTGGTCAACACGGACGTGCGCGGCAGAAGCTTTGCCCCTGCGGGCAAAACACCGGTGGCGATGGCGGTGGGCGGGACGCGCCAGAAGCTCTCGATGATCGCCACGGTCACCAACCAGGGCAAGACCCGCTGGATGATCATCGACGAGGCGTTTGACGCCGACAAGCTGATCGAGTTCTTGCAGGCGTTGATCAAGGATGCAGGCAGGAAGGTATTCCTGATTCTGGACAACCTGAGGGTGCATCACAGCAAGTTGGTGAAGGCTTGGGTGGCCTTGCATCACGCGCAGATCGAGCTGTTTTACCTGCCAAGCTACAGCCCCCAACTCAACCCTGAGGAGAGGCTCAACGCCGATCTCAAGCAGGAAATGGGCAAACACGTGCCGGTGCGAACCAAGGCCAAATTACGCGAAGCTGCGAACGACCACATGGCGATGCTGGAACAAAACCCGCAGCGTGTGATGCGCTACTTCCAGGACCGGCATGTTCGCTACGCAGCTTAATACTTCACCGGGCCGGAGCAATAGTGCCGGCTTTGCGGCAGCATTTTTTGGAGAGCGATATCCGCGCAAACTGCGAGGTTACGGCCCCGATCACTTTCGGCGTATTGCCTGACAGCTGGGAAAGCTACCGGCGCAGTCTCAGTCGAAACCGCAGGGAAACCATGGGGCGCAAACGCCGCAAATTTGAGAGCCAACCCGACGCGCAAGTCATAACAGTCAACACAATGGACGAGCTCGATGGGGCGTTTGATCGTTTGGCCGAATTGCACCGTTTGCGCTGGACTGGTCGCACGGAGCAGCCTGGGTTCAGTTCCCCCGAGTATCGGGGTTTCCACCGCGACGTGATGCACGCCCTTTTACCCCAAGGAAGGCTTCGTCTCATGAAGTTGAACATGGGCGGATGCACGATTGCGATGCTGTATTGCATGCGCTATCGCGACACCTTTTGCTTTTTCCAAAGCGGCTTCGATCCGGCCTACGCCGAGTACAGCCCAGGCGACGTCCTGCTTGGCTATGCGGTCGAGCACGCGATCGCGGAGGGTTGTCATGTGTTCGACATGCTCAAGGGCGAGCACGATTACAAGCGTCACTTTTTCCAGCAAGACCGCCGGAACGTCGAACTGCGAGCGTTTCGCCCAGGATTGATCGACCTAGCTTACCGGCTCAAGGACGCGTGGAGCGCGCGAGCATCGCGACGGCCTGAATTGGGTGAGTCACGACATCGTCCGGCGCGCGGCGAGACTTCAAGCGCAACAGCCGAGCAGCGTCGGTAGCGTCGCAACATGGTCGTGCAAGCCACGCATGCAGCAGACGTTCTGGTGAGCGTCGCCATTCCAGCGGACAACGCCCAAGCCACGCTCGCCGAAACGCTGGACAAACGCCTCCCAGCGAACACCTGAGCGCCTTTTAAAAATTGAAGGGCCAAACCGCATCATTTGTGCGCAGCCGCCGAGGCGACGCACTTGGACAAGACTTCGCGCTCCGTCGTCCAGGTTCGCGCCGTCTGAAACAATGCGCCCATGCTGCAATTCACCGTCCATCACACCGCAGGCCAGGCGCGCCGCGGCACCCTCACGCTCAACCATGGGGTCATCGACACCCCGCAATTCATGCCCGTGGGCACGTATGGCACGGTCAAGGGCATCACGCCCGACGGGCTGAAGGCCGCGGGCGCGCAGATCATTCTCGGCAACACCTTCCACCTGTGGCTGCGGCCGGGGCTGGACGTGGTCCGGCAATTCGGCGGGTTGCACCGCTTCATCGGCTGGGACGCGCCCATCCTCACCGACAGCGGCGGCTTCCAGGTGTGGAGCCTGGGGGCGATGCGCAAAATCAGCGAGGAGGGCGTGCGCTTCGCCTCGCCGACGAATGGCGACAAGCTCTTTCTCACGCCGGAAGTGAGCATGCAGATCCAGACCGTGCTCCATTCCGACATCGTCATGCAGTTCGACGAATGCACGCCTTACGACGTCGAGCGCGCCGGGCAGACGCATATCACCACCGAGGCCGAGGCGCGCGCGTCGATGGAACTCTCGCTGCGCTGGGCGGCGCGCTGCAAGGCCGAGTTCACGCGGCTGGAGAATCCCAACGCGCTGTTCGGCATCGTGCAGGGCAGCATGTTCGAGCCGCTGCGCGAGGCCTCGCTGGAAGGCTTGGCCGCGCTCGACCTGCCCGGCTACGCCATCGGCGGCTTGAGCGTGGGCGAGCCGAAAGACGACATGCTGCGCCTGCTGCGCCACACCGCGCCGCGCCTGCCCGCGCACAAGCCGCGCTACCTCATGGGCGTGGGTACGCCGGAAGATCTGGTGGACGGGGTGAGCGCGGGCATCGACCTGTTCGACTGCGTCATGCCCACGCGCAATGCGCGCAACGGCCACCTGTTCACCCGCTTCGGTGATCTGCGCATTCGCAACGCGCGGTTCAAGCTTGACGAGATGCCGATCGACCCCACCTGCGTCTGCCCCACCTGCCGCCAGTTCTCACGCGCCTATTTGCACCACCTCGACCGCTGCGGCGAAATGCTGTTCGGCATGTTGGCCACCGCGCACAACCTGCACTACTACCTGCAACTCATGCGCGACATGCGGCAGGCGCTCGACGGCGGGACGTTCGACGCCTATGTGGCGCAGTTCCGCGCCGAGCGGGCGCGCGGTGTGGGCTGAGAGCCCGCCCCGCGCCGACGCATGGTTGCAGCGGCGTCGCCGTTGGGGCCAGGCTGGAGGCACGGCCCGCATCAGGCCACGGCTCGCCGGCTGACCCACGCGACGAAGCGCTGGCCATACAGCGGTTGGCGCCAGAGCAGAAAGGCGGTGGCCAGCGCGTTGAGCAGGGCCACGCTCAGCAGCAGCACGGGCACGCTCACGCCGGCCACCAGCAGCGCGGCGCAATAGCCGGAGCAGACGACCATGTACAGCGCATTGATGATGTTGTTCGCGGCAATCACGCGTGAGCGGTGGGTCACGGGCGTGTGCTGCTGGATGAGGGCGTACAGCGGCACGCTGTAAATGCCGGCGCTGGCCGAGAGCAGGAACAGGTCGGCCATCACGCGCCAATGCGCGGGGTCGCGCACGAAGGCAGCCACGCCTTGCAGCGCCGCTTCGTGCGGCAGGTTCAGCGTGGCGAAATACATGTCGACGCCGAAGGCCGTCATGCCGATGGCGCCCAGCGGCACCAGGCCGATTTCCACCCGCCCGCGCGCCAGCCATTCGCACGCCACGGAACCCAGCGCGATGCCGATGGAAAACACCGCCAGCAGCAGCGAAGCCACCGCCTCGTCGCCGCCCAGCACATGACGGGCGAACACCGGGAACTGGGTGAGAAAGGCCACGCCGTAGAACCACATCCACGAAATGGCGAGCAGCGCCTGCAGCACCGTGCGGTCGCTTGCTGCCAGCTTGAGGTTGCGTGCGGTCTCGGTGAAGGGGTTCCAGTTGATGCGCAATTGCGGGTCCACCGGGGCCGTGGCGGGAATGAAGCAGGCCGCCGTCCAGCCCAACAGCGCCACCGCG
This sequence comes from Thiomonas sp. X19, assembly GCF_900089495.1. NCBI lineage: Bacteria > Pseudomonadati > Pseudomonadota > Betaproteobacteria > Burkholderiales > Thiomonas > Thiomonas sp. X19. The sequence continues at coordinate 365,355 of NZ_LT605203.1, read as the reverse complement.
ACGCAGGCCAGCCCGGCCAGCAACGGGCCTTGCCGGAAAGCCATGAGCAGGCCGCCGGCCAGGTTGCCGAGCAGGATGGCGACGAAGGTGCCCATCTCCGTCATGCCGTTGCCGCCGGTGAGTTCCGCCATGTTCAGGTGCTGCGGCAGATAAGCGTATTTGGCCGGGCCGAAGATGGTGGAGTGCAGCCCCATGCCGAAGGCGCAGACCAGCAGCGCCGACACGTTGCCGGCGACGAAACCCCACAGCGCCAGCAGCATGATGGCGATCTCGAGCGTCTTGACCTTGCGCATCAGCCCCGCCTTGTCGAACTTGTCGGCCAGTTGTCCGCTGGTGGCGGAGAACAGCACGAAGGGCAGGATGTAGAGCGCGGCGATGAGGTTCACCATCAGCCCGGCCGAGAGCGTGGAGGCGCTCTCGACGCGGTAAGTGACCATCACCGTGAAGGCGAACTTGAACAGGTTGTCGTTGCCCGCGCCGCCGAACTGGGTCCAGAAAAACGGGGCGAAACGACGTTGCCGAAGCAGGGCGAACTGGTTGGGGCGGGCGGTGTCGGGCATGGCGAGCGGGGATCCGGCAAAAGTGCTTGCGCATGATGGCACAAGACCGGGGCCTGCACCCGCCGCACGCCTGCTGCGCCGCGTTCCCTCGGGCAGGACAATCCCGTCCGGGCGGAGCCGGGCGAGCCCCTGGTCCCCGTGATGACCAAGGTGACCAAGAACCGGGTGCTTTTCAGTGCACCACCAGGGCTGTCAATGGCCACACATAGGCCTGCCCCATGACCAGCAAACCCACCAGCGCGGCCAGCGCCAGACTGTGAAAGAACACATAGCGCAGGATCTCGCCCTCATGCCCGAACCAGCCGGTGGAGGCGACGACGATGGATTGGGCGTCGATCATCTTGCCCATGACCCCACCCGAGCTATTGGCCGATGCCATCAAAATGGGCGATAGTCCAAGCTGCTCTGATGTGACTTTCTGCAGTCCGCCGAACAGCACGTTGGACGCCGTGTCCGAGCCGGTCAGCGCCACGCCCAACCACCCCAGCAGCGTGCCGAAGAAGGGGTAGAAAAAGCCGGTTGCCGCGAAGGCCAGCCCCATGGTCGCGTCCAGCTCCGAGTAACGCGTGAGAAAGCCAAGGGCCAGCATCGCGGCGATGGTGATGAGCGAATAGCGCACCACCCACAGCGTGCGGCCGTAATGCGCGAGCAGTTCGCGCGGCTTGTAGCCCATCAGCAGGCCGGCAAGCATGGCCGCCAGAAAAATGCTGCTGCCGGTGGCCGTGAGCCAGTTCAGGCGGTACACGGCGGGCTCCTTCACCGGCTTGGCCACCACGGGCGGCACTTTCTCGATCTGGTTGTGAATCGCATCGAACTTGAAGTTGGGCACGAAAACCGGGCTGTCGGCGCGTTTGGGCTTGCCCTTGTCATCCAGGACCTGCTGGCCCTGTTGGTTCTGCACGATGCGTGTGTCCACCGCATTCTTGAACTGCGGCAGGCCCCAGATGAACACGAACACGGTGAGGATGACCCACGGCGTCCACGCGCGGCGCAGGGTGGCGCCGTCATGCCGCGTGGGCGTGCGAGCCGGCGCTTCAGGCGTGGCTGATTCGCGCCGCCCCAGGCGTGTGGAAGTCCAGATCTTTTTCGGGCGCCACACCTTCAGGAAGGCCACCAGAGCAGCCATGCTCACCAGGGCCGAGATGACGTCCACCAGCATCGGCCCGTGGTAGTTGGAGACGAAGAACTGAGAGATGGCGAAGCTTGCGCCAGCCACGAGAATGGCCGGCCAGATGGCCAGCATGCCACGCCATCCGGCGAAGGCCCAGATGAGCCAGAAAGGCACCAGCAGCGAGAAAAATGGCAGTTGCCGCCCGACCATGGCCGAGAGCATCATCTCGTCCAATCCGGTCACCTTGGCCAGGGTGATGATGGGCGTACCCAAGGCCCCATAGGCGACCGGCGCGGTGTTGGCGATGAGTGAAAGCCCGGAGGCCGCCAGCGGCGAGAACCCCAGACCGATGAGGATGGCGCCCGTCACGGCGACCGGGGTTCCAAAACCCGCGGCACCCTCGAAAAACGCGCCGAAACAAAACGCGATGAGCAGCAGCTGCAGCCGGCGGTCGGCCGTGATGACGGCGACCGAGTCCTGCAGAATCTGGAACGCTCCGTTGTGGGTCGTGAGGCGGTAGAGGAAGATGATGTTGAGCACGATCCAGCCGATGGGCAACAGGCCGTTGGCCGCGCCGAACAAGGCGGCCTCGCCGGCCATGGTCGCTGGCATGCCGAAGGCGAACACGGCAATGAGCAGCGCACTGGCCAGCGCCAAGAGCGCCGCCCAATGCGCCTTGATGTGGAAAAACGCCAACGAAGCCAGCATCACCACCACGGGAACGGCGGCCACCAGTGCCGACGTTCCCAGGGTGCCAAGCGCCAGATAGTTTTGTTGCCAGACCATGCGAGTCTCCGCGGATTTGAAAGCCGAACGCCCATCGTTGCGGGCGCAATCGATCACGAATGGATACACATTGAAGCTCTTGTTTGCATGCCCGGCATGAGGGTTAATCCGAGTGAAGCGACATGGTGAGGTGACTGTGCAGGCGATCGGCGTGCGCTAAAAACGCTGGCCTGACAAGGGTTTGCGGCCAACCGGACGCCATTGTTGTTAAGCAGCTTTGCTTCGGGTGCGGGTCATCAAATCCCGCTTTTGCCGTGCGATGCGGTGACGCCACCAGTGCTCCTACACTTTGAGCCATGTCCGTGATACCCACCCCGACCAGCAACTCGGCCCCAGATGCCGTGCTCAATATTTCAGCCTACAAATTCGTCGGCCTGGATGATTTGCCGGCGCGGCGCGAACGCCTGCTGGCGCGCTGCCGGGCGCTGGCGCTCAAAGGCACCATCCTGCTGGCGCCGGAGGGCATCAATCTGTTCCTGGCGGGTGCGCCGCAGGCGCTGGACGCCCTGCTTGCCGCCTTGCGCGCCGATCCGCTGCTGGCGGATCTGCGGGCCAAGCGCTCGTGGTCGGCGGCGCAGCCGTTTCGGCGCATGAAGGTCAAGCTCAAGCGCGAGATCATCACCCTGAACCGGCCGCAGATTCGCCCGGCGGCCGGGCGCGCGCCGGCCGTGTCGCCCGGCGGGCTCAAGCGCTGGCTGGACGCGGGCTGCGACGACGAAGGCCGCCCGGTGATGATGCTGGACACGCGCAACGCTTTCGAGCGCGAAATGGGCGGCTTCGACGGCTGTGTCGATTTCGGCATCGCCCGCTTCAGCGACTTCGCCCCAGCGGTGGAGACGCAGGCGGCGCGCTTCGCCGGGCAGACGGTGGTGACCTACTGCACCGGCGGCATCCGCTGCGAAAAGGCCGCCCTGCTGATGCGCGGCGCCGGGTAGTGTCTCAGTTTGAACGTAACGGCACTTGACGCTGCTGTGTGGGCTGCTAGGCTTAGATCATCATGAAAGCACGTTCAACCAAGAAGCTTGATCTGAACCAGCTAGCCAAGGCCATTGTTGACGAGGCGACCGGAGAAATTCCAAAGGTCATTATGGCTACGCCAAAGCAACGCGCAGGCCAAGCAGGCGGACTAAAGGGTGGAAAGTCGCGCATGTCCGCGCTGACGCCCGATGAGCGAAAGGCTCTTGCGATGAAGGGCGTTGCTGCGCGACAAAAGGCCCCGGCTCCTGCCGGGGCGGTTGAAGTTAAGAAGTGATCAGTGGAACAAGTCCATCTGACCAGGGTAGGATCGGCAGTGTTCGCATACCTGCTCGAACCGACCGAAACGGAATCGCACGTATGGACGGACGTGCACAGCCTTGGGGTACATGCAAAGCATAATTTGACCTCAAGAAAATTGAGGGCAAAAGCTGGCCCAACACACCAAGAGCGATTAAACTCTAGACGTTCCGCAAAGAACTTGTGCGTGGGTGGCGCGAGCCCTAACCAACGCCAAAAACGCCTCTACCCGGCAAGGTAGGGGCGTTTTCCTTTCCGCCCTACGTCGCGGAAGGGGATCCTCCTTGTTTCTCGCCAATGGTGATGCGGATATTGTTAGCTTCACCTTTGTAGATCATCGTGAAGATGCTGTTTGCCATCGTGAGCCAGTTAGCGCGGCCTTGCGCATCCCACTCACTCCCGGGAGCAGGAAGGGTCATTAAGAGGCCTTCGATCAGCGGATGTTCGCGACCGCCACCGCCGCCACCTCCGCTACCCCCAACTGTCTTTTGCTCTGTGGCGTGGAGATCGTTCTCAGACCCGGCGTGAGAAATGTGGACTTCTTTGGTGTGATGGGCCTGTTCGTTTTTGATCGAAGGCTTAATCAAACGGTCTGTTGCATGCTCAAAGAACCCCGCTTGCTTGGCACTACGCATTAGGACCTGTCTTGCCTTGTCCTTGACCTTGGCGCCGACGCCCATGTCCTCAATGGTTCGCTCTAGCCCTGCTTGGGGCGGCAACTGGCTGCCCTTGAATTGCTCGTAGACGCGCTGATACAGGGCCACATTCAAGAAGGCATCAACTCGAGACGAGCGTGCATGCTCTGGGTCGATGATCTTTTTACCGAGTTCAGTCAGGGTGATTCGTCCTCCGCGTTCGTAGGTCAACAGGCCGTATGCCTTCGCACCAAGTACGCGCATTCGGAAGCCGCCACCCTTGGCTTCCATCCCAAGACCTGCAGCCAGTTGGTCATAGTCGCACGCTGTTCCACCAACGTTGTGGACCGCCTTAACAACCTCAATAGCATTGTCCAAGTCGGTGTATGTAAATTCGATGGTCGAGCGTTCGCGCTCGGACGGTTGTTGGCTTTGGGCGGCCTCTCCCGTGCCCCTCTTCTGCGCTTCCGGTGTGCTATTCATGGGCTACTCCTGACTTTTGTCGGTCGGTGTCGCAGATTTTAGATCACCAGAAAGAAGTTACGCAATAGTTAAAAAGCGAATCGGAAAATAAACTCTTGCTAATTGTCTTCTTCTGGTCTATAGTTCAGTTCAAGCGAGGGCCTGAACATGAACCGACTCCCCATTGAGAAGCGCGCACAGATCATCGGCCTCCTGGTCGAGGGAAACAGCATGCGCGCCATCACGCGGCTTGTCGGGGTATCGATCAACACCGTCACGAAACTGCTTGAGGATGTTGGTTTTTCCTGCTCGCTCTATCAGAACGAGGTCATGCGCAACCTGCCGTGCAAGCGCGTGCAGTGCGATGAAATCTGGGCCTTCTGCGGCAGCAAGGAAAAGAACGTCACAGCCGAGCATCGTGGTGAGCTTGGCTATGGCGACGTGTACACCTGGACGGCAATCGATGCCGACACCAAACTCGTACCCTCGTTCCTAGTCGGTCGTCGGGACGCGTCCTATGCGCATGAGTTCATCCAGGATTTGGCTGGGCGTATGGCAAGTCGCGTACAGCTGACCACGGATGGTCACAAGGCATACATCACCGCCGTCGAAGCAGCCTTCTCAGGCGAGATCGACTACGCCATGCTGGTCAAGCTGTACGGCGAAGCGCCGAAGGAAGATCAGCGCCGCTACAGCCTGACCGAGTTCCGTGGCACCACCCAAGGCGTCGTGTCGGGCAACCCTGACCCGAAGCACATCTCGACCAGCTACGTCGAGCGCCAGAATCTCACAATGCGCATGAGCATGCGTCGCTTCACGCGGCTGACCAATGGGTTCAGCAAGAAGGTACAGAACCTGGAGCATGCGGTGTCGCTGCACTTCATGCACTACAACTTCGCTCGCATCCACAAGACTCTGCGCGTGACGCCGGCCATGGAAGCCGGCATCGCCGATCACGCCTGGACGCTGGAAGAGATCGCGCGGTTGGCCGACTGAAGGCTGTCACATCCAAACTGAGACACTACCNAGCGTTCGATCAGCGCGCCGCTGTCAAAAAAAACGCGTCGCACTGATCAATCGGATTCGCTCGGGTTCAAGTCCGACAGCCTCCTAGCCCTGCTTGGGGCGGCAACTGGCTGCCCTTGAATTGCTCGTAGACGCGCTGATACAGGGCCACATTCAAGAAGGCATCAACTCGAGACGAGCGTGCATGCTCTGGGTCGATGATCTTTTTACCGAGTTCAGTCAGGGTGATTCGTCCTCCGCGTTCGTAGGTCAACAGGCCGTATGCCTTCGCACCAAGTACGCGCATTCGGAAGCCGCCACCCTTGGCTTCCATCCCAAGACCTGCAGCCAGTTGGTCATAGTCGCACGCTGTTCCACCAACGTTGTGGACCGCCTTAACAACCTCAATAGCATTGTCCAAGTCGGTGTATGTAAATTCGATGGTCGAGCGTTCGCGCTCGGACGGTTGTTGGCTTTGGGCGGCCTCTCCCGTGCCCCTCTTCTGCGCTTCCGGTGTGCTATTCATGGGCTACTCCTGACTTTTGTCGGTCGGTGTCGCAGATTTTAGATCACCAGAAAGAAGTTACGCAATAGTTAAAAAGCGAATCGGAAAATAAACTCTTGCTAATTGTCTTCTTCTGGTCTATAGTTCAGTTCAAGCGAGGGCCTGAACATGAACCGACTCCCCATTGAGAAGCGCGCACAGATCATCGGCCTCCTGGTCGAGGGAAACAGCATGCGCGCCATCACGCGGCTTGTCGGGGTATCGATCAACACCGTCACGAAACTGCTTGAGGATGTTGGTTTTTCCTGCTCGCTCTATCAGAACGAGGTCATGCGCAACCTGCCGTGCAAGCGCGTGCAGTGCGATGAAATCTGGGCCTTCTGCGGCAGCAAGGAAAAGAACGTCACAGCCGAGCATCGTGGTGAGCTTGGCTATGGCGACGTGTACACCTGGACGGCAATCGATGCCGACACCAAACTCGTACCCTCGTTCCTAGTCGGTCGTCGGGACGCGTCCTATGCGCATGAGTTCATCCAGGATTTGGCTGGGCGTATGGCAAGTCGCGTACAGCTGACCACGGATGGTCACAAGGCATACATCACCGCCGTCGAAGCAGCCTTCTCAGGCGAGATCGACTACGCCATGCTGGTCAAGCTGTACGGCGAAGCGCCGAAGGAAGATCAGCGCCGCTACAGCCTGACCGAGTTCCGTGGCACCACCCAAGGCGTCGTGTCGGGCAACCCTGACCCGAAGCACATCTCGACCAGCTACGTCGAGCGCCAGAATCTCACAATGCGCATGAGCATGCGTCGCTTCACGCGGCTGACCAATGGGTTCAGCAAGAAGGTACAGAACCTGGAGCATGCGGTGTCGCTGCACTTCATGCACTACAACTTCGCTCGCATCCACAAGACTCTGCGCGTGACGCCGGCCATGGAAGCCGGCATCGCCGATCACGCCTGGACGCTGGAAGAGATCGCGCGGTTGGCCGACTGAAGGCTGTCACATCCAAACTGAGACACTACCCGGCGCCGGCATCGAGCGCGTCTACCAGCTCGACGGCGGTATCCTCGATTACTTCGAGCCGGTGGGCGGCGCGCACTACAGCGGCGGCTGCTTCGTGTTCGACGAGCGCACGGCGCTCGACCCCGCGCTGGCACCGCAAGGCGAGGCGGCACAGCAGGCCGCGCATCCGCTGCAGCATCCGGTCCGGCATTCCATCACCACCCTGCCAACATCCATCCCGATCCCGCTCGTGCTTCCAACCCCCTCACCGCTCCCAACCCCGACAGGTGCCCCATGTCTGAAACCCGCATCATCCCCCTCAGCCCCGCCCTGCGACATGACACCGGCCGCCAGCGGCTGACGCAGGCGCTGGCGCGTCTGCTGTTCGCGCTGTGCCTGGCCGGCATGGCCAGCGTGAGCTGGGCGCAGGCCCTGGGCATTGCCGGCACCTGGAAGACCATCGACGACAAGACCGGCAAGCCCAAGGCGCTGATTCGCATCGTCGAACAACCGGACGGCAGCTACAGCGGCACCATCATCAAGAGTCTGGTGCCCGGTGCCGACCCGCACCGCATCTGCACCCTGTGCAGCGGCGCGCTGAAGGACCAGCCGATGATCGGCCTGACCATCCTCACCGGCTTGCGCCAGGACGCCGAACACCAGCACAGTTTCAGCGGCGGCGAGATCGTCGACCCCGACAGCGGCAAGACCTACCACTGCAACGCCAGACTGGTGGACGACGGCGCCAAGCTGGACGTGCGCGGCTACATCGGCATCTCGCTGTTCGGCCGCACCCAGACCTGGGTGCGCGAGCCATGAGCGGCGCGGCGATGCAGGTCTTCGGCAGCCACGCCACTTACCCCAGCACGCGTCTGCCGCTGTTCGCGCGCAACGTGGTGGCCACCTCGCAGCCGCTGGCGGCGCAGGCCGGCTTGCGCATGCTGCTGGCTGGCGGCAATGCGGTGGACGCGGCCATCGCCAGCGCCGCGGCGCTCACCATCCTGGAACCGGTGAGCAACGGCCTGGGGTCCGACGCCTTTTGCATCTTGTGGGATGGCCGGCAACTCCACGGCCTGAACGCCTCGGGCACGGCACCTGCGGCATGGACCCCGGCCTACTTCCAGCGCAAGTACGGCATGGATGCGCGGCAGCCACCCAAGCGCGGCTGGGACAGCGTGACCGTGCCCGGCGCCGTGGCCGCCTGGGCCGCGCTCTCGGCCAGGTTCGGCAAGCTGCCGTTTGCGGATGTGCTGCAACCCGCCATCGACTACGCCGAGCGCGGCTGCGCGGTGCCGGTGGTGGTGCAGCGGAAATGGGCGGCAGCGGCCGGTGACGCCGAGCTCACACGCCAACCCGGTTTCGCCGCGGCCTTCCTGCCCGGCGGGCAGGCGCCGGCGCTGGGCGAAGTCTTTCGCTTCCCCGCCGCCGCCCGCGCCCTGCGCGCCATTGCCGCGACGCGCGGCGAAGCCTTCTACCGTGGCGAGATTGCCGCGGCGCTGGCGGCGCACGCACGCGAGCACGGCGGCGCCATGACCGAGGCCGATCTCGCCGGCTACGCGCCGCAATGGGTGCAGCCGCTGGAGCAGGACTACCGCGGCCACACCTTGCACGAGATTCCACCCAACGGCCAGGGCATTGCCGCGCTGATGGCGCTGGGCATGCTGAGGCGCTTCGAGCTCGGCAGCCTGAAGGTGGACGCGGCCGCCACCCAGCACCTGATGATCGAGGCGATGAAGCTGGCCTTCGCCGACATCTACCGCCATGTCGCCGAACCCGGGGCCATGGCCTGCGCGCCCGAGCACCTGCTGGACCCCGATTACCTGGCCGAGCGCGCACGCTGCATCGACCCTTCCCGCGCGCAGGACTTCGGCCCCGGCGCCTTGCCGCGCGGCGGCACCGTCTACCTGAGCACCGCCGACGCCGACGGCATGATGGTCAGCTTCATCCAGAGCAACTACATGGGCTTCGGCTCCGGTGTGGTGCTGCCGGACTGGGGCGTGTCGCTGCAGAACCGCGGCCACGCCTTCAGCCTGGATGCGGCGCATGCCAACGTCGCCGCCCCGGGCAAGCGGCCGTTCCACACCATCATCCCCGCCTTTCTCACGCGTGCCGGCCAGCCGCTCATGGCCTTCGGCGTGATGGGCGCGCACATGCAGCCGCAAGGCCATGTGCAGACCCTCGCCCGCATGCTGGACTGGGGCCAGAACCCGCAAACCGCCTGCGACGCGCCGCGCTGGCTGGTGAACCACGACGGCAGCCTGAGCCTGGAAGCGAGCCTGGACGCGGCCGTGGCGCAAGGCCTGGCCGCGCTGGGGCACCGGCTCACGACCATCCGCGACAGCTACCAGGACTTCGGCGCCGGCCAGTTCATCTGGCGCCTGGGGGACCCGGCTGTCGACGGCTATGTCGCCGCCAGCGACCCGCGCCGCGACGGCCAGGCCGTGGGGTTCTGAGCGCCCCTGCGTTTGCTCCTGAAGCGCCGGTGCGCTGATGTGTTCAAGGGATTGAGCGCATCAGCGCATGGTGGAAGCCTCCATGCAGGAGCCAGCACGGCAGACGCTACATGCCGCGCCGCGCCAGGTAAATGCCAACCAGCACCAGCGCCGCGCCGGCGATCTGCCAGCCGGCCAACGCCTGCCCCAGCAGCACCCAGGCATAGACCACCGCCATGGCCGGCTGCACCAGCAGGCCGACCGAGGACAGGGCCGGATTGAGCCGGCGCACGGCGTAGGCAATGACCACCTGGCCGCCAATCTGCACCAGCAGCGCCAGGCCCACCAGCCAGACCCAGCCGATGGCGGCGGTGGGCCACAGCCGGCCCTCGAACCAGGCGAAGGGCCACAGCACCAGCGCCGCCAGCAGGGTGACGGCGGCCATCAGCGGCGCGGTCGCCAACCGCTGGCGGGCCTGCTGCACGCCCACCTGGTAGGCGGCGTAGAACAGCGCCGAGGTCAGGCCGCAGGCGTCGCCCAGCAGGGCGCGCGGGTCGTGGAAATTCGGGCCGATCATCAGGCTGGCGCCCGCCAGCGCCGCCACCAGCCCGGTGACGTAGACCGAACTCGGCGCCACCCGGGTGATGGCCCAGAACGCCAGCGCGATGACCACAGGGGCGAAGTTCGATTCGAGCGTGGCGTTGCCCACGGTGGTCCAGATGGCAGCGACATGGAACAGCAGCAGGTCGAGCGCGAACATGGTCGCGGTGAACACCGTCAGCCAGCGCGTCGGCCAGTGTTGCAGCAGCGCCGGCGGCGCGTTGCGGGCGGGGCGGTGCTGCAGTTGCACGGTGCCGGGCGGCTCGGCTGCAGCCTCGGACAGTGCCACGATGGTGACCGGCTGCCGCTGCCAAGCCACCCAGGCCAGCAGCAGCGGGGCGGCGATGGCCATGCGCCAGAACGCGCTGGCAAAGGGGCCGATGTTCGCGGAGGTGTCGGCCAGATGCACGAACACACCGGCGAGGCCGAGCACGGCGCCGCCCAGGAGTAGAACCAGGAAATCCATCCGGACATTGTCGCTGGCATGCCGATGGCATGTTTGCCCGCCGCCGTAAGGCGCGCGGCCGCGGCCGCCGACAAGCTGGCCGGCCAAGGCGTCAATCCGGCAGGCTGGTTTGCTCAAACACCGGGGGCAGTTTTTGCGGCGCCCGGATGCGCAACTGCCGGTTGACGTTCATGCGGCCGAACACCACCTCGATGGCCGAGGCCGGCACGCCGAACTCCTTGGCGAGAAAGCGCGCCATGTGATCGGCCGCGCGTCCGGCACGCGGTGCGGCGGTCACGCAGGCCTTGAGTTGCGGGCCCTTGGGCTTGCCGATGGCGTCAACGCCCGCACTGGGCTTGCCCAGGATGTTGACCACCAGCGTCTCGCCCTCCCACCAAAAGAACGACGCTCCCCGAACCTATTGCGGTTTCATGGCACAGACCGTCCCCATGGCGCGGCGATGCGCGGCATCAAACCACCGGCGCCGAATGCGCAATGCGGCACGTCGCGGGCCTGCGCCGCCGGCCGCTCAGCGCTTCAACGCTTCATCGATGGACTCGCCCGGCCGCCACGGCCGGCCGAGCTGGAATTCGATGTAGTCGCGGATCAGGCGCCGCACCACTTGCGACGGCGTCTGGTCTTCGCGCGCGCACAAATGCTCGAACAATTCCTTCTTCTGCGGGTCGATCAGGACGGTCAATCGGCTGGTGCGTTGTTCCATGGCGGGGTGACTTGTATTAGTATGTGATGCACATCTTATGTGATTCATCATTCAACGCAACCCCACCATGAGTGCCCTCCTGCCCCTGCCCGTCGCTTTGGGTGTGGTCTCGGGGTGGATCCTGATCGGACTGGCGGGTTTGCTGGCGCCCCATTCGACGCGCTGGGTGGCCCACGGCCTTTTCCCCATGGGCGCCCTGGGCAGCGCGGTGATGGCCGGGGCGGGTTTGGCGGCCCTGTTCGCCCCGGCCACGGTGATGCAGTTGGCCATCGGCCTGCCGGGCCTGCCCATGCATTTGCGGCTGGACGCCCTGTCCGGTTTTTTCCTGCTCCTGCTCGGTGCCTCGAGCGTGGGTACATCGGTGTTCGCCGCCGGCTATTTCCGCACGGGCGAGGGCGCGGCGCCGGGCTTGCTGGGCTTGCAATATCACGTGTTTCTCGCCGGCATGAGCCTGGTGATGCTGGCGGCCGACGCCTACACCTTCATGCTCGCCTGGGAGGTCATGGCGCTGTCCTCCTACTTCCTGGTGGTGACGCAGCATCGCATTGCCGAGATTCGCAGCGCCGGCTTCACCTACTTGCTGCTGGCGCATCTGGGCGCCATCGCCCTGTTGCTGTGCTTCGGCGTGATGATGGCTGGTGGCATGGGCGGCCTCACCTTCGCCGCGATGCGCGCGCACCAGCTCTCCCCCGCCTGGGCCAGCGTGGCCTTCGGCCTGGCCGTGCTCGGCTTCGGCGCCAAGGCCGGTCTGGTGCCGCTGCACATCTGGCTGCCCGAGGCGCACCCGGCGGCGCCCTCGCCGGTCTCGGCCTTGATGAGCGGCGTGATGCTCAAGACGGCGCTGTATGGCTTGCTGCGCGTGAGCTTCGGCTTGCTGCACGCGCCGCTGTGGTGGTGGGGCGTGCCGCTGCTGGTGCTGGGCCTGTTCGGCGCCCTGTTCGGCGTGCTGTTCGCCGCGGTGCAGAACGATATGAAGCGCCTGCTGGCCTATTCCTCGATCGAGAACATCGGCATCGCCTTCACTGCGCTGGGCCTGGCGCTGGTGTTCCATGGCGTGGGCATGCCGCTGCTGGCGGCCTTGGCGCTGGCCGCCATGCTCTACCACGCGCTCAATCACGCATTTTTCAAGAGCCTGCTGTTTCTCGCCACCGGCTCGGTGCTGCATGCCACCCAGCAGCGCAGCCTGGGGAGCCTGGGCGGGCTGCTCAGGCGCATGCCCTGGGTCGGCTGGACCGCGTTGATCGGCACTCTGGCCATCGCCGGCTTGCCACCGCTCAACGGCTTCATCGCCGAATGGCTGCTGCTGCAGGCGTTTTTGTTCACGCCGAGCGTGCCGCAGCCGTTTTTCAACATGCTCATTCCGCTGGGTGCGGCCGTGCTGGTGCTCACCGCGGCGCTGGCGGCCTATGTCATGGTGAAGTTCTACGGCGTGATTTTCCTCGGGCGGCATCGCGAGCCGCAACTCGAGCACGCGCACGATGCCGGCTGGCTGGAGCGTTTCGGCCTGGTCTGGCTGGCGGCCGGCTGCATCCTGCTCGGCCTGCTGCCAGGCCTGGTGCTGCAGTTGATCGACCGCGTCAACCTCTTGCTGCTCGGGCAGCCTCTGGCGCAGACCGGCAACTGGTTCTGGCTGGTGCCGATGTCGGCGCAGCGTGCTTCCTACGACCCGGGAATCGTGCTGCTGGTGGGCGGCCTGGTCATCGGCCTGACAGTCTGGTTCACCCACCGCGTCTACACCGGGCGCACGCGCCGCGCCGACGCCTGGGACTGCGGCGCGCCCGGCCAGACCGCGCGCATGCAGGACACGGCCGAAGGTTTCGGCCAGCCCATCCGCCGCCTGTTCGCGCCGTTTTTCCAGACCCACGCCGAACTGCCCCTGCCCTCCGATGCTGCGCCGCGCTACCGCGTGGTGGTGAGCGACAAGTTCTGGGCGCGCTTCTACACCCCGCTGGCCGACGCCGTGCTGTGGCTGGCGCAACGGGTGGGGCGCATCCAGCAGGGGCGCATTTCCATCTACCTGCTCTACAGCTTCGTCACCCTGCTGGTGTTGCTCATGGTGGTGGTGCGATGAACGCGGCCAGCATCTTCACCCAAGGGTTCGCGGTCGCCGCCTCGGCCTTGCTCGCTCCGCTGTTTTCCGGCTGGGTGGCGCAGTGCCGGGCCTGGCTGTCCAACCGCTCGGCCCCGCCCATCTGGCAGCCCTATTCTCGGCTGCGCAAGCTGTTCCACAAAGACGCGGTCATCGCCCGAGACGCCACGCCGCTGTTCCGCGCCGTCCCCTACATGCTGTTCGGCGTGATGGTGGCGGCAGCCGCCATCATTCCCTCGCTGTCCACCGATCTGCCGTTCGCCTCGGTGGCCGACGCCATCGCGCTGGTGGGGCTGTTCGCCCTGGCGCGGGTGTTCATCGCCCTGGCCGGCATGGACATCGGCACCGCGTTTGGCAGCATGGGCTCGCGGCGCGAAATGATGGTGGGCTTCCTCGCCGAGCCGGCCTTGCTGATGGTGCTGTTCACCTCCTCACTGATCTCCGGCAGCACCCTTCTGCCCACCATCGCCGAAGCCCTGCAGTCGCGCGCCCTGGCGATTCACGCCAGCCTGGCGTTTGCCGGCGTCGCCTTCGTCATGGTGCTGCTGGCCGAGAACGCGCGCATCCCGGTGGACAACCCGACCACCCACCTGGAACTCACCATGATCCACGAGGCCATGGTGCTGGAGTATTCGGCGCGCCATCTGGCCCTGGTGGAATGGGCCAGCAGCCTCAAGCTGTTCAACTACGCCTGCATTGGCTTCGCCCTGTTTCTGCCCTGGGGCCTGGCCGGCCGGGCCGACGGCGTGCTGTGGCTGCTGCCGGCGCTGCCGCCCTTGCTGCTGAAGCTTCTCGTTGCGGGTTTCGCCATCGCCCTGATCGAAACCTTGAGCGCCAAGCTGCGCATTTTCCGCGCGCCCGAATTTCTCGCCACGGCGTTCTTGCTCGCCGTGCTCGGCCTGCTGGTGCACCTGATGCTGCAGCACTGAGCATGACGGCAGCCCCATCCATCGTGTCCGCCGCCGCCGCGTTGCCGCTGGCGACCCAGCTCATCCACCTGTTCGCCGCGCTGCTGCTGCTGCTGTCGTTCGCCATGCTGGCGCAGCGCCGGGTGGTGAACCTGGTGAACCTGTTCGCCGCGCAAGGCGCGACCCTGGTGGCCTGCGCCGTGGTGGTGGCCTACTCCACCCATCAGCCCGATCTGTATCAATCCGCCGCGCTCACCTTCGTCCTCAAGGTGCTGGTGCTGCCCTATGTGCTTCACAAGCTGATCGGCCGGCTGCATGCCGAGTGGGACACCGAGACCCTGGTGAACATTCCCACCATGCAGATCATCGGCATCCTGCTGGTCATCTTCGCCTTCGTCCTGGCGCAGCCGATCTCGCAGTTCGCCGGGGCCGCCACGCGCAGCACCCTGGGGCAAGCCATCGCCGTGGTGTTCCTGGCTTTCCTGATGATGATCGTGCGGCGCAAGGCCATTGCCCAGGTGGTGGGTTTCCTGGCGATGGAAAACGGCCTGCTGTTCGCCGCCACCAGCGCCACCCACGGCATGCCGATGGTGGTGGAGCTGGGCATCGGCCTGGACGTGCTGGTGGGCGTGTTCATCCTCGGCATTTTCTTTTTCCAGATCCGCGAACAGTTCGACAGCCTCGACCTGCAGCACATGGAAACGCTGAAAGAGGATTGAGTGGCACTCATCGTCCTGCTGGCCATTCCCCTGCTCGGCGCCGCGCTGCTGGCGCTGTTCGGGCATCGCGCTGCCGCGCCCCATCTGAACCTGGCCGCAAGCGCCGCCGCCTTCCTCGCCGCCTGCGTGCTCACCGCCGAGGTCATCGCGCATGGCCCGCTGCAGGTGCTTTCGGGCGAGTTTTTCATCGATCCGTTCAACGTCTTCCTGGTCGCGCTCACCGCCTTCATCGGCATGACCACGGCCGGGTTTTCGCGGCCGTACATGCGCATCGAGCAGGAGCATGGCCGGCTCAATGCCGCGCGGTTGCGGCTGTATCACAGCATGTACCAGCTCTTCATGTTCACCATGCTGCTGGCGCTGACCACCAACAATATGGGCATCCTCTGGGTGGCGATGGAGGCGGCGACGCTGACCACCGTGCTGCTGGTGTCGCTCTACCGCACCAAGGCCAGCCTGGAGGCGGCGTGGAAGTACTTCATCCTCTGCGGCGTGGGCATCGCGCTGGCGCTGTTCGGCACCGTGCTGCTGTATTTCGCCGCCGAGCGCGTGCTCGGGGCCGAGGGCATGAATGCCTTGCTCTGGACCCAGCTCGATGGGGTGAAGGGCAAGCTCGAACCGGGCATCATCGGCATCGCTTTCGTCTTCCTGCTGGTGGGCTATGGCACCAAGGTGGGCCTGGCGCCGCTGCACAGCTGGCTGCCAGACGCCCACGCCGAAGGGCCGACGCCGGTGTCGGCCGTGCTCTCCGGCCTGCTGCTGAACGTGGCGCTGTACGCGGTGATGCGCTGCAAGGTGCTGGTCGAAGGCAGCGTGCACGCCGCCTGGCCGGGGCAGATGCTGATGGGCTTCGGCCTGCTGTCGGCGCTGGTCGGCGCCTTCCTGTTGTGGCGGCAGAAGGATGTGAAGCGCATGTTCGCCTACTCGTCCATCGAGCACATGGGCATCGTCACCTTCGCCTTCGGCATGGGCGGCCCGGTTGCCAACTTCGCCGCGCTGCTGCACATGACCGGCCATGCGCTGACCAAGAGCGCCATCTTTTTCACCACCGGACACGCCACGCAAAAGGCCGGCACCCAGCGCATGGACGCCATCCAGGGCCTGCGCGAACAATCGCCCGCGCTGGGCTGGGGGCTGATGCTGGGGGCGCTGGCGATTGTCGGCATGCCGCCGTTCGGCGTGTTCGCCAGCGAGTTCCTCATTCTCACCACGGCGATGCAACAGCAGCCCTGGGCCACGCCCATCCTGCTGCTGGCGCTGGGCGTGGCCTTCGGCGCCATCTTCCTGCGGGCGCAAGGCATGGTGTTTGGCAGCAGCACCCTGCGCCGCCTGCCGCATCAGCCGAACATGGTGCCGGTGTTCGTGCATCTGGCGCTGGTGTTGCTGCTGGGGCTGTGGATCCCGGCATTCCTGGTGTCGTGGTGGCATCTGGCAGCCAGCATGCTGGGAGGCTGAAAGCCATGCGCGCACGCTGCTCCGTCATGCCGGTCGATCACCAGACCCTGGACGCGCTCGGCTGGGCGGCCCTCGCGCATCGCCTGCACGAGCAGGGCGCGCGGCTGCTGACCCTTTGGGGCAGCGACACGCGGCCCACGCGCGGCGGCTTCACGCTGTTCGCCTGCTGGCTGGGCGCTGAGTCGCTGACCCTGGCGCAACTCGACCTCGCCCCCGGCGTGACGCACTACCCCGGTCTGCACGAACGGTTCCCCGTGGCCGAGCGCCTGCAGCGCGCCGTGCGCGACCTGCTCGGCCTGCAGGCGCTGGGCATGGACCCGCGCCCCTGGCTGCGGCACACGGCCTGGGCGCCCGACGTCTACCCGCTGCGCCACGACGCCGCACCGCCCGCTCCCTGCGGCCAGCCGGAGGCCGAGCGCTACGCCTTCGTCCCGGTGGATGGCGAGGGCGTGCATGAAATCGCCGTCGGCCCGGTGCATGCCGGCATCATCGAGCCGGGCCAGTTCCGCTTCTCCGTGGTCGGCGAGAAAATCCTGCGTCTCGAACAACGTCTGGGCTTCACCCACAAGGGCGTGGAGAAACGCTTCGAACAGCTCGGCCTGCGCGAGGGCGTGCGCCTGGCCGCGCGCCTGAGCGGAGACAGCGCCGCGGCCAACGCCTGGGCCTATTGCATGGCGCTGGAGGCCCTGGCCGATGTGCAGGTGCCGCCGCGTGCGCTGCATCTGCGCGCGCTGCTGCTGGAGCGCGAGCGCCTGGCGAACCATCTGGGCGACCTCGGCGCCATCGGCAACGACGGCGGCTTCGGCTTCGCCCTGTCCCAGTTCTCGCGCCTGAAGGAAGACCTGCTGCGCCTCAACGCCCGCGCCTTTGGTGCGCGCTACCCCTTCGACGCCATCCAGCCCGGCGGGCTGGCCGCCGACCTGGCCGCCGCTGCCGCCGACATGCTGCACGACCAGGCCGTGGTGTTGCAGGCCGAAGTCGAACGCCTGAAGACCATCCTCGACCAGCACGAGGGCCTGCAGGACCGGTTCAAGACCACCGGCCGGGTCAAGCCCGAGTTGGCACGGGCCTTCGGCATGCTGGGCCTGGCGGCGCGGGCCAGCGGCCAGGCGCTGGACCTGCGCGCCCTGCCGGGCTGCGCGCCCTATGCCCGACACCAGGTCAAGCTTGCCGTGGAGCCGGATGGCGATGTGGCGGCGCGCGTCGCCGTGCGCTTTGCCGAAGTGTTCGAGTCGCTGCGCCTGTGCCGCGAACTGCTCGACACCTTGCCGGAGGGCGCGGTGCGCGTGGAGCTTGGCGATGCCATTGCGCCGGGACTGGCGCTTGGCATGGTGGAGGGCTGGCGTGGCCCGGCCTTCATCGCGCTGCAAAGCGGACCTGACGGCAGCATCGCGCGCTGCCACCCGCACGATCCGTCCTGGCAGAACTGGCCGGCGCTGGAGTGGGCGGTGACCCAGGACATCGTCCCCGACTTTCCGCTGATCAACAAGTCCTTCAACCTGTCCTATTCCGGGCACGACAGCTAGGAAACCTGCCATGTGGAAGACCTTGCGCCAGATCGCCCGCGTCGGCCGCATCAGCGAGCCGGGCAGCAGCGACAGCGCCGCGGTGCAGGCTGGAATCAGCCCGCAGATCCGCGCCGAGCTGCTGCGCATCCTCGGCCGGGCGCTGGCGGTGCGGGTGGTCGACGCCGGTTCGTGCAACGGCTGCGAACTCGAAATCAACGCCCTGTCCAACCCCTACACCAACCTCGAAGGCTTGGGGCTCCAGTTCGTCGCCAGCCCGCGCCATGCCGACCTGCTGCTGGTCACCGGCCCGGTGTCGCGACATATGGAACTGGCCCTGCGCCGCACCTTCGACGCCATGCCCGCGCCGCGCCTGGTGGTGGCCGCCGGCGACTGCGCCGCAAACTGCGGCGTGTTCGGCGCCGGTTATGCCAGTTGCGGTCGCGTGGCCGATGTGTTGCCGGTGGACGTGACGGTCTTCGGCTGCCCGCCGGCGCCGGCCGATTTGCTGGCGGGGATCTTGCAGGCGGTGCAAAGGCGGGTTTGACAGCGAGTTGAAAGCGCCGCGAAAGCGGGTCAAAAGCGCCACCAAAGCGGCTGTCCTGGCGGCGCGCGCATCGTGCCGCAGCGACCCGTCAAGGCTTGCCCGCCTTGTCCGCGAGCGACTTGCGCAACGCGGCGCAATGGTCCACCGGCGGCGTGGACGGCGTGAACCACACGGCGTCGAACCCGCTCGGCGGGCGCGGCGCGGTGTCACCATCCACCCCCTGCAACAACAGGCTGAAGACGCTTGGCAACTTGGTGCCGTGCGCAACCGGGCCGGCCGCCGCCAGATGCAGGGCGATGCCGACGGTCTTGTCGGCGTGAAAGCTGCCGGCGAGCAGCACGACCGTGCGCCTGGGCTGCAGCAGCGCAACGCAGCCCGCAGCCATGCTGGCGTCGCGGGCGAACTGGATGCGCGCCATCGCCGGCAACTGCGCCGCCGGCAGCAGGCCGCAATGGCTGTCGCGCACGTCGTCGATCACGCTCCGGCGCACGGCCTCGGGCACGCTCGCGTCCCACTTCGGGTCGCGGTAAGCATTCATCATCTCGGCATCCGGCAGGTTCACCCCGACGACGGGAATGCCGGCGCGCACCGCCGCCATCACCGGCCCGACGTACAAGGCCCAAGGCCAGCCGTCGTTGTTCCAGTGCAAGGCCTGGCGCACGCCGTTTTCTGAGCGCCCCCAGGGTCGGCTCGCCGACCCGCCCCCCGCGGGGGTCAAGGAAACTTGGGGCGGCCCGGCGTTTCCTGGAGATCGCCCCCAGGCTCGGCCCGCCGACCCGCCCCCCGTGGGGGCCAAGGAAACTTGGGGCGGCTCTGCGTTTCCTGGAGCGGCATCGGCCGGACCGTCGAAGCGCCTGCCGGCATCCACCATTTCCAGCGCCACGGCGGCAAGCTGGCCGCGCGCCGCCAGCGCCTGAATCACCCAGGCTTGCAGCGCGTGATGGTCGGGGTGGTCGTGCTGCTCGCCCAGCATGCAGATGGAGGCCGCTGCGCACTGCGCCAGAAGTTGCGCCGGCTGCAGCGCCAAGCCGTCGGCGCCAACGATGCGTCCGACCAGGGGCGAATCGGCAAACCCGGTCTCCTGAAACGCCGGCAGTGGCGGCAGGGCGGGCTCAACCGCCCACGCCCCTGGCTGGCTCAGCGCCAAACCCGAGGCTCCCAAGCCGAGGACAAGGGTGCGCCGGCGGGCGTCGTGGACGGGGCCGGAGCGATGGCGCGCGGGCAGGCGGGGCTTGGACATGGCAGGGCACATGCGAAAGCATGGATCGGAAAGGGCGGGCTGGGCTTGAACATAGCCCGAGGCGCTAAACCGTAGACATGATGGCGGTTTAGGGTGATGTCGTGCCGCAAGGCGGCATGCATCCTCGACAAGCGGCGGCGGTCGTCCTACGCTGAAACCCAGAACCCGCCCGCCGACCGTGGCCACGGCCCATCGACTTGCAAATCCCAGCGCGTCATCGCGCGCCTCGCCCATGCCACCCGATATGCCACCCCAGACGCCGCCTCACACCTCAACCGATGGCGCGGGTTTGCGCCTGTTCTTCGCCCTCTGGCCGCAACCCGCACTGCGCGCCCTGCTGGCGCAGCACATGCAGGCCTGGCGCTTCACGCCACCGGCCAAGCCGACCTTGCCGGACAAGCTGCATCTCACGCTGCTGTTCATGGACGGCGTGCCCGAAGCGCGTTTGCAAGACCTGGTTGGCATCGGCGCCAAGGTGGCGAGCGCGGCCCAACCTTTTGCCCTGCACCTGGACCAGGCTGCAGTCTGGCCACAGGGCGGCATTGCCCACCTGGCCGCAGGCCATCTGCCGCGCGAGCTGCTGGCTTTGCGCACGGCGCTGGCGCAGGCCGCGGAGCAGGCTGGCATCGACTGCGACCAGCGCGCGTTTCGGCCGCATGTGACCCTGGCGCGTCACGCCCAGGCCAGCCATGCGCCCCAGGCCTTCGCCCCCATCACGTGGCCGGCTGCGGAGTTGTCGCTGGTGCAGTCGATGCTGGGCAGCGGGCGCTACGCGGTGCTGGATCGATGGGCGCTCAGGCCAGGCATTAGGCCGATGGCCGGCTAAAGACGCGGACCTTCCCCTTGCGTTTTTAGCGTGAACGCAGGCGGTCCAGCATCTTGACCGCGAGGCCACGGATGGGTTTGTCGCTCACCAGCAGCAGCAAGCCGTAGAGCACGACGCCCACCAGAATTTGCAGCGGAATGCGAAGCGCAAGACTGGGCAGGTGGATCTGCGTGATCACGCCATACATCAGCAAGGCGAGTATCGAGAACTTGGCCAGATCCCACCAGGGCATGGGCACGTACACGGCGCGCCGGCCGTAGTAGGCCGTGGCGGCGGTGTACAGCAGATAGCTCGCCAGCGTGGCAACGGCGGCGCCCTCGATGCCATAGGGTCGCACCAGCAGCGCGCTGAGCGCGATGTTCAAGGCCGCGGCCGCCAGCACGGAATACATCACCACCTTGGTGAGTTTGTTGATGTAGATGCCGGCGCTGAAGATCGGCGTGCCGCCGGCCACCAGCATGCCGCCGACGATGAGCGCAAACAGCGATGTGGAAACCTCGTATTTGTTGGAGGCCAGAAGGCGCAGCAGATCCGGACCCACCGCGGCCATGCCGGCCAGGATGGGTAGCGCCAGCACCAGGTAATAGCGCAGCGCCTGCTGTAGGAAGGCCACCGTTTTCTCCCGGCCCTGCTGCTCCCACTGGCGCAGATACATGGGAATGACCGCTTGCGCGAACGAGGCCGTCAGCACGCCCTGGAGGTATTCGGAAAAGTTGTACGCCGCCGAATACGAGCCCAGCGGCTGAGGTCCGAGCTGGTAGTTGATGATGTAACGCCCGCCCATGCTCAGCAGCATGTATGACAGCTCGCTAGCAAGTAGCGGCAGGCCGAACGTGAGCATCGCGACGAATAGCGGGCGCGAAACACGCTTGATGTCGAACAGGCGCTGTCGCGCGTAGTAGCCGACGATGAAAATCAGGGCCAGAGCCTCGGCGATCATGGTGCCGATGAAAAAACCGTAGAGATTGCGTGCTATGAAAAACAGCACCAGCAGCACCAGCCCAAGGCCGATGTATTTGCGCACCACCGTGAACAAGCTGTAGAGGCCACTGCGCTGTTCGGCGTTCACCAGGTTGAGCATGGCACTGTCGACCACGCGAAACAGGATGAGCGGGGCGGCAAGGGCGATGAGGTATTGCGCTCCCGTGTGACTCCACCAGGAGTTGGGCAAGGCCAGGAAAATCAGCGCGCTCAGCAGTGCAATGATGGCACCCACGGCGATCATGCTGAACAGCACCGTGGAGAACAGCTCGACCTTGTCTCCATCACGCTTGCCGCCTTCGATTTCGGCATAAAAGCGCACGATCGACTTTTGCAGCCCCATCTTGCCCACGCCAACGAGAAAGCCGAGCGTGACGTTGACCAGGCCGAGCACGCCGTATTCCGCCACCGTGAAAATGCGCGTGAAAATCGGAAACGAGATGATGCTGGCCAGCGTAATGAGCAGCGTGCCGATGGAATAATTCGACGTATGCCGCAGCAGGCGCATGAGCATGCCGCCCTGCTCCTTCGGCGCGGAGCTGATGCCGTCAGTGCCGGTGGCCATCGGTGTGCAGAGGCCGCGTTTCGGTGGCCGGCGCAGTCGGGTGGGCGCCGCGATACAGACGCAGCAGGGAGGCGGTGACGATCTCGGCGCAGTATGTGCGTTCGATGGCCGCGCGCCCAGCACGGCCCATACGCAGGCGCAGGCCCGAGTCGTCGAGCAGGGCCTGCATCGCGGCAGCCAGCGCCGCAGGGTCGTTCGGCGGCACCAGCAGCCCCGTGCAGCCATGGTCCACCACGTCTTCGTGGCCGCTCACGCGCGTGGCCACCACCGCCAGCCCAGAGGCCATGGCTTCGAGCACCGCGTTGGGCAGGCCTTCCTGGTGCGAGGCCTGCACATACAGGCCGGCGTCAGCCAGAATTTCGGGAACATGGCGCACCGCGCCGGGGAAGTCCACGCTGTCGTGCACGCCCAACTCGCGAGCCAGCGCCCGCAGTTGGTCGTGCTTGGGCCCGTTGCCGGCCAGCACCAGGCGCAGCTCCGCCGGGCGCCGCACCAGCGCCCAGGCGCGTAACAGCACGTCGATGCCTTTCACCGGCACATGCCGGCCGACGAACACCACGCGTTGCAAGGGCGCGTCGGTACGGTTGCAGGCGAAGCGCGCGCAATCCACCGCGTTGGGGATGAGGTGCATCCTGGCAGCCGGGTAGCCGGCTTCGAGCATGGCCCTGCGCGTGTGCTGGCTGATGCACTGGAAGGCGTCGATGCGCTTGGCGCCGGCGTTGAGCAGGCGGTGGATGGGGCGGTGCATCAGCGCCGGGTCGAGAATGCCGCCGCGAAATTCGTCAGCCCCGGAAACTTTTGCCACCATGGGTATGCCCACCAGCCGACGCACCCAGCCAGCCGCCCCGGCCAGATTGCGCACCATGTGGATGTGGATGGCGTCGAATTCGCGGCGATGGCGCAACAAGTAAGCGGCGAAACGCAGATCGAGCAGGATGGAGCCCAGGCCTCTGACGCGGGGATAACTCAGGCGCCGCACCGCGATGCCGTCGATCACTTCAAATTTCGCTTGCGATGCCTGCAGCCGTGGCGCCAGAACCCGCACCTCGTGGCCCTGCTGTGCAAAGGCCGTGCACAGCAGCCGCGCCTGCATTTCGGCGCCGCCGGTGGCGGGATACTGCCCATCCACCACCATCAGGATGCGCAGAGGAATCAGGGTGTGAACACGATTGGTCTCCACAGAGCCCCCAAAGGTCTTGCGAAATGGCATGGAACTGGACATAGGTTTGACAAGCGCGGCGCAATTTTTCAGCCTAGCTGCAATACGATTGAAAAGTCACCCCATGTTCCGGTGCTGGTCAGGAATGTGTTTGAACGAACGGCAATTGGCGGAACTTCACCAAGCTGTAAAAAATCATGCCTAAATATTCATGCAACAACAGGGATGATTTCTCCAGGCCACCGAGTTGCGGGATGAGTCGGTCAAGCAGCGGGGCGTGCGTGCTGAGAAAGCCGGCTGGCCATGCACAGACCTTTTGCCCCGCGTCGCGAAAGGCCCTGTAAGAGCGCGGCATGTGATAGGCCGATGTCACGAGGTAGCGCGCGGCCGGCGGGTCACGGGCCAGCATGGCGCGGGTGTTGATGGCGCTCTCGTAGGTTGTGTGAGAGCGCTGCTCCAGTTCGATGCGGTTTGCCGCAATTCCCAGGGCTTCGGCGAGTGCGCCCATCACGGCAGCCTCGCTAAAGCGCGTGTTGCCCCCCCCGGTAAACAGCAAAACACTGTGTGGTGTTCGTCGCGCGAGCGCCACCGCTGCGAGGGTGCGGCGCAGGCCGTCGCCTTGCAGGGCGTTGAAATCGGTGAGCCGGTCGGGGGCATGTTCGAAGCCACCTGCCAGCACGATGATCACACTGCCGGCGGGCGGCTGCCCGCAGCGGGCGTCGCGCCGGGCCCAGTCTTGCAAAGCGGAAAAAGCAGGATCGACGGTCAGCGGCATGGATAGCGCGAGATAAACCAGCAGCACGCCGGCGGCGCCGAAACGCATGAGCTTCGGAATGGGCATGCGCCAGGCCATCGCCGTTAACAGGACCAGGCACCAAGCGATAAGGGCCACGGGCGCAAGCAGGGATTCAAGCCAGAGTCTCAAGTCGAACACGATGGCGCATCCATCCTCTTGATGGTGGTCGATGACCGGTTTTTGGGTGAATGCCAGTGGGCTGGATGCTGCGCCTCAAACCTAATCGGGCGCATGTGCAGGTTCCGGCGTGGGCGGGGAATGATGCACGTGGTTCGGCAACTGATCCACGACAACGGTTTGCCGCTCCAGCAAGTCGGCACAAATCCAGTCCATGAACTCGCGCTGGGCGTTGATCGAGGTCATGACGTGGTCAATGGGCGCCAGCCAAGCCGTGCGCAGATTGGGGATGGGCGCATCATCCAGGCCAAAGGCCTCGACGATTTGCGCCGCGTAGTTGACGTTGCTGAAGTCAGCGCCCGACTGCAGCACCGAGACATGCACGCCCTTTTGCGCCAATTGCGCGAAGCCCTGTGCAAGCTGAGCTTTTGAGGGTCGGTCGTCGACGGGGGGAGCGGCTTCGACGTGCAAGCGTCGGAGCTTGCTTTGCAGCCACTGCGGCAGCGATCCCAGCAAACTCGCGGCACGTCGCAGATACAGCGCGATGGCGACCGGATCGAAACCATGATTGCGTAGACGAACGACGAAAAAGCGCCTCCGGCTCTTGCCGGTTTGCAGGGAGAAGGCGTCGTACAGGATGATGTGGCGCACGCGCGCATCTTGCTGCGCGGCCCAGTAGCTGGGCAGCGCACCGGAGCAGAAGCCGAGCAGGGCGAAGTGCTGCACGCTCGCGGCGTCCTGCAGCGTGTCCATCGCGGCCTGCAAATCGCGCACCACCTGCTGCTGGTAGCTCAGTTTGCCGTCCGCCCCCAGGCTGTCGCCGATGCCGTGCAGGTCGAAACGGATGGTGGGAATGCCGTGGCGCGCCAGTTCGCGCGCGAGTTTCACGTTGATGCGGTGCGGCCCGATGCGGTGCACCACGCCGGCGTTGAACAGCACCATGCCGCATGGGGCGGCAGCGTCTGCGCGCGCGGCGGGCAGGGTCAGGGTGCCGATCAGCCCCTGGTCGGGGCCGAAGACGAGGGTGGCTTCATGCATGGACGGCTTCCGTCAGGGCGCCGAGCGCATGGTCCACCCAGGCCCGGGGAACGATGGCGGTGTTCAACGCGCTGTTGGTGGCCCAGTCGATGTCGGAGTCGGAGGGAGCGACGTGCAAGCGGGGTGAGGCCAGGAGGTCGCGCTTGGCCGCCCAGACGGTGAACGCATCGACTTGCGGCGTGAGGATGATGGTGTTGCGGGCGCGGCCGGGCCAGGGTTGGTGCAGGCCGATGCGCTCGGCAATTTGCGCCTTGCAGGCCGGCGTCAGCGCAAAGCCCAGCGCTTCGCCGCCGGGGTCGGGCAGGTTGAATTGGCGCAGCGCGGGGTCGATGCGCCAGCGCGAGCCGAACATGCCGGCCATGGTGTCGGCGTTGGACTGCTGCAAGGCCAGCAAATGGCTGCCGCCTTCGGCCACGGGCTCGAACAGCAGCAGTTGGTCCAGCGCCTCGGCCCAATGACTTGAAGCCAGTGCCGCGATGTTGCCGCCCAGCCTCAGTCCCAGGCACGACAACTTTCCGGCGCGGCTGCGTTGCAGCAGCAAGTTGCCGGCGGCCACGGTGTCGGCGATGGCGCCGTCGAGGTCGAAGTCGGCGTCATCGCCGGCCGAATCGCCGCTGCCGTAATAGTCGAAGCGCAACACGTGGAAGCCGGCGGCCGTCAGACGGTCGCCGAGCACGCGGTACAGGCGGTGGGCGCGAATGGCCTCCTGGCCGAAGGGGTTGCACAGCAGCACGGCGTGGTCGCGCGCCGCGGCGTCGGCGCTCGGCTCAAGATGCAGCGCGAACAGCTCGCGCGCGTCGCGCAAGAATCGCAGTGGGGTCAAGTTCGCCACTCCGGCTGATGGGCGGCGTCCTGCGGCTCGATGTGCGCGAAACCCCCAACCGCGGCGAGCGCAGCGCAATAGCCGCTGGGTGCGGGCAGCGGGGTGATGTCGATGGGCGCCGCGGCACCATCCACCTGCACAGTTTGGCGCTGCGTGCGCAAGCCCACGTGCAGCGCGCGCGGCTCCAGCCGCAGGCCGATGCCCAGCGCTTTCAGGCAGGCTTCCTTGCGTGTCCAGCAGCCGACGAAGGTGTCGGCATGGTCGGGCGCGGCGCATTGCGCCAGCTCGTCGAGCTCCGTTGCGCTCAGCACGCCGGCGGCCAGGTCCGGCCCCGGCAGATCGCCCCGCACGGCCTCGATGTCCACGCCCACTTCGATGCCTGCGGTCACGGCGATCAGCGCCAGATCCTTGCTGTGGCTCAGGTTGAAACACAGCGGCGCCTGGCCCGCCCCGCGCAGCGCTTGCAGCAGCACCGGCTTGCCGTAAGCGCCGGTGGCGAAGCGCAACTGCTGCGACGGCACGCCGAGATAGGCGCCGAGAATGCGCCGCAGCCAGGCATGCGCCGCCACGTAGCGCCGCCAGTCGTGGGCGTAGACGAAGCGCTGCGCACGTTCGGTCTCGGCGGCGTCGAGCAGGGCGACGGCATCGGCCCCCATATCGCGCAGATCGAGCCGCCACACATGCACATTGCGGCCCTGTGGCCAAGCCAGCGTGGCCACGCCATGGGCGCGCAGGCGGGGCGGCAGCGTGGCGGCGAGGCTTGGCGGCCTGGGGTTGTACGGCGCATTGCCCTGCGCGCGCGACCAGCGTTGGGCATGGGGTTCGCGGTTGGGTGTGGACAGCATGGGGGCCT
Organism: Thiomonas sp. X19; assembly: GCF_900089495.1. Lineage (NCBI taxonomy): Bacteria > Pseudomonadati > Pseudomonadota > Betaproteobacteria > Burkholderiales > Thiomonas > Thiomonas sp. X19. The sequence continues at coordinate 338,192 of NZ_LT605203.1, read as the reverse complement.
CCATCGGGGGTTGTTCAGTGCATGCTCTTGCTGCGGCCCAGGCCACCGAACAGGCGTTTCACCAGCCCGGGTTTGGTCAGTGCCTCAACTTCGAGTGCGTCGTAGTGAAGGGCGATTTGCCCCAGTGTCTCGAAAATGAGCAGGCGGGCGTTGGCGCGCTTGCCGGTGCGTTCATGCATGCCGATGACCGCCTGCATGGCGGTGAGCGAGTCGCCGCCGAGGTCGAAGTAGTTGTCTTGCGGTTCAATTTGCTCCGGCTTCAGGCCCAGCAATCCCGCCCAGACTTCGCTCAGAGCTTGCTCGGTGGGGGTGAGGGGTCGGGTGGGCTCGCGTGGGGGGCGGGCCGCATCAGGCGGGGCCAAGCTCGGCGCGGGTTGCGGCATGTCGCCGGACGAGAGATGCCGCAAGCCCGCAGCCGCGGCGGAATGCTCCGTCGCCAGCAACGTGCGCAGCGGCTGTCCCGGGTCGGTGACGAAGCGCTGCACAAGTTCCAAGTAGCGGGCCTTGAACGCCGCTGCGGTTTGGGCCGTGTAGATGTCGGTGTTGTAGGTGAATCCGCCTTCCAGACCGCCCGGCACCTCCATCAGCCACAGGCCCAGGTCTTCGGTGGCGCCTTTCTGGAAAATGAGAATGCTGCTCTGCTCCAAATCAGCCCATTGTCGGGTGCGTTCCCGTGCGTCCTGGAACGAGAACAGCGCCTGGTAAATGCCAGCGCGCTGCGAGCGCGCCATCATCTCCGGCTCCATCGCCAGGCGTTCGAACGGAATGTCCTGGAAGCTCAACACATCCATGAACTCCTGCTTCACGCTGCGCAGATAGTCGCTTGCCGTCTGGTTCAGGTCGATGCGCAGCTGCAAGGGAAGCAGGTTGTTGAAAAAACCCATCACCGGCTCGACCTCGGTCATCATGCGCCCGCGCACAGGCACGCCGATGACGAGTGTTGAGCTGTCCGCCGCGTGCGCCATCATGGCGCCGTAGAGCGCAAGCGCCAGCATATTGAGCGTGACATCCGTCTGCCGGGCCATGTCGTGCAAGCTTTCCGTCGTGGTCTTGTCGATGCGCACCCATTCGGTCGCGCCCCCTCCGCTCATGCCGGCGCTGCGGGGTTTGTCGGTTTTTGGCGCCTTGGGCGCCGGTGCCTCGGCCATGCGGGCGTTCCAATCGCGCAGCTGGGCGGCAAAGACCGGGCTTTGCATCCATTCGGTTTGCCACTGGGCGTAGTCGGCATACGTGACGGGCAAGGGCGGCAGGGTGTTGGCCGTGCCGTGCTTGCGTGCCGTGTAGCACGCGGCCATTTCGCTGTAGAGCAGATCGAAGGACCAGCCATCCCAGATGATGTGATGGGGCATGAACAGGAAGGCATGCTCCTCAGGGGCCAGCCGGAACAGCGCGGCGCGGAACAACGGAACTTGGTGAATGTCGATGGGCCGGTCGACCATGGCCTGCATGCGGCGCATCAACTCGGCCTCGCGCTCGGCATCCGGCCATTGACTGAGGTCGTCGAAAGGCAGCTCGAACTCCACCTGCGGCGCCACCACCTGCGCGTGCGCGCCGTTCGTCGTGCGAATGAAGCTGCGCAGCACGGGCTGGCGCGACACCATGTCGTGCAGTGCCTGCTCGAAGGCGTCGAGCGCCAGCGGGCCGCGCAGGCGGTGTGCCGAGGGCGTGTTGTAGACCACACGCCCCGGGTACAGTTCTTCCATGAAGGCGATGCGCTCTTGCTGCGCGGTCAGCGGCGCGTCGATGCGCGAGGGGTCGTGGCGGATGGCGACGCGGCCCATGCCTCCGGCGACCCTGGCTTTCTCGATGGCCTGAGCCATGCGCTCGGCGGTGGGTGACTCGAAGACCAGCCGCAGGGGTAGATTGAGGTCGAGTGCCCCATTGAGTTGGGCGATCAGGCGCGCGGCGAGCAGCGAGTGTCCACCCAGGGCGAAAAAATCGTCCAGCACGCTCATTTCGGGGAGCTTGAGCACTTGCTCCATGAGGCCGAGCACCGTTTGCTCCGTGACATCGCGCGCTGGCACGCGGCTGCGCCCGGACCCGGTTTGCGCCGGGTTCGGCGCGGGCAGCGCACGGCGATCGAGCTTGCCGCTGGACAGCAGCGGAATGGCGTCGAGTTGGACGATGTTCTGCGGCACCATGTAGTCCGGCAAAACCTGACGCAGACGTTCGCGCAGGCGTTCGCTGTCGACCGGGCCGTCGCGTCCAACCACATAGGCGACGAGGCGCAAGTCACCGGGGCTGTCTTCGCGGGTGATGGCCACGGCGTGGCTGATGCCGGGCAGCGTGAGCAGATGGTTTTCGATCTCGCCCAGTTCGATGCGGTAGCCGCGCACCTTGACCTGATGGTCGCTGCGACCCAGATAGTCGAGCGCGCCGTCGCCGCGCCAGCGGGCGATGTCGCCGGTTTTGTACAGGCGTCCACCGGGTTTGAACGGATCGGTGATGAAGCGCTCGGCAGTCAGCTCCGGGCGCTTGACATAGCCCATGCCGACTTGCGCACCACCAATGTAGAGATCCCCCGCCGTGCCGATGGGCAAGGGCCGCAGCCGGGTGTCGAGCACATGCAACTGGGTGTTGGCAATCGGCGCGCCGATGGGCACGGTGCCGGAGGGCTCCGCAGGCCGGCATTCCCAGGCGCTGACGTCGACGGCGGCTTCGGTCGGGCCGTAGAGATTGGCCAATTTGGCTTGCGGCAACAGCGTGAAAAAGCGCTCGACCAGATCGAGCGGCAGCGCCTCGCCGGAGCAGACGACGCGGCGCAGCCGCGTACATGCGGGTGCGGCGGGCTCATCGAGGAAGAAGCGCAACATCGAGGGAACGAAGTGCATCACGTCGATGCGCTCGCGCTGCGCCAGATCGGCCAGATAGGCGCTGTCGCGGTGGCCGTCGGGCCTAGCCACGACCAGCGTGGCTCCAACCGAGAGCGGCCAGAAGAACTCCCACACCGACACGTCGAAGCTCAACGGGGTTTTCTGCAGCACGCGTTCGCCGGGCTGCAGGGCGTAGGCCTGCTGCATCCACAGCAGGCGGTTGACGATGCCGCGATGCGCGTTCATCGCGCCCTTGGGTCGGCCCGTGGAGCCCGAGGTGAACATGACGTAGGCCGGGTCGGCATCGCCACCCAGCTGCGGCAACGGCGGCACCGCGTCGTCGGCTTGCCAGACGATGGCGTCGATGAACACGGCATGGCCGGCCGCAGCGAAAGCGCTGCTGCGGCCGGCATGTTCGGTGTGGCGCGTGACCAGCAGCTTGACCCCGGCATCTTCGACCATGCCAGCCAGGCGCTCGACGGGCAGGCATGGGTCCAGCGGCACATAGGCCGCGCCGCTGGCGATGATGCCCACCAGCGCCACCACCAGATCGAGGCTGCGCTCCAGACACACGCCCACCAGCCCGCCCGGACCGGCGCCCTGCGCGCGCAGCGCATGGGCAAGTTGGCGGGCGCGGGCATGCAGCTCGCGGTAGCTGAGGGTTTGACCCTCGAACACGAGCGCGGTGGCCGTCGGGTCATGCTGCAGGCCGGCTTGCAGCAGATCGTTCAGACGCAGCCCTGGCGGGCCGTCGCGCGCTGTGTTGTTCCAGGCAGCGAGCAGGGCTTGCTCGGCTGGCGGCGGGGCCAACAGGGCGGCCAGGGTTTGGGCCGGGTCCGCCGCGGCGCGCACCAGCGCTTCGCGGTAAAGCTCGAGCCAGCGGCGCACCGTGGCCTGATCGAACAGCGCGGTCTTGTACTGGCATTCCAGCAGCAGCCCTTGCGCGTCCTGGGTGGCGTTGAGATACAGCTCGAAATTTTCAGCGCTGCGCGGATTGGAAAAAACCTCCGCCTGCAGACCCGCCGGGGCGAAGGCGGCGGCATCCATGCGCGCATCCAGATTGAACAGCACCGACACCAGCGGCAGGCGTCCCGGTTCGCGCTGCAGTTGCAGATGTTTGAGCAGGCCGCCGAAGCTCACGCTCTGGTGCTCGTAGGCGTCGAGCACGGCGGTGCGGGATTGCAGCAAAAGCGCGGATGCGTCGGCTTCGACATCGACCAGCATGCGGATGGGCAGCAGGTTGACGCAGTGGCCGACGAGGCTGTGGCTGCCCTCGGCCGACTGCCCTGCGGCGGAGACGCCGATGACGACTTCGTCCTGCCCAGACAAGCGTGAGATCAGGCCGGCGAAGACGCCGAACAGCGCCGCGAACAGGCTGACGCCATGGCGCGCGCCGAGCTTGCGCACGGCTTCGAGCGTGCCGGAGTCGAGACGCAAGTCCTCGCGCCGGGAGGCAAAAGCACGCTGGGGCAGGCGCGGGCGACGGGTGGGTAAATCGAGCACGGGCACCGAGCGGTCGTACAGCGAGACCCAATAGCTTGTATCGGCCTCGGCCTGCTGGACATGGACTGGGTCGAGCTGCGCCAGGGCATGGTCGGCATAGGTTTCAGCGACTGGCAAGGCGGCATCGGGATGGGTTGACGCCGCGACGGCGAGCAAGGCGGCCAGCTCGCGCAGCAGCACGCCGAACGACCAGCCGTCGCAGACGATGTGGTGGGCGGTGAGCACCAGCACGGCATTGCATTCGCTCAACTCGATGAGCTGGGCGCGCAGCAGCGGGCCTTGTTCGAGGTTGAACGGGGTGTCGACGTCGGCGCGGATATGGCGCTGCAACGAGGCCTCGCGCTGCTCGGCGGTGAGGGCGCTGATGTCGTGCACGGGCATGTCGAGCGCGAGGGTTTCGGCGATGAACATGTCCTGGCCGTCGGCACCGAAGGTGGCGCGCAGCGCGTCGTGGCGGGCGACGAGGGCGCCCAGCGCGCGGCGCAGGGCTTCGGCATCGAGCGCGCTCTGCGATGGGCTTTGCAAGCGCAGGCTGACCGATTCGTTATAGGCCAGGCTGGCTTCGGCGCCGAGCTGGCAGGCGAGCCAGATTTCGCGCTGCGCTTCGGTGGCGGGCACGACGCGGGCGATGGGCGCGGCGTCGGCGAAGGGGTTGTAATCGACGGCGGAGAAACCGCCTGGGCCTGGGTCTTGGCTCATGTCGTTCATGAGTGTGTGCTCCCGGGCGAGAGGCTCACGCGCCCACCTTGAGGAAGCGGCCGGGTTCGGCCGGGTTGGGCACGAACCAGGCGGGCTTGCCGCTGGCGTCCTTGCCGAGGCGGGCGCCGGGCACGGGCGGCCTGGCGGCGTCGAACACCACCGACACCGGGGACTTGTGGCGCGGCAGGAATTCGGACTCCTGCAGCTCGCGCACCGAGTCTTTGAAGGCGGTGGCGACGAGGCGGATGTCGGCCTCGCTGTGCGCGGTGGTGAGGAAACAGGGGAAGTTGTCGAGGATGTGCACGCCGCGGCTGCGCATCATGGCGAACAGCAGGTCTTGCAGCGGGTGGTCTTCCAGCCAGGCGACGCGCCAGAGCGAGGCGAAGTGGCGGATTTCCAGCGGGGCGCCTTGCTCGCGGCAGAAGGCGCTGAGTTCTTCGGCCAGCGCGGCGGTCGAAGCGTTGAGCTTGTGTTGCAGCATGGGCCCGGCTGCTTTCAGGTGCAGCAGGCTGGCGTGGGCGGCGGCCAGGGCCAGCGGGTGGCGCACGAAGGTGCCGGCGAAGTAGGTGACGCCGACGCTGGGGATGGAGTCGTCGCCGAACTGCCAGGGGCCGCCGTCGAGCGCGTCCATGAACTCGCGCTTGCCGGCCACCACGCCGATGGGCATGCCGCCGCCGATGACCTTGCCGTAGGTGGCCAGGTCGGCGCGGATGCCGAACAGCTCTTGCGTGCCGCCGAGCGCGCAGCGGAAGCCGGTGATGACTTCGTCGAAGATGAGGCAGGTTCCGCTGGCGGCGGTGATGCTGCGCACCTCCTTGAGGAAGTCCACCGGGCGCAATTCGGGGCGGCGGCTTTGCACCGGCTCCACCAGCACGGCGGCCAGGTCGCCGGCGTTGGCGCGGATGAACGCCAGCGCCTCGGGGCTGCCGTAGTCGAGCACGCGCACGTCGCCGAACATGCCGCGCATGATGCCGGGCGCGGCCGGAATGCCCTTGTGCTGCTTGCCGGAGCGCACCAGCACTTCGTCGAACGTGCCGTGGTAGGAGCCGGTGAACAGCACCACGGTGCTGCGGCCCGTCACGGTGCGGGCGATGCGCACCGCGGCCATGACGGCTTCGGAGCCGGTGTTGCACAGGCCGGCGCGGTCGAAGCCGGTGAGCTCGCAGACCAGCTCGGCCACCGGGCCGGCGAGCGGGTGCTGCGGGCCGATGTCGTAGCCGGCGTCGAGCTGCTGGCGCACGGCGTCGAGCACGAAGTCGGGCTGCCAGCCGAACAGGCTCATGCCGAAGCCATTGAGCACGTCCACATACTGATTGCCGTCCAGGTCCCACATGTGCGCGCCCTTGCTGCGCTCGATCACGACTTGATAGACGATGTCCTTGATCATCGGCCGAAAGCCGTTGACCACGCGCGGGTCGGCGAGGTGGCCGCGGTGCTGCGTGGTGTAGGCGCGGCTCTTGGCGGTGCGCTCGACATACCGCCGCATGAACGCGGCCAGGCGGACGCGCTGGCGCTCGGTCAAGGGATTTGCCTGGGTATGAATGCGGGCGATGGCGCCGAAGGCCTGCTTCACGTCGTAGCGCTGGGTGTCGGTGTCGTCGGGCGACGCTGCAGCGGGCATCGATAGGGCTGGCGTGGCGTGTGTTGCGACAGCCGCGGACCCAGGGGCTGCAGCGGGCGACGCGGCCAGCATGGCAGGTGCTGCGGCAGCCTGCGCGGCCATGAGCGGCGTGCCACTCAGCAAGGCGAGCTGCTGCGCCATGAGCTGCATTTGCTGCTGGATGAGTTGCTGCAAGGCGCTGGAGGGCACGCCTGTCGCGAGCGGTGGCATGGGCATGGGCATGGCTTGCATGCTGGCTTGTGCGGTGGCGAACATCGCGGGCATGGCCGCAGCACATGGCGCGGCCTGCTCCATGCCCGCTCCCTGTGCCTGCGCGGCGGCCACTGGCTCGGGCGGCAGTTGCGCGTCGAGGTGGGTGGCGAGCAGATCCATGCTGCGCAGGCTTTCCATCAGCTGGCGGAAGGTGACGGGAACGCCGAACTCCTTTCTCACCTGCAGCGCCGCTTGCGTCAGGGTGAGCGAGTCGATGCCGAGTTCGACGAAGGCGGCCGCGGCGTCGGCCTGGCTCAGGTCTTCGCCCGAGACATCCTCGAACATGTCGCGCAGGCGGGCGATGAGTTGGTCCTTGCGGGCAGCGGATGTCGGCGCGGCGGCGATGTCGGGCTGGGTCGTGGACATGGCGGGAGACATGGCAGAAGGGGGAACGGGCGGAACGAAGGCCAGCACGGTGGCGCTGGGGTTGGATGCTGAGGAGGCCCTCCCCCTCCCGACCTCCCCCACGGGGTGGGGGAGGGGCGCACGACCGGCGTCCGCAGTGGGGTCTGCGGAAACTTCCGAGGGGGCGCTGGTTGGAGCGCCTTCTTCCAAGGGGAAGTGCAAGAGGGGCGCACGGCCTGCATTTGCGGCGGGGTCTGCGGACGCTTCAGCGGGGGGAGGTGCGGGAACGCATGTGGTGGCGGTGCTGGAACTCGGGTCTTGCTCCATCCCCACGGCGTGGGGAGGGTTGGGGAGGGGAAGGTTTTGCGGCGTTGGCGCGGCCTGCGCCACGGGCGCGTCGATCCAGAAGCGCTTGCGCTCGAAGGCGTAGGTGGGCAACTGGATGCGGCGGCGGCCGGTGGCGGGGTTGGCGGCGGGCGCGGGCAGGTCGAGGCCTGCGGTCCACAACGCGCCCTGGGCGAGCAGCATCTGCGCGGCTTCGCGCTCGGGCGCGTCGGCCAGGCTGGCCACGGCGAACAAGGAAACGCCGGGCCGCCAACCGCCAGAGTCGGCTGGCCTTTGCGCTGTCCAATCCCGCGCAAGCGGGATTGGAGCCGCGGCGCGCAGTCCCAAGTTTTCTTGGCCCCCTTGGTGGGCGGGGATGGCTTCACCAGCGCCAGGGGGCCGTTTGCCATTTCCGGCCGGACCATGCTGACGCGCCAGGGTGGCGAGCGCGGCGCGCGGGCCGAGTTCGACCCACGCGGCGTCGGGATGCCGTTGCAGCGCGGTGCGCACGGCGGGCGAGAAGCGCACCGGCTCGCGCAGATGGCGCATCCAATAGTCGGCGCTGGTGGCGTCGGCATCGGTGAGCCAGGCGCCGGTGCGGGTGGAGGCGATGGGGATGGTGGGCGGCGAGAGCTTCACCGCGCCCACCGCGGCGGCGAAGGCGTCGAGCGCGCCGTCCATCATCGGCGAATGGAAGGCGTGCGAGGTTTGCAGCAGGCGGCATGGCACGCCGGCGGCTTCCAGCTCGGCCTGCCAGGCTTGCACGTCGGCGCTGGGGCCGGCGACGACGCAGGCGCTGGGACCGTTCTCGGCGGCCAGGGCCAGGGGGGCAGGCAGGCGCGCGAGCACCTCGGCCACGGACAGGCGCACCGACAGCATGCCGCCGGGCGGCTGCGCCTGCATCAGCGCGCCACGCTGCGCCACCAGGCTGGCGGCGTCTTCCAGGGTCATCACCCCGGCGAGCGCGGCGGCGACGAACTCGCCGACGCTGTGGCCGATGAGCGCCGCGGGCTGGGCGCCGCGCGCCAGCCAGCTTTGCGCCAGCGCGCATTCGAGCGCGAACAGCGCGGGCTGGGTGGTGGCGGTTTGGGCGAGGGCCGCGCCGTCGCCGTCGAACATGCGGGCCTTCAAGTCGAAGGGCAGGTGTGGGGCGAGCGCGTTCACCGCCGTATCGAAAGCCGCGCGGAAAGCCGGGTCTGCCGCGTACAAACCGCTGCCCATGCCGGGGTATTGCGCCCCCTGGCCGGAGAACATCCAGATGGGCGCCGGCGCGCTGCTGCCGATCTGGCGTTGAGCGCGCAGCGCGTGGCTGGGCGTTTGCAAGGCTTGCACGGCTTCGTCCGCCGTCGTTGCGACGACACACAGGCGATGCGCAAAGACGCTGCGCCCGACTTGCAGGGTGTGGGCGCAATCGGCCAGATTGATGTGCGGGTGCGCTTGCAGATGCGCGGCGAGCTGCGTGGCCATGGCGTCCAGCGCCGCGCGCGTTTTGGCCGAGAGCGTGAGCAACTGCGGGCCGACGGCGGCGGCGGACGGCGCGCGCAGCGGCGCTTCTTCCAGCACCACATGGGCATTGGTGCCGCCGACGCCAAAGCCGCTGACTCCGGCGCGGCGCGGCTGTTCGCCGCGTGGCCAGGGTGTGAGCGCGTTGCAGACCGTGAACGGGCTGTTGGCGAAGTCGATGCCGGGGTTGGGCGCGGTGTAGTGGATGCTGGGCGGCAGGGTTTCGTGCGCCAGCGCCAGTGCGGTTTTGATCACGCCGCCGGCACCGGCGGCAATCACCATGTGACCGACGTTGCTCTTGAGCGAGCCGATGCGGCAAAAGCCGGTGTCGGCGGTGTGCTGGCGAAAGGCGCGGGTGAGGGCTTCGACCTCGACCGGGTCGCCCATGGGCGTGGCGGTGCCGTGGGTTTCGACATAGCTCACGCTGCGGGCGTCGATGCCGGCGTCGCGCTGCGCGGCGGCGATGACGGCGGCCTGGCCGTCCACGCTCGGCGCGGTGAAGCTGGCCTTGTCGCGGCCGTCGTTGTTGATGGCCACGCCGCGAATCACGGCGAGCACCGGGTCGCCATCGGCCAGCGCGTCCCCCAGGCGCTTGAGCAGCACCACGGCGGCGCCGTCGGAGAACACCGTGCCCTGCGCGCGGGCGTCGAAGCTGCGGGTGGCGCCGTCGGGCGAGAGCATGGCGCCGTCCTGATACAGATAGCCGCTGTTGGGCGGGCAGGTGACGGAGCTGCCGCCCGCCAGCGCCATGTCGCACTGCCCGGCGCGCAGGCTGACCACGGCTTGGGCGATGGCCACCAGCGAGGTGGAACAGGCGGTGTGCACGCTGACCGCCGGGCCGGTGAGGTTGAGGCGGTTGGCGGTGCGCGTGGCGATGTAGTCCTTCTCGTTGCCGAGCATGACCTGGAAGGCGCCGAGCTGGTCGATGAGGTCGGGCCGGTGCTGCACGTGATGCTGAAAATACGTGGCGTTGTACATGCCGGCGAACACGCCGACGGGGCCGGGCACGGCGTCGGGCGCGTGGCCGGCGCGCTCCAGGCATTGCCAGCACAGCTCGAGAAAAATGCGCTGCTGCGGGTCCATCAACGCGGCTTCGCGCGGGCTGATGCCAAAGAAGGCGGCGTCGAACTGATCGACGCCGTCGATGATGCCGCGGGCCTTCACGTAGTCGGGGTTGGTGCTCAGGCTGGCGGGGATGCCGGGGTCGAGCGAGGCCAGCAAGGAAGCGCCGGGCCGCCGACCGCCAGAGTCGGTTGGCCTTTGCGCGGTCCAATCCCGCGCCGACGGGATTGGAGCCGCAGCGCTCAGTCCCAAGCTTTCTTGCCCCCCTTGGGGGGCGGAGGTGGCGCGGCCATCACCTGGGGGCTGACTCGAATTGAAATGGGTGATGCTGTCGCGCCCGGCGAGCAGATTGGCCCAGAACTGCTCGACATCGGCCGCGCCGGGAAAGCGCCCGGCGGTGGCGATGATGGCGATGGGCACGGCGCCGTTTGCCTGCGCCGTGCGCTCATGCCGTGCGGCTGCGTCCTGCGCTGACCCGGCCAGCATGCGGCTGGGCAGGCGGCGCGCATCCAGCGCGGGCGCGGCGCTGTCACGATGGTTGAACGCGGTCTCCAGCAAACGTGCCAGGGCGGCGGGCGTGGGCTGGCTGAAGAACGCATGGGTGCCCAGCCTGCGCGCCGCATCGCCCAGCAGCGACAGCACCTTGAGCACCAGCAGCGAGTTGCCGCCGAGGTCGAAAAAGTTGTCCCGCCGGCCAACCTGCCGCAGGCCCAGGGCCTGGGCAAAAGCATCGCACACGCGCTGTTCGGCTTCGCCCTGCGCGGCTTGGTAGGGGGTGGTCAGGTCGGGGCGGCGGCTTTGCGGCTCGGGCAGAGCGTGCTGGTCGAGCTTGCCGTTGGTGGTGATGGGCAGCGCGGGCAGCCAGACGAAGGCTGCGGGCAGCATGTAATCGGGCAGGCGTTTGGCCAGCAGGGTGCGCAAATCGGCGCTGCTCGGGGCTTGGCCGGAAGCAACGCCATAGGCGATGAGGCGAGCGTTGCCGGAGGCGTCATTGCGCGCGATGACGGCGCAGGATTTGACGGCGGGATGCGCGGCGAGCGCAGCTTCGATCTCGCCCAGCTCGATGCGAAAGCCGCGAATCTTGACCTGGGTGTCGGCACGGCCGATGTAGTCGAGGTTGCCGTCGGGCAGTTGGCGCACGTGATCGCCGGTGCGATAGAGACGCTCACCGGCCGCGCCGAAGGGGTTGGGCACAAAACGCTCGGCGGTGAGTTCGGGCCGGTTGAGATAGCCGACGCCGAGCCCGGCTCCGCCGACGAACAGTTCGCCGACTTCACCTGCTGGAACCGCGGCCAGATCGGCGCCCAGCACATGCACCTGCGTGGCGTTGATCGGCCTGCCAATGGGGATGCTGCGGGCGTCTGCGGGCAGATCGCGCGGGATGGAGAAGGTGGTGGAGAAGGTGGTGCACTCGGTGGGGCCGTAGCCGTTGATCAGGCGCACCTCGGGCAGGGCCTGCAGCGCGCGGCGCACGTGGCGCACCGACAGCGCCTCGCCGCCGGTGAGCAGTTGCGCCAGGCCGCGCAAGTGCTTGGGGTCGTCGTCGACCACGGCGTTGAACAGCGCTGCGGTGAGCCAGGCGGTGTTCACGGCGTGCGTGTCGATGGTGCGGGCCAGGCCCGCCGGCGTGGGCAGGTTTTCGTCGTGCAGCACGCACACGCCGCCGTTCAGAAGCGGACCCCAGATTTCGAGGGTGGAGGCGTCGAACCCCAAGGGGGCGGCGTGCAGCATGCGGGTGTCGGGCCCCAGACGCATGTAGTTGGGCTCGATCACCAGCCGCAGAATGGCCGTATGCGGGATGCCGATGCCTTTGGGCAGGCCGGTCGAGCCCGAGGTGTACATGATGTAGGCCAGCGGCACGGCCTGCGGCGGCAGTGGCAGTGCGCGTGGCGGGGGATTGGCTTGCGCGGCGTCGAGCACGAGCAGCGGGGCGTGCGTCGAGAACCGTTCGGCATGCGCGGCATGGGTGATGACGAGGCCGGCGCCAGCGTCGCGCAGCATGTGGCTGGTGCGCTCGACGGGATAGGCCGGGTCGAGCGGCAGATAGGCGGCGCCGACCTGCAGGATGGCCAGCAGGGTGGTGATGCTGTCGATCGAACGCGGCAGCGCCACGCCGACCACGCAGGCCGGCACCACACCGCAGGCGCGCAGGCGCAGGGCCAGGGCGCCGGCGCGTGCTTGCAGCTGCGCGTAATTCAGGGCTTGGGCGCCGTGCACCAGGGCCGTGGCATCGGCATGCCGCACCGCGAGCTGCGCGAAAACGTCAGCGACGGTTCGCGGCGTGCTTGCGGATGGGGCTTGGTGATCGGTCATGGCATTCCCTCTGCTGCCGGGCATCTTGGTCGTGGTGTGCGAGATGCTCAAACTTGTGTCGGATTCGACGTTCGAGCCGGATCGCTGAGGCAGGAAAAACAAGAATGAAGGACTGCGGCGCGACGGAATCGATTGGTGATGAGTCTAGGAGGCTGTCGGACTTGAACCCGAGCGAATCCGATTGATCAGTGCGACGCGTTTTTTTTGACAGCGGCGCGCTGATCGAACGCTCTCGATGGTTGGCGAGACACTGTGAGGGCACATGGGGCGGCCTGGGGACTCGGTTTTGGCGTGGTCGGGGCGCACTATTGCCCTCACGCGGCTCGCAGGACGTGCATGCGCTTGATGTTCCAAGCCATGGTCACCAAGCTCCATTCGCCTTGTGCCTTGGCCAGCCCGCGCATGCTCATCTGGCGCCAACCCATCACTTGCTTGATGATGCCGAACACCGGCTCCACTGTCTGCTTGCGCAGGCCGTACAGGGCTCGGCCTGCTTGCGTGCCCAGGCGGTGTGCCATCTGCACGAGCGGATCCGTCGTCTGGGGCTCGGGCACATCGGGTGCAAAGCGCCCCATCACCGGCGTGTGATGCGACTCCCGCTTGAGCGCCAGCAGCGGCTCGATACCCGCGTCGTTGCACGCGATCACGTTGGCTTGGCTGAAGAAGCCGTTGTCCGTGATGAGCGTGTGCACCTCGCCCAGCACCGCGGGTAACGCTTGGATCTGCTGCAGCGTAGGCACAACTTCGCGCTTGTCGTTGGATGCCTGGCTCACATGCTGGGTGATCACCATCATCGTCGCGATGTCCACGCCGGCTTGTGCGTTGTAGCTTTGCTCGAAGCCCCCACCCGACACGGGCATGATGCGCGACTCTTCATCCGTGAGGTTGACCTGATCGCTGCTCCGGGGGCCGGCCTCTGGCGGCTCAGGGTCCTTGCCGCGCGGCTTCTTGCCCGCCTCGCGCTGGGCTTGGCGCTTGGCGGTCTTGGCCTCGTACTCCTGCTGCTCGACCTGATGGCGTTCGCTGGCGCGCTGCTCGATCTTGGCCTTGGCCTGCGCGATTGCGCTCAAGCGATCTGCACGCAGGGCGATCTCCGCCGGCACATCCATGCCGTCGGGTACCGTCGCGCGGTCGCTGTTCTCTGCCAGCGCCAGCAGCGTTTGTACTTCCTGGCGCAGCTGCGCCTCGATCTTGTTGGCATGAGCCCACGACAAGGCCTTGTGCTTGCTGGCGTTGGCGTCGATCTTGGTGCCATCCAGCGCGATGTGTCCGAGCTTGAGCAGCTTCATCTCGCGCGCCAGAACCAGCACCTGCACGAACAGTGCCTCCACCTCCTTCAAGAAGCGGCGGCGGAACGTCGCCAGCGTGTCGTGATCGGGGTGGGTATTGGCCGCAACAAAGCGGAACGCCACCGAGTCGTAGGTCGCCCGCTCGATCTTGCGGCTGGAGTGCACGCCGTTGGCGTAGCCGTAGATCAGCAGGCCCAGCAGCACCGCCGGATGGTGCGCCGCCGAGCCCCGGCCTGCGTACTGTCGGGCCAGATCGCCCAGATCAAGCTGCTCGATGACTTCGACCACGAAGCGCGCCAAGTGATCAGTGGGCAGCCATTCGTCCACCGACGGTGGCAACAGATATGCGGTGTCTCGGTCAACAGGGACGAAGCGGCTCATCGGCTCGGGCTCTCGGTTGTGCAGCAGCAATTGTCTCGGATAGCGTCTTCATCCGGAAGACCGCAAAGTCCGACAGTCTCCTAGAAGCGCATCTCGCAGATTTGTGCCCCCCGAATAGGGTGAAACGGCTGGCGTGGGCGCCGCGCGAGGGACGAAATGCACAGCGCCGCGACCCGTTCGCGGCGCTGTGCTGCACCGGCTGCAAGTTGCGTGGCGTCAGTAGGCGTAATAGCCGTAGGGCGACGATGCCGAGGGCGTGCGCGACTGGTTCAGCAGGGTCATGACGATGGGGCTTTCTTCCAGGATGGCCAGCGACTGCTGCACCGAACCCTGGTGGGTCTTTCCGGCGCACACCACCAGCACGATCTGGCCCATTTGCGGCGCCAGGGCCCGCGCCTCGGCCGATGGCAATAACGGGGGGCAGTCGAAGATGACGATGCGATCCTGCTGGTGCGCGGCGAGGCGGTTGAGAAATGCGACCATGGCCTGGCTGCTGAAAATTTCGGTGGCGCGCTCGTTCTGCGTGCCGACCGGCAGGAAAGTGAGCGTGTCCACATTGGTGGCGAGCTCCACCTCCGACAGGTCGAGCGCGGGGTCGAGCAGCAGATCGATCAGGCCGCGCCGCCGGCCGGTGAGCCCCAGGCGCTGGGCCGCGGCCATGCGGGTGGCGTCGGCATCGACCAGCAGCACGCTGTGGTTCATCTCCATGGCCATGCTCATGGCCAGGTTGATGGACGTGTAGGTTTTGCCCTCGCCGGGCAGACTGCTGGTGATCATGATGAGGTTGCCGCGGTCCACCGGCTCGGCGGTCTTGCTGCCGTGGGCGTTGGCCAGGAGCGGGCGCTTGACGCCGCGGAACTCGTCGAGCAGGCGCGAGCGCGGGGCGTCGGGCACGAGATAGCAGGCGTCTCGCAGCGCCGCGAAGTCGATGTCGACGCGGTGCTTGGGGGCTGCGAGCGGAGCCGGTGCGGGGGCGACGTCCTGCAGCGCGCCGGCCAGGGCGGCGGGCTGGTCCGGGCTCAGCGTCGCCGCCTCGGGATCGCGCGCCCAGGGCATGTCGACCCCGGCTTTGCGGAGCTCTTCGAGGCGTTTGCTGGCTTGTTCGATGGTGCTCATGGCGTCGTTCTCAATGGGTCAGGTGCAGCGTGTTGATGACAGTCCAAACCACGAACACGACCACCAGGGCGCCGCTGCCGAGCATGAAAAGGTTGCGACTGCGCTGCTCGTGCTGCGCGGCGGCCGGCGTCAGGCTCAGGGAGATGGAGCCGAGCACGGCGCGCTCGGTGCTTTCACGCAGCTGACGGGCGTTGCGATAGGTGGGCACGAGCAGCACCAGCAGGTAAGTGGTGAGCACGCCGAGAAAGACCGAGAGCATCAGCACAAAGGCAATGAGGAAGGTGCGGCGGGGAAACAGCGCCGTGGGCCCCAGACGCGGTGGATCCACGATGCGGAAGTAATCCAGCTTGCGGCTGTCGTCCTGGTTGCGCGACAGCATGGCCGCTTCACGCCGTTGCACCAGTTTCTGGTAGTTGTCGTTGAGCACGTTGTAGTCGCGGTTGAGCTGGATGTACTGCTCGTCGAGCTTGGGCATTTGCGTGGCCTGGGTGCGCAGTTGCGCGAGGCGCGCTTGCACATCGCCCATTTGCGACTGCAGTGCCGCCACGCTGGCGTCGGCCTGTGCGAGGCTGATGCGCAATTGCTGGTAGACCGGGTTGTTGGCCTCCGAGTATTGCGGTGACACCGTGGGCGCTGCAGGCGGCGCGTTGGCCAGACGCTGTTCCTGCTGCTGGCGTTCGCGCTCCAGCCGGGCGAGGGTCTGGCGTGTGGCAATGACGTCGGGGTAGGCGTCGGTGTAGCGCTGCAGCAGGTCATCCAGGCGTTTGCGTTGTGCGGCGATGCGCAGGTCGATGTCGGAGGGCTGGCCGCCGACGACGATATTGGTGCCAGGCATGAGCGAGGGCGCCAGCGTAGGCTTCACATCGGCGAGTTGCCGTTGCAGCGCGTTGCGCGAGCTGGCGGCCGAGCTGAGCTGGCCCTGCAGCATGGTGAGCTGGTCCTGCAACTGCGCCTGCCTGGTGTAGTAGTCGGTCGCGGCCTGGCCGGAATAGCCTGGATGCGCGGTCTTGAACTGCTTGAGCTTGTTCTCGGCGTCGCGCAGCTTTTTGTCGTAGATGGCGATCTGACTGTCGATGAACCGCACCGCCTGCTCGGAGTCCTTGCGGTTGGCGTTGATGCCATTGCTCACGAACAGGTTAAGCAGACTACGCACCACGCCCAGCGTTTTTTGTGGATCGTTGCTGACGTAATCGATTTCGTAGAGATTGTCCTGCCCGTTAATCTTGACGTGTAGGGTTTTCATCAGCTGCTTGATCAGGAATTCGCGCTGAATTTCAGTGCTGCCGGGCTTGAGCAGGTGGTTTTCGTCGATGATGGTGTTCAGGTTGGAACGCGCCAGTAGCGTGCGCGCCAGCAGGTCGACTTGCTGGCTGACGTCCGGCTGCACCGTCAAGCCCTGGAGCAGCGGGCCCAACATGGTTTTGGTATCGACGTACACGGTGGCGCTGGCCAGGTAGCGCTCTTTGTAGACTACCAGGCCGAAGGCGCCGAGCAGGGCGAAGACCCAGGCCACGGCCAGGCCCCACCAGCGTTTTTCCCACATGGCGGGGAGCAGATTGAACAGGGGGCGGAGCAGATCATTCATGGCGTGTCAGGGAGTGCAAGATTGAAGCAGGATCGAATCATCCGGGTCTTGGTCCGATGGGTAAACCTGCAGATGCGGGGGTTGATCTCCAAGTTCGGATGGAGCTCCGCGTGTGGGCGCGCCGTCTGCGGTCTTCATGCCCTTTCCAGATAGGCGCGAAATGCATGATCCTGCCGCGCCAGCAGCCAGTTCGACAGATGCCATGCGATGCGCTCGGCAGCGTGGCCGTCCCACAGTTCGGGCAGGCGCGAGGGTTTATCGCCGGAATCGAGTATTTCGGACATTTCACGAAAAATGCGGCGAATGCTGCCGCCCACCAGGACGTTCGTGCCGCCCTGGATGGAGGCCAGGCGCTCGCTTTGGGTCGCCAGCGTCAGGCAGGGAATGCCCAGCGCTGCCGACTGGTCCTGCAGCCAGCCGCTGTCGGTGAGAACGCAGGTGGCTTCGCGCATCAGGCCCAGCATTTCGAGATAGCTCAGCGAGGACATGGTGGCAATGGTCGAGGACTGGGCCTCGGCGCCTGTCCGGTTCGCGTACAAGGCCGCCTGCAGCGCCGCTGGCATGGGCCAGATCAGCGCGATGGTCTTGCTGATGCGGCGCAGGGCCGAGTCCAGTTCGGTCAGGACTTTCACGCCGTCGCCCTCCAGCGCATGCTCTAGCCAGACCAGGGCATAGCCTCTGGGATGGGTCAAGATATCGCTCGGAACGCCATGGCTCTTGACGGTCAGGTCGGGGGGCACGCTGCGCGGCAAGGCCTGGTGCATGGCGTCGATCCAGGGGTTGCCGGTCATGTGCACCCGGTTGGCAGGAATGCCTTCGGCCTGCAGTCGCACCAGGGCGGGGCGTTCGCCGGCGCAGAGCAGGCTGGAGGCGTGGTCGATGAGCACACGGTTGGTTTCGCGTAGCGCGGCGCGGTCGCCATGCCGCAAGCCGGCATCGACCCGCACCACCGGAACCCCGATCTGGCTGGCGGCGACGGCGCAGACCACCATCGCGGCTTCGTCCCCACTCAGGATGACGGCGCTGGGCCGCTGCTGATTGAGCAGGCCGGCGAATGTGGCCATGACCTCGGCCAAGCGGCCGGCCACCGTCTGCGCCTGCGGCTCCAGGATGAAGTCGGTGTACGGCAGATCGAGATCGGCCGCATTGCGCGCGGCCAACTCGGCGTCCTCGATGGCATCGTGCGCGAGGATCTGCACCAGCACCGTCCGCGGCAGATCTTCGCGCTGCGCGAATGCGCGCAGCAGCGCGCTCATGACCACCACCCCAGCTTGCGACGCCGCGACGCATAGCAGCGGCCCCGGCATGCCGTCGCCAGCTTCGGGCGGAGGCGAGCATGGCAAATTCAGGTCGAGGCGAGCACCAGAGGCGGCGGTGATGTTGGGCGGGGCGATCGACGCGGAGCGCAAATGCGGTTCAGCATTGCCTTCATGCCTCGGTGGCTTGGTGTCGTCGGAAGGGCGGCTTTTGCCTTTCGCCGCGGCAGATGTGGCTTGCGCCGGCTCGGTGAAGGTCGCATGCGTGGCGGACGCAGGCTTGCCAGGTGCAGCGTCGGGTTGCGTGGTCGGGTCCGTGCCGCTGAGCTCGGCACGGATTTCACTGGCGACGCGGTCCACCCGCGCAGCGTCGATCGTCTCCTGGCTTTCCAGAAAGGCCGACAACAACAAGCGGCTGCACAGCATATTGATGCGCCGCGGCACACCGCCCGACCAGTGGTAGATGGCGACAAAGGCGTTGTCGGCGAACGCGGGGCGGTTGTTCCAGCCGACATGGCGCAGACGGTGCTCGATATAGGCGCGCGTTTCGGCCTCGTCCATCGGACCGAGGTGGCAGCTGGCGATCACGCGCTGGCGCAGTTGTTCCATTTGCGGCAGGCGCAGGATGTCACGCAGTTCGGGCTGGCCGACCAGAAAGCTTTGCAGCAGGGCGCGGCTGCCGAACTGGAAGTTCGACAGCATGCGCAACTCCTCGATGGCCGCCGGCCCCAGGTTTTGCGCTTCGTCGATGATGAGCAGGGCGCTGCGGTTGGACGTGGCCAGCGAAGCGAGATAAGCCTCCAGCGTGACCAGCAGCTTGGCCTTGCTCATGCCGTCGCAGGGTATGCCGAAAGCCAGGGCGACTGCCGAGAGCAACTCGCCGGCTTCGAGCTGGGTGCTGACGATCTGCGCCGCCACGACCTTCGCCGGATCGAGCTCGGCGAGCAAGGCGCGCAGCAGCGTGGTCTTGCCGGCACCGATGTCGCCGGTGACGACGATGAAGCCTTCGCCCTGGAAGGCACCGAAGCGCAGGTACTGGTGCGCGCTGCCGTGGCCTTTGCTCTCGAAGTAGAAGCTGGGGTCGGGGTTGATCTGAAACGGCGGCGCCGTCAGGCCGAAGAACTGCTCGTACATGGCCGCTTTCGCGTTCAGAAGCGGTGGACGACGCCTGCAAAGACAGCCGACTCATTCGAGTTCCCCACCAAAGTGGATCTCAGGAGCTGGCGGCGTACGCCAAGCAGCCCCGTGGTTCTGGGGGAGAACTGATGATCGAACTGGGCGACGAGGCTGGTCTGGCGCGAGCTTAGCCCCGCATTGAAGCCAAAGCCCGAGTTGTCCGCGCGCAGTAATGTGACGTTCAGGTTGTCAAGGGGGGTCAACCGGCGACCGTAATTGAACGCTACCCCGGTCTGAATATTGTCAGATGAGAACGTCTGCACGAGTTGAAGCAGGCTTTGCCCTGGCAGGAAGAGGTCTTCGGTCTTGGTGCGGTAGAGCGAGATGGCGTAGCTGTTGCGCTGGCGCAGCAGCAGAGCGGTGATGGACAAGGCGTTTTGCAGCGTGGCCGAGGAGGTGTAGAAGCTGTTGGCGGTGGACAGCCCGGCCGGCAGTCCCGAATTGGTCAACAGGCCTTGCACAGCCTGGGCGCGCGCCACCGGATCCGGGTATTGCGAGAGCAGCATGCCATCGAGGAGGGTGGTGATATTGCTGCCCGGCACGCCGCCGCCAGCCAGGGCTGAGAGGTAGGTGGATGGGCCGCGCGTCCAGTTCATGCTGAACCGCAGCAAGGGTGAGCCGCCAAGCGCCTGGATATTCCAGCCCGTGCCGAAGTAACGGTGCTCCACCGTGGCGTCAATGTTGCCGAGGGCATTGGGTTGCCACGAGCCGCGGACACCGTAGATGGGCTTTTTCTCCTCGGCGAGAAAGGCCGTGACCTTTTCATAGCCGCCGATGAGGCCCAGTGTCAGGCGATCGGACAAGGCGTAATTGCCGATGGCGCGGAACGAGGTGTCCTTCAGCGAGGCGAATGGCAGGTTGGTGTAAGTGGTGTCGGTCTGTCGTGCAACCAGGGTGTAACCCCAGGGCAGGGGGCGCTGATCCAGGCTGACCGTCTGGACCGAGTAGCGCCCGCCGAACACCCCCGCATTCGTCGGGTTGTTGTTGATCTTGGTCCAGATATCGTCGCTGCTGGCAATGAAGCGCAAATCCGGGTTGATCAGTCGGTCGATATACGGATTGATGCGGTACTGGGTGGACGTGTACTGATTGGATGTTCCCGGTGTCTGCTGCCCGACATAGGGGTTCACGATGTTCTGCTGGGACTGGACGCCGGCATTCAGGTAGACGAAGCGATCGACCAGTTCCGACCTCAGATTCAGGCTGCCGATGGGCAGCACGCGGTTGGTTTGCGTGCCGCGCGCATAGTACAGCCCGTCCAGGCTGAAGTCGCCGCGCAAATGCCAGTGGGCATGGTCGGAGACGACGACCAGGCGAGGCACGACCTCCAGAACGGTGTCGCTACGCGGGCTCAGGCCCGTGCCGAAGTTGGCATTGCTGGTGCCGGTCGCCAACACCGCCACGGAGGGAGACAGATAGGTTGTTGGCGCCGGTGCCAAGTTCTCGGCTGCAGCCCCCGATGCCGCCTCGGCTGGCAAGACCGGGGCGGCGGGAATGGCTGGCATCGCCGGGATCGCAGGAGCACCAGGAACAATCTGCGCTTGCGCCGCGTTCCAGTTGCCGAAAGCAGCACAAGCGGCAACGATGGCGCTGGCAAGCGCCGTGCGATGAAAGGTCATGGTGGGCTCCCGGGGTTCACGCCTGTTTCGGCATGTGGTTGTTGGCTTGAGGCTGCGACGTGATTGCTGCGCGCTTAGAACCAGCCTTGCGGGATGACGATGGTGTCTCCCGGCAGGAGCGGCACGTTGTCGGCCATGTTGCCGCGGCGCAGCAGGCCGTCGAGACGCACGCTGTAGGACTTGCCATCACGAATGAGCACGGCGTCGTTGCCGTTGGCGTAGGGGCTCAGGCCGCCGGCGGCGATCATGGCGTCGAGCAGGGTCATTTTGTCGCGGTAGGGAATGCTTTGCGGCTTGGCCGCCGCGCCGACGATGCTGACCTGCTGGCTGAGCGCGCCATGGAAGTTGCTCACGACCACGGTCACCACCGGATCGCGCACGTACTTGGCGATGTCCTTGGAGATCTTGGCGGCAAGCTGATCGGCCGTCAGGCCTGCCGCCTGCATGCCGCTCACCAGCGGCGAGGAAATGCGGCCATCGGGGCGAACTTGCACGGTTGAGGACAGGTCAGGGTTCTGCCACACGGTGATGTGCAGCGTGTCGCTGGGGCCGATGATGTAGTGGTAGTCGGACGCCGCGACCTGGCCGGGCGCGGGAGGAAACCGATTGCTCGCGCAGGCCGACAGCAGCAGGGCCAGCAGGGCGACGAACACGAGGGAAATGCGGGTCAGCCGAAGCGGCGTCGCGGTGGTGCGCATGAACTTCTCCAGAGACAGCGTGCAAGCTGGCGAACGTCGGGAACAGCCCGAGTTTCAGCGCAGTCTAGGACAGCCTTTCGTGCTGCGGTCACCCTCTATCAGGGGGTTACTGCCGGGTGGGGGCTATGAAAAGATGTGCCATCGCTTCGAAATCCGCATACGCGCTTTCGGCTCGGTGACAAACACCATCACTGCCTGCAGCCAATCGGTCGTCCCGAGTGGTCAGCAGGGTCGGCAGGCCGCTCGCCATGCGCCTGTGACGACCCCTGAAAGCCGGGCAGCGCATGCAGACACAGGCTGTCCACGGGGGATTCCTTCCATGATCCGGGTTTTTGATCAGTACGTTCCGACACGAACGGTGCTGGAGCTGTTGACCGATTTCATCGTGCTGATGCTCTCGGCCGTGCTGTCCGGCGCCACCTTGGTGATGCTGGCGCGCCCCAACGATCCCGACCTGGTGGCGGTGCAGGCCACGCTGCTGCCGGCGGCCATTTTCGCCAGCGGCATGTTGCTTTTGTACGTCACGTTCGGCGCCTACCAGCGCGATCGCGTGAACTCCCTGCGCACGCTGCTGCTGTGCGCGCTGCTGGCCACGATGGTCAGCGTCGGCCCTTTGTTTTTCGTCTACGCCCAGTCGTTCTTCCCGCACCGCTACGCCTTGCGCTTTCTCGGCTTCGCCTACCTCTATCAGTTCTTGCTGCTGCTGCTGATTCGCCAGCCCCTGCTCGGCAGCCACACGGCGCGGTTGTGGACGCGAAGCGTTCTGCTCGTCGGTTGCGGACCTGACGCGTTGAGCGTGGCCACCGACATCGACAGCCAGGCCTCGGGGGTCTATCGTCTGGTCGGGTTTTATCCCTCGGGGCACGAATCCGGCCAGGCTCCCAAGCTGCCAGCTCCGCTGTTTTCCCGGGACCAGGAACTCAACGCCCTGGTTGCCGAGCACCGCATCGATGAAATCGTGGTGGCCGTGCGCGAACAGCGGGGCGGGGCGCTGCCGCTGCGGCAATTGCTGGAGTGCCGCATCCAGGGCGTTCCGGTGCATTCGCTGGCCACGTTCAGCGAGCGGCTCAAAGGCGAGGTGCCGTTGGACAGCCTGAAGGCGAGCTGGCTGATTTATGGCCATGGCTTCGCGCAGGGCGCGGTGCGCACGGTGGTCAAGCGGGCGTTCGACATCTTGACGTCGCTGGCGTTGCTGGCGCTGGCGTGGCCGGTCATGCTGCTCACGACGCTGGCCATCTGGATCGAGGACGGTGCGCCGGTGATCTTCCGCCAGGAGCGCGTCGGCCGCTTCGGCAGGACCTTCGACGTGCTGAAATTCCGCAGCATGTGCAAGGATGCCGAGAAGGACGGCGTTGCGCGCTGGGCCCAGGCCAACGACAGCCGCATCACCCGCGTCGGCCGCTTCATCCGCAAGACGCGCATCGATGAACTGCCGCAGTTGTTCAACGTGCTCAAGGGCGAGATGAGCCTGGTGGGGCCGCGCCCCGAGCGCCCGAGCTTCGTCGACCAGCTCACCGAGGACGTGCCGTACTACGCTGTTCGCCACAGCGTCAAGCCGGGCGTGACCGGCTGGGCGCAGGTGCGGTTTTCCTATGGTGCCTCGCTGAGCGAGGCACGGCGCAAATTGCAGTTCGATCTGTATTACGTCAAGAACCATTCGCTCATCCTCGATTTGCAGATCATTCTGGAAACGGTTCGGGTGGTGATTTTTGGCGAGGGCGCGCGCTAAAGCCTGGACGTCTCGCTTCACGGCCCGGCTTGTGCCGTGCCTTTCATCCAACCAAGTTCGAAGGTGATGTATGACGGTTGTCGCAGTAGTCGGGATGGGTTATGTCGGGCTGCCCCTGGCGGTCGAGTTCGGCAAGAAACATCGCACCATCGGTTTCGATCTGGCGCAAGGCAAGATCGACGCCTACCTGAAATGCGTCGATCCCACCGGCGAGGTGGCCACGAGCGAGCTGCAGGCCGCCAAGCTGCTGGAGCCAACGTCGGATGCGACGCGGCTGCGCGAGGCGGATTTCATCGTCGTCGCTGTGCCCACGCCGGTGGACGCGGCGCATAACCCCGACTTCTCGCCGCTGGTGTCGGCCAGCCGGTCGGTCGGGCGCCATCTGAAACCCGGCGCCATCGTGGTGTTCGAGTCCACCGTGTACCCGGGCGCGACCGAAGACGTCTGCGTGCCCATCATCGAGCGCGAATCCGGCCTGCGCTGGAAGACCGATTTTTTCGTCGGCTACTCCCCCGAGCGCATCAACCCCGGCGACCGCGAGCACACGCTCACGCGCATCGTCAAAGTGGTGTCGGGCGACACGCCCGACACCCTGGAGAAGGTTGCCGCCATGTATGGCAGCATCATCGCCGCCGGCGTCTACAAGGCGTCGAGCATCAAGGTGGCCGAGGCCGCCAAGGTCATCGAGAACACGCAGCGCGACCTCAATATCGCGCTGATGAACGAGCTCTCGCTCATCTTCCACCGCATCGGCATCGACACCACCGAGGTGCTGCAGGCGGCGGGCACCAAGTGGAACTTCCTGCCCTTCCGCCCGGGCCTGGTCGGCGGGCATTGCATCGGCGTCGACCCTTATTACCTGACGCACAAGGCCGACACCCTCGGCTACCACCCGCAAGTGATTTTGGCCGGGCGGCGCATCAACGACAGCATGGGCACCTACATCGCCGAGCAGACCGTCAAGCAGATGAGCCAGGCCGGCTACCCCATTCGCGGCGCCAAGGTCATCGTGCTGGGCCTGACCTTCAAGGAGAACTGCCCCGACTTGCGCAACTCCAAGGTCATCGACGTCATTCATGAGCTGCGCTCCTACGGTGTCGAGGTCTGCGTGCACGACCCCATTGCCACGCCGGCCGAGGCCAAGCACGAATATGGCGTCGACCTCGTCGCTTGGGAGCAACTGCCGCGCGCCGCGGCCATCGTTGCCGCCGTGGCCCACGAGCCCTATCGCCAAAAGCCGATGCAGGACTTCCTCGGCAAGCTCGAACCGCGCGGCGTATTCATGGACGTGAAAGCCGTGTTCGACGCCGCACAATTGCGCAGCCACGGCGTACAGGTCTGGCGGCTATGAAGATCCGCAGGTCACGGCAAGCACTGCCCACCCCCCAAGGAGGTCAGCGAACCTTGGGGCGGCCCTTCGATTGGCTGGTCAGGAACCATCGATGAGCGACTTCTCCCTGCCCCCGCTGTCCCCGTCCTTCGACCTGCAGGCCGCGCTGCACACGCCCCGGCGTTGGCTGGTCACCGGCAGCGCCGGGTTCATCGGCTCGCATCTGCTCGAACACCTGCTGCTTGCCGGTCACGGCGTGGTCAGCCTGGACAACTTCGCCACCGGCCACCGCAGCAACCTGGATGAGGTGCGCAGCAAGGTGGGCGAAGCCGCCTGGGCGCGCCATCACTTCATCGAGGGCGACATCGTCGACCCGCAAACCTGCCAGCAAGCCTGCCGCGGCGTCGATTTCGTGCTGCACCAGGCCGCACTCGGCTCGGTGCCGCGCTCGCTCGAAGACCCGCTGCGCACCCACGCCGTCAACGCCACCGGTTTTCTCAACATGCTGGTGGCCGCGCGCGATGCCGGCTGCGCCCGTTTCGTCTTTGCCGCATCCAGCTCCACCTACGGCGACCACCCGGCGCTGCCCAAGGTGGAGTCCGTGATCGGCAATCCGTTGTCACCCTATGCCGTGACCAAATACCTCGACGAACTGTACGCCAGCGTGTTCACCCGCAGCTACGGCATGCAGACCATCGGCTTGCGCTATTTCAACGTGTTCGGCGCACGCCAAGACCCGAACGGCGCCTACGCCGCAGTCATCCCCAACTGGGCGCGCAAAATCAGCCGGGAGGAAGTCTGCCTCATCAATGGCGATGGCGAGACCACACGCGACTTCTGCTTCATCGCCAATGTCGTCCAAGCCAATCTGCGCGCCGCTCTGGTCCCGGCGCAAGGCGCGGTGCATGAGATTTTCAACGTCGCGTTCGGCGAGCAAACCACGCTCAACCAACTCCACGGCCTGCTGGGTGAGAACCTGCAGGCACTGATGCCCAATCTGAAGCTATTGCCGCCCACCTACCGCGACTTTCGCAAGGGTGATGTGCGTCACTCCTTGGCCGACATCGGCAAAGCCCGAAGTCTGCTGGGCTACGCCCCCACCCACAGCGTGCGCCAAGGACTTCACGAGGCGATGCGGTGGTATGTCGCGCCTGGTGTGGCGTATGCAGCCTGATCGAACAAGAAAGGAATACATCGGTGCAACTCGACACATCCATGTCTGGGGAACCAGCGGACGCGTTTATGCACCAGGCGTTACGCGTCGACTCACTGCTGCATCGTTGCCAAAGCTTGCGCATTTTGTCGACCCTTCCCTACGCGAAGATCGTGTTCTGGAACGACTGTGTCGCGACACATCCGCTGCAAGGTGGCCGGCTGAGTTATCTCTGGCGTCTGATCACACTGGCTCCAAAATACGATCTTGTGCTCTTAACTGGCGGCGAACGCATCGATTTGATCTATCTCGCCATTGCTGGCCTGCTGCCTTGGATTAAGACGCCGCATGTCATCGCCGATGCCCATTGGCAAAAGGCTCATGGCCTGCTGTATGCCTTGCAATACATTTTGCTCAGGATGGGTGGGCGTCTGACCGCTCAGGTGCAACCCCACTCGGATGAGAAGATCGACATTTATCACCGCATCTACGGCATCCCGATCAATCGTCTGCATGCGGTACCGTGGGGCTCGACCCTTACCGGCTACGACGTTTCACCGGCTTCGCCCGAGGAAAGCGGAGACTATTTGCTGACGGGCGGCCTGTCATTCCGTGATTATGAAACCCTTTTCAAGGCCATCGTAGGCATGGACGTCCAGTTGCAGGTAGGCTTGCCATCTGGTGCGCAGGCGGACGCTTTGATTGCGCGTTGGAAGCACGCCTCCAATATACATTTTTACACCGATTGGAGTAATGCACGATTCATACGTAAGATGGCAGGCTGTCGCTTGTTCGTTATGCCTATCGTTGCTGGTTTGACACGCAGCACGGCTGATCAGACCCTTGTGAATGCCATGCATTTTGGCAAAATTGTCATCGCCACGGATTCGATCGGTCCGCGCATCTACATCCGTAATCGGGTCAACGGATTCTTGGTTCCCGCAGGGTCGGTGCAGGCTTGGCGCGAAGCGATCCAAGATGCGCTGAGCCTTCCACATGCCGATCAACAAGCTATGTGCGGGCGCGCTGCTTATAGCGCACAGGTTGAATTCAACGAGTCTCTGCGCATGATTCGAACTTTAGAAGCCGCTCTCGATAGGCCGGCGATCGCAAGACCTGTATCGTGAATCATGTCATATCGAAAGAAGACACGGTGCAAATGTTCAGAAGAAGGTGGACGGCTCCGCTGATCCTTATTTTGGTGTGCGTTTTTGCCTTTGCATTTGCGTATGCTGAGCGGTCCAGCATCAAGGATGCGCTACGCCCGATATTGATGCAGATATATGCACGCGCTAAGTCGATCTATGCCAACCAAGTCTATCGGGATGCGAGTTTCGCATCGATATGGTCACAAGGCACGGCCGCACATGCTGATGTCTCACACCTAGACCGTCTTGCACAGTTGCCAATCCAGACGCCTTGGAAGGTCTGGTCTCCTAAGACGCCAGCCACCTCTCCTTCGACCATCGGAAAAACTTACTACGTTGACGGCAAGACAGGCAGCGACAGCAATAGTGGCCTGAGCTTATCCAAAGCGTTCGCCACGACTCAGCATGCGGCTGACGTGGTGCAGGCCGGTGACACGGTGCTTATTGCTGCTGGCATCTACCACAGCACTATCCGGATGATCAACGGCGCAAGCGGAGAACCTGGCAAGCCCATTACATTTGGCTCCTACGGTAACGGGCCTGTGATCATCGACGGTTCTCCGATAGTCACCGGCTGGAGGCAGATTTCGGGTTCGGTGTGGGAAGCGCGCATTAACTTCAAACCCATTGCGGTTGTTATTAACGCCGTGCCGCTAAAGCCATCGCTAGACGGTGCGATAGGAGTCACGCCGAATTCAGGGCTTTGGTATGCGACGCCCTCCTCGCTTCGGGTGGACTTCGGCCGCACGACGCCCGCCAAAGCTGACATCGTGATTCCAAGCACCCAAAACGAAACAGTCGTTTATTTCTATAACAAAGACTATCTTATATTCAACGGACTGACCGTGCGTGGCTCAGGTGCAGGGGGCATATAGGGTTATGGCAGCAACATCGTTGTGAGCAACTGCAACCTGGAATTTAACGGTAAAGCCGGGATCAATTTTATGCGCAGCGATAATCCTAACAGCAATAATAAGGCATTATATAACAGGGTATACCAAAATGCCATGCTTAACTGGCCGCGCGGCAATAACGGATTTGCCGAGGCTGGAGGAGGTTGGAGTGGTGGACTGGTGTTTTCGAGTAGTCTGAACGGCGTAGCACGGGGTAATCTGGTCTATGGCAACGGCGGCGAAGGAATGATCTCCTATGGCAGCGCACCAGGCATTCAGACCGGGGGCACGCTATTCGAGAAAAATGTATCAATGGATAACTGGTCGGCGAATATGTATTTCGATAACCAAGCCAACGATACCGCGCGCCAGAATATGTTGTTCTTTAGCGGGTACGATACGAGCAGTTGGCTTAAGAAGCCTAGCGCTGGTTATCCTTGGGACACTTTATACAAGATGAATTCTGGCATTTCAATTGGTGATGAATGCAGCTCATCGGGAAATTGCTCAGCCAATCTAGCAAACATTAAGATTTACAATAATCTGATTGTAGGCTTTCGTTTGGGAGTAGCAGAATATGCTGAGGGAAAATTACGTAATCCGCATGGTCTAAAAAATACTTTGATTGCCAACAATACGATCATCCTGCCGCCGACGACGCCCCCAAATACCTATACGGCCGGAATATTCTTGCGAAACAATGGTTCAGCTAATCATGGCAGCTTAATCGTCAACAACATAGTGGTCGCTTTTGATCGCACTGAACCTGTCATTTGGTATGAAGGCGTCGGCCCCGACCCAGGCGTTAGCATTGAGCGCAATGCCTACTATAATCAAGAATCGAAACGAGCCTTGTGGAATGGTTTTTTAATTGTTAGAAAATATGACATTAAACAGTGGCAGCAGCATGCCAGATGTGATTTAGATAGCTTTTTTACGAATCCTGAGTTTGTCGACTTAAAAAATCTGATGCAGGGTAGTAAAAATATATATGACTATAGAGATGCCGGGCTAATGAAAGACTCACCATTGCTGGGCACTGGGCAGTCACTCAACAAAAAATTCAATTCAAACTTGGAGGGTATGCCCCGTGGGAAAAAATGGAATATTGGCGCTATTTAGTTGAGGGTGATTGGTGTTCTTGCATGTTTTACGCTGCACTATGCGTTATGAGTATTAATAATAATTAAGTCTATTTAAATAGGCCTTCATTCGCATTTAATCGGAGATCGTTATGATGGATGAAATAGAGATAAAAGAGCGTGAGAAAAAATTTCACGACGAAAGATTTGGTCAGAATGTAGATCCTCGATCAAAATTAGAGATTTTTTACTCCATAACGTCTGCATCTGATCTTTGCTTTAAAGGCCTTGTAAAAAAGGGTTTTCCATTCGAGGGAAAAATTCTCGAATATGGCTGTGGTACAGGGGGCGACTTCAATTTATACAAATCGCTAAATTGTAGGCTCTATGGAATAGATATATCGGATGAGGCCATCACCAAGGCACAAAATAGGGCCGAAATTGATAAAATAAAGGCATTTTATGTTGCCGGCGACGCAGAGGCCACAAAATATGAATCTCAATATTTTGATCGTGTCGTTGGACTTGGTATTCTCCATCATTTAAATTTAAATCGGTCCTTGGCAGAGCTTGCCAGAATAACAACTCCGGAGGGTTCTTGTATTTTTTCTGAGCCTCTTGGGCATAATCCCATTATTAATGTTTTCAGGAAGTTGACACCAAAACTTCGAACGCCGGACGAGCACCCTTTAAGGGATGTTGATTTTATATTAATGAAAAATTATTTTAATCAAGTTAATATTAATTATTTTTATTTGATTAGCCTGTTATCCTTTGCGTTTAAGAAAACAAGATTTTTTGATGCGGTTTATAAATCGCTTGTTTCCCTGGATGACAAGATATTTAAGATTTTTCCGGGCATGGGCAAATATGCTTGGATATGCATTATTGAACTTAAGTCTCCGAAAATAACAAATGGCTCTGAAATTGCAAATAACTCACCTATCAAGGCAGAATAAATTCTGAGGGGCCTCTTTTACGCTTCTGTTGTTTTTTGGGCTTGGCAATTATGTTTTTTAAAATAAATGATATTGCGAAATTTGGTCCGCAATTTTGGCGCTTTATGACTGGGCCGGCTCAAATTTGAAGTGCAATTCCCGTTGGGTTGATGTGTCCTTCCTGAACAATTCTGTTTTAGCCGGTGACGTGGATGTTGATGGCGAGCGGCAACCAGATTGCGGTCAACCAAGCCTGCCATTGCGGGCGATTTGGGCGCAAAGAAGCCACAACTTCTTCTGGAGCCGCCAGCTGTTGTGCCTCCGGCATCGCACGGCACAGTACTGCATGCAGCGCGTCGCCCAGGGTGCCTTTGAGCGGATTGCGAGCCAGGCTTCCGTCCGATTTCTATGGCCAATGGCCGACTTGATCGCGCTGCGCCGCTTGACCATGGCCTGCAGCGTTGCGTGAGTCCTCGCTTCTGTCCTGAGTGCCGGATGCGCACACCGTCGACCGTCACGCCCTGATAGCCCTTGTCGACGATGACGATCTTCGGCTTGGCGCCAGTCAGGATGCTGAACTGCTCCGGCGTCTCGGCCAGCATATGCTCATCCCAAGGGTTGCCGGGCATGGAGCGCATGCCCTCGACCAGATCTCTCTTGCGCGTGGTGGCGCGATTGTGACTTGCCGCAGGTGTCGTCCGTGCGGGGTGTCGGAGGCGATAGCTGCAGTGCGCTAGGGCGGTGGCTTATTGATTCGGCACGCAAACAGTTTCAAGCTGCATAGCGGACATAAGGGTCTTGGAAGTAGGCTTTGACACGTTCGGGTTCGCGAGCGATGACGTGCATGTGCGTTTCAGTCGCCTTTTGCAGCCGGGCCTTGGTGCGCACGGGAACCTTTTTGCGCATGACCTGCTTCAAGTCGGCATTCGGCCGCTCTTCGGGGTTAATGGAATGGGTGCCCCCACCCGATACGGCATCGATGTGCCAAAGTGTGGGGTTTTGAAGTTCCACGAACACGAGAGGAGCACCCGCGATGAAGGTTAGCGATCGTTAACAAATAACTTGCTCAATCAGAGTAGGAGGACTAGTCTTGCAGGATGCAAGGCGAATCCACGATCAAGCGGCGATGGGAGGTTCTGCGCGGAGTGCTTGATGAGCGCCAGCGCCGACTGTTTGTGGGCGTCGAAGCGCTGGTGCTGGGGCGCGGCGGCATCTCCCATGTCGCGGCGGCGACGGGGGTCTCGCGTCGTACGGTGCTCTCCGGGCTCCAGGAGGTTGGGGCGCTTGCTACGCGCGGGGATGCGGCCCCGGGAGATGGAAACGCAGGAGCTCGGGTGCGAGCTCCTGGCGCAGGGCGCAAAAGGCTTGCCGAGAAGGACAGCACTCTGGTGCCCGAGTTACTCGACCTGGTCTGTCCGGCGACGCGCGGCGATCCGCAATCTCCCTTGCTATGGAGTTGCAAGAGTTTGCGGGTGCTGGCCGATGAACTCCAGGCGCGCGGCCACGTGGTGAGCCACGTCGTGGTGGGGCGGCTGCTCAAGGCCCAGGGCTACAGCTTGCAAGGCAACGCCAAGGTCATTGAGGGGCATCAGAGCCCGGATCGCAACGCCCAGTTCGAGTTCATCAATGCCACGGTGAGTGCAGCCCTGGAGGCGGGGCAACCGGCGATCTCGGTGGACACGAAGAAGAAGGAGTTGGTGGGGCCGTACAAAAACAACGGGCGCGAGTGGCACCCCAGCGGCGAACCGGTACAGGTCAAGGTGCACGACTTTGTGGATCCCGACCTGGGGCGCGCCAATCCCTACGGGGTGTATGACATCGGGGCGGACGCAGGTTGGGTGAGCGTGGGCACCGATCACGACACATCGGCGTTTGCGGTGCAGACGATCCGGCGTTGGTGGTTTGCCATGGGCTGCCCGCTTTACCCCGAGGCCCGGCAACTGACCATTACCGCCGATGGGGGCGGCAGCAACGGGCATCGGGTGCGCCTGTGGAAGCTGGAGTTGAGTCGCCTCGCGCAGGAGACGGGGTTGACCATCCACGTCTGCCACTTCCCGCCAGGCACCAGCAAGTGGAACAAGATTGAGCACCGCCTGTTCGCGTTCATCACCATGAACTGGCGCGGCCGCCCCTTGATCAGCCATGAGGTCATCGTGAATCTGATCGCCAACACCCGCACGNGCTGAGCCCTTGTGGCCAGCGTCTTGGGGTGCTGGGAAAGCTTGGACTGCGTCTTCAGCCGCTGGCGGCGAACTGCGCATGCAGATCGCAAAAGGCACGGGCTGCCTTGTCGTTGGCGCCCAGTCCCAACCACAGCCGCCCGCCATGGTTGATCACGCGTGCTGCGCGGATGACAAGTTCCTGGATCACAGTCTTCAGACGCCGTCGCCTGGCCGCATGGCGCACCGGTGCATGCGGCCCCAGCAGCCCTTGCTGCCCCATGAGGCGCAGCACGTTCATCGTCAGGGCCGCAAGCTGGCAGACAAGATCGTTCGTGTCGAACTTCCCCGAGGGCAGTCGCTCCAGATCCATGTCGGTTTTGAATTCCGCATGGAACTGCTCGTGCGTAGCGTGCCCGGCGTACAGGTCGATGATCGCCTCGGCGCTGATGGCCTTGGGCAAGCTTGTCGTCCAGCCCTCCAAGATGATCTCGGGGACCAAAAACTGCTGGCCACGGGCATCGACGGTGCGCTCCGTGATGCGCACAATGCGGCGCAGGCGATGGGCGATGCCTTCGACCTGCACGGCCACCTCCCAAACCGCCACGCGCTTGCCTGCGCGCGGATGCTGCCACAACAAACCCCCTTCCAGTTCCTGCCGTCGCAAGACCTCCAGAGGATCGGTCTTGCGGGGATTCCACTTGATCAGAACATCGACCCGGGGCAGTCCTGGCCTGTTGCAGCGCTGCATGTCGGCCATCAAGGCGGCCGAGCAAAACCCCGCATCCATGCGCACGAGAATCGGCGCCTTGGGGCCTGCGGTCGACAGGCGCTGCGCCATGGGCACGGCCGTCTCGAGGTTGTAGGTCGTCTCCGAAGCCGAGTGCTGCGCGCCCGGACGTAGGGCGAACTCCAGGCAAAACCCATGCGTGCCCAGGTAGGCCGCCAGCGGGCAGTAGCCATCGACCCCCGCGTAGGTGCGGCTCACCCCATCCTTGGCTGTGCCCGAGTTGTCCATCGCGAAGGTGTCGATGTCCAGCGGCACATGACCGCAAGGCAAAAGACCATAGTCCGGTTGGCTCTTGCGCAGCAGCGCTTCAATCGCCTGGGAGGTGAAGTCAAACCACAGGGCGGCCTGCGCATCCAGGCGCTGGCGCAGGGTGGGCGAGGACGGCACACCCACCAGACCCAGCGCCTCCTGGAAGAAACGATCGCCTCGAAAGCCTTCGATGGCATCGAAGTCGCTCTTGCTCTGCGCGAGCAAGCCAACATAGCTGCGCATCAGTGTGCTGGGCGGCAGTCCGCCGCGGCAAGGCCACTGGGCATCCAGGCGTTTGAACAGAGGATCGAGGCGCTTGAGGTGATGACCGACAAGGGCCAGACCGGCCACCGGCGTCAGGTCATAGTCGAGTTGCTTGACGCGAAATCCAAACCCCATGCCATACCCCGGAACGTTCACCCGCTGGGTGAGAAGACAAAGGGGTCATTTTATCGAATAAACCATTATGCATCAACAACTTATGAAAATTCCGCATGCCCGAGCTCACGGATTCAGGAATAAATAAAGACCGGCAAGATGATGAGAAGCGACAGCACAGCAAATCTTGGCATCATTCGGCCTCGTTTTCAAGATGCGCAAAAGCGGCATTTCGAAAATAAAAGAAGTCAGTTCCCACTTGGCCCATCTTGAGATTATTGAGTAGCCGGGCTGATCTTGCCTTCGAACCGCCAAAATTGCTTGGAAGCAATGTCGGGGATGACGAGAACAGCAAGCCCTTGATGTGTCGAACTGGCGATTCTCGATTCAATTCTTCTCAAAAACGGTGGGATACTCGCGACTCAACCAGGCACAAAGGTCGCCGTGATCGAACCGCTGACCGCAGGACAAGTAGCGGGCTGCTGAGAATATGTTACGGACAGCATCCCGTTGGTGATTTGCCCCGACGTCCATGGCGCCGCAAAAAAGTTCTGACAGCCATTGGGGTTGTTACCTGCGGACGCATTGATCGCGCCTGACGAGGCCACTCTACCCTGGAAGCCTACATTGGCGCCGAAATTGTCTCCGTTGATATTCGAGGTAAATGTCGTCGACGTAACGGTGGAAAAGGTGCCGTCGGAATTGACTGTAATCATCATGGTTCCATTGGCGCTTTCCCCGTTCCCGCCATTGCAACCGGGGCAACTGAGCTTGTAGTGCCCGCTGTAAACTCCTGCATAGGGCAGGGGGGGCGGAGGATTGCGTGACAAGTTGAGCGATCCCACCACTGTCCCGTTGACGCTAAGCGTTCCGGTCTGCGTCGCGAAGCTGCCCACCATCGACGTGGTGCTGCCACCACTGCTGCCGCTGCCGGAGATGGCGCCAGTCGATGGGGTCCAACTGCCGTTGGCCGACGCGTTTCCTTGCCCAAGCACCTGCCCGAAGATCGACCCGTTCGATTCAGCGATGAAGGCGATGGTCCCGCTTTGCATGTTGTTGGCGGTCCCCGCGCTGTTGGGCGTGAAAGTGGAGAACCAGATCCCGGCGTATGGATTCTGGCTACCGGGCGAGGACTGCGTCATCGAGCCCGTCCACGGAGTGCCGTTCCCCGGCGTGACCTGTAAGCAACTAGAACACGAGGAGGGATTTGCGGCAAGATCCGCGCTCGTCAAGGTTGCGGTTGCGGTTCCCCCGCCTCCGCCGGCCACGTTGACCGTGAGCGATCGGTCGCTATTGACTGTCCATATACCGTAGACCACTGTCTGCGAGCCCGTCAGACCTTCCACGGTCCCGTTGGCGAGGAATTGAAGAGTGGCCCCGCCGCCGCTTCCCGTAGCAGTCCAGGTGCTGTTCGCATACTGAGGGCTTGCCGCCGCCGATGTTGTCGCCTGGATGGCCGCGTTCATCGTGCTAATTGCGGCCGCCGACGATACCACCGTCACCCCAGTGATGCCGGCGTTCGACAAGGCCGTTTGCAAGCCATTGACGACCGCAGTGAGCCCACCACTGTTGAAGAGCGCTACCAACTGCTGCTGCAGCGCGGTATTTGTCGTCGGCATGACGAGTGCGCCATTCGACGTGGTCGGTGAGATATTGCCCAGCGTTTGGAGCAATTGGGCCATGAGCGTCGCATTCGGCGCGTTCGCCGTCGTGACCGTTGCGCCGGAGGAATCCTCCCCTGTGATCGTCACGGGGGTGACCACGCCATTGGCAGGGACCGCGACGGCATTGCCCAAGCCAATACCAAGGACTGTGAACTTAATCTTGTCGCCAGTGTGGTAGGTGAACGAACCGTCGTTGGCCGTCACACCGCTCAAACCCGACGATGTCGTGTAGCTCGCCCCCGCAACCGGCGCATCGATGAGATAGCCAGTGGCTGTGCCGCCTGTGCTGCTGGTCAGCGCTCCCCCTCCGCCACTGCCCCCACCACCGCAGGCAGCCAGCAAGCTGACGAAGACCCAAGCCGCGATGACGCGGACCACTCTCAGTGTGCGCATGATCATCCTCCCTGCCGTTTTTCGGCAATTTTTTGTCTAACTGCAGATCACGATGAACCTTTTATTCATCATTAAGACCATCTTCTTACCCCCAATGCATCCATGGCCCAGAATTAAATCGGCACGGGGGCTCAAAATTACATCGACGCCGACAGTGAATCACTGAGGTGCAAAAAAAACCACACCGAATTTCTATGGTCGTTTATTGGGATATGGTGAATGTGCTCCCACCAACTGCGATGAATTGGTTGTTTCCAAAGGCCACACTGCTGAGAGTCCCTCCTCCTACGACTGGTTGGGTCAAGCTTCTCGCAGTCCAAGTATTGCCATCGGAGCTTGTGTGAATTCCTCCAACAGCCACAAACTCATTATTTCCAAAGCAGATAGAACTGAGCCCGCTCGCTGAACTTAATAGGGTTTTTGTCCATGTAACACCGTCCGGGCTGCTGTACGCGTCACCAAGGCTACCTACGGCAACAAATAGGTTATTACCAAACGTGACGCTCGTAAGTCCATCTGAAAAGCCTAACGACTGCTTAGTCCAAGTGGTTCCGTTGGCGCTCGTAGCGACAAAGCTGCCGTAGCCTACGGCGACAAACTTGCCGTTGCCGAAAGCAACAGAAGCTGGCTGCGCATACGGCATAGGTGTGGTTACATACGTCCAATTGGCACCATTATTTGAACTCACTTCAAAGGCAATGAAATCATCGGTTAAATAGCGGTTATCAACAGCAACCCATGTGTTGTTGCCAAAGGCGATTCCAGCTAGGCCTTGAGGTTCAGGGTTGGATCCCGAATTATTGCTTAGATTTTTAAATAGCCACGTTACCCCATCAGTGCTGGTGCTAACGCCAAATTCAGAAGTTGCCATGAACAGGCCGTTTGCAAAAGTGAGAGCACCCTTGGCGTAAGAGGGGTCGCTAGTACTAACCGTCATCGACGTCCAGTTCGATCCGTTGGTGCTGTAGCCAGTGACACCACTTCCGACGGCGGCCCAAGTTTTGTTTCCGAAAGCAACCCCGTTCCAGCTCGTCCCGCCGGGAGGTGGGCTAAAAGACGTCCACACTATTCCAAGGGTAGAACCACCTGGTGAGGGTGCTTGGCTTGGTGTGGATCCCGTGCCTGATGTTGTCGCCGTGCCTGGTGTGGTCCCACCGCCCCCACCACCGCAAGCGGCAAGCAAGCTAACGAAGACCCAAGCCGCGATGACGCGGACCACTTTCAGTGTGTGCATGATCATCCTCCCTGCCGTTCTTGTCGGCGATTGTTGGTCTAACTGCGGGTTACGATGAACCTTGCGTTCATCAATCAGGCCTTCTGCTGGATGCTTTGACCCAATGCTAGGCGGTTTCACCGAGAAATCGCTTCGGATTCTGGCGCTCAGCTTGAGATTCTGGGCATGCGTCACGGTGGGCACGCTGCGCGACGCAAAAAGTGGCGCCCGTCACAGGGAGCGACGGAATTCGCTAGGCCGCTGGCCGTAGAACTTCCTGAACACCGCGATGAACTGCGAGTAAGACTCAAACCCGCAGGCTTCGGCGATCTTGGACAGCGGCAGGGTGGGATGCGCGGCAATCCATCGATGTGCCTCTTTGGCTCGACACTCCAGGACAAATTGCCAGAGGGTTCTGCCGGTCGTGGCGCGAAACACGCGCCCGAGGTGGTAAGGGCTCATGTTCATCATGGCCGCAAGCGCATTCAGGTTGAGATCCGAACTCAAGTGCTCTTGGATGAATTGCCGCAGTCGCTGTTGCTTCCAGCGCGGCAGGCTCGGACCCCGCAACAGTTCCCGGCGGCCCGCGCCATAAGTCATCGAGACATGCGCCGCAACCGCCGTCAACAAGGACTGCTCAAACAGTCGCCCACCCAGACGTTGCCCCATCGCGTAGGCTTGGATCGCATGCAGCAGATGGGCCAAGAGCCGATCCTCATGGGGCGTCAGTCTGGAAACCAATTCGATTGGCCGGGTGTCAACGCTGTCCCCGAGGGCCTGCGCAAACAAGGCTTGTGGCAGCGTCAAAAACAATCCCTGGAGTGGCGCGTTCCACGATGTCGCGAGCGTGTCGCCATGCGCAAGAAAGCGAAAGCGTCCAGGCTCGATCAAGCCCGAGACCGGGCGCCCATTGAGACGGCTCCAGAATCGCACCGGATCCGGCCCCACCGGCAGCATCAGGACATGGGCGTCGAATGTGTGGGATCCCAGGCTGCCGGCATCCACTGCGCGATGCTCGAAGGCATAGGAGCCAGTGTCCCCACCGCTCGCTACGGGCGGGACAGCAAAATAGGGGATCCGTGCCTGCTCGTCCGTGCGGATAAAAATCCGTGGAAGCTGGTCGTTGGACATGAAAAGCCCTCTAGGACGGTTGCCGAACTCTGGTGGCATCAACAGAATGTCGTTGTTCTCAGCTGCTGCATCCAAGACACTTAGCCAAACAGCCTTCAAAACACCAAGTCAGCAAATCCATTCAACAGATCTTGCGCTTTTCGGGCTGGGCATTGATCGCAACACCAAAGCCCAGTTTACCGATAGCATGTATAGGGAATAGGCCAGGTTTTGTAATTTTCTGAAACGCCGTGGCCGGATTGCATGTTGATGTCGATTTCTGGCTCGTAACACGGCCTGACCGATAACGACAACACCACCAAGATCAACGCCAGCCGAACACCATGCGCTCCTGCAACTCCCGCCGCAGCGGTGGCAGCAGGGTGAGCGCGGCGAGACTGGCGGCGCGTAGCGCGGCGGCGCCGGGGGTTTGCCAGGTGAAGCCGCGCGCCAGCAGGTCGGTGAGGCCGAGCAGGACGGCGCGGTCGGGCAGGCGGTTGCGGTCGTAGCGCCGCAACATGGCGTCGAGGTCGGCAGGGGTTGGCGTTGCAGCGGTCGTTGGAGAGGCGAGCGCTCGTGCCAGGGTTGCGGCGTCGCGCAGGCCGAGGTTCAGGCCTTGGCCGGCCACCGGGTGCAGGGTTTGCGCGGCATTGCCGAGTTGCACGACGCGGCCCTGGCGCGCGCGCCACTGGGCGTTGAGACCCAGCGGGTAGCTGCCGGCCATCTGCAGCGCGGTGACGCGGCCGCAGATGGCGGGCAGCAGGGCTTGCAGCGCGGCGATTTGCGCTGCTGCGTCCAACTGCCGGATGGCTTCGGCCCCGGCGGGCGGGGCACACCACACCAGGGCATAGTCCGCCCCGCGCGGCAGCAGCGCCACGGGGCCGCCCGGGGTGAAACGCTCGACCGCCAGGCCTGCATGTGGGCGGTCGCAGCGCACCCGGCCGACCAGCGCCTGCTGGCCGTAGTCGCGCCGCAGGGCGCGCGCCGGCTGGGTGTGGAAGGCGCCGCCTTCGGCGAGGATGGCGAGGTCGTAGCCGGGCGCTGCGCTTGCAGGCGCAGGTTGGCTCGCGCTTGCCGCGTGTGTTGGGGAGGCTGCATCGGCCGTGCTTGGTGGTGGCAGCGTGGCAGTGGGTGTGTCGATGGCTTCCCCGGTTTCGCCTTGGGAGGACGTGGCCGCAGCGCCCTGGTGGACGAGGTGGACGTGACCGCCATCGGCATCCGGCACGGCCTGCACGGCTCGGCCGTACTGCACATGGATGCCGGCGTGCCGCGCCGCAGCCTGCAGCGCGGCCAGCAGCTCGCCATAGCGCACGGTGTAGCCCAGCGCGGGCAGCTCGGTGTCGTCGGCCTGCAGCATGACGCGCGGCAGCGCGGCCAGACCAGGCGCGACTTGCGACACATGAATGCGGCGGATGGCGGTGGCGGCCTGTTCCGGCCAGGCGCCGATGGCGGCGAGCAACTGGCGGCTGCCTTCGGACAGCGCCAGCACGCGCGGGTCGGCCAGCGCGGCAGCGGCGTCGGGCAGGGCGTCGAACACCGCGACCTGGAGCGCTGCGCCCAGCTGATGCAGTTGCAGCGCCACGCTCAGGCCCACAGGGCCGGCGCCGATGATGGCGATGCGCAGCGGGGCGGCGCTGGCGGACGTCGCCTGACTCGTGCGCGCAGGTCCGAGCTGGGTCATCGCGGCCATTGGGTTGGCGTGCTGGCAGGGCTCGCCATCACACGCGCATCAGGTCTTCGATCTCGGCCACGGCCTTGGGCGCGGCGTGGGTCAGCACCTCGCAGGCCGCGCCGCCATCGCGCACCACGACATCGTCCTCGATGCGGATGCCGATGTCGTGGAAAGCGGCCGGAATGTCGTCGGCCGCGCGCACGTACAGGCCGGGCTCGATGGTCAGCACCATGCCCGGGCGCAGGATGCGCGAGGCGGGCTTGGCGCTGCCGTCGGCTTGCGGCTGCGGCGCCTCGCCCGGTTCGGTGTAGTCGCCGCAGTCGTGCACGTCCATGCCCATCCAGTGGCTGGTGCGGTGCATGTAGAAGCGGCGGTAGGCGCCGGTGGCGAGCACGGCGTCGACGTCGGGCGCGGTGTCGCGGGCGATCAGGCCGGTGTCGAGCAGGCCTTGCGCCAGCACGCGCAGCGCGGCGTCGTGCGGGTCGTTGAAGCGCCGTCCGGCGCGCGTGGCGTCCAGCGCGGCGTGCTGCGCCTGGAGCACGATGTCGTACAGCGCGCGCTGCGCGCCGCTGAAACGCCCATCCACCGGAAAGGTGCGGGTGATGTCGCTGGCGTAGCCGTCGAGTTCGCAGGCGGCGTCGATCAGGCACAGGCTGCCGGGCGGAAGCGTGGCATCGGCCGCGCGGTAATGCAGGATGCAGGCATTGGCCCCGGCGGCGACGATGCTGCCGTAGGCCGGCGCCTGCGCCCCGCCGGCACGGAAGGCGTACAGCAGCTCGGCTTCGAGGTGGTATTCGCGCAGGCCACCGGTCGGCGCTGCGCGACTGCCTTCGGCCGAGCGGCGCATGGCGCGGCGGTGGCCTTGCGCCGAGATGGCGGCGGCGCGGCGCATCACGGCCAGCTCAAAGTCGTCCTTGAACAGGCGCATGTCGTCGAGCACGGCGCACAGATCGTACTGCGCGGCGGGCGCACGGCGGCCGGCGCGGGCCTGGGCGCGCACGGCGGCCAGCCAGCCCTCCACCTGGGTCTCGAAGCCGGCGTGGATGGCGAACGGCCACCACACCGCAGGCCGGTCGGCAAGGAAGGGCGGCAGCGCGGCGTCGCGCTGGGCAATGGGCAAGGCGGCGTCGAAACCGAAGGCTTCCTTCGCCGCCTCGGGGCCGAAGCGGAAGCCGTCCCAGATTTCGCGTTCGGCGTCTTTCTCGCGGCAGAACAGCGTGGCCTGGTGGCTGCCATCGGCCTGCACGGTGAGCACCAGCAGGCTTTGGGGCTCGGTGAAGCCGGTGAGGTAGTAGAAGTAGCTGTCGTGACGGTAGGGAAAGTCGGCGTCGCGGTTGCGCATGACTTCCGGCGCGGTGGGTACGATGGCCACGCCGCCGCCAGCTTGCGCCATGTGCGCCGCCAGTCGGGCGCGACGCTCGGCGCAGCGCTCGAGCAGTTGGAGGGCGGGTGGGTTCATGGGTTTGGAGGAATTGGGGGGCGTGTGGCGTCGAAGTTGCGGCTCGATGAAGCGCAGTGACAGCTTAGTCCGCTGGATTTGGCCGTGGAGCATCGGTGGATTTGCCGCCCGGGCCATGTTCGGCTTGGGTCAGCACCTTGCTGCAGAAGCACGCAGTCCAGCGTCGAGCACGGCCAGCTGCTCGGGCGTGCCGAGGTTGTGCCAGGCGCCGCGGAAGTGCTCGCCGCTGACCCGGCCGGCGTCCACTTCCGCAAACATCCAGGGAAACAGCGTCCATGCCTGGCGCACCGGCTGGCTGGCGAACAGGGTGGGGTGGAACACGCCGATATTGCCGTAGTTGAGCCGCAGGCCGTCGCGCCGCACCCGGCCAGAGGCGTCCAGCGCCACATCGCCTTGCGGGTGGTGTGGCGGGTTGTCGGTGAGGACGAAATGCGCCGAGGTGGTTTGCGGCGCGGCGGCGATGCGCGCGGCGGCGGCGTGCAGCCGGGCGTAGTCGAAATCGGTGTGAATGTCGCCACTCGCCACCACGAACGGGGCGCCGCCCGCGCCCCCGAGCAGCGGCAGCGCGGTGGCGATGCCGCCACCGGTTTCGTACGCATCCTGCGGTTCTTCGGAGTAGGCGATGCGCACGCCGAAGGCGCGGCCGTCGCCCAGCGCCGCTGGAATTTGCGCGCCCAGCCAGCCGAGGTTGATGACCAGGTCGACGATGCCCGCGTCCCGCAGGCGCTCGATCTGCCAGACGATGATGGGCTTGCCCGCCAACGCCAGCAAGGGCTTGGGGGCATGGTCGGTGAGCGGGCGCATGCGCTGGCCGCGTCCGGCTGCGAGGATGAGGGCGCGCATGGATGGCTGAAGCAAACTTTCGGGGTGGCTCAAAACTTCGGCGCCGCTCAAAACG
The DNA here is from genome assembly GCF_900089495.1 of Thiomonas sp. X19. Classification (NCBI taxonomy): domain Bacteria; kingdom Pseudomonadati; phylum Pseudomonadota; class Betaproteobacteria; order Burkholderiales; genus Thiomonas; species Thiomonas sp. X19. The sequence goes on along the minus strand of NZ_LT605203.1, from coordinate 296,379 downwards.
TGTAGGCGGTGCGCGGCTGTACGCCCTGCAGCCGGTCCAGCAGGCGCATCAGGGGGTTGAAGTCGTGATAGCGCGCCGCGGTGGCGCGGGCGTAGGCTAGCACCATGGGCAGGTGGTCCAGGTATTGCGCCTTGCCGTCGCGGTGCCACAGCCGGGCGAAGATGCCCAGCACCTTGAGGTGGCGCTGCAGGCCCATCCACTCGAAGTCGCGGTAGAAGACGGAGAAGTCGGCGTCCACCGGCAGGGCGGCCTTGCGCGCGCGCTCCCAGTAGCGAATCGCCCAGTCGAGCTGCTGCTCTTCGGGCCAGGCGATGTAGGCGTCGCGCAAGAGCGAGGCGAGGTCGTAGGTGATGGGGCCGATGACCGCGTCCTGGAAGTCGAGCACACCGGGGTTGCCCTGCTCCTGGCCCGCGTCCAGCAGCATGAGGTTGCGGCTGTGATAGTCGCGGTGCACCAGCACCTGCGGTTGCGCCATGTTGTTGGCCAGCAGGGCGCCGAACACCTGCTGCAGACCGGCCTGCTCATCGGCGCTGAGCGTGGCGCCCAGGTGCTGTCCCACATACCAGTGGGGAAAGAGTTCGAGCTCGGTGCGCAGCCGCGTCGCGTCGTAGGCGGGCAGCTCGGGCGCGGGGAGGGCTTGCAGGCGCACGAGCGTGTCCATCGCGTCGAGCATCAGCGCCAGGCAGCGCGGCATGTCGCCAGCCGCGCGCGCGGCTTGCAGCGCCTGCAGATAGGTGGTGCAGCCCAGGTCGGACAGCAGGATGAAACCCTGCTGCGCATCGCTCGCCAGCACCTGCGGGGCAGAGATGCCGCCGGCGCGCAGCAGCGCGTCCACCTGCAGGAAGGGGCGAATGTTTTCCTGCGGCGGCGGCGCGTCCATCACGATGCAACTGCCCGCTGCGGGCGCCGCGAACTGCACGCGGAAATAACGCCGAAAACTGGCATCGCTGGAGGCGGGTTGCAGGCTGGCGACATCGACCTGCATGCCGCTGGGGGCGGTGGCGAGCCAGGCGTGCAGGGCTTGCAGACGGGCATCCGCTGGGACGACGGGTGTCTGGGGCGTGGACTGCAAGGGGTGCGGCTGTGGCATGGGGCTCAAGGTCGTGTGGGCTCTGGGCGGGGACGCAAAGGCCCGAGATGTGGGTCGAGATGCGGGATAGAGATGCAGTGCGGTGCGCAAGGAAGGGGCGCGGCACGCGCAAGCGGGATGGCTTCCTATAATCCGCGAGGATTTTAGGGTGCGCTTGTCGCTTGCGAGCGCCCCGGCTCCCGTCGTCCGGTCCGCAGTCTTCGGCCCGCGTCCAAGCAACCGCGTCGTCCGTCCTGCAGCATCCATCCCACGCCGGCCCAACCCGTCCGTCCCCGCCCAGTGCCCAAGTCCCCGCCGACCCCTTTCCGACCGCCGCGCAGGCCGCGTCTGCGGCTGCTCGCGGCGGCGCTGGGCCTGGCGCTGGCGGAGCTGGCGCCGGCCGGCGCGCAACAAGCCCCCGAGGCGGCTGCGCCACCGACGCCGCCGCAGGAAACGGACGCGCTGCAGCTCACGCCCAGTCTGGATCTGGCGCAACGTCTTTCACCGGCGGCGCAGATGCGCGAGCCCCTGTTCATCTGGGCCGACCAGCTTTCCGGCCAGACCGACATCGACATGAACGCCAGCGGCAACGTGGAGCTGCGCAAGCACAGCGTGGTGTTCAAGGCCGAGCGCTTGCACTACGACATCGCCCAGGACGCGATCGATGCGCAGGGCGATGTGCGCGTCGTGCGCGACGGCAATGTCTTCAGCGGCCCCAGCCTACAGTACAACCTGGCCTCGGGCACCGGGCAGATGCCGCAGGCGCACTATTTTTTCAACCGGACGCAAGGCCACGGCCACGCCGACGTGGTGAAGTTTCTGAGCCACAACCGGGTGGAGGCCAAGAATGCGACCTACACCACCTGCACCGCCAGTCCGCTGGACTGGTTCATGCAGGCCACCGACCTGGAGCTGGACTCGGCCGACAACACCGGCGTGGCGCACGACGGGCGCGTGGTGTTCAAGGGCGTCACCATTCTGCCGCTGCCCTATGCCAGTTTTCCGCTGAGCGATGCGCGCAAGTCGGGCTTCCTGCCGCCCACCATCGGCCTGGACAGCCAGAATGGCCTGGACTACGCCCAACCGTATTACTGGAACATCGCGCCGAACTACGACGCCACCCTGACCCCCAGGCTGCTGCAGCGCCGGGGCTTCATGGGCAGCGCCGAGCTGCGCTGGCTGGAGCCGAGTTTTTCCGGCCGCAGCTTCATCGACTACATGCCGTCCGACAGCGCCGCGGGCGGCAGCCAGCGCTGGGCCGGCGTGTTCCAGCAAAACGGCGCACTGGCGCCCAGCGTGAGCTACGGCCTGAACCTGCAGCGCGTGTCCGACAACAACTGGTGGCAGGATTTCGGCGGCGTGGACCCCGTCATCGGCGCCAACCGCATCCTGCCGCAACAAGGCCAGGTGACCTGGAGCCAGCCCAACGGTTCCATCCAGGCCAGCTTCAACCAGTGGCAGACTTTGCAGAACCCGGCTTCGCCCATCGGCGTGCCTTACAACACCCAACCCCGGCTGTACGGCACCTGGCATAGCGACAACTACACCGGCCTGCAGTGGCAGTTGCAGGCCGAGGCCGCGCGCTTCACCAATTCCACGCCCGGGCTGCTGTCGGGCGACCGGGTGTACATCAACCCCAGCATCAGCCGGCCGTTCATCGCCCCGGAGGGCTTCATCACGCCCAAGCTGTCGTTCAACAGCACCTACTACAGCACCGACACCGCGATGGCCAACGGCGCCACCACGGCCACGCGCAACCTGCCCACCTTCAGCCTGGACTCGGGGCTGGTGTTCGAGCGCAAGACGCGCTTCTTCGGCCATGACGTGACGCAGACGCTGGAGCCTCGGCTCTACTACGTCTACACGCCCTACAGCAACCAGCAATACCTGCCGAATTTCGACAGCGCCCCACTGGATCTGAACCTGTCCACCATCTATGTGGACAACGTGTTTTCCGGCAGCGACCGCATCGCCGACGCCAACAACATCACCGGCGGCGTCACCACCCGTTTTCTCGACAATGCCACCGGCGCGGAATACGCCCGGCTGACCTTGGCGCAACGCGTGCTGCTGCGCGAGCAGCGGGTCACGCTCACCGGACCGCCCGTGCCGGCGGGTCTGAACGACAGCTTTGCGCTGGCCAGCGTTTCGCTCGATCCGCGCTGGAGCGCCAATGCCGCGATCGACTACAACACGCGCCTGCGGCAACTGGTGCAGGCCGCCGTGGGTGCGCAATGGAACCCCGATGCTTTCAAGCGCGTGAGCGTGTCCTACCAGGTGCAAAGCGCCACGGCAACGCAGATTCCCTTGAAATACGTCAACACGGCCTGGCAGTGGCAGTTGTCCAGCCGCTGGTACTCGGTCGGCCAGGCCAACTACAGCATTCTGGACAAGCAATTCAACGACGGCCTGCTGGGTTTCGAGTACAACGGCGGTTGTTGGCTGGCACGCATCGCGGTGCAGCGCAATTCGCTGTCCACGTTCACGGCATCCACCCGCCTGTTATTCCAACTCGAGCTCACGGGTTTTTCCCGTCTGAGCGTGATCGGCAATCCCTTGTCGGCATTCGAGCAAAATATCCCCGGTTACCAACTGCTGAACCAACCCACGGCGCCTCCCAGCCGTTATCTCAACTATGAGTAATTTCTCCCTGCGCCGCGCCACGGCCCTGGCTGCCTTGCTGCTCAGCGGCGCGGCCGGCGCCCAAGGTCTTGGCTTGAAGTCTGCTCCCGGACTCTCGGGCCAGGGCTCGGCGCTGATGCAAACCCCACAGCTCCCCGCCACGCCGCAAGCGGCCTTGTCCGGGGGCGGATCGCAAGGCAGCGACGGCATTGCCGCGGTGGTGGGCAGCCAGGTCATCACCCAGTACGACCTGGATTTGCGGGTGCGCGCGGCCGAGCAGCAAATCGCGCAGCAACGGGCGCAAATGCCACCCATCGCACAGCTGCGCGCCGAGCTGTTGAACCAGCTGATCGACCAGGTGGCGATGGCGCAGTACGCCGAGGACAGCGGCATCGTCGTCAGTGCCGAGGCGGTGGACCGGGCCATCGCCCAGGTGGCTGCTGGCTACAAGCTCAGCACCGAGCAATTCCGCAAGCAGATCACCGCCGAAGGGCTGGGCTGGAGCGAATACAAGGAGCAGGTCAAGCGTGAAGTGTTGATTGGCCGCCTGCGGCAGCAGGAGGTGGCCGCGCGCATCAAGATCAGCGACCAGGAGGTGGACGACTATCTGGCCAAACAGGCGAAACAGCCGCTGGCTGCGCAAACCCAGATTCAACTCGCACAAATTTTCATTCCCCTGCCCAGCCAGCCCACGCCCGAGCAGGTGGCGCAGGCCAAGGTGCGCATCGACGAGGCCCTCGGCAAGCTCAGGCAGGGGCGTGATTTCAGCAAGCTGGCGATGGAATACTCGCAGGGCCCGGAGGCGAAAAATGGCGTCAACCTCGGCGTGCGCCCCGCCAGCCAGTGGCCCGGCCTGTTCATGGAAGCGATCCGCGGCCTCAAGCCGGGCGAGATCAGCGGCGTGATCCGCAGCCCCGCCGGTTTTCACATCCTGAAGCTGGTGGCCGAGCAGGGCGGCCAGCTTGGCGCCGCCACGGCGATGCAAAGCCGGGTGAGCGAGATCGTCCTCGACGTCAACAGCGGCAAGTCACGCCAAGCGGCCGTGAAAGAGTTGGCGAGCATTCGCGACGCCGTCGAGCAGGGCAAGGTGCAATTCGCCGACAAGGCGCGTGAGCTGTCGCAGGATGTGGCCACGGGCAAGAAAGGCGGCGATCTCGGCTGGGTGCTGCCCGGGCAGCTGCCCCCGGCGCTCGACGCCGCGCTCAACCGCTTGAACCCGGGGCAGGTGTCCCAGCCCATCACGCTGCCCGGCAAGGTGGTCCTGCTGCAGTTGGTGGACCGCCGCGAACACGCCCTCGGCAAGGATCAGGAGCGCGCCGTGGCGCGCAACATCCTGCTGCAGCAAAAAGAAGAGAAAGACTTCAACGAACTGGTGAAAGACGTGCGCGCGCGCACCTATGTGCGGATCCCGGATGCGGACTCCTGATGCCGCGCTGGGCATGCCGCTGGCCATGCAGCCCCAGCGCTTGACCACCCGTGTGATGCCGCGTCGCCGCCATGGCCGGTTCTAGCCGCCACGGCACCGCCGCCGGCCCGACCCGCATCGCCGGGCACACCGCGCGCAAGCGCTTCGGCCAGCACTTTCTCACCGACACCGGGGTGATTGCCGAGATCGTCGGCCTCATCGACCCGCGCGCCGGTCAGCCGCTGGTGGAAATCGGCCCCGGACTGGGCGCGCTCACCTGGCCGGTGCTCGACCGCACCCGGCAGCTGACCGTGGTCGAGCTCGACCGCGACCTCGCGGCGCGCTGGCGCACGCGCGAACCCGAGCGCGTGCGCGTCATCGAGTCCGATGCGCTGGCTCTGGACTTTGCCGGTCTCGGCTCCCGGTTGCGCATTTTCGGCAACCTGCCCTACAACATCTCCAGCCCGCTGCTGTTCCATTTGATGAGCGCGGCGAGCGCGGTGCATGACCAGCATTTCATGCTGCAGAAAGAAGTGGTGGCGCGCATGGTGGCGCCGCCCGCCTGCGGCGACTACGGGCGGCTGTCGGTCATGCTGCAGTGGCGCTACGCCATGTGGGATGTGCTGAACGTGGGGCCGCAGGCGTTCTCGCCGCCACCCCGGGTGGATTCGGCCGTGGTGCGCATGCACCCGCGTTCGCCGGCGGAACTGTCGGGCCTCGATCCCGCCGTGTTGCAAGCCCTGACTGCCGCGGCGTTCTCGCAACGCCGCAAGCTGCTGCGCCATGCGCTGGAGCCCTGGCTCGTCAGCCGGGGTTATGCCGGAGATTTCGACATCAAGCGCCGCGCCGAGGAGGTGAGCGTGGGCGAGTATGTGCGCCTGGCGCTGGAATTGAACCCAGGCTGAGGCAAGGGTTCAAGCAAGGGGCAAGGCCGCTTCCGGCAACCTCAGACAACCTCAGGCAGCTTCGGCAACCCACGCGCCATACCAGGGTGCGGGTGGCGCATAGGCCAGTTTGCCGCTGAGTCGGGAGCCCGGTTCGTCTTCGCCCCGCAACGCCGTCCGGTCCGGCGCGCGGGTTACAGAAAAGAATAGAAAACCCGGAATTCCACGCCTTGCTCGAACCAGAAATCGGCCGCGTCGCGGAAGACATCGAGCAGGGTTTCGCGCGCTTCCTTGTCGAAGCGCTGGGTCATGGGCAACTGCTCCAGCACGATGACGAAGCCCGGCTGCTTGCCCGAGCTTTGGATCATGTCGGTCAGGCAGTCGCGCAGGGCGTCGAAATTCTTGCCGAAATGTTTGGGGAAGGTGAAGGAACGCGCCACGATTTCCAGCACTTCCTGCTTGGTCGTGGCCTCGGCCAGATTGGCGTAGAGGAAATGCTGGCCGGCGTCCTGCGCGGCGGACATCAGCGCCGGCACGCGAAAGGCGCGGATCGACTGCACGATATTCGGGCGCAGGAGTTTGAGATTGACCCCGCCCTCGGCCTCAGTGAGCGATGGCTTGGAAACTTGCGTAGTGATCATGGGTGTAGTAGCAGAGATCGGGGGTGCGCGGAGGTCCCCCGCAGACAAGGCGTTGTGCCCCCCGGTTGCGGCTTGCCGGGGTTGGTACGGTGTATTCACGGTAATAGCCGCGTCGCCGCTGCGGCAGGATGTGCTCATAATTTCCAAAAACAATGCCGTCCTTCGCGTAGGGGAAGGGCCCTCCCTGCCGAATCAACTGCAGTGTGTGCTGGGCTTCACGCGGAAGTTCCCCGGCACGCACGGCTGGCGTGGCCTCATCGCGCCAGCTTTCGGCATGCCGTTCGCGCCCCTGGGCCAAGCCCCAACCCTGGACGCCGCCTGCGGACCAAGCTGCAAGTTGAAGGCCGAACAGTGCGATGCACAGTGCCAATGCCCGGGTGATGCGCTGGCCCGGTTTAACAGGTGGTTGGATCGGGGCTGCGAACCTGTACACGAACGATGAATGGGCCAGTTTGCGAAAACCCCGGTGGAAAACGCTCGCCGGGGGTGAATGAATGCGTGATTGGCCTGTGCTTCTGGCCTGTGCTTCGGCTTGCAGTTTGGCCTGCAATCGCTTGCGATGCGACAGGTTTGCAGCAATGCCCACAAGTCCAACCGATGTTGCGTCACGACCAAACTGGATGCCGCGGGAGGCGCATCATGCGGCGCGTCAAACTCAAAGCGTATTGGAATCGGCCGCTGAAAGCAAGAATTGCGCCTATTTTTTGTGCAGCACAGCTTTCTTGAGTGAGCGCACACTCAGCCTGATCGTCCCTGAAAATGAGGTGCGGTGTGAATGCAGGGGACTGGGCTTCAGCGCGTCGAGTTGGCGTCCATCACGGTGAGCGCGGTCATATTGACGATGCGCCGCACGGTACTCGATGCGGTGAGGATGTTCACCGGCTTGGCCGCCCCGAGCAGCATGGGGCCGATGGCGACGTTGTTGCTGGCGGTGGTTTTGAGCAGGTTGTAGGCAATGTTGGCGGCGTCCAGACCCGGGAAAACCAGCAGATTGGCCTCGCCCGACAAGGTGGTCTGCGGCAGCAGGCTGGCGCGCAGCCCGGCGTCGAAGGCGCAATCGCCATGCATCTCGCCGTCCACCTCTAGCGCGGGGTCGCGCTGGTGCAGCAACTCGAGGGTCTGGCGCATTTTGAGTGCGCTGGGGGCATTGCTGGAGCCGAAATTGGAATGCGACAGCAGCGCCACCTTGGGCGTGATGCCGAAGCGGCGCAACTCCTCGGCGGCCATGAGGGTGATCTCGGCCAGATCCTCGGCGCTGGGGTCGAGATTGATGTGCGTGTCCACCAGCATGACCTGGCGCCCTGGCAGGATGAGCCCGTTCATCGCGGCGTAAACCTTGGCGCCGGTGCGTTTGCCGATCACCTGGTCGATGTAGTGCAGGTGCAGATGGGTGTTGCCCCAGGTGCCGCAGATCATGCCGTCGGCCTCGCCCTTGTGCAGCATCATCGCGCTGATCAGGGTGAGGCGGCGGCGCATCTCGATCTTGGCGAACGGCGGGGTGATGCCCTTGCGCCCGGCGATCTGCTGATAGCTCTGCCAGAAGTCGCGGTAGCGCTCGTCGTTGTCGGTGTTGACCACGTCAAAGTCGCGCCCTTCCTGCAGGCGCAGGCCAAAGCGCTCCACCCGCTGTGCGATGACCGCCGGGCGGCCCACCAGGATCGGGCGCGCAAGCTGCTCATCGATCACCACGCGCACGGCGCGCAGCACGCGCTCGTCCTCGCCTTCGGCGTAGACGATGCGCTTTTTCTGCGCGTGTTTGGCGATGGAGAAAATGGGCCGCATCATCGCGCCCGACTGATAGACGAACTGCTGCAGTTGCTCGCGGTAGGTGTCGAGGTCGGCAATCGGCCGCGTCGCCACACCGCTGGCCGCAGCCGCCCGGGCCACGGCCGGGGCGATGTGCAGAATCAGGCGCGGGTCGAAAGGCTTGGGGATCAGGTAGGTGGGGCCGAAGCCGGCTTCCTGCATGCCGTAAGCGGTGGTCACCACATCGCTCTGTTCCATCTGCGCCAGCGCGGCAATGGCCTGCACCGCGGCCACTTCCATCTCGGTGGTGATGGTGGTGGCGCCGCAGTCCAGTGCGCCGCGGAAGATGTAGGGAAAGCACAGCACGTTGTTGACCTGGTTCGGATAGTCCGAACGGCCGGTGGCGATCACCGCGTCGCCGCGCACCGCCTTGATTTCCTCGGGGAGAATTTCCGGCGTGGGGTTGGCCAGCGCCAGGATCAGCGGCTTGGCGGCCATGCGTGCCACCATCTCGGGCTTGAGCACGCCACCGGCGGACAGGCCGAGGAAGATGTCGGCGCCGTCGATGATGTCGCCAAGCTTGCGGGCCTCGGTGGGCTGCGCGTAACGCGCCTTGTCCGGGTCCATCAACTCGGTGCGCCCGGCCCACACCACGCCGGCCAGATCGCTGACCCAGATGTGTTCGCGCGCCAGGCCCAGATGCTCCAGCAGGTGCAGGCAGGCCAGCGCCGCGGCGCCCGCGCCCGAGCACACCAGCTTCACGTCTTCGATGCGCTTGCCCAGCACCTTCAGCCCGTTGAGCACGGCGGCGCCGACGATGATGGCGGTGCCATGCTGGTCGTCGTGGAACACCGGAATGCGCATGCGCTGGCGCAAGCTGCGCTCCACCTGGAAACACTCCGGCGCCTTGATGTCTTCCAGGTTGATGCCGCCGAAGGTGGGTTCCAGCGCCGCGATGATCTCGATGAGCTTGGCCGGGTCTTTCTCGTTGATTTCGATGTCGAACACATCGATATTGGCGAACTTCTTGAACAGCACCGCCTTGCCTTCCATCACCGGCTTGGCTGCCAGCGGGCCGATGTCGCCCAGCCCCAGCACCGCCGTGCCGTTGGTGATGACGCCCACCAGATTGCTGCGCGCGGTGTAGCGCGCCGCATCCCCCGGGTTCTGCACGATGTCTTCGCAGGCCGCGGCCACGCCCGGCGAATACGCCAGCGCCAGATCGCGCTGGTTGGAGAGTTGCTTGGTCGGGGTGACGCTGATCTTCCCCGGGCGGGGAAATTCGTGATATTCCAGGGCCGCGCGGCGCAGCTCGGCCTTGGCATCGGGGGTGGACATGAAGGGTCTCCGTCGAGAGGATGCGCCGGGTTTGGGGCCGCACGCGTTTTTGATGATGTGCTTTTGATGGCTTTCGATGATCCACGATTCATTCTAGGAGGCTGTCGGACTTGAACCCGAGCGAATCCGATTGATCAGTGCGACGCGTTTTTTTTGACAGCGGCGCGCTGATCGAACGCTCTCGATGGTTGGCGAGACACTGTGAGGGCACATGGGGCGGCCTGGGGACTCGGTTTTGGCGTGGTCGGGGCGCACTATTGCCCTCACGCGGCTCGCAGGACGTGCATGCGCTTGATGTTCCAAGCCATGGTCACCAAGCTCCATTCGCCTTGTGCCTTGGCCAGCCCGCGCATGCTCATCTGGCGCCAACCCATCACTTGCTTGATGATGCCGAACACCGGCTCCACTGTCTGCTTGCGCAGGCCGTACAGGGCTCGGCCTGCTTGCGTGCCCAGGCGGTGTGCCATCTGCACGAGCGGATCCGTCGTCTGGGGCTCGGGCACATCGGGTGCAAAGCGCCCCATCACCGGCGTGTGATGCGACTCCCGCTTGAGCGCCAGCAGCGGCTCGATACCCGCGTCGTTGCACGCGATCACGTTGGCTTGGCTGAAGAAGCCGTTGTCCGTGATGAGCGTGTGCACCTCGCCCAGCACCGCGGGTAACGCTTGGATCTGCTGCAGCGTAGGCACAACTTCGCGCTTGTCGTTGGATGCCTGGCTCACATGCTGGGTGATCACCATCATCGTCGCGATGTCCACGCCGGCTTGTGCGTTGTAGCTTTGCTCGAAGCCCCCACCCGACACGGGCATGATGCGCGACTCTTCATCCGTGAGGTTGACCTGATCGCTGCTCCGGGGGCCGGCCTCTGGCGGCTCAGGGTCCTTGCCGCGCGGCTTCTTGCCCGCCTCGCGCTGGGCTTGGCGCTTGGCGGTCTTGGCCTCGTACTCCTGCTGCTCGACCTGATGGCGTTCGCTGGCGCGCTGCTCGATCTTGGCCTTGGCCTGCGCGATTGCGCTCAAGCGATCTGCACGCAGGGCGATCTCCGCCGGCACATCCATGCCGTCGGGTACCGTCGCGCGGTCGCTGTTCTCTGCCAGCGCCAGCAGCGTTTGTACTTCCTGGCGCAGCTGCGCCTCGATCTTGTTGGCATGAGCCCACGACAAGGCCTTGTGCTTGCTGGCGTTGGCGTCGATCTTGGTGCCATCCAGCGCGATGTGTCCGAGCTTGAGCAGCTTCATCTCGCGCGCCAGAACCAGCACCTGCACGAACAGTGCCTCCACCTCCTTCAAGAAGCGGCGGCGGAACGTCGCCAGCGTGTCGTGATCGGGGTGGGTATTGGCCGCAACAAAGCGGAACGCCACCGAGTCGTAGGTCGCCCGCTCGATCTTGCGGCTGGAGTGCACGCCGTTGGCGTAGCCGTAGATCAGCAGGCCCAGCAGCACCGCCGGATGGTGCGCCGCCGAGCCCCGGCCTGCGTACTGTCGGGCCAGATCGCCCAGATCAAGCTGCTCGATGACTTCGACCACGAAGCGCGCCAAGTGATCAGTGGGCAGCCATTCGTCCACCGACGGTGGCAACAGATATGCGGTGTCTCGGTCAACAGGGACGAAGCGGCTCATCGGCTCGGGCTCTCGGTTGTGCAGCAGCAATTGTCTCGGATAGCGTCTTCATCCGGAAGACCGCAAAGTCCGACAGTCTCCTAGGAGTCCGGCCCGCCCCCTGGTGTTCCAGCCCAAACAGCGTGTCGTGCAGCGGCCCTCGCGGCAGAGTTGCCGGTCTTGGGCAGCGACGACAATACCCGCATGGCCTCCACCCTCGGCGAATTCGATCTCATCGCGCGCTACTTCACCCGCCCTGCGCGCAACGCAACCCTGGGCGTGGGCGACGATTGCGCCCTGCTCGCCATTCCCTCCGGCCAGCAGCTCGCGGTGTCCAGCGACATGCTGGTGGAAGGCCGCCATTTCCTGCCCGGGGCCGATGCCCGCAAGCTCGGCCACAAGGCGCTGGCCGTGAATTTGTCGGACCTGGCCGCGATGGGCGCGCAGCCGCTGGCGTTCACCCTGGCTCTGGCCTTGCCCGCCGCCGACGCAGCTTGGCTCGAAGGCTTCAGCGCCGGGCTGTTCGCGCTCGCCGACGAACAGGCCATCGAACTGATCGGCGGCGACACCACCAAGGGGCCGCTGAACATCTGCATCACCGTGCTGGGCTTGGTGCCACCGGGCCTGGCCTTGCGCCGCGACGCCGCGCGCGCAGGCGATGCGCTCTGGGTGTCGGGCACGCCCGGCGACGCCCGCCTCGCGCTCGGCCATGTCTGGGGCGAATGGAGCTTGGCTGCCGACGACCTCGCCGCGATGCGCGCGCGCATGGACCAGCCCGCTCCGCGCGTGGCGCTGGGGCAGGCGCTGCGCGGCATCGCCCATGCCGCCATCGACATCTCCGACGGCCTGCTCGGCGACCTCGGCCATGTGCTGCGCGCAAGCCATGCGGGCGCGTGCATCGAAGCCGACCGCATTCCCGCAAGCCGCGTCGTGCAGGCCCAGCCCGCCGCTCGCCGCCGCGCCTGCCAACTCGCCGGCGGCGACGATTACGAGCTGCTGTTCACCGCGCCCGCGCATCGGCACGAGGCGGTGCTCGCCGCCGCCAGCAAGGCGCAAACTTCCGTGGCTTGCATCGGCCGCATCACCGCTGCGCCCGGCGTCACCCTGCTGGACGCACAAGGCCAGGAACTCCCCGCGCATTACGCCGCGTTCGACCATTTCCGCACCCCATGAACCCATCCTCTCCAACCCCCGCAAGCTCCACGGCGCCGCAGCCCAACTGGCGCTTCGCCTTCTCAAGCCCGGTGCATTGCCTCGCCCTCGGCTTCGGCTCGGGGCTCGCGCCCATCGCCCCCGGCACGGCGGGAAGCCTGTTCGGCTGGGCCAGCTACCTGCTGCTCGCGCCCTGGCTGCCCAACGGCGCCTGGGCCGCGTTCTTGCTCGGCGGTTTTGCCCTCGGCGTGTGGGTTTGCGGGCGCACCGCGCAGGCTTTGCAGACCGACGACCCCTCGCCCGTGGTGTGGGACGAAATCGTCGCCATCTGGCTGGTGCTGTGGTTGCTGCAGCCCGCGCCGCAAACCCCCGCCGTGTGGTGGCTGCAAGCGGCAGGCTTCGCCCTGTTTCGCATGTTCGACGCCGTCAAGCGCGGCCCGGTGGGCTGGGCCGACCAGCATGTGAAAGGCGGCCTGGGCATCATGCTCGACGACCTTGTGGCCGCACTGCTCACACTGGCCGTGGTGTTCGGCGCCATGCTGCTGTTGGCGTGGAGCGCAAGCCATGGCGCATGAAGCGCAAGCGCCATGGCGGGACGTGCTGGACGCCGCGTTGGCGCTGCGCGCGCCCTTGCTCGATCGCGGCTGGATGCTGGGCTGCGCCGAGTCCTGCACCGGCGGGCTGGTGGCCGCAGCCGTCACCAGCTTCGCCGGTTCGAGCGACTGGTTCGAGCGCGGCATCGTCACCTACAGCAACCGCGCCAAGACCGAGCTGCTGGGCGTGCCCGAAGCCCTGCTCGCCACGCACGGCGCCGTCAGCCGCGAAGTGGCACTGGCCATGGCGCGCGGGGTGCTGGCGCACGCCCCCGTGCAGGCCGCCCTGTCCATCACCGGCATCGCCGGCCCCAGCGGCGGCACACCGGACAAGCCGGTGGGACTGGTGTGGTTCGGCTGGGCCTGGCTGGATCAGGAGCAGCCGGACAGCCTACGCGCTGAGGCCCAATCCATCATCTGGCCCGGCGACCGCGAAGCGGTGCGCCTGGCCTCGGCGCGGTATGCATTGGAGGGATTGCGGCGACGACTGCTCGGGGCGGCGCGCGACGCGTGAATGATGAAAGGCGCCGAGCCTTCCGGCGATGCAGCCTCGGCAAAAGCAACTGGAATGCGGGTGGCTGTGTTCCCGAAACTCCTTTGTCTTGCCGTGGCCCATGAAGATGCCCACACGAATTTGGTTTCGCACGGGAGAGCAAATCTTTGCTCATCCGATCGATGGTACTCAATCTTGGATCGATGAATGCAGGATCAGATGCGTCCCTCCTGTTCCAAAACTCTCCATTCGTCGTCGTCAAAAAGCCTTGAGCGCGTGAGAAAGCGCAGACCTGTTGAACCCTCGAGAGAAAACATGCCGCCGCGGCCGGGAACGACATCGATGATGAGTTGCGTGTGTTTCCAATACTCGAACTGTGCAAGCCCGATGTAAAACGGCACGCCACCGATAGACCCTAGAAGCCGATCTGCCTCCCCAACCAAAAATTCGCCCGCAGCAAAGCACATCGGCGCGCTGCCATCGCAACAGCCGCCGGACTGATGAAACATCAGCTCCCCGTGGGTTGCTTTGAGCTTGGCGATCAGTTCGAGCGCCGCAGTGGTCGCGATGACTCGAGGGACGACCGGTGCCGTCGTGGATGCTTCGCGCAAGGTTTGCTCGGTGTTCATGGCAGGTCATCCGTCGGCGTTTGGAAAGCTGCGGGATTACAGGGTTGCAATGCGCATGCGGTGCTGTCCGGCTGCGCCACTGCCCGCGTTCACGGGCAGTGGCGCAGCGCGTCCTCTCAAGGAAACGAAGGGGCGCTCAGAAGAAGCCCAGCTTGCTTTCGCTGTAGCTCACCAGCAGGTTCTTGGTCTGCTGGTAATGGTCGAGCATCATCTTGTGGTTTTCGCGTCCGATGCCCGATTGCTTGTAGCCACCGAACGCCGCGTGGGCGGGGTAGAGGTGGTAGCAGTTCGTCCAGACGCGGCCGGCCTGGATGCCGCGGCCCATGCGGAACGCCCGATTCATGTCGCGCGTCCAGACGCCCGAGCCCAGGCCGTACAGCGTGTCATTGGCAATCTCCAGCGCTTCTTCCTCGTCCTTGAACGTGGTGACGGACAGGACCGGGCCGAAGATTTCCTCCTGGAAAATGCGCATCTTGTTGTGCCCTTTGAAAACCGTGGGCTTGACGTAATAGCCGCCCTCCAGTTCACCCGGCAGCTTGTTGCGCTCGCCTCCAATCAGAACCTGGGCGCCCTCCTGTTTGCCGATGTCGAGGTAGGAGAGGATTTTTTCCAGTTGCTCGCTCGATGCCTGCGCGCCGATCATGGTTTCCATCTCCAGCGGGCTGCCTTGCTTGATCGCCGCCACGCGCTTGATGGCGCGCTCGATGAAGCGCTCGTAGATCGACTCCTGGACCAGCGCACGGGAAGGGCAGGTGCAGACCTCGCCCTGGTTGAGCGCGAACATCGCAAAACCTTCGAGCGCCTTGTCGAAGTAGCCGTCGTCCTTGTCCATCACGTCGGCAAAGAAGATGTTCGGTGACTTGCCCCCGAGTTCCAGCGTGACGGGAATCAGATTCTGGCTCGCATACTGCGAGATCAGCCGGCCGGTGGTCGTCTCTCCGGTGAAGGCGATCTTGCCGATGCGGCTGCTGGAAGCCAGCGGCTTGCCCGCTTCCAGACCGAAGCCATTGACCACGTTCAGCACACCCGCAGGCAGCAAGTCGCCAACCAATTCCACCAGCACCAGGATGGAAACCGGTGTTTGCTCGGCGGGTTTGAGCACGACGCAGTTGCCCGCCGCCAGCGCCGGCGCCAGCTTCCAGACGGCCATCAGAATCGGAAAATTCCAGGGAATGATCTGCCCGACGACGCCGATCGGCTCGTGGTAGTGGTAGGCATAGGTCTCATGGTCGATCTCGCTGATGCCGCCTTCCTGCGCGCGTACGCACGAGGCGAAATAGCGGAAGTGGTCGATGGCCAGCGGCAGGTCGGCCAGCGTGGTTTCGCGGATGGGCTTGCCGTTGTCCCAGGTTTCGGCGGCGGCGAGCATGGGCAGGTTGGCCTCCATGCGGTCGGCGATCTTGTTCAGGATGTTCGCGCGATCCGTGGGCGATGTGCGGCCCCAGGCGCCCTTGGCCTTGTGCGCGGCATCGAGCGCGCGCTCGATGTCGGCCGCCGTCGAGCGCGGAATGTCGCAAAAGGGCTTGCCAGTGACGGGCGAAATGTTCTCGAAGTATTGGCCGCCGGCAGGCGCAACCCACTCGCCGCCGATGTAGTTGCCATAGCGCTTTTTGAAGGCAACGGCAGTGCCAAACTTGCCGGGTTCAAGCATGTCCATGAACGTCTCCTGAGATTGTTGGATAGGGAGTTGAACTGCAGATGCAGCGCCCTCATCCCTATCAGGATTCGTGCCAGACCCAACGCTTGCGCCAGGACGAAATATCTTCGTTCATTGACAAGCACTTAGGCGAATGCATCCGGGATGACCCGGAGTACGCTCTCCGGTCTTCCTTCTCGATTTGCATCACTGAAGCGTCGCATCTTGCGACAGGTGACATGGCGCCCTTTGAGTGCGACACTTCGCCAGCAGAAGATTGGCTGCCATGGCCTTGATGGCACGCCAACCCAGGAGACGGAAATGCCCCAGACCAGGCCGCCGGGCAGCGCGGGAATTGCCACGCCGTCGACCACGTTGCAGTTGGCGCGACAGCGTTTTTTCGAAGACGGGAGTGATCCGCAAGGCGCGGTGCCGGAGCTGATCGCAAGGTCGTGGCGGCGGTGCCTGGCCCTCCCCGCCACCCTCAGTGAGACTCCCGAGCCCCTGGCGCATGAGGCGCTGTTTGCCCGGCGCGACGCGCAGGGGCGGCTGCGTCGGCACGCGCTGCCCGAGCTGGAGGCTCTGGCCGAGGCGCTGTCGCCCTCACGCGTGGTCGTCTTGCTGGCCGACCCGCAGGGCATGATTCTCGACGCAGCGGGCTCAGATGTGTTCATGAACAAGGCCCAGCGCGTGGCGTTGATGCCCGGCGTCGAATGGTCCGAAGTCCAGCGGGGGACCAATGCGATCGGCACGGCGCTGACGGAGCTCTCGCCGATCACGGTCCTCGGGCAGCAACATTACCTCGAGCAAAACGGAACCTTGGGGTGCACGGCCGCACCTCTGCTGGGCTCGCAAGGGCAGGTCCTGGGCGTGCTGGATGTCTCGGGCGATGCTCGCTGCATTCAAGCCCAGACCGTTGGTCTGGTGCGCATGGCGGCGCAGATGATCGAATACCGCATGGCCATGGACAACCGGCCCGCGCAGACCGAAATCCTGCGCTTTGCCCATGACCCGGCCTTGATTGGCTCGCACCGCGAAGCTTTGCTGTGGATTCGCAATGCAACGATTGTGGGCGCCAATCGCGCTGCCATGCGCGTTTTAGGGATGACGTTCGAACAACTGCGCGGCCGCTTCGTCGACGATCTGTTCAGCTCCTTGCCCACGACCGAGCGGGACCAGTTCGAGTTGTGCCTTCACCCCTGGCTGGCGCGGCCTGGGCGATCGGCATCGTGGGCTTCAGGCTGGGTCGGGCTCAAGAGGGCCTCGAATCACTTGGACTCGATCACGGCGCCAGAACGCACGCCGCAGATCCACCAAGTCGCAGCCTCGAGGCCGCCCATCATCGCCGACCCACAGCGCGAGGCGCAACTGGACCGCGCGGTGCGTGTCCTGGACTGTGGCATCCCGGTCTTGATCCTGGGGGAGTCGGGCGTCGGCAAGGAGGTTTTTGCCCGGCAGGTTCACCAGGCCAGCCAGCGCTGCCGGGGGCCCTTCGTCGCCGTCAATTGCGCGGCGGTCCCGGAAGGCCTGATCGAGGCCGAGCTCTTCGGCTACGAGGAGGGAGCGTTCACAGGCGCCCGGCGCAAGGGTCAACCGGGACAGATTCGGGAGGCTCATGGCGGCGTCTTGTTTCTGGATGAAATCGGGGACATGCCGTTGTCGATGCAGGCCCGGCTCCTCCGGGTTTTGCAGGATCATGAAGTCAAGGCGCTTGGCGGCGGGCGCCGGCAGTCGGTGGATTTTGCGTTGGTGTGCGCCACCCATCGCGACCTCAAGGCGATGGCCGCCGAGGGAAGCTTCCGAACCGATCTGTACTACCGCCTGCAGCATTTCGTGGCCGTCCTGCCCGCCCTGCGTGAACATGCCGAGGCCAAGGCGCTTATCGATGAACTCCTGCAAGCCATGTTGTCGCCCCGCAAGCTCCGGCTCGGCCCGCAGACCCGCGAAGCCCTCTTGGCCTACACATGGCCGGGCAACTGGCGGCAGCTCGTCGCCGTCGCGCAGACGCTGCTGGCGCTGGCCGAGCCGGGGAGTTGCATCGAGCTCGCCGACCTCCCCGATGACATTCGGCGCGATTGGCGAACGCATCAACAACAGCCACCCACGATTTCGGCCTCGCCGGCGCGCTCAGACCCTGAAAGGGACGGCGCCGCCACATCCCCTGTGCCGCTGCGTGCCATGACCGAATCGGCCATTCATGCGGCAATCGCGTCTTGCAGCGGCAACGTCAGCCGCGCTGCACGGCTGCTAGGGGTTCATCGCAGCACGCTTTACCGTCACGTTCGCAAGTGACCGATCAGGCGCGGTTGCCATGAGCCGTCGGCCCGTCGGCAGCTCGATCCGCGCGCGCGGGACAGGTGGACAGAAGTGGAAAGCAGGGTGAGTCGGTTGAAGTGACCCTTCTCCGCATAGTAGTTCTAACACGAACTAATATCGCAGCTCTTCGCTCCGCAAGCCTCAGCCCGCCCGTGACCACCCATCCACGTTTCATGCCGCTGCTGCGCAAGTCGATGCGTCGCCCTCAGACGCACGAGCGCGATTCGGCCGCCGCTGCGCAAAGTCTGGGATGGGTGCTGCACAGCACCGGCCGTTCCGCCGGGCATGGGGCGAAAACATGAGGACATCACGATGACTCACCTGCCTTCCCTGTTCGTCTCCCACGGCTCGCCCATGCTGCCGCTGGAGCCCGGCACCGCCGGTCCCATGCTGAGTGCCCTCGGAGATGAGCTGCCGCAGCCGGCGGCCATCCTCGCCTTCTCGCCGCACTGGATGGCCCGCATCCCGGCTGCGGGATCGAGCGCAAGACCCGCGACCATCCACGATTTCGGCGGCTTTGATCCGGCCTTGCACGAACTGCGCTATCCGGCAGCCGGAAACCCCGAACTCGCCCAGCGTGCGGCCAGCTTGCTGCAAGCTGCCGGCTGGGCCGCCATCTTGGACCCGGGTCGGGGCCTGGATCATGGCGTGTGGGTGCCGCTGCGTTTCATGTTCCCGCAAGCGGATATTCCAGTGGTTCCGCTGGCCATGCCATGGCCCCTGGACGCCGCGGGCGCCTACAAGCTTGGCCAGGCCCTGGCTCCACTGGCCGACGAAGGCGTGCTGCTGTTCGGCACCGGCAGCCTGACCCACAACCTGCACGAATTTCGTCCCGGTGCGACGACCGACGAACCGCCGGAGCCCTATGTCCAGGAATTCGCCGACTGGATGCGCGAAGCCATCGACCGTGGCGCAACCGCCTCCTTGCTCGACTACCGCCGCCAAGCTCCGCATGCCGCCCGCGCGCATCCGAGCGACGAACATCTGCTGCCGCTGTTCTGGGCGCTCGGTGCGGCCGGCAACCCGGTCAAGCCGCAGCACAAGAGCGGCGGCGTGCACTACGGCATGCTCAGCATGGATGCGTGGGTGTTGGCCTGAAGGCCGCCGCGCGGCCACCTCCTGATGCCTCGACGAGAACCGAACCATGTCCGCATCCATCATCGTTGCCCAGCCCGGAGGCCATGCCGAGCAGTTCATGCTGCTGTTCCACGGCGTGGGCTCCGACGCCCAGGATCTGGTGCCGCTCGGCCAGCAGTTGGCTGCGGCGTTTCCCAGGGCCTGGATCGTCAGCGTGCAGGCGCCCGAACGCTGCGACTTCGGCCATGGCTACCAATGGTTTTCCGTGAACGGCGTGACCGAAGCCAACCGCGCCGAGCGCGCCGCGCAGGCCTTGCCCGCATTCGTGGAGGCGGTGCGGCACTGGCAGGGCCTCGCGCATGTCGGCGTCGGGCAGACGGCTCTCATCGGGTTCTCGCAGGGCGCCATCATGGCACTGGAGTCGACTCGCGATCGAACCCCCATCGCGGGGCGCGTGGTGTCGATCGCCGGGCGCTTTGCCCAGTTGCCGCGCGAACCGGCCGCGGGCACGACACTGCATTTCCTGCATGGCAAGAGCGATCCGGTGATGCCTTACGGGCTCACGGTGACGGCAGCCGAACATCTGGTCGCCTTGGGCGGGGATGCGACGGCGGATGTGCTGCCGTTCCTCGGCCATGGCATCAACGCGGAGCTTGTCGCGCTGCTGATCGAACGCCTCTCAAGGAAACGCAGGGCCGCCCCAAGTTTCCTTGACCCCCACGGGGGGCGGGTCGGCGAGCCGACCCTGGGGGTGCTCAAAGGCTATGTGCCGCGCAGCATGTGGCGGGCCGCGCTTGCCGCAGACCCTGGACGCAAGAACAGCCAGGATCGAACCGTTTTGCAGGGGCCTGACGATTCAGGACCCTAGCCCCCAACTCGTGCTCGCGCGAGTGTCGCCAACCCCCGTCCATCGGAGTTCATCATGATCAAACAATCAACCGCCCCCTATGCCGCTCTGCTCCTGCGTGTGAGCCTGGGGATCATGTTCCTGGCCCACGTGGGCCTCAAGATCTTCGTCTTCACCGTCCCCGGTTTCGTGGGGTATTTTGCTTCGCTCGGACTGCCCGCGATTCTGGCTTATGCCGTCATCGCGCTGGAACTGCTCGGCGGCATTGCCCTCATCCTGGGCATCTACGCACCTCTGGTCGCAATCCCCCTGGCGCTGGAGATGCTCGGCACGATTGTTCTCGTGCATGGCGCCAACGGCTGGCTGTTCACCAACAAGGGCGGGGGCTGGGAATATCCCGCGTTCTGGACGGTGGGCCTGATCGCCCTGTTCCTGCTGGGCGACGGCGCCATGGCGCTCAAGCCTCAGCGCAGTCGTGCATGAACGCTTGGGCGCCAGCGGTCAGGGTCCAGCGGCGAACGCTCGTCTTGCGCCTCGGCCCGGTCAGACACCCACCGCCAAGTCGGCGATGGCATTCTCCAAAAGAAGGCATAGGCAATCGCCCCGATCTGGGCGCGTGGAACGCCATGCGCGCCCCATGCCCGTCACGCAAGCGCCGCGTTCACGCCGGCGGTGGCGCGGTGTCCTGAAACGAGGCGCGCTGGGCGAGTTTGTCGAACAGCTTGGCCAGTTTGGGTTCGTCGTGTTTCCAGCTGACGTCGGGGCAGCGGAAATCGACATAAGCCAGGGCGGTGCCGATGGCGATGTCGGCCAGGGTCAGGTGGTTGCCGCACATCCAGGGCGAGTCGCCCAGGCCGGCGGACATGGCCTTGATGGCGGCGCGCACCTTGCCGAGCTGGCGGTCGATCCACGCCTGGCTGCGCTGGGCATCGGTGCGGCCGGGCCAGGTCCGCTCCAGACGGGCGGCGGAGGCGGCATCCATCACGCCGTCGGCCAGGGCTTCCCAGGTGCGAACCTCGGCGCGCTCGCGCCCGGTGCCGGGAATGAGTTTGCCCACGGGCGACAGGGTGTCGAGGTACTCGACGATGACGCGCGAGTCATAGATGCTGCTGCCGTCTTCCAGCACCAGGCAGGGCACTTTGCCCAGCGGGTTGCTGTCCTGGATGCGCGTGGCGGCATCCCAGACGTTTTCCTCGACGAACTTGTATTCGAGCTTTTTTTCCGCGAGAACGATGCGGACTTTGCGCACATAAGGGCTGGTACGCGAGCCGATGAGTTTCATGACCATGGTGAGCTTGAATTTAAGGCCGCAGTATAAGTAAGTCGCCACCCCTCGCGGCAGCGGCCTGGAATCAGGCCGAGCGTCCGCGGCCTGTGGCTCGAACTGCGGGAGCCGGGCTTTCTACAATGCCCGGATGAACACCGCCAAGCCCTCCAACTCCCCCGCGGACCCGAGCCCGCTCATGGCCCTGTCGCCGCTCGACGGGCGTTACGCCAACAAGGTCGACGCCTTGCGCCAGCACCTGTCCGAGTGCGCGCTGATGCGCTGTCGCGTGCAGGTTGAGATCGAATGGTTGATCGCGCTGTCGCAGGCCGGCCTGCCCGAATTGCCCGTCATCACCACGGGCACCCGGGTGGCCTTGCGTCAGCTCGCGGTCGATTTCACGGAAGCCGACGCCCTGGCGATCAAGGCGATCGAGCGCGTCACCAACCACGACGTCAAGGCGGTTGAATACTGGATCAAGGAGCGGCTGAGCGCCTGGCCCGAGTTGGCAAGGTCCAGCGAGTTCGTGCACTTCGCCTGCACCTCCGAAGACATCAACAACACCGCGCATGGCCTCATGCTCAGCGGCGCGCGCGAACAGGTGCTGCTGCCGGCGGTGCGTGCGGTGCTCGTGCGCCTCAAGCGCCTGGCGCATGGCCTGGCCGACGCGTCCATGCTGTCGCGCACCCACGGCCAAACCGCCAGCCCCACCACGCTGGGCAAGGAGATGGCCAACGTCGCGGCAAGGCTCGAGCGCGCCATCGTCCAGGTGGCGGCGGTGGAACTCACGGCGAAGATGAACGGTGCCGTGGGCAACTACAACGCCCACCTGGCCGCCTATCCGGACGTGGACTGGGAGGCCTTGGCGCGGCAGGTGGTGGAGCAGCAGCTTCACCTGCGCTTCAACCCCTACACCATCCAGATCGAGCCGCACGACGCCATGGCTGAGTTGTTCGACGCCGTGGCGCGCCTGAACACCGTACTGCTGGACCTGAACCGCGATCTCTGGGGCTATATCTCCTGGGGCTATTTCAAGCAGCGCACGAAGGCGGGCGAGATTGGCTCGTCCACCATGCCGCACAAGGTCAACCCCATCGACTTCGAAAACTCCGAAGGCAATCTGGGCCTGGCCAACGCCCTGCTGCGCCACCTGAGCGACAAGCTGCCGGTGTCGCGCTTCCAGCGTGACCTGACCGACTCCACCGTGCTGCGCAATATGGGCGTGGCGCTGGGCTACGGCCTGCTGGCTTATGACAGCCTGCAGCGCGGGCTGGACAAGCTCGAACCCAATCCGCAGCAATTGTCCGCGGACCTGGACGCCGCCTGGGAAGTGCTGGCCGAGCCGGTGCAAACCGTGATGCGTCGCCACGGCCTGCCCAACCCCTACGAGCAGCTCAAGGAACTGACGCGCGGCAAGGCCATCACGCGCGAACTGCTGCGCGAGTTCATCGCCACCCTGCCCTTGCCGGAGGCCGACAAGGCGCGCCTGCTTGCCCTCACCCCGGCCAGCTACACCGGCAAGGCGGCGGAGCTGGCGCGGCGCATGGGCAGCGCCAGCTAGGCTTGGGTCGCCGCAGCGCAGCTGAGTCGTCCCCAAGCCAGCCGCACCCAAGCCGAGTTTCCTCCGAGCCCTTTCCCACCGCCAAGCGTCCACGACACTTCGCCCACGCCAGGACCATTCCCATGCTCAAGCTCATCGTCAAGTGGCTGCTCTCGGCCACGGCCCTGCTGGCTGTCGCTTATTTGTACAGCGGCGTGCAGGTCTCGGGCTTCGCCGCGGCCATGTGGGCGGCGTTCATCATCGGCTTGCTCAACACCCTGGTGCGTCCGGTGCTGTTCATCCTGACCTTGCCCATCACGGTGCTCACTCTCGGGCTGTTTTTCTTCGTCATCAATGCGCTGATGTTTTACGCCGCATCCGGGTTGATCGATGGTTTCGTCGTGCGCAGCTTCGGCGCCGCCATCATCGGCTCGCTGCTGTACAGCGCCGCCGGGCTCATCATCGACAGCGCGCTGGAAGGCCTGTTCGTGGCCAGGCGCTGAGGCGCGCAGGACTTGCGACCCAACGAAAAGCGACCCGGCGGGGTCGCTTTTCGTTGGGCGGGGCCGGGTCAGACGCTGCGGCTCTGGTATTGCCCGGTGCGCATGGATTGCGCGATGTGCAACAGCGCTGCAACACGCTCCTCGGTCGGCGGGTGGGTGGAGAACAGCTTGCCGATGCCGCCAGCATGCAGCGGGTTCAAAATCATCATCTGCGCGGTTGCCGGATGCGACTCGGCGGCCTGGAACGGCACGCCACGCGCCACGGCCTCGATTTTTTGCAGCGCTGTGGCCAGCGCTTCGGGATCGCCCGAGATTTCGGCGCCGCCACGGTCGGCCTCGAACTCGCGGGCGCGCGAGATGGCCATCTGGATCAAGCCCGCCGCCAGCGGCGCCAGGATGGCCAGGGCGATGCCCGCGATCGGGTTCACCGGGCGGCCATTTTCATCACGCCCGCCGAAGAACAGGGCGAAATTGGCGAGCGCGGAGATGGCGCCGGCCATGGTCGCGCTGATGGTGGAGATGAGAATGTCGCGGTGCTTCACATGCGTCAGCTCGTGCGCCATCACGCCGCGCAGTTCGCGCTCGGTGAGCACGCGCATGATGCCGGTGGTGGCGGCCACCGCGGCGTGCTCCGGGTTGCGCCCGGTGGCGAAGGCGTTGGGCGCGTCTTCGTTGATGACGTAGACGCGCGGCATGGGCAGTTGCGCCCGCTGCGCCAGATCCTGCACCATGCGGTAGAACTGCGGCGCGCTGTGCTCATCGACTTCCTGCGCGTTGTACATGCGCAGCACTATCTTGTCGGAAAACCAGTAGCTGAAAAAGTTCATGCCCAGCGCGAACAGCAGGGCCAGCATCATGCCTTGTTTGCCGCCGATGAAGGAGCCGATCACCATGAACAGCGCCGTGATGGCGGCCATCAGCATGGCGGTCTTGAGCAGATTGAACATGGCATTCACCTCGTTTACGTTTGGAAACATAACGGTAGATTGTGCCGCAGGCGGAAAGTTCAAGTCCGCCGGGGGTTCAGGCTCAAGGGCTCGTCAGGCGGGGGCGACCTACGGAGCGCCGGACGCGAAGACCTGGCCGGCTTGCACCATGACGCTCTGCAGGACGATGCTCGCATCCAGCGGCTTGCCGCCAGGTTTCTGCAGCCTTGTGAGGCGCAGGCAACCGGCGCCGCAAGCCACGTCGATGCCCTGTGGCTGCACAGCAAGCACTGTGCCGGGCCGATGCCCGGCCGAGGCCGCGGGCACCACTGTGGCGGCGTGGACTTTCAGCGGCATATCGCCCCAACGCGTTTGTGTTCCCGGTGCTGGCTGGAAGGCGCGGATGCGCCGCTCCAGGACGTCGGCCGGCAGCGACCAGTCCAGCCACGCTTCACGCTTGTCGATTTTCGCTGCGTAGGTGGCGTCCTCGGCGGGCTGGGCCGTGGGATCGGCCACCCCGGCACGCAGGTCCTCCAGGGTTTGCAGCAGCAGGCGCCCGCCCAGTGCCGCCAGCTTGTCGTGCAGGCTGGCGGTGGTGTCGCCGGGGGCGATGGGCATTTCCTGCATGCGATAGACCGGGCCGGTATCCAGCCCCGCGTCCATGCGCATGATGCTGATGCCGGTCTCAACGTCGCCGGCTTCGATGGCGCGGTGGATGGGCGCCGCCCCCCGCCAGCGCGGCAGCAGCGAGGCGTGGATGTTGACGCAGCCCAGTGGCGGCAGGTCCAGCACCCATTGCGGCAGGATCAGCCCATAGGCGGCAACCACCAGCACGTCCGGCGCAGCTTGCCGCAGCGCCTCGCGTGCCGCTGCGGCATCTTCATGCCAGCGGCCGTCCAGCCGCAGGCCACGCGGTTGCAGCAGCGGCAAGCCATGCGCCACGGCCACTTGCTTGACGGCGCTGGGTTGCAGTTGCAGGCCGCGTCCGGCGGGGCGATCGGGCTGGGTCAGCACCAGCGGCAGCTCGAAGCCTGCCGCAAGCAGATCGCGCAGCGCGACCGCGGCGAATTCCGGCGTGCCGGCAAAGGCCACGCGCAACTTGGGGGTGGAGGCGAGGGCAGTGTTCGCGTCGAGCCCCGATGCGGTGGGCGCGGAGCTCAAGCCGCTTCGCGCTGGCGCTTGAGCATGCGCGATTTGATGCGGCTGCGCTTGAGCGGTGAGAGGTAGTCGACGAACACCTTGCCTTCGAGGTGGTCCATCTCGTGCTGGATGCAGACCGACAGCAGGCCATCGGCCTCCAGTTCGAAGCTCTCGCCCTGGGCATTGAGCGCGCGCACGCGAATGCGGTCGGGGCGGGTCACCTTGTCGTAAATGCCCGGCACCGACAGGCAGCCTTCTTCCCACTCCTTCAGGTCGGCGCTGCGCGCGACGATTTCCGGGTTGATCAGCACCAGCGGCTGGTCGCGTTCCTCCGAGGTGTCGGCAACAATGATGCGTTCGTGGATGTCGGCCTGCGTCGCCGCCAGCCCCACGCCCTTGGCCGCGTACATGGTTTCGAACAGGTCGGCCAGCAGCGCGCGCACGCGGTCGTCCACCACGGCAACGGGCTTGGCCACCTTGTACAGGCGGGGGTCTGGATACTGAAGAATGGAGAGTTGGGTCATGGTGAACTCCGGGCCGAAGGCGGCCCCGGTACGGGTCAAGAAAACACCTGGCGCGGCATTCATGCAACTGCATCGAGCCGCAAACTGCACTTTTCATTGCAGCGACAGGGCCTTGTGGAGACAATGTAACAAGTCTTTGAGGTTTTGCGCCGCGCCGAGACAGTGCAGCTCCAGCCGATTCCGCTTCGGCCCGCGAGCTGCGAAACTGCTGGCGGCAGTCCGGCGCCATGGTTTGGACTGCACGTCGTTTTGCTGGCCGCTGTCGCGGATACCGATATTTTCTTCCTGGGGGCGGATTCATGCAATGCAAGCTCATCAACCACGTTGCCGTAGCAGGGCTCCTGCTGTGGTCCGCCGCGGCGCTCGCCCAGACGGGGGCAGCCACGCCCTCGGCAACCGCCCCCGGCATTGGGAGCTTGCCCAACTATCCCGTGGCGCCGCCGCAACTGGCGCAAGCCCAGGCTGCCGCGCAGCAAGGCATTCCCGTGTCGGAGCTGGCGCCCAATGCGCCGCAGCGCTACACCATCAAGCGTGGCGACACGCTTTGGGGCATTTCCGGCCGCTACCTGAAAAAACCCTGGAACTGGCCCACGCTGTGGGGCATGAATCTGGCGCGGATCCGCAACCCGCACTGGATTTTCCCCGGCCAGGTGCTCGTCCTGACCATCGCCAACGGGCGCGCAACCCTGGCGCTGGACAACGGCCAGAGCGTCCAAGGCGAGGCCGGCATACCCACCGTGACGCTGGAGCCGCATGTCATCAGCGAGGCGCTGCCGCCGTCCGGCATCCCCACGCTCGACCCGGCGCTGATCGACTCCTTCCTCACGCGCCCGCTCATCGTCGAGCCCGATGAACTCGCCAAGTCGCCGCGCATCGTTGCGCTGACGCCCGAGCATGCGATGCTCTCGCCCGGTGACCGCGCCTATGTGCGCGGCCCGCTGGGGGCCACCACCCGCTTCGACGTCTACCGGCCGGGGCGGCCGCTGCTCGACCCCACGACGAAGAAGACCATTGCCTACGAATCCGAATATCTCGGAGCGGTGGAATTGATCCGTCCGCCGCAGGGCAAGGACGAAGTGGCCACGGTCAAGGTGCTGTCCACCGTCCGCGAAATGGGCGTGGGCGACAGGCTCATCGCCCAGCCGCCACGCCAATTCCTCAACTTCATGCCGCATGCGCCAGACAAGCCCGTGGACGGGCAAATCGTCTCCATCTACGGTGATATGCGGATGGCCGGCAAGAACAGCGTGGTGGCCCTCAACCGCGGCGCCGAGGAGGGTCTGGAGCGCGGCGACGTGCTCGCCATCCTGCAAGGCCCGCGCGAGGTGACCGACACCACGCTGGAAGACAAGCCGGTGATCGAGATTCCGGCGCGCCGCATCGGCCTGCTGATGGTGTTCCGCACCTTCCACCATGTCGCCTACGGCCTGGTGCTGGCGTCCGACGAGCCGGTCGTGGTGGCCGATCACGTCAAGCAGCCTTGAAGCGTGTTCAGCCAGCCTCACGATGATGGGCGAGGCTGAGTTCGCGTCCTGGCTGCGGCTGCTGGAGACGCCGGGTGTCGGGGGCGAAACCGCGCGCCGCCTGCTGGCCGCCTTCGGCCTGCCCGAGCAGGTGTTCGCACAAAGCGCGGCGTCGCTCGAGCGCGTGGTGCCCGCAGCCGTGGCCCGTGCGCTGCACGGCGCACCCGAGGCGCCCCTGCTGGATCTCATCGCCCGCACCCGCGAGTGGCTGCGCGAGCCCCAGCACCATCTGCTGGCCCTGGGCGACACCGACTACCCGCCGTTGCTGCTGCAGACCGCCGACCCGCCGCCCCTGCTCTATGCCAGGGGTCGGCTGGAACTGCTCCACAGCCAACATACCCTCGCCATCGTCGGCAGCCGCAACCCTTCCGCGCAGGGCGGGCGCGACGCGCATGACTTCGCCCGCGCCCTCAGCGCCGCCGGCGTGAGCATCGTCTCCGGCATGGCGCGCGGGGTCGATGGCCAGGCGCATCTGGGAGCGCTGCAGGCCGCGCAGGAGGACGCTGACGGCGCCGGCTCCACCATCGCCGTGCTCGGCACCGGCTGCGACCGCGTCTATCCCGCAGCGCACCGCGAGCTGGCGCAGCGCATCGCGGAGCATGGCTTGCTGCTCTCCGAATTCCCCCTTGGCACCGCCCCGGCCCGCGGCAATTTCCCGCGCCGCAACCGCATCATCAGCGGGCTGTCCCGTGGCGTGCTCGTCACCGAAGCCGCAGTGCATTCCGGCTCGCTCATCACGGCCCGCCTGGCCGCCGAGCAGGGCCGCGAGGTGTTCGCCATTCCCGGCTCCATCCACAACCCCATGTCGCGCGGCTGCCATCGCCTGCTGCGCGACGGCGCCAAGCTGGTGGAGTGCGTGGACGACGTGTTGAGCGAGTTGCACTGGACCGCACCGCAGGCCCAGCCGGCGCCGACCGAAACGAATGAAGCCGCGACGCAGATGCAAGCGGACCTCGACGCGGCAACCCCCGCCGCGCGTGAATTGCTCGATGCCCTCGGCTACGCCATCCTGAGTTTCGACGAACTCGCCGCGCGCACCGGCCGCAGCGCCCAGTGGCTGGGGGAGCAGCTGATCGAACTCGAACTGCAAGGCCGCGTCGCCCGTCTGCCGGGCGCGCGCTACCAGCGCATCGAGCGCGCCTGAGGTCGCCGCCCAATCACCCGGACAAGCCCGGTTTCGCGACGGCTTTCGCCGCGCCAGGGCCGGACTTTTCAGCGGCGCTGGCCCTGCCCGGCCTTGCGCCGCGGCCGTCACGGCCTTGTGCATAAAATGGGTTCATGTTCGACATCCTCATGTACGTCTACGAAACCTACTGGCACCCCGAGGCCTGCCCGGAGCTCGGCCAGTTGTCGCGCAAGCTGAGCGCCGCCGGTTTCGAGAACGAAGAAATCAGCGACGCCCTCGACTGGCTGCGTGGCCTGGAGCAGGCCGTCGCCGGCAGCCGCACCCTAGGCGCGCCCAGCGACCGATCCATCCGGCTGTACGCCCAGCAGGAACTCGACTGCCTGGGTGTGGACGCCGTGGGCTACCTGAACTTCCTCGAGTCCGCCGGGACGCTGCAGGCCCATCTGCGCGAAATCGTCGTGGAACGGGCTTTGGCCACCGGCATCAAACAACTGCCGCTGGAGCAGCTCAAGACCATCGTCCTGATGGTGTTCTGGCGCCTCGACGAAGAGCCCGACGCCCTCATCCTCGACGAGCTTTTCGTCGAAGCCGACGATCGGGTCGTGCATTAAGCCTTCAGCCTCGCCCGCAACGGCCGGCAAGCCGCTGCGGCTGCGCATACACCCTTCGCCTTCCCCTGGAGAAACCCCCATGTCCTGGAATCACAGCCGCGCCGCCCTGGGTGCCGTGCTCCCCTTGACCCTGCTGCTCGCCGCATGTGGCGGCGGCGCCAGTACCCAGTACCAGGGTTCCATCCTCAACGGTACGGTGTTGATGGGCGCGGGGCAGCCTGTTAACAGCAATGGCGCGGGTACCGTGTGTTTATACGCGGTGACCAACGGCCAGGGTAATCCGATCAACACGGCGGTTTCTCCTCCAGCCAACCGGGGAACAAACCTGACCTCGTTCAATACGTGCAATATTCCCATCGCTGCCAATGGCACGTTTTCGGCCAATCTGACGAGCTACTATGGCCCGGTTCTCATCCAGGTCGCGGGCGGCAGCTACACCAATGTGGCGAACGGAGCTGCGACCTCCCTGGCCAATCTCGCCAGCACCAACGCCAGCCTCCAGGCCATGGTCCAAATCGGCGGCGGCGGCACGGTGAATGCCGTGGTGACCCCGCTGACCACCGTGGCCACGGCCATGATCACCCCCAACAGCGGCCTGACGATGGCCAACTACGCTGCGGCCTCGGCCAAGGTGGCCAGCGAGTTTCAACTGGGTGGCCTCAACATCAATGCCATGCCGGCATCCGGTGATGCCTATGACCTGGCGCTCAAGGGCGTGCAGGAATACCTGGCGGTTGCGCCGGCTTCGACCGACGACCCGAATGCCAACAATCTGCTGACCTGGAACCTCACGGCTTCGCCTGTTGCCAGCGACTACACCGCCGCCTACAACGCCATCAACGGCACGGCGCTGACGTTCACATTCAACTGAAACCAGGTCTGGATTTTGTTCCCAGCCATGAAAAAGCCGCCATCAGGCGGCTTTTTCATGCAGGTCATGGCCCCGTGTCCGCCTACACCACAGCTCCCGCATTCGGGTCGTTCGGGTTCTTGGGGCGGCCAGGGCCGGACTTGAGCATGTCGTCGCGTTTCACCCCCAGCCACATGGCGATGGCGGCGGCGACGAACACCGAGCTGTAGATGCTCATCGAAATGCCGATGATCAGTGCCAGGGCGAAGAAGTGCAGCGCCGGGCCGCCGAAGAAGAACATGGAGAACGCCATCGCCAGGGTCGAGCCGTGGGTGATGATGGTGCGGCTGGTGGTGTTGGTGATGGCGCTGTCGATCACCTGCACCGTGGTGTATTTGCGGTACTTGCGGAAGTTCTCGCGCACCCGGTCGAAGATCACCACCGACTCGTTGACCGAATAGCCGAGCACGGCCAGCACCGCCGCCAGCACCGGCAGTGAGAACTCCCACTGGAACAGCGCGAAAAAGCCGAGCACGATGATGACGTCGTGCAGATTGGCGACGATGGCGGCGATGGAGAACTTCCACTCGAAGCGGAACGCCAGGTACAGCATGATGCCGACGATGACGAAGGCCAGCGCCTTCAAGCCGTCGGTGGCGAGTTCGGATCCCACCTGCGGGCCGACGAATTCGGTGCGCCGCATCTGCACCTGCGGGTCGGCGGTCTTGAGCGCGGCCAGCACCTTGTCGCTTTGTTGCGCGCTGGACTCGCCCTCGCGCAGCGGCAGGCGGATGACCACGTCCTGCGCGGTGCCGAAGGTCTGGACCTGCACGTCGCCATAGCCCATCTTGGAGACCGTGCCGCGAATGGAGTCGAGATTGGCCGCCTGCGGGTAGCCCACTTCCATCACGGTGCCGCCGGTGAACTCGATGGACAGGTGCAGGCCGCGCGAGACCAGGAAGAACACGGCGGCGACGAACATCAGCGCCGAGACGATGTTGAACACCGGCGCATAGCGCATGAAAGGGATGTCGCGCCGGATGCGGAAAAATTCCATCAGAGTCTCCGATTGGGGATGGCGTTCAGGCGCTCAGCGCTTGGCCGGTTGTTTGGCCGGCTGCTTGTTGCCGGACCCGGCGGCGGGCTTGGCCGGGCGGCCGGTGGCAGCGACGGCCGTGGTCGCGGCCTCCGGCTTCCAGATCTGGCCGATGGACAGCGACTGCAAGCGGCGTTTGCGCCCGTACCAGAAGTTCACCAGGCCGCGCGAGAAGAACACCGCCGAGAACATGGAGGTGAGAATGCCCAGCACGTGCACCACGGCGAAGCCGCGCACCGCGCCCGAGCCGAAAATGAGCAGGGCGAGGCCGGCGATCAGGGTGGTGACGTTGGAGTCGAGAATCGTCGCCCAGGCGCGCTCGTAGCCGGTGGCGATGGCGGCCTGGGGGCTTGCGCCATTGCGCAGCTCTTCGCGAATGCGTTCGTTGATCAGCACGTTGGAGTCGATGGCCATGCCCAGCGCCAGGGCCATGGCGGCGATGCCTGGCAGCGTGAGCGTGGCCTGCAGCATGGACAGCAGCGCGACCAGCAGCATGAGGTTGACCGCCAGACCGATGGACGAGATCACGCCGAACAGCATGTAGTACACGCACATGAAGACGACGATGGCCACGAAACCCCAGGTGACCGAGTGGAAGCCCTGCAGGATGTTCTGCTGGCCGAGGCTCGGGCCGATGGTGCGCTCCTCAATGATCTGCATCGGCGCCGCCAAGGCGCCTGCGCGCAGCAGCAGGGCGATGTCGTTGGCTTCGGGCACGGTCATGTTGCCCGAGATCTGCACCCGGCCGCCGGCAATCTCGCCGCGCACCACCGGCGCGGTGACGACCTGGGCGCTGTGGCGGTCGATCAGCACCATGGCGATGCGCTTGCCGACGTTGGCGCGGGTGACGTCGCGGAAGATGCGCGAGCCGCGCGAGTCCAGCGTGAGAAACACCGCCGGGTCGTTGTTCTGCGGGTCGAAGCCGGTCTGCGCGTCGGTCAGGTTTTCACCCGTCAGCAGCACGTCCTTGTTCACCATCAGCGCATTGCCGGAACGGTCGTACAGCTTCTGGTCGCCGGGGGGCGGTGGGCCGTTGCTCGTCAGCGCGGCCTGCGCCACGGGGCTGTCGTCCACCATGCGCACTTCCAGCGAGGCGGTGCGGCCGAGAATGTCCTTGGCGCGGGCCGTGTCCTGAATGCCGGGGAGCTCCACCACCACGCGGTCGGCGCCCTGCTGCTGAATCACCGGTTCGGCCACGCCCAGCTCGTTGATGCGGTTGTGCAGAGTCTGGATGTTCTGCTTGATCGCGTAATCCTCGGTCTGCCGGATGGTCTGCGGACTGAGCTTGATGCTGATGCTGCCGCCCGATGCCGCCGGGGTGCTGGTGACGAGCGCGTCACCGACGATGTCTTTCAGCACCGGCTGCGCGGCGGTGAACATCTCCGGGTCGCGGAAGTCGAGCTGCACGGTGTCGCCCACGCGCTTGAGTTCGCTGTAGCGCACGTCCTTGTGGCGCAGCGCGGTTTTCAGCTCGCCGGCGATGGAATCGAGCTTTTTCTGGATGGCCGCCTGCATGTCCACCTGCAGCAGGAAATGCACGCCGCCGCGCAAGTCCAACCCCAGATACATGGGGTTGGCATGCAGGGCGCTGAGCCAGGCCGGCGACAAGCTCAGCAGATTGACGGCGACGATATAGCTCGGGTTGTCGCGGTTCGGATTGAGCGCATGCGCCAGGATGTCGCGCGCCCGCAGCTGCACCTCGGTCTTGGCGAAGCTGTAATTCAGCGTCGAGCCGCTGATGAAGCTGCGCAGCGGCGTGATGCTGGCGGCCTTCAGGGCCTGCTCGCCCTGGTTCAGCAGGGCGGCGTTCGGCAGGTCGCGCCCGGCATGCGCCGAGGTGATTTGCACGGCCGGCGCTTCGCCGTAGAAATTGGGCAGGGCATAGACGAACCCCACCACCAGCACGGCGGCCATGATGAGGTACTTCCACAGCGGGTAACGGTTCATGATGGGCTCGGACGGCAGAGGCCAGGCGTGGCGGCCTCTGCGTGGGCTTGCAGCGCGCGGGGCGCTGGCGGTGCAAATGCGTGCGGCTGGTGGCCGTGGCTTCAGACGGCCTTGATCGTCCCCTTGGGCAGCACCATGCTCACGGCCGAGCGCTGCAGCTGCACTTCAAGCTTGTCGGCCACTTCGAGCTGGATGTAGTTGTCGCCCACCTTGGTGACGCGGCCGACCAGGCCGCCGGTGGTCACGACTTCGTCGCCCTTGGTCAGCGCGTTGATCATCGCCCGGGTTTCTTTCTGGCGCTTCATCTGCGGGCGGATCATGACGAAGTAGAGGATGACGAACATCACCACGATGGGCAGCAGGCTCACCAGCGTGGATTCGGCACCAGATTGCGGCGCAGCGCTTTGGGCATGCGCGATGGAAATCAGATTCATGGGGCTATCCGTTCAAGAACAGGCGTTGAAATGGCTTGCGCACGGCTTGGCGCAAGCCCGCATTGTCGCAAATCTCAGTCCTGGTCCGGCCCGACCGGGGCAAGGCGCCCGAGGCGGCGCGCGAGAATGGCGTAGACGATCCCATTCAGCGCGAACAGGCCGGCCCCCAGCGCCCACTGGATCGGGCGCGTCAGCCCGTCGGGATAGAGCGCGGCCAGCAGGTAATGTGTGATGAATCCGCCCGAGTAGCCGGCCTGGTGCGCCTGGTGCAACAAGGCATTCTGCAGAACGGTCAGCGGGCACATCAGCCCGGCCCATTCGACCAGCACGCCCCAGGCCAGCGCCGGCAGATGCAGCCAGGCCAGTCGCGGCCGGCGCAGCACCAGCAACCCCCCCAGCACGACCCAGAGCACGAACAGCGCGTGGACCAAGACCACCAGATCGGCAAGGAATTGCGCAAGCATGACCGTTTTTCCCGTGTTAGCGTGCGTGGATGCCAGGCATTCTCCCAGTCTTCATCCCGTAGACTCGTTTCACACCGTAAGGTTGCCGCCGCCCATGCCAGCCAGTTGCTGGCAGGAACAAGACCCAGCGAAGACCGTGCCCAAGTGCCCATGCGCATATCGCGGCCAATGTGGCCAACGCGGCCATGGCGGTCGAGCCAGTTCAACATCGGAGCTTCCCGCATGTCTTCTTCCAAACCCGTCTTCCACTGGGACGACCCGCTGCAACTCGACGCCCAGCTCAGTGCCGACGAGCGCGCCGTGCGCGACGCGGCCCATGCCTACTGCCAGGGCCGACTCGCGCCGCGGGTGCAAGACGCGTTCCGCCACGAGACCACCGACCCGGCCATCTTCCGCGAGATGGGCGCGCTCGGCCTGCTCGGCCCCACCATTCCCGAGGAGTACGGCGGCGCCGGCCTGAACGCTGTCGCCTACGGTCTGATTGCCCGCGAAGTCGAGCGGGTGGATTCCGGCTACCGCTCCATGATGAGCGTGCAAAGCTCGCTGGTGATGGTGCCCATCCACGTCTTCGGCACCGAAGCGCAGAAACAGAAGTACCTGCCCAAACTCGCCACCGGCGAATGGATCGGCTGCTTCGGCCTGACCGAACCCAACCACGGCTCCGACCCCGGCGGCATGACCACGCGGGCGCGCCAAGTGCCCGGCGGCCACGCGCTGAACGGCGGCAAAATGTGGATCAGCAACAGCCCGATCGCCGACGTGTTCGTGGTCTGGGCGAAAGACGACGCCGGCGAGATTCGCGGCTTCATCCTCGACAAGGGCGCCAAGGGCCTTTCGGCTCCCGCCATTCACGGCAAGGTGGGGCTGCGCGCCTCGATCACCGGCGAGATCGTGATGGACGAGGTGTTCTGCCCCGAGGAGAACGCCTTCCCGCATGTGCGCGGGCTCAAAGGCCCGTTCACCTGCCTCGACAGCGCACGTTTCGGCATTGCCTGGGGCGCACTGGGCGCCGCCGAAGACTGCTACCGCCGCGCACGGCGGTACGTGCTCGACCGCCAGCAGTTCGGCCGTCCGCTGGCCGCCAACCAGCTCATCCAGAAAAAGCTGGCCGACATGCTGACCGAAATCAGCCTCGGCCTGCAAGGCTGCTTGCGGCTGGGGCGGATGAAAGAGGACGGCAGCGCCGCCGTGGAACTCACCTCCATCATGAAGCGCAACAGTTGCGGCAAGGCGCTCGACATCGCCCGCACCGCGCGCGACATGCTGGGCGGCAACGGCATCTCCGACGAGTTCGGCGTCGCCCGCCATCTGGTCAACCTGGAAGTGGTGAACACCTACGAAGGCACGCACGACGTGCATGCGCTCATCCTGGGCCGCGCCATCACGGGGATTGCGGCGTTTTGATGGAACGTCGTCCGTCACAGCCGGGGCTTGCGCAACCATGACCGACGCATCCCAAATCCAGATCCCGCCCTCGTTCATCGCGCTTTATCTGGCGCCGAACCGCAGCAAGCCCAACGCGACGCGCGAGCAGATCAGCCAGCGTTACGAGTTTTGCGAAGACCTGGCGACGATGCTGACCGAGCACGCCGCCGACATCAAAGCCAGCCTGCACGTGACCGAGGGCGATGTGCTGGTGCGCATCCACCGCGGCTTGCTGGCGGATGGCTCGGGGGTCAGTGCGCAGGAAGCGCAGTGGGTGCTGACCCGGCTGGCGGAGCTGCTGCACTGGCCGATGACGCTCGCAGCACGCGATGCGTGACCCGGCCTGCGCGCAGCAGCGGCCTGCAACTGCCAACGGGGGAGCGTGACAAGTCCAAGAGCGCAACACATCCCGGTGCCATTCGTCCTTATGTACGCAAACGCACGGAGCTGCGCCGAGGTTTGATCTATATTAGAAACCCGGCACAACTCGGGTGCGTGCGCTGCACGTCAGGCCGCGCCATTGCAAGCGTTCGGGCAGGACCGTTGTGCGTCGCACCCGCGAGTTGCGCGACTTGCTGAGCCTCATCGAATCCATGCCCAACCTGCACATTCTTTCCCCGTTTTTTCTCGTACTGGTCGTGATCGGCCTGTTTTTGGCCTCATCCCTCAAAATCATCTACGAGTATCAGCGGGCGGTCGTTTTCCAACTCGGACGTTTCCTCAAGGTCAAGGGGCCTGGGCTCATCATCGTGATTCCCATACTCCAGCGCATGGCCCGCATGGATTTGCGCACCGTGGTGCACGAGGTGCCATCGCAGGACGTGATCTCGCATGACAACGTCTCCGTCAAAGTCGATGCGGTGCTGTATTTCCGGATCGTCGATCCGGAAAAGGCCTTCATCCAGGTGGCGGATTTTTTCTCCGCGACCAGCAAGCTCGCGCAGACCACCTTGCGTGCGGTTCTGGGCAAGCACGATCTGGATGAAATGCTGTCCGAACGCAGCAAGATCAATGCCGACATCCAGGCCATCCTGGAAGCCCAGACCGAGGCCTGGGGGATCAAGGTCAGCGTCGTCGAAATCCGCAATATCGAACTCACGGAAGACATGGTGCGGGCCATTGCCAAGCAGGCCGAGGCCGAGCGCGACCGCCGCGCCAAGGTGATTCATGCCGACGCCGAATTTCAGGCGGCGCAGACGCTGGTCAACGCGGCGGCCATCCTGGCCTCCGCGCTTGGTGGCATGCAGTTGCGCTATCTGCAAACGCTTTCCGAGATCGGCACGGAAAAAAATTCCACCGTCATCTTTCCCATGCCCATCGATCTGATCAAACCGATTTTGCAGATCATCGAAAAAGTGGCCGACACCCATTGAGCCGCAACGCCAGGCCCGGGTTCGTGCGTTGCGCTGGGGCGTTCCCACCCGCCGAATCACCCGTCACGACCGAGAAGGAGAACCTGCTTTGAAGCGCGGTGGCGCCGCTCGTCGTAGCTGGGGCGGGGTGCGAAAAAAATTGTTGCGCCTCGATGTTTCGCGCCCCGCCCTGGTGGCCGAACCCGCGCTGCGCTCGGAGTTGCTGAGCGCCGACCAGATGGAGCATTACGGCGTGGTGCTGGCCAACAGGCACCGCGCGTCGGAACGAACGTTGGCCAATGCCCTGCTGGCGCGCTTGGCCGATAACGAAGCCATGCTGGCGCAGGCCAGCGAGAGGCTGACGCAGGCCGTCGGTGCGGGCCACCGCATCACGCCGGCGGCGGAATGGCTGCTCGACAACGATTACCTGATCGAGGAGCAGATTCGCACGGCGCAGCGCGACTTGCCCAAGGGCTACAGCCGCGAGCTGCCGCGACTGCTCGACGGCCCGTCGGCCAAGTTGCCACGGGTCTATGACATCGCCCTGGAAACCATCACCCACGGCGATGCCCGCGTGGACGGCGAGAGCCTGCGCCGCTTCGTGGCGGCGTACCAGACGGTGACGCCGCTCAAGCTGGGCGAGTTGTGGGCGATTCCGATCATGCTGCGGCTGGGCCTGATCGAGAACCTGCGCCGCGTCGCCGTGCGTGTCATGGAGGCATGGAACGATCGCAACCTCGCGGGGCTTTGGGCCGACCGCATGACCATGATTGCCGAGAGCGATCCCAAGAGCGTGGTGCTCGCGGTGGCGGACATGGCGCGCTCGAATCCGCCGATGACCAGCTCGTTCGTTGCCGAACTGACGCGGCGGCTGCAAGGACAAGGCCCGGCGCTGGCGCTGGCGCTGACCTGGATCGAGCAGACCCTGTCCGAATCCGGCCTCGGCATCGAGCGACTGGTGCAACTGGAGGCGCAGCAGCAGGCCGCCGACCAGGTGACGATCGGCAACAGCATCGGCAGTCTGCGCATGCTCGCCAGCATGGACTGGCGCATGTTCGTCGAGTCCATGAGCCACGTCGAGCAGGTGCTGCGGCAGGATCCGCCCGGGGTTTATGCGGCGATGGATTTCGTCACGCGCGATCACTACCGCCACGTGGTGGAAAGTCTGGCGCGGCGCAGCACCCGCAGCGAATGCGAGGTGGCGCGCGCAGCCATCGACTTGGCCGGCGGCAGCGCGCACAGTGCCGCACGCGACCTCGCACACGACACCGCAGACGACACCGCACAGCGGGCGGTGCGAAGCCATGTGGGCTACTACCTCGTCGATCAGGGTCTGGCGGCGCTGGAGCAGCGCGTCGCCGCGCGCGACACGGCTGTCACCGCCCTCAAACGACTGGCGCAGCGCGCGCCACTGACCCTGTACCTGGGTTCGATCGTGGTGCTGCTGGCCTTGCTGGCGCAGCCGCTGCTGCAGGCCGTGCTGCGCCATGGCTGGCAGGGCTGGCAAGGGTTGGTATGGGCGCTGATTGCCGTGCCGGTGATCCTGATCAGCAGCCAGCTGGCCATCAGTCTGGTGAATTGGCTGGTGTCCATCGTGGTGCTGCCGCACATGCTGCCGCGGCTGGATTTTTCCAAGGGCCTGCCGCCGCAGGTCCGCACGCTGGTGGTGATTCCGGCCATGCTGACCCGCGCGCAGGACGTGGACGCATTGGCGGATGCGCTGGAAGTGCGATTCCTGGCCAACCGCGATGCGCACTTGCACTTTGCGCTGCTCACCGATTTCGCCGATGCGCCCAGCGAGGTGCTGGAGTCGGATGCGGCGCTGTTGCTGCAGGCCAGGCAACGCATCGATGCCCTCAATGCCAGCCACCCCGATGACCAGGCCGACCGCTTTTTTCTGCTGCACCGGCCACGCCGCTGGAACGCGGCCGACAAGTTGTGGATGGGTTACGAGCGCAAGCGTGGCAAGCTGGCCGAGCTCAACGGTTTGCTGCGCGGCGCCGGGCCTGCGCGTTTTTTGCTGATCGTCGGCCGCACCGAGGTGTTGTCCGAGGTCAAGTACGTCATCACCCTGGATACCGACACGCAGTTGCCGCGCGATGCCGCGCGCCAGTTCATCGGCGCCATGGCGCATCCGCTCAATCGCCCGGTGGTTGACGCCGTCACGCAGTGTGTCATCGCGGGCCACGCCATTCTCCAGCCGCGCGTCGGCATCAGCCTGCCCAGCGCGGCGCGCTCGGTCTATGCGCAACTGTTCGGCAGCGACGCCGGCATCGACCCCTACACGCGCGCCGTGTCGGATCTCTACCAGGATCTGTTCGGCGAAGGCTCGTTCATCGGCAAGGGCATTTACGACGTCGATGCCTTCGAGCAGGCCACCGGCGGCCGCTTCGCCGAGAACAGCATCCTCAGCCACGATCTGGTGGAGGGCTGCTTCGCGCGCTCGGGCCTGATCAGCGACGTGCAGTTGTACGAGGACTATCCGTCACGCTACAGCGCCGATGTCAGCCGCCGCCACCGCTGGATTCGCGGCGACTGGCAGCTGCTGCCGTGGCTGCTGCCGTGGGTGCGCACGCCGGGACGCAGGCGCGCGCGCAATCCGCTGTCCGCGCTGTCGCGCTGGAAAATCCTGGACAACCTGCGCCGCAGCCTGGTGCCCGCCGCGCTGCTGGCCTTGCTGCTGCTCGGCTGGTTCGCCATGGCGCAAGCGGCGGCATGGACCGTGGCGGTGCTGGCCGTGGTGTTCGTGCCGCCGCTGCTGGCCGTACAGCTTGACCTGTTCCAGAAGCCGAGCGACGTGCTGCTTGGCCAGCATCTGCGCGCCGCGCTGCGCAGCGGCGGCGCGCAGGCTGCGCAAGTGCTGTTGAAGCTGGCGTGGCTGCCGCACGAGGCGCTGTACAGCGTGGACGCGGTGTTGCGCACACTGGGGCGCATGGCGGTGACGCGGCGCAGGCTGCTGCAATGGAACCCGTCCCAGGAGGTCGAGCGCGGCAACGGCGACACATTGGCCGGACTGTTCAAGTCGATGGCGGTGGGGCCGGCGCTGGCGTTGCTGACGGCACTGGCGCTGGCGTTGCAGCGGCCGGGCGCGCTGCTCGTCGCCGCGCCCTTGCTACTGCTGTGGCTGGCGTCGCCGGCCATCGCCTGGCGCATCAGCCAGCCCTTGACCACGGTGGCGTTCGCGCCGACACCGCAGGCGCGGCGCTTTCTGCGCCGGCTGGCGCGCAAGACCTGGGCATTTTTCGAGGCCCATGTCGGCGCGCAGGATCACTGGCTGCCGCCCGACAATTTCCAGGAGCAGCCCGCGCCGGTCATCGCGCACCGCACCTCGCCCACCAATATGGGGCTGGCGCTGCTGGCGAATCTGGCGGCCCATGACTTCGGCTACCTCGGCATCGGGCGGCTGCTGCAGCGCACCGGCCAGGCCTTGCAAACCATGCAGGGCCTGCCGCGCTACCGCGGGCATTTCTACAACTGGTACGACACGCTCGACCTGCAGCCATTGGCGCCGCGCTACATCTCCACCGTGGACAGCGGCAATCTGGCCGGCCACTTGCTGACCCTGCGCCCGGGGCTGCTGGCGCTGATCGACGCGCCGCTGTTCGACGCAGGCCTGCTGCACGGCCTGGACGATACCCTGGCCTTGCTGCGCGAGGCCACGCGCGCCAGCCATGGCGATGCCGCCGCGCTGGATGCGTTTCGCAGCGCACTGGACAGCGCGCGCGCCCAGCCGCCGCAGACCCTGGCCGCCGCCGCCGCCTGCCTGCAGCGCCTGCTGGATGACATCGAGGCCGTCGTGCTCGACGCCGCAT
Source organism: Thiomonas sp. X19 (assembly GCF_900089495.1). Lineage (NCBI taxonomy): Bacteria > Pseudomonadati > Pseudomonadota > Betaproteobacteria > Burkholderiales > Thiomonas > Thiomonas sp. X19. Next base: position 255,796 of record NZ_LT605203.1, on the reverse strand, counting down.
CGCCCGATGCCCAGCAAGCCAGCGATACCGCCTTCTGGCTGCAGGCGCTGCGCGAGCAATGCCGCGATGTCAGCGCCACGCTGCAGCCGTTCGCAGCGTGGACATCCCCGGCGGAACACACCGGGCAGCACGCATTTCCCACGCTGCGCCAGTTGGCGGGCGCCGGCGTGCAGTCCGCGCCGGCGGGCAAGGCCAGCGATGCCGGAGGCGATGCGTCGGGCGCAGCCCACGCCGCGCGGCGGCATGCCGCCGCGCTGATCCAGACCATCGAGCAGCTGGCGCAGCAGGCCGGGGCGCTGGCGCAGATGGACTACGGCTTTCTCTACGACACCGAGCGCGACCTGCTGTGCATTGGCTACAACGCCGACGAGCGCCGGCTCGACGCCGGCTTCTACGACCTGCTGGCCTCGGAAGCGCGGCTCACCAATTTCGTCGCCATCGCGCAGGAGCAATTGCCGCAGGACAGCTGGTTCGCGCTCGGCCGCCTGCTCACCACCAGCGGCGGCGAGCCGGTGCTGCTGTCGTGGTCCGGCTCGATGTTCGAGTACCTCATGCCCATGCTGGTGATGCCGAATTACGCCGGCACGCTGCTCGACCAGACCTGCCGCGCGGCGGTGGCGCGTCAAATCGAATACGGCGAACAACTGGGCCTGCCCTGGGGTGTTTCCGAGTCAGGCTACAACACCCAGGACACGCACTTCAATTACCAGTACCGCGCCTTTGGCGTGCCCGGTCTGGGGCTCAAGCGCGGGCTGAACGAAGAACGGGTGGTGGCACCCTATGCCTGCGCGCTGGCGTTGATGGTGGCGCCCGCCGCCGCCTGCGCCAACCTGCAGCGGCTGGCCGCGGCCGGCGTGGAAGGGCGTTATGGGCTTTACGAGGCGGTGGACTACACACCGGCGCGCCTGCCGCGCGGGCAGAGCGCGGCGGTGGTGCGTTCGTTCATGGCGCATCACCAGGGCATGAGTCTGCTGGCGCTCGACCATCTGTTGCAGCAGCGGCCGATGCAGCGGCGTTTCGAGTCCGACCCCAGCCTGCGCGCCACCCTGCTGCTGCTGCAGGAGCGGGTTCCCAAAACCGCTGCCGAGTACCGCCATGCCTCCGCCGCGCTGGCGCCGCAGGCGCTGGCCCGCGCGGCCGAAACCAGCCTGCGCATCCTCACCGACCCCGACCGCGCGCGGCCCGCCGTGCAACTGCTGTCGAACGGCCGCTACCACGTCATGGTGAGCAGCGCGGGCGGTGGCTACAGCCGCTACCGCGGCATGGCGGTGACGCGCTGGCGCGAAGACATCAGCAGCGACAACTGGGGCACGTTCTGTTATTTGCGCGATGCCGACAGTGGCGAGTTCTGGTCCGGCGCGCATCAGCCCACGCCGCAAGCCGCGCCGGCGAAACCCATGGCCTACGAGGCGATTTTTTCCGACGCCCGCGCCGAGTTCCGCGTGCGCGCGAACGACTTCGACACGCACACCGAAATCGTGGTGTCGCCGGAAGACGACATCGAGCTGCGGCGCATGCGCGTGACCAACCGCAGCCGCGCCCGGCGCACCATCGAGATCACCAGCTATGCCGAGGTGGTGCTGGCCCCGGCGCTGGCCGATGCGCTGCATCCGGCGTTCAGCAAACTGTTCGTGCAGGCCGAGCTGGTGCGGCCGCTGCAGGCCATCGTCTGCTCGCGGCGCCCGCGCTCCAGCACCGAGCCGGTGCCGTGGATGTGCCATCTGCTGGCGGTGCACGATGCCCACATCGACGAAATCTCGTACGAGACCGATCGCGCCCGCTTCATCGGCCGCGGTCGCAGCGTGGCCGACCCCCTGGCCATGGGGAGCTTCAGCCAACGCCACCGCAGTCTCTCGAACAGCGAAGGCTCGGTGCTCGATCCGATCGTCGCCATCCGCTGCCGCATCACGCTCGATCCGGAGCAGTCGGCGCTGGTGGATCTGGTCACCGGTGTTGGCGACAGCCGCGAGGCCTGCATGCACCTGATCGAGAAATACCGCGACCGGCACCTGGCCGACCGCGTGTTCGACCTGGCCTGGACCCACAGCCAGGTGATGCTGCGTCAGCTCAACGCCAGCCAGGCGGACGCGCAGCTCTACGAGGAACTGGCCGCGGGCCTGCTCTACGCCCACGCCTCGCTGCGCGCCGAGGCCGGCATCCTGCGCGCCAACCGGCGCGGGCAGTCCGGGCTGTGGGGGCAGGCCATCTCCGGCGACCTGCCGATCGTGCTGCTGCACATCGCCGACCCGGCCAATATCGAGCTGGTGCGGCAACTGGTGCAGGCGCATGCCTACTGGCGCCTGAAGGGATTGGCGGTGGATCTGGTGATCTGGAACGAGGACCGCGCCGGCTACCGCCAGCAGCTGCAGGATCTGATCATGGGGCTGATCGCGTCCGGTATCGAAGCCAGCCTGATCGACCGTCCCGGCGGCATCTTCGTGCGACCTGCGCAGCAGATCTCCGGCGAAGACCGCATCCTGGTGCAGTCCGCCGCGCGCGTGGTGCTGACCGACGCTCGCGGCACGCTGGCCGAGCAGGTCGGGCGCCGGCGGCTGCAGAAGCAGCCCGAAGCTTTCGTTGCGACCCGCATGCGGCCGGCGGAGCCGAAGCGCCCGGGCGACGCGCCCGTGGACGCACCCGCCGAAACCCTGCTGCTGGGCAATCCCTACGGCGGTTTCAGCGCCGATGGCCGCGAGTATGTGATCACCCTGGCCGCCGGGCAGACCACGCCGGCGCCGTGGGCGAACGTGCTGGCCAATGCCCAGTTCGGCACGGTGGTGTCCGAGAGCGGCAGCGCCTACACCTGGGGCGAGAACGCGCACGAGTTCCGCCTCACGCCCTGGCACAACGACCCGGTCACCGACGCCAGCGGCGAAGCCCTGTACCTGCGCGACGAGGAAACCGGCCACTGCTGGTCGCCCACGCCCTGGCCGTGTCGCGGCGAAGGCGCCTACCGCACCCGCCACGGCTTCGGCTACAGCGTGTTCGAGCACAGCGAAGACGGCATCGGCACCGAGCTGTGGGTCTACGTGGCGCTGGACGCGGCGGTCAAGTTCTCGGTGCTGAAGGTGCGCAACGCCTCCGGGCGGGCGCGCCGACTGTCGGCCACCGGCTATGTCGAATGGGTGCTCGGCGACCTGCGCGACAAGACCGCCATGCACGTGGTGTCCGAGTCCGATCCGGTCACCGGCGCGCTGTTCGCGCGCAATGCCTACAACACGGAATTCGCCGGTCGCGTGGCGTTCTTCGATGTCGACAATCCGGCGCGCAGCGTCAGCGGCGACCGCAGCGAATTTCTTGGCCGCAACGGCAGCCTGCGCGCCCCGGCAGCGATGGCGAACGCGCGCCTGTCGGGCCAGGTCGGCGCCGGGCTGGACCCTTGCGCGGCGATGCAAATCCCCTTCGATCTGGGCGCTGGCGACGCGCGCGAAATCATCTTCCGCCTGGGCGTGGCCGGCGACGCCAAGGCGGCCAGCGAGCTGGTGCAGCGCTGCCGTGGCCTCGGCACCGCGGCGGTCACGCTCGATGCCGTGCGCAAACACTGGCGCACCACGCTGGGCGCGGTGCAGGTGCGCACCCCCGACCCGGCCGTCGACGTCCTGGTCAACGGCTGGCTGATGTACCAGGTGATCGCCTGCCGCTATCTGGCGCGCAGCGGCTACTACCAGTCGGGCGGCGCCATCGGTTTTCGTGACCAGCTGCAGGACGCCATGGCCATGATCCACGCCCAGCCCGACGTCGTGCGCCAGCACCTGCTGCTGTGCGCGGCGCACCAGTTCAGCGAGGGCGACGTGCAGCACTGGTGGCATCCGCCGCTGGACCGCGGCGTGCGCACGCGCTGCTCCGACGATTACCTGTGGCTGCCGCTGGCCGCCAGCCGCTACGTGCAGATCACCGGCGACCACAGCGTGCTCGGCGAGTCCGCACACTACCTGGAAGGCCGCGGCGTCGGCCCCGATGAAGAGGCCTATTACGACCGGCCGACGCGCTCGGAACGGCGCGAGACCCTCTACCAGCATTGCGTGCGCGCCATCGAGCACAGCATGCCGCGCGGCGCGCACGGCTTGCCGCTGATGGGCACGGGCGACTGGAACGACGGCATGAACCGGGTCGGCGACCAGGGCCGTGGGGAAAGCGTCTGGCTCGGTTTCTTTCTGCACGAGGTGCTGCTGCGCTTCGTCCCGCTGGCGCATGGGCGCGACGACCCCGCATTCGCCGCGCGCTGCGAGGCCGCGGCGGCCGCGCTGCGCGCCAGCCTCGAGCAGCACGGCTGGGACGGCGCCTGGTACCGGCGCGCCTACTTCGACGACGGCACGCCGCTGGGTTCGGCCGGCGGCGCGGAATGCCAGATCGACTCGATCGCGCAGAGCTGGTCGGTGCTGTCCGGCGCCGCCGGCGCGGACCGCCAGCGCCAGGCCATGGATGCGCTCGACCAGCGCCTGGTGCGGCGCGACGCCGGGCTGGTGCAATTGCTGGACCCGCCGTTCGACGTCTCCGCGCTCGACCCCGGCTACATCAAGGGCTACGTGCCCGGCGTGCGCGAAAACGGCGGCCAGTACACGCACGCCGCGGTGTGGGCGGCGATGGCCTTTGCCGAACTGGGCGACAGCGCCCGCGCCTGGGAACTGCTCGGCATGATCAACCCGGTGAACCACGCCCGCAGCGCCGCCGACATCGGCATCTACAAGGTCGAGCCCTATGTGATGGCGGCCGACGTGTACGCCGCCCCGCCGCATGTGGGCCGTGGCGGCTGGAGCTGGTACACCGGCTCGGCGGGCTGGATGTACCGGCTGATCGTGGAGTCGCTGCTCGGCCTGCGCCGCGAGGGCGAGCGTCTGCGCATCGCCCCGGTCATGCCCGCTGGCTGGCGTTCCTTCGAGCTGGATTACCGTCACGGCAACGCGCTCTATCGCATCCGCGCCACACAGGCCGAAGCCACGATGGGAACGCCGGAAGTTGCTGCACGGATCGTCCTCGACGGCGAGGTGCAAGCCGAGCCCGGCATCGCCCTGCTCGAAGATGGCCGGGAACACCGGGTCGAGATTCGTCTGCGGCCCGGCATCGGTCAAGCGCACTGAAGCTGCGAGAGGCAGTGGCCGCCGAGACAGGGGCCGTCGAGGCAGCAGGCCTGCTGCCTGGCTGCTCAATGCAGCGACAAGCCGCTGGCGCCGAAGATGCCGATGAGCCCGATGACGATCAGGTAGATGGCCACGATGTAGTTCAACAACCGTGGGATGGCGAGAATCAGGATACCGGCAATCAGGGAGACGACCGGGCCAATGCTGAGGTGAAGGTTCATGGTGAGTCCTTGCCGCTGTGGCGGAATGCACTTGCGTCCGCAGCACGTTAGCTCGCTGTCCGGCTGCGGTCTGTGCGCTGGCGAACGTCGTTCGGTGGAGCCGTCGCCGGTTTGGCGTGCGCTTGCGCAGGGCGAGCCAAGCAAACGCCAGGGTTGGATTCAGGGCTTTCTCGGATAGAGCCGTTGCATATCCTGAAAATTCTCGAGCAACTGGCTGGCATGGTCAAGGCGCCGCTCGAGCATGGCGCGAACCTGCGCGAGATCCGGCAGCTCGGGCTCGGGCTGGGACGGATGCAACATCGCGGCCGCCTCCCGGATGAGCGCCAGCGACTCGCCAAGCCGTTGCGTCAGGGTGGTGAGGAATTCCGTTTGGCGCCGCTGCGCCCGATCCGTGGCGATGCGCAACTGCTCGGCGCTGGACGCGGCGGACACGAGCTGCTGGTTGGCCAGGCGCAACTGCTCGTGGCGCAAGCCGTGATCCGCGTCCTCCCAAGGCGCGTGGCTGTGATGCACCTGCGGTGGGGGCGGCATTGGCGCATCCATCTTGGTGACTCCAAGAACCGGGTCGGCATGAAAGACGAAATGTCCTCGCATCTGCTTTTTGATGCGATACATCGCCATGTCGGCACGGTGGATGAGCGTGTCGGCGTCTTCACCGTCTTCGGGATAGACGCTGATGCCGATGCTGGCGGTCAGATTCGGCAGGCCATCGCCGAGAAAGGCCGCCTGGGCCAGTGCGGCAATGATTTTTCTGGCCGCCGCGGCAGCGTCGGACGCATGGGTGATGTCGGTCAGCAGGATGAGGAATTCATCGCCACCGTGACGACTCACCGTGTCGGCCTCGCGAACCGCCGAGACCAGGCAGTTCGCGGTTCGCTTCAGCACCCTGTCACCCACGAGATGGCCATGGGTGTCATTGATCATTTTGAAATGGTCCAGATCCAGGAACAACAGCGCGATATGGCCGCCGTTCCGATGGGCGTGGGTGATGGCCTGCATGAACCGGCCGAGAAACAGCGTGCGGTTGGGCAGTTCGGTGAGGGTGTCGCGCTCAGCGGTGCGCGACACCAGGTCCAGCGCCTTGACGGCCAGCGTCAGGTCGCCCTGGGCGCGCAGCATCGCCAGGACCAATTGCTGGTTGGCCTCGATCAGTGGGTTGGCATGCCCGTCGTTGAACCTGTCTTCGTGAGCATTCATCATGGTGTGTTCGCCTCGACGCGCGGTTTGGCGCAGCACGGCGGCCATCAGTGGGCGACCACGGCGCCCAGCAGGCGCTCGGTGAGCGCTGGCCCGAGCAGGCTGTCCAGCAACTCGTAATACGTATGCAGCAGCGCCCCTCCTCCGGCGACCGCACTGTCGCGGTTTTGCTGCTGGAGCACGGTTTGCAGCAAGGCCAGGTCCGGGTGCGTCAACGTGTCGGCCTGCACACGCATCAACCAGGGGTATTCAGCGCTGGTGAGCAGCAAGCTGCGTGAGAACAGGGCGGCGACGCCCTGTTGACCCAGGATGGGGCGCAGCGCGGCGTTGATGTCTTCCCAGGTCGAAATGACGGACTGCGCGGCCGATGCGGCATCGGCGCCATCGCGCATCGCACTGGGGGAGTGCGCCACTGCAGGCTGGCATTGCGCGAAGTTGTCCATGGGATGTCGGGCTGATAGGTGCTGGGCGATGGTGGAACTGGGCGTTGTCGTGACATCCCAGGCTTGAGCACTTCGCACAGGCCTTGGGGCCTGCATGAGGTGGCTCGTCATGCGATCTGGCTTGAGCTTGGCTCACGGCCACGAGGCCAGGCGGCGCCGCAAGTTTGAACATCGACGGATTTCAGCCTAGTCATTCGGGGGGCGATGTGTCCGTGCGTTAGCGAACATTGGCCGGCGCGACCCGGGCCGTCGATCACGCCACGCCAGCGCATGCCCAGACACTGTGCGCTGGCGCACAGACGTGAGCACCCTGGAGGCCTAGCCTGCAAGGGTTGAGGCGACTGCGGTGACCGCTTCGCCGGGCCGACACCAGACACAGGCTTCGGTCGGAGCCTGCCGGCCGGGCGCTCGCATCGCGCGCCGCCACGGCGCGTACGCGCCGTGTGGCGTCGTCCGCCTTCCATGCCTTCGAAAGGAACGTCCCGATGAGTACCAAGACCAAAAGCACCAAGCCGAAGCTCAAAGTCAAAGCCAAGCCCGAAACCGCGGCCAGCAACACCCGCCTGAAGCTGAACACCGCGGCCATCGATGCCGCGAGGAACAGCCTGAGCCGGGGCGCCATGACGCCGCACTACGGCCCGTGGAGCCAAGACATCATCCAGTTGCTCAACGACTCGCTCGCCACCGAGCTGGTTTGCGTGCTGCGCTACAAGCGCCACCACTTCACCGCGCAGGGGCTGGCTTCGCCCAAGATTGCCGAAGAGTTCCTGGTCCATGCCCAGGAAGAACAGGGCCATGCCGACCGCCTGGCCGAGCGCATCGTGCAACTGGGAGGCCAGCCCGACTTCTCGCCGGATTCGCTCGCCGCGCGCAGCCATGCGGCCTACAACGACGCGCTCGACCTGAAGGCCATGATCCGCGCGAACCTCGTGGCCGAACGCGTGGCCATCGAAACCTACAGCCAGATCATCACGCTCATCGGCGACAAGGACTCGACCACCAGGCGCCTGGTGGAAGACATCCTGAGCAACGAGCAAGAGCACGCCGAGGAACTCAAGGACTGGCTGGCAGACTGAAGCGTCCGACCAGAAAGCTGCGCGACGCGTGCCCAGTCCATCTCGTTTTTCACGCCCGCATTTCGACAAGACCGAGGTCCATCATGATGCATCGATAGTAGTGTCCGGTTAAATCTCGAACAGATTCAATTGGTTAGCGATCGAGACCAGTTCGGGTTGGGTGCGATCGGGCTGCAAGGCGCATGAAAGCTGGGTTTTCTCGAAAACCGAGACCGACAGAATCTGTAGACATGTGTAGAGCGAGGCATCGAGGTGAAGCTCCTGTTTGATGATGGCAATCAGCACGTAGGTGGCGATGGCACACCAGATTTGCGTTTTCACCGCGTTCTCGCTGGTGCCCAGAAAACGCTTGATCCGCAGATGCTGCTTGATCCATTTGAAGAAGAGTTCGACCTGCCAGCGGCTCTTGTAGAGTGCGGCGATCGTCAAGGCTGGCAGGCTCGTGTTGTTCGTCAGGAAGATCAGCGTCCTGCCCGATTCGGGGTCTTTGAAACGAATGCGGCGCAGATGCTCGGGATAGTCCCGGCTGGCGTAAAAGCCGTTGAAGCGGATGCTCTGATCGCAGATCACCCCCGTGCTGCGGTCGGTGGCAGCCGAGTACACCCGCCGCGCGTCCATGCCCTTCTTGGCTCGCGTGATGAAGAAGGCGCCGGCCTGATGCAGTGCATACAGCCGCGCGAAATCCACGTAGCCCCGGTCCATCACGTAGAACGCTCCAGCCTCCACGGGCAGGACGTCGAGCACGTTGACATCGTGCAGTTTGCCGTCGCTGATGTGAATGAAGGCGGGAATCGCCCCACGCAAGTCCAAGAGCGTGTGCAGCTTGATGGCGGCCTTGGTGGAGCGAAATGGTGCCCAGTCGAACAAGCTCAGGCACAGATCGATGGTGGTGGAGTCCAGCGCGTAGACCGTGGCGTCGAGCCCCAGGTCCGAAGGCTCCTGCGCATACAGCGCCCGTGCCCGGGCGATCAACCGCTGCGCCAGCGCGTGATAGATGCGCCAATCGCGCTGAGTCAACGCATCGGACAGCGTGGAGCGCGCAGGCACAGCTTTGATCCCCATGTGGAACAGCTTGGTCTGGTTGGCCGCCAGACACGCCTCGATGTCGCGCAGCGATTCGCGCCAGGTGAGTTGCGCGAACGCCAGGACGCGAAACACATCGGCGCACCCCAGCGTACGCACACCGGCATCGCCCTGGTGCCGCTCGATGATGCGACCAAACGTCTTCCATGGCACAAACTCCATCACCTGCGCAAACAGCGTCTTGCCGATGTTCATGCATCACCTCGGGTCGTGCAAACCCGTCAGCATCGCAAATCGGCAAACCGAAATTCAAATCGTGGACACCCATGAATCGCTCAAAACCCGCGTCAACATTGGCTCGGCGGCTCGCTGACATCCAATCAACCGGACACTACTGATGCATCGACAAGTTTCAGTCACGGCTTCCATCCGGCGCATCAAGCCGCTGCCGCCGACGGTTGATCAACCCCTCACGGCCGAGCAATTGGCGTTTTTCGAGGCCTTGCTGCTGCGTGAGCGCGAGGCCTTGTTGCAGTCGGCGCACGAGACCACCAGCCATCTGCAGGAGTTCGAGCCGACTCCCGACCCGTCTGACCGCGCCTCGCTGGAAGAGGACCATGCGCTCGAACTGCGGGTGCGTGACCGCGAGCGCAGGCATCTGCACGCCATCGACCAGGCGCTGGTGCGGATTCACGATGGCAGCTATGGCCTGTGCGAGGAGTCCGGCGAACCCATCGGCTTGGCCCGCCTGATGGCGCGCCCCACCGCGACGCTTTCCCTGGACGAGCAGGCCTTGCGCGAATCGACCCGCAACCGCCGGCCCGTGCGCGGCCATGCATGAGCGTGCAAGGCCCGTGCACGCCGCCCCGCAGGCGAGTTCCGGCCTGGAGCCTTCCATCATGGTCAAGCCGCATGCCGTCACGGCGCGCAAAGCCCTTCTGACGCTGGCTTTCATCGGCGCCTGTGCGTCATGGCTCATGGGTGTGGCCCAGGCCCGAGCCCAGGAGCCGCAGCAGAACCCGGCTGAGCCGCATGCGGCCATCGTCCACCTTTGCGGCGGCGTGGGCGATGCAAGCCTGCAGCAGTTGAAAGCCCGGGCGAAGGACTTCAACCTTGGTTTCTGGATGGTGGGCGGGCCGGGTGGGGCCTATCTGGCCGATGTGCCGATCCAGATCCAGTCCCACGGCAAGACCGTGGCCAGCTTCACGGCCAGCGGGCCGCTGTGCTACGTCAAGTTGCCAGCGGGCACGTACACCGTGATGGGCACCCACCATGGGCAGACGCGGAGCATTCAGGTGCATGCCGGCAGCATGAACCAGTCTTTGCGCTGGTAGGCCTCGCGCTGGTCGGGGTCCGCCGATGGCGCGGGCCGATTCGGAAACAGGCACGCCCCAGGCTCAGAAGACTCCTACGATGCACACAGACTCGACACCGGCGCCCAGCGCACACCAACCATGACCACCAAAATACTCATTCCCCTCGACGCAAGCGACACGGCGCAGGCTGCGGCGGCACATGCCATCGGCCTGGCGCGCGAGCACGCGGCCGCCGTGCGTTTTCTGGTCGTCATCGACTTCAACAGTTTCATGGGTTCCGTCCCCAACATGATCGAAGTGATGAGCAACGATGCCCGGCTGATGCTCGATGGCTGGATGCAAAGCGCCACGGATGCCGGCCTGCAAGCCAGCACCGCCATCGCCGAGACCAGCCCCGAGGCCACCGACATTGCCGCCGTCATCACGGCCGACGCGCAGGCCTGGGGCGCCGACCTGATCGTGTTCGGCAGCCATGGGCACGGCGGCCTTTACCACCTGCTGCAGCCCAGCGTGGCGGCTGGCGTGGAGCGCCTGTGCGCCATTCCCGTGCTCAACGTGCAGCTGGGCGACGTGCCGGCGGCCTGAAGCCGGCGGTCATGGCCGCGCCTGGTGGCAGGGGCGATGCACACCCGTGCGTCGCGGCCAAGCCGCCAATTCCTCATCCACCAACCCAAACACCACCCGCGCGCCGAGCGTGACTCCCCCATGATCCGCATGCGTCTGACACTGGAGTTGAACTACGAGGTCTTCGAGCCCGGTTGCGACTTCGTCTTCAATATCCACGCCGCCCACACCGAGCAGCAGCATGTGCTGGAGGAGACCCTGACGCTGAGCCAGAACATCCAGTTCAAGGTCGAGACCAGCCCCGCCTCCGGCAATCGCGCCATGCGCCTGCGCGCGGCTGCGGGCCCTTTGCAAGTGCGCTACGGCGCCACGGTCGACCTGCAGCACCATGTCGCCGAACCCGGGCAGATCGCGGAAGTCGCGGTGGCGCAGTTGCCGGCGCGCGTGCTGGGCTACATCTACCCCAGCCGCTACTGCCAGTCGGACCGGCTGTACAAGCTGGCGCTGCGCGAATTCGGCCAGATCAAGCCTGGCTACGGCCGCGCCATGGCGATACGCGACTGGGTGGAGCAGCACACGACCTTCGTGATGAACACCTCGAACTCCAACACCTCGGCGATCGACACGCTGGTCGCGACCGAAGGGGTGTGCCGCGACTTCGCTCACCTGATGATTGCGCTGTGCCGGGCCAGCAACATCCCGGCGCGCTTCACCACCGGCATCGACTACGGCGCCGACCCCGGCCTCGGCCCCACCGACTTCCACGCCTATGTCGAGGTCTATCTGGGCGGGCGCTGGTACATCTTCGACCCCTCGGGCACGGCCATCCCCATGGGCTTCGTGCGCTTCGGCTCCGGGCGCGACGCGGCCGACGTGGCGTTCGCCACCATCTTCGGTCCGGTCCGCTCGTCCGCGCCCATCATCACCATCGAAGCCATTGCCGGCGCCGACGGCCAGCTGATCCTCCCGCACCACAGGACCGAGGCGCTTTCAACGGATGATTGACCCGCAACGCGCCGGCTTGGCGCCTGGGTCGGCGACCCGGGCGCCAGTGCTGCGCGACCTCGACCGGCGCGGCAAGAGGCGAGCGCGCCGCGGCTTGAAGCGAGGCTGCTCATGATCGAACCCCTGCTGCTGACCACCGCCCGTATTTCGACCTTCGATCACGGCCGGCCGTTGACCGGGGCCAGCGGGTTTTACTTCGAGCGCGACCAGCATCTGTATCTGGTCACCAGCCGGCATGTGCTGATCGACGCGCCGAGCGGGCATGCCCCGAGCCGCATCGAAATCGAGTTGCACACCGAGGCCGACAACCTCGCCCGCTCCACCGCGCTCTCGGTCCTGCTCTACGACCATGGCGAGCGGCTCTGGCGCCAAGGCAGCGATGACGGTGGCGAAATCGACGTGGCGGTGATCGAGATCGATCGCGCCATGCTTCCGGCCGGTGTCCTGCTGTGCAGTTTCACGCCCGCGCACCTGCAGCGTTGCCTGCGGGAGGTGGAGGTGGGCAGCCCCCTGCTCGTGGTCGGTTTTCCGCTCGGCTTCCACGACACCTTGCATCATCTGCCCGTGGTGCGCCAGGCGACCATCGCCTCATCCTTCGGCCTGTGCTTTCAGGGCCAGGGCTACTTTCTCACCGACGCGCGCACCCATCGCGGCACCAGTGGCGCGCCCGTCGTGCTGCGCCATCCCGACGGCGACCCGGAACTGCCCTGGAAGCTGCTGGGCGTGCACACCACGCGCATCGACATCGGCAGCCGCGACCTGCGACAGGACGAGTCGCTCGGGCTGAACTGCGCCTGGTATGCCGACATCCTGCTCACGCTCACCGCGCCAGCCAATGCCGCCGAGCGCTGATCGGCCCGCGCCTGCGGCAAGGCGGTCAGGCTCCTGCGGTCGGTCCGCCGTTGTCAGAGCGGCGTTTGCTACGGGTTGCCCTTGGCCGTTTTTTGAATGCTGTTGCCGGCGTTTTGAATCGCCTGCCCAGCCTTCGCCGCGCCCTGGTCGATGGCCTTGCCCGCCTTCTGCGCCGGGCCCTCGGGCTTCTGACAGCCGGCAAGCGCGACCATCACGGCGCTGATGGCGAACGCGGTGGCAAGACGTTTGATGTGTGGAGTCATGGGGGTACCTGGGTTGTGCGCCGCATCAGGCCAACACCGCAGCGTTTGGACTGACGCCTCGCGCAAGGGGGGCTTACTTACTTGCCGACTTGGTTGCCGATGACGCCGCCGACGGCCGCGCCACCCACCGTGCCAATGCCACTGCCGCCCGACAACACGGCGCCACCCACGGCGCCGACACCGGCGCCGATGGCCGTGTCTTTATTCTGCCTCGACATGCCGGCGCAGCCCCCCAGGGCGAGCAGCATGGCTGCGGCGGCGATGGAGGGTAGGAATCTCTGCTTGGTTCTCATGGTGTGACCTCTCGAATCAGGTTGATTTGAAAAGGCACGGCTGGCGGTGAGGCGCAACCGGCCGACTTGCCAATGCGGGTCTTTGCCCGATGCAGGCATCGATCCATGGCATTTCCTGCGAACGTCTCGCGTGGCACCTTCGATACCGCCTGGGGCGTCCGTCTCGTCAACGGTGGCGGGGTGCGGCTCGCTCGTTTTTTCCCGGCATCGCGATGGGCCAGGCGCGTCGCACGGCAAGGTCCGGGGTCTCGATGCCGATGCTCTACTTCACGCTCATGTTGTTTTGCACCGCCTTCACGCCGCTCACATGCCGAGCCAAGTCCACCGCCTTGAGTTCCTCCTCGCGCGAGCCGACGAAGCCGCTGAGCTGCACCACGCCCTTGAACGTCACGACCTTGATCTCGAAAAGCTTGAGGTTGGGGTCGGCGAAGATGGCGGCTTTCACCTTGGCGGTGATCGCGGTGTCATCGAGATACTGGCCGGTGCTGTCCTGTGTCGGTGTCGCCGCGCAACCCGTGAAGCTTGCGACCGACGCCGCAAGCATGAATGCATAAAGAACCTTGTTGAATCGCATGATGAACTCCTGGTGAACGCATTGACGCGGCCCGCTGATGATTCGGTTCTGCCGGTTCCATGATTTAATAATCATGACATGGGTGCGAATTGATATTTACATCCGGCCCGTCAGAAAAAGAATAAGAACGATAATCAAAATAAATCCGAGAATACCGCTTGGGAAATAACCCCAGCTGCGGCTATGGGGCCAACTTGGAAGAACGCCGATCAACATGAGAACGAGGATGATCAGCAGTATCGTGCCTAATGACATGGTGGAGCTCCTGGTTAAGACCGAGATCCATCGGGATCTGGTCGCATCAATACATTGCAGGTCAGTCGGCTGACCTTGCGCATCATGGACTCGGGTCGGTGTTCAGCGATTGATCAATCGAATTTGCGGCTTTTCTGCCAGGCGTCGAGCTGCTTTTCGGCCTCGTCCTTGGTGATTCCATACGATTCCTGAATCTTGCCGGCGAGCTGGTCGCGTTTGCCGGCAATCACATCCAACTGGTCATCCGTGAGTTTTCCCCACTGCTCCTTGGCCTGGCCCTTGAGCTGTTTCCAGTTTCCTTCGATACGTGCCCAGTTCATGATCGCTCCTTGTCGTGGCAGAGCGTGACGCTCCGCGTGAACCCAGTCCGGCCGCCGTTGTGCATGTCAGCGCCGGGTCTGGGCAGGAACCAAACGTATCGCGTTGCAAGTTGGGTGTCTGTGCGTTAGCGCACATGGCCGGCCCTGGTGGGCCTTGGGGCTGAAGGCTTGATCGCGCGGTCAGCCGCTGGCAGCGGGCGATGCCGCGCGCAGCACGAGCACGGCGTTGGTGCCGCCGAAGGCGAACGAGTTCGACAGCAGGGTGCGCGCCGCAACGCCGTCGCGCGCGACGTTGGGCACATAGTCCAGATCGCATGCCGGGTCCGGGCACTGCAGGTGCATGGTCGGCAAGGCGGTGCCGTGCTGCAGGGCCAGCAGCGACAAGGCGCATTCCAGTGCGCCCGCGGCACCGAGCAGGTGGCCGTGCATGGCCTTGGTCGCGCTGATGGGGATGTGCAGGGCGCGGGCGCCGAACACGGCCTTGATCGCAGCCGTCTCCACGGCGTCGTTGGCCAGCGTGCCGGTGCCGTGCGCGTTGATCATGTCGATGTCCTGCGGGTCGAGCGCGGCAGATTGCAGCGCGGCGCGCATCGCCGCAGCCTGGCCCGCGACGCTCGGCCGGGTGAGGTGGCCGGCATCGGTGCTGAGCCCGTAGCCCAGAATTTCGCCGTGAATCGCAGCCCCCCGGGCGACGGCCTGCTCCCAGGGCTCCAGCACCAGCATGGCCGCGCCTTCGCCGAGGACCATGCCACTGCGGTTTTGTGAGAACGGCTTGCACGATGCCGAGGGCTCGGCGGCGTCGATGGTGGCCAGTGTGCGCAGCGCCTCCCAGGCCTTCAGGGAGCCGAAGGCCAGCGGGGCTTCCGCGCCACCGGCAAGGGCCAGATCCAGGCTGCCGCTGGCGATGCGCAACCAGGCCTCGCCGATCGCCACGGCCGACGCGGCGCAAGCGGTCGAGTAGGTCAGGCCGGGGCCGAGCAAGCCATGCTCCAGGCCGATCCACCCGGCTGGCGCGTTGGGCATGCCCAGCAGCACGGTGTAGGGCTTGATGCGGTCGGAAGCTTCGCCGTAAAGCGTCTGGTAGCCCTCGTCGTTGCTGAGGCAACCGCCCATGCCCGTGCCGACGAAAACACCGGCACGGCTGCGGTCGCAGGCGTCGAGCATGCCGCCAGCGGCGTCGAGGGCCTGGCGCGCGGCCACCAGGGCGAACTGGCTGACGCGGTCGAGCATGCGCAGCTTGGGCGGATCGAAATGCTCCGTGCCGTCGAACCTCGGCACCGTGGCGGCGAGCGGCGCGATCAGCCGATGGGCAAACGGCGCTTCGAGGCGGTGAACGCCGGAGCGCCCGGCATGCGCGTTGCCGTAAACCTCCGCCACACTCTTGCCCAGTGGGCAAAGCACGCCGATGCCGGTGACTGCGACCCGTCTCATGACCACAACCCGACCACCAACCGCCAGGATTCCTGCCCCCCTCGGGGGGCGCCCGCTTTGCGGGCGGGTGGGGGCGGTCGCAAGGAAACGCCGGGCCGCTCCCAAGTTTCCTTGCCCCCCTCGGGGGGCGCCCGCTTGCGGGCGGGTGGGGGCGGTCATCTCGCCTGCTGCGCGGCAGGCTCGGCTGGCGTCGCCTTGGGCTTGCCGCCATGTTGTTCCGCAAGCAGCGCGTCGATGTAGCGCACCACATCGCCGAGCGTGAGCAGCGGCACCTGCTCCGGCGGGAAGGTGACACCGAACACATCCTCCGCGTTGAAAAACAGTTCGGCGGCGCCGAGCGAATCGATGCCCAGGCTTTCCAGCGTGGCATCCGGGGTCAGCGATTCCGGGTCGAGTTTGTAATCCTTCACCAGAATGGCGCACAGGCGCTCGAAGGTCGTTGTCATGGCAGTTCCTTGAGTGGGTTGGACGTGGCCTTGCCTTGGCTGGAGCGGGGTCCCTGCGTTGGCGTTGCCGTGGCGCGCGCATGGCGCGGCAAGGCCAGGGCCGCTGGGCCGGCAATGCCGCGGGTCTTGCCGCTCCAGCTTGCGCCTTGCGTCAGCAGCCCGGGCCATGCCCGCGCAAGGGTCAGGAGCGGCGCCGACGCCGCCGGCCGCATGGCCGCGTGGGCGAAGGCCGCAGCCAGCCACAGCCGCGGCGCGAACTGGCGCCGCCAGGCCGTGGCATAGCGCAGGGCCATGGCGCGCTGCCAGGCCTCGCTGCCGATGGTGGGGTGTGGCATGGCCCTGGCCGCAGCGGAAAATGCGGTGCCCGGCCCCGCTGCATCGACGGTCTGCGGCCCGAGCAGATGGGCGCACAGCAGCCAGGCCGATTGCAGCGCCATGCTCATGCCTTCGCCCACGATCGGGTGGGCCTCGCCGGCGGCATTGCCGATGCGGAACATGGCGTCGCCGGCGCTGAGCCGGATGCCAGGGTCGAGCGGCCCGACAGCCAGCCACGGCCCTTCGCGCTGCGCCGGGGCCAGCGCCCTGCGCACACCGGCGCAGGTTCGAATCAGCCAGGCTTCGACGGCGTCTCCCGCACGCAGCCCGGGTTCGTCGCGCCTGCAGGCGGCGAGCCGGTCGCGGCGCACACAGCAGGCCACGGTGGTGATGCCGCGGTCGGCCAGCACCATGCCGCCGTAGCCGCCGTCGAGCGCGAGCACCGAGAGCCGGCTCTCGGCCTGTGCGGCGTGGCGGAAGTTGGCCTTGAAGGCGAACAGATCGGCGTCGCGGCGCAGCCGCTGGCGCCGTGGCCGGTCCTGAGAAAACGCCCGGCCGTCCGAAGCGGTCTCATCATCCTCGGAAGGCCGGCCTCGGGGGCGCTCCCAAGGCAGCACCTCCCAGGAGCCCTGCGCGGCAATGGCCACCGGCGCGCGCAGCGTCAGCAGGGCGCCGGTTTCGGCCTCGCGCGCCTCCATGGTCCAGTCGCCCCTGCCACCGCGCACCGCCTGCACCGCCCAGGGTTGCAGCACCTGCGCGCCCGCCGCGCGGGCCTGTTCGAGCAGCAGCGTGTCCAGGGTTTCGCGCCCGAGCGCGCGGCCCCAGCGCTGGCCTTCCTGCGCCGCGCCCGGCAGTTCCGCCAGCACCTGTTGCTGGCCGCGCAGCAGCGCGACCTGGCGCAAATCGGGGCCGGCCGCGGCTTGGAAGGCGGGTCCGATGCCGAGGTGGTCGAGCAGGGGCAGATTGCTCGCGGCGAGACATTCGCCGCAAACCTTGCGGCGCGGAAAACGCTGCCTCTCGAGCAGCGCGACCGACCATCCGGCGCGCGCCAAGAGGATGGCGGCGGCCGAGCCTGCAGGCCCGGCGCCGATGATGATGGCGTCGAGAGGCGCCTGCATCAGCCCGCCCCGGAGCGCTCGGCGAGCAGGCAGTGGCTGAACAGGCCGGCGGAATGTTCCCGCAGGTTCCAGCTGCCGTCCCACACCGGCCACAGCGACGAGAGCTCGACGCCCTGGAAGCCCGCGTGCACGCTCAGGACCGCGTCCTGGCGCGTGACGGCATTGGCACCGAGGGCGCCGACGAGATGGCTGCCCGCGAGCGCAAACCTGGCGCGACGTGGCTCACAGGCGAAGAAGCGGTCGCAGCGGGCTGCGATGGCGCGCAGCAGCGCTGCAAGCTGCTGCGCCTCGAAATGATGCAGGAACAGGTTGGCGATGATCACGTCCCAGCGTTCGGCGCGGCCGTCGCCCGGCGAGACCTCCGCCGGCTCGGCGGCCCAGTCCAGGACATCGACGGTCCTGCTCGTCGCGCGCCAGCCCGCCTGGGCATAATGCTCGACGGCCGCCGGCGTGATCAGCGCCTGGCGGTCCAGCAGCGTGAGTTCGACGCGCGGCCACGCCGGTGCCAGGGCGCGGGCGACGCCCAGCATCAGGCTGCCATCGCCGGCGCCGAGTTCGAGCACGCGCAAGGGTGTGGCCGCGTCGCGCGGCATGGGCCAGCGGCGCAAGGCGCGCAGCACGATGGAGCGCGTGCCCATGAAGCGATGCACCCGCTGCAGGTCGCGGCGCGAGCGCATGGCGACGGGGTCGTCCTCGGCCAGGCCGTCGAGGGTTTCAGCGCTGACGCTACGCGGCAGAGGCGTCATGGCCACGCCTTTCATCGCTGATCCTCATGTTGATGCAGGGCATGTCCATGCCAGGCGGCGCAGCGCTTCATGCCGTCACCTCCAGCAGCGCGCCGTGGCAGCTGAAGCCGGCGCCGAAGGACGAGAGCCACCACCAGCCCGGCGGCGCCGCGTCGGCCAGTGCCGCTTCCAGCACGAAGTAGACGAAGGCGCTCGACAGATTGCCGTACTGGCGCAGCATCGTCGAACTGTAGCGTAGGTTCCCGGCCGGCAGGCCGAACTGGCGTTCCAGCGCGAGCAGCACGTCGCGCCCACCGGCATGCATGATCCAGGTGCCGATGTCGCCCATGCCCAGCCCGGCGCGCGCCAGCACGGCGTCGAGCACGCGGCGCGCATGCGCGGCGGCCAGGGAGGGCACGGCGCGCGTCAGGATGTTGCGCAGCATGCCGTCGCTGCTCTCGAACATCAGCGCCTTGCGCTCGGTCGGGTCGATCAGCGACATGCTGTCCTTCCAGGCGATGCGCGGCCCGGCGGCATTCGGCGCGCTCGACAACACCACCGCGCCGGCGCCGTCGCCGAACAGGCAGGCGCTGATCAGCACCCCGGGGTCATTGTCGAGAAACATCGCGGCGCTGCAGATTTCGACGCAAACCGAGAGCACATGCTCGGCCGCTCCCGAAGCGAGCAGGGCGCGGCCGAGCTGCATATTGGGCAGCGCCGCGGCACAGCCCTGGCCCACGAGGTCGAAGGCCTGCACATCGGCGCGCAGCCCCAGGCGCTCGACCACATAGCCCGACAGCCCCGGGCAGAGGTAGCCGGTGCAGGTGCTGACGATGACCGCGCCGATGTCGCCTAGCTCCAGACCGGCCTTGGCCAGGGCACGCTGCGCCGCCTGCGCCGCCAGCACGGGGGCGTTGTCGAGAAAACGCTGGGCCAGGGTGTTCGGGTCGATGGTGAAGACATCGCCGAGCGTATCGACCGCAAGCTGGCGCGCTTCCATGCCGTTGTCGCGCTGCAGGACGGTGCTGGCAATGAAGTGCGAGCGCACGTCCAGCCGCGCGAACCAGTCGGATTGCTGGAACGCGTCGAGGCACTCGGCCTTGGTGTAGCGCGCGGGTGGCGTAGCGGTACCGATTCCACGAAAGTACATGGGTGCGTAGGGGCCGAAAAATGCAGCAGTACAGGTTGGCGGGCAAGCTGAAGCCAAGTGCCCCGCCACGCGGTCAAGACAGCGTGGGACTTCTCCGAACGCAATGTAGGGGCGCAGCTTGCAAGAGGTCTGTGCGCGGGCGAACACAGGTCAAACGAAGGGACAGGCGAACGCCGCGTGGGCTTGGAACGAGCTGCAATGTGCGGTTTGTCATCGGCAGCCAGGCATGCAAGCCTTTGGATGCATTGTGCACAACACAAAAAGCCCTTCTAAACCCTACGTTACCTTCCGCACAGACCACAGGTTCTGAAGCCAGGTAACTTGCGGATGCTCACGCCTGTCTGAATGCCGCTCGAAACAGGGTTTGAACGCCAGGCCCTTGGCCCAGGATGGTTGCCGGCACCTGAACAAGGGCCAGAATCGAGCCCAAGGACACCCATGAACGCATCCATGACGGCAAGCACGGATACCATCGGCAAGCCATGCATGCATCCCTGCAGAATCTGATTCGCGAGGCGACGAGGCTGACCCAGGCCGGCCGCTTGGACGAGGCCACCGCGGCCATTCAGCGGGCGCTGGGCGTGATGCGTGCCGACAAGGCCGACGCTGCCAGCGCCGACCGGCCTGCCGATGGCAGATTTGAACTGCCGGCGCCGGCAGCCGCGGCTCGCGGGGAAACGCACGGCCGCCCGGAGCGTGCTCTTTCCCCCGCGGGGGCTGCCGCGGGGGCGCAGCAGCTTGGGGATGGTCTCGAAATGGATCGACAGAAGAACATCGAGGATGCGCACGGCGACAGCCAACCCGGCTTCACCGCCTTGGGGCGCAGGCTGGTGCCGCAAGGCGCTGCCGGAGTCGTTCGGGAGCCAAGCGGCCGGAGCGCCTTCGTCGACGGCGTGTTCGAGCATGCGGGCACGACGCGCCGCTACAAGCTCTACATCCCAGCGGGGCACGACGCGCGGGCGCTGCCGCTCGTGGTCATGCTGCATGGCTGCAATCAGAGCCCTGAGGATTTCGCCGCCGGCACGGGCATGAATGCGAGGGCTGGCGAGCAGGGATTCTTCGTGCTCTACCCCGAGCAGGCGCAGGAGGCCAATCCCGCCCGCTGCTGGAACTGGTTTCAGCAGGACCACCAGTTGCGCGGCCTGGGAGAGCCGGCCTTGATCGCCGCGATGGCGCAGGCGCTGGTGCTGCGGCATGGCATGGATGGCCGCCGCGTTTACATCGCGGGGCTGTCGGCCGGTGGCGCGATGGCGGCCATCGTTGCGGCGGCTTATCCCGACGTTTTCGCGGCGGTCGGGGTGCATTCCGGTCTCGCCCCCGGCGCGGCAGACAACCTGCCGGACGCCCTCGCGGCCATGCGCGGCGGTGCGGCGGGGCGGCGCCCACAGGGCCAGGGCAAAGGTAAAGGCCCGGTCCCGGTCTCGGGCCCAGCCATCAGGCCGCGGATTCTGGTGCCGACCATCGTGTTCCACGGCGACCAGGACCGCACGGTTCATCCGCGCAATGGCGAGCAGGTCATCGCCGCGGCCATGGACCGCCTCGGCGCCACCGAGCCGGCCGCGCCTGAACGGCAGCTCCGCACGGAACGAGGCATTTCTGCGGGCGGCCAAAGCTACACCCGCAGCCACCACGACGCACAAGGCCAGGCCATGAGCGAACACTGGTCCTTGCATGGTGCGGGGCATGCCTGGTCCGGCGGGCGCGCCGAGGGTTCGTACACCGACCCCAGCGGACCCGATGCCACCGGCGAGATGCTGCGATTCTTCTTCGCCCAGCCGTATGGCCCGGCCGGGCATTGAACCAAGGGGCGATGCGCGCAATGTTCGCTGCCGAACAGACGTCACGTTTCGAGGGGCTTACGTTCTCTTCAAGCGTTCCCTGGCACTGCCAATGCGAGCGCTTGGGTCGATTCTCAACACACATTCTTGAAGCGAGATGAACATGAACTACGAAGAGCGGGATACCTATGGCATGTACAAAGGCCGGACGAATGGCGGGAACGTGGGCGCCGTGCATGAAGGCAGCCGCACCGGCCTGATGGGCGCCGACACGCTGATTGGCACCGATGTGCATAACGAGCAGGCGGACAACCTGGGCGAGATCAAGGAAATCATGCTGGACATGCGCAGTGGCCGCGTTGAATATGCGGTGCTGTCGTTCGGCGGCTTTCTTGGCATGGGCGAGAAGTTGTTTGCCGTGCCGTGGGGTGCTCTGAAGCTTGACGCTGACCACAAATACTTCGTGCTGAATGTGGACAAGGAGCGCCTCAAAAGCGCCCCGGGTTTCGACAAGGACAACTGGCCCAATATGGTGGATCCAACCTGGGCCACGAGCATCCACAGCTACTACGGCACCAAGTCCTACACGGCTCGCGCCACGTAGGACCGCTAGGCGCCACGGGGACTCCGTGCGCCACACGGGCTGATGGCGAGTGCTCGCCATCAGCCCGCAACCGCATCGACTCTGAACCTGGATCTGGACCGGCCGCCTCGGCTCTAACCTACGAGCGCGGCGGGCGGAGCACGATGTTCAGTGCATCAATGTGCGGTAAATCTCCTTGTCCATGTTGTAGCAACTGCATGCCGCAGCTTCGAGGCCGATGCGATCGAGCACCTTGAGTTCGCCGCGGTGATACTCGATCAGGCCGCGGCGCTGCAAGTCCCGCGCGGCCACCGTCACGCCGACGCGGCGGACGCCGAGCATGTGGGCGAGAATCTCGTGGGTCACGTGGAACACGTCGGAGTGCACGCGGTCCTGGCTCATCAACAGCCAGCGCGCCAGACGCGCCCCGATCAGATGAAAGCGCTGGCACGACGCCGAGGCGGCCAACTGCGCCATCAACACATCGACATAGCGGTGCAGGCTTTGCTGCAACGCCGGACTTTGCAGCAGCTCGTGCTGGAAAGCGCTCTGTTCGACGCGCCACGCACTGCCCGAGCCCTGCACCACGGCCAGCAGCGGTGTCGTTGCCACCCCCAGCGCCAACTGCACACCCAGCATGCCTTCGCGCCCGACCATGCCCACTTCCAGCGGTGGATGGGTGTCGATCCGCTGCAGCAGGGAAATGAACCCGTCAACGGGAAAGTAGGCGTACAAGGACGGCGCCCCCTGCACGAACAGCACGTCGGACAGAACCAGATGCACGGGCTCGCAAAGGTTCAGGAGGCGCTGGCGATCCGTGCGGGGCAGGCGCTCGATGATGTGATTCTGTGCGGTGGTCAAGGCGGTTTTCGTGAGGTGGCAGCCCCAAAGCCTGGGGACGCGCCAGCCCATGCATTGCCCTTGAATGCCGCTGGACTGGCCGTTGCACATTGCACGAAAACCACCGCCCTGACTGTCCGCTGCCGTACATAGCGGCCAATCACGGTCGTTCCCGGCCCGATTCGGGCTCAAGTCGCCACGGTATGGGGCAGCAGGCGGTCGTACTCGGTCTTCACCACGGCGTAGCACTCGCAACTGCGCTGTTCCAGCCCCGGGCGATCGAGCACCTTGATGTGCCCGCGTGCATACTCGATCAGCCCGGCGCGCTGCAGCTTGAGCGCCGCTTCGGTGACGCCTTCGCGGCGCACCCCCAGCATGTTCGAGATCAGCTCCTGCGTCATGGCCAGGCTGTTGCCCTGCAGTCGGTCCAGGCTCAGCAGCAGCCAGCGGCAGAGCTGCTGGTCCAGCGAGTGGTGGCGATTGCACACGGCTGTTTGCGACATCTGCGTGATCAGCGCCTGCGTGTAGCGCAGCAGCAGGTGCAGCACCGGGCCGCCGCGATTGAACTCGGTTTGCATCCCCGATGCCCGCAGCCGGTAGCACTCGCCAGCGCTTTGCACCACGGCGCGGCTGGGGGTGGACTCGCCGCCCATGAAGAGCGACACTCCGACCAGCCCTTCATGTCCGACAATCGCGATTTCGGCGGAGGAGCCGTCTTCCAGCACATACAGCAGGGAGACGATGGCCGTGGTGGGGAAATACACATGGCTCTGCGGATTGCCCGACTCGTACAACACCTGGCCGAGTTCGAGGTTCACCCATTCGAGCTGCGGCTGCCAGCGCAACCACTCCGTCTCGGGCATGCAGGCCAGCAGCCCATTTGTTTTCGGTGGCATGGAGAGGGCGGGCATGGGCTGGACTCCTCCATGGCGATGTGTGCAGGGGCAGCCGGTGGCCGTTTCGATTCTTCAAGTTTAGGTGGCGAAATCCAGCAACTCTGTGCGATAGCGCACAGAGTTGCACGAGAAAACAACATTGAGCATGAAGGCCGTTCCAGCCCGGCGGGCGGCGGCTTCACGCCAGCCGCCCGAGCCGCTTCAGAAGTGATATTCCACCCGCACCATGGGCGTGGAGGCCTTGGCGCCTGGGGTGGTGCCGGAGGGGTTGCCGAACTTGTTGCGCCAGTACTGGTACTGCAGGCCGGCCCACAGCTTGTTGGGCGCGCCAGACAGCGCCCGTCCCACGTCGTACATCACCTCGGTGGACAGCAGGGTCTCCGGCACGGTGCCAAAGCCCTTGGCGCCGATGTGGTCGACATAGCCGCTCCACTTCCATTGGCCGCCCGCCAGGGGAATGCCCCAGTCGGCCGCCAGCACATAGGTGGTGTTGAAGGTCACGTCACCGCCTTGCGGGTAGGGGGTGAAGCCGTTGTGGTTGCTCTCCTTGTACAGCTCCAGCCCCACCTCGGCGAATCCCGGCACGTTCAGGCCCACCATGGGGCCGAGGCGCAGCTTACGCACCCGCGGGCCGAAGGTGGTGTTCTTGGCGGAGTAGTCCACCCCCATGGCCAGCTTCACGTCGTTGATCGGGCCCCACTGGATGGTGTTGCCGCTGATCTGGTCGTACGACCAGGTGCGGCGGTACACGGCGTACAGCTCCTGCGCCCCGGCGGCGGCGCAGGAGGGGGAGTTGGCGCCGGCGGCGCAGGCCTCGGGGTCGCCGGCGTCGGACATGAGCACGTCGAGGTTGAAGAAGTTGGTGCCCCAGCCGTCGCCCCCGGCATAGGAGAAGCCGACGATGCGCTTGGCGATGCTTTGCCTATAGCCCGGCTCGGCAAACTGGGTGCCGTAGGCAAAGTGCACCCAGGCGTCGCTCCAGGTGGCGGCTTGCGCGGCGTTGGCGGCACCGAGAGCCGCAGCCAGGACGGCGGCTGCAGCCAGGGCGCTTGGTTTGGATGAAGAAGCTCGCTTGCGATTCATGTGGGTTCTCCCAGTGTCGTGTGAAATCGGTGGCATGGATGAAGCTGGCGGATGAAGCCGATGGGTGAAGCTCAAAATTCAGCGGGTGGCAGCGGCGCGTTGGCGTGCGCTGGGCTCCTCCGCAGTGAGGAGCCCAGCGCTGCCATGGAGGCGGGACATGAAGATGCCGGGAACAGGGGTTGTCGTCATGTCCGGGCTCAGCGATCCATGGCGCTCTCGTGCCAGTTCTTCAGCGCCTGCCTGGACAGCAGCAGCATCAGCGCGAACAGCGCCACGCCCGCCAGCGTCAACAAGATGAGCGCGGCGAACATCTCCGGGATCTGCAGGTTGTAGCCCGACTGCAGGATCTGATACGCCAGCCCGGCGCTCTGTCCGCCGGTGCCGGCGACGAACTCCGCCACCACGGCGCCAATCAAGGCCAGCCCGCTGCTGATGCGCAGGCCGCCGAAAAAATAGGGCAGGGCGCCGGGAATGCGCAGCCGCACCAACCGCCGCCAACGCGTGGCGCGGTACAGCGTGAACAGGTTGTCCAGATTGCCGCTGACGCTGTTGAGTCCCAGCGTGGTGTTGGAGATGATGGGGAAGATGGCAATGATGGTGGCGCACACCACCAGCGCCAGTTCGGTGTTCTTGATCCAGATGATGATGAGCGGCGCAATGGCGACGATGGGCGTGACCTGCAGCATCACCGCGTAGGGAAACAGGCTGAGCTCCAGCAAACGGCTCTGCGCGAACAGCAGCGCGGTCAGCGTGCCCAGCAAGGTGGCGATGAAGAAGGCGAGGAAGGTCACCTTCATGGTCGTCCACAAGGCCCAGAACAGGGTTGGGGCGTTGGCCGCCAGGGCTTGTCCCATCGTGACCGGACCGGGCAGCAGATAGGCGGGGATGTGCGACAGATCCACCGCGAGCTGCCAGCACAGCAGGAAGACGAGGCCGACCAGCACGGGGGCCGCGATGCCCAGCAGGCGTGTGTCATGGAGCAGGGGTTTGGGGCGCATGGCGGCGATGCTCGAATCGTGGGGGTGTGCGGAGCGAGGAGGGCTGGCTGCGCCGGGACGCGACTGGACGGGCGTTTGCCGGCGCGTAGGGATGCGCGTATGGAGGCACGTAGGGAGGCGCAATGGCCGTGGCGGGCCTAGGAGACTGTCGGACTTTGCGGTCTTCCGGATGAAGACGCTATCCGAGACAATTGCTGCTGCACAACCGAGAGCCCGAGCCGATGAGCCGCTTCGTCCCTGTTGACCGAGACACCGCATATCTGTTGCCACCGTCGGTGGACGAATGGCTGCCCACTGATCACTTGGCGCGCTTCGTGGTCGAAGTCATCGAGCAGCTTGATCTGGGCGATCTGGCCCGACAGTACGCAGGCCGGGGCTCGGCGGCGCACCATCCGGCGGTGCTGCTGGGCCTGCTGATCTACGGCTACGCCAACGGCGTGCACTCCAGCCGCAAGATCGAGCGGGCGACCTACGACTCGGTGGCGTTCCGCTTTGTTGCGGCCAATACCCACCCCGATCACGACACGCTGGCGACGTTCCGCCGCCGCTTCTTGAAGGAGGTGGAGGCACTGTTCGTGCAGGTGCTGGTTCTGGCGCGCGAGATGAAGCTGCTCAAGCTCGGACACATCGCGCTGGATGGCACCAAGATCGACGCCAACGCCAGCAAGCACAAGGCCTTGTCGTGGGCTCATGCCAACAAGATCGAGGCGCAGCTGCGCCAGGAAGTACAAACGCTGCTGGCGCTGGCAGAGAACAGCGACCGCGCGACGGTACCCGACGGCATGGATGTGCCGGCGGAGATCGCCCTGCGTGCAGATCGCTTGAGCGCAATCGCGCAGGCCAAGGCCAAGATCGAGCAGCGCGCCAGCGAACGCCATCAGGTCGAGCAGCAGGAGTACGAGGCCAAGACCGCCAAGCGCCAAGCCCAGCGCGAGGCGGGCAAGAAGCCGCGCGGCAAGGACCCTGAGCCGCCAGAGGCCGGCCCCCGGAGCAGCGATCAGGTCAACCTCACGGATGAAGAGTCGCGCATCATGCCCGTGTCGGGTGGGGGCTTCGAGCAAAGCTACAACGCACAAGCCGGCGTGGACATCGCGACGATGATGGTGATCACCCAGCATGTGAGCCAGGCATCCAACGACAAGCGCGAAGTTGTGCCTACGCTGCAGCAGATCCAAGCGTTACCCGCGGTGCTGGGCGAGGTGCACACGCTCATCACGGACAACGGCTTCTTCAGCCAAGCCAACGTGATCGCGTGCAACGACGCGGGTATCGAGCCGCTGCTGGCGCTCAAGCGGGAGTCGCATCACACGCCGGTGATGGGGCGCTTTGCACCCGATGTGCCCGAGCCCCAGACGACGGATCCGCTCGTGCAGATGGCACACCGCCTGGGCACGCAAGCAGGCCGAGCCCTGTACGGCCTGCGCAAGCAGACAGTGGAGCCGGTGTTCGGCATCATCAAGCAAGTGATGGGTTGGCGCCAGATGAGCATGCGCGGGCTGGCCAAGGCACAAGGCGAATGGAGCTTGGTGACCATGGCTTGGAACATCAAGCGCATGCACGTCCTGCGAGCCGCGTGAGGGCAATAGTGCGCCCCGACCACGCCAAAACCGAGTCCCCAGGCCGCCCCATGTGCCCTCACAGTGTCTCGCCAACCATCGAGAGCGTTCGATCAGCGCGCCGCTGTCAAAAAAAACGCGTCGCACTGATCAATCGGATTCGCTCGGGTTCAAGTCCGACAGCCTCCTAGTGCGTGTCGGCCGCAGTGGGCAGCAGCTTCAACGGCTTGATGAACTGCAGGTCGTAGACCTTCTTGTAATCAAAGTCGGCCGGGATCATCTTGTTGCGCACCATGAAGTCGAACATCTCCTTCCAGCGCTTGTCGGTCATGATGCCGATGCCTTCGCTCGCCGCCGCGCCGCCGGTGACGAGCTGGTATTTCTTCATCATCTTCATCGAGAACGCCAGCTGTTCCGGCGTCTCCTTGGGGTCGGCTTCGACGATCAGCTTGTTGCCCGGCGCCGGGTCGGCCAGGTAGGACTGCCAGCCCTCCACCGAAGCCTTGACGAATGCCGCCACCCATTGCGGGTGTTTGGCGATCATGGCCTGCGTGGTGTCGATGGTTTCGGCATAGGCCGGCCAGCCGTAATCGGCCATGAGGAACACCTTGGGCGTCTCCCCACCCTTCTCGATCATCAGCGGTTCGGAACCGATATAGCCTTGCTGCGAGAGGTTCTTGTCATGCAGGAAGGGCGCGACACTGAAGGTGTAGGGGCGCTGCTGCGACAGGGTGAAACCGAAGGTGTTTTCCAGCCAGGGCCACCACGTGGTATTGGCGCTTTGCGACACCAGAATGGGTTTGCCTTTGAGGTCGCCCAGCGACTTCACGCCCTGGTGGGCGATGATGGCCTGCGGGTCTTTCTGGAAGCTCGCCGCCACGGTCACCACCGGCAGTCCATGCGAGGCGGCAACGATGTCCTGCATCGGATAGCCCATATAAAAGTCGCAGCTGCCGGCGCCGAGCAGTTGCAGGCCGTTGACCTGCGGGCCGCCCATCTTGATGGTGACGTCCAGCCCCGCTTTCTTGTACAGGCCCGTGGCCACCGCCTGATAGAAGCCGCCATGCTCGGCCTCGGCAAACCAGTTGGTGCAGAAGGTGATCTTGGGCAGGTCATCGGCCCGCGCCAGGCCCGTCAGGCCCAAGGCCAGTGCCAGGCCGGCCAGCAGGCGGCGCGAGCGCAGGCGCCCTGGGCTGGATGTTTTCAAAGGCTGAGAACCTTGCATGAACCACTCCTTGAGATGTTGGCAAAGCGGACGGACGCCGGGAAGCTGATGCGCGATCAAACTGTATGCAATCGACCAGCAAAAGGTATGCCAGCTGCGATGCTGCAAAACCGGCCTGGAGCCGGGCGCGACGACGGCAAGCGCCCGGGTTTGGGTTGCGTCGCGGTGCCTGTCGCCATGTTGTGGTGCGCGCTGCGCCCCGTTGTGGATCAGTCGGGCTGAGGGGGCCTGTCCATGCCCCCCGAAGCCAGCCACGGACGCGCTCGGCGGCGCAGCCGGGATGCCCGCCAGGACGGAAAACTGGCATGCAAATTGCTGCATGCATGGCGTGAGTAGAAGCGGTCAGCAGCTCAGGCTGCGGGACATTGCTCCAGCCGCGCCGGCCAGGCTTGCTGCCTGCGGGATCTGCGGCGGCGCCGGGTGCCCAGCCACCCCTGTTCGACCGCTTGCACAGCCCGCCACGACAACATGCTCCGGCGCATGGCGATGCCTTGCACCAACCCTGGAGAGTTCCATGCTTGTCACCCAACAACCCGTCCTGCGCCGCTTCTGGTACGCCCTCACGCCCCTGCACGTGCTGGACGCCGGTCCGCGCCCGTTCACCTTGCTCGGTGAAAGACTGGTGCTGTGGAAGCGCCCCGACGGCCAGCCCGCGGCGCTGCGCGACCGCTGCTGCCACCGCACCGCGCAGCTGTCCAAAGGCTTCGTGGACGAGGCCGGGCGCATCGTCTGCGGCTACCACGGCTGGACTTACGACTGCACCGGCGCATGCGTGCGCATTCCGCAAAACCCGGATGGCGTGATTGCCGCCGGGGCGCGGGTGGAGTCGTTTCGCTGTGCCGCGCGCTACGGCTATGTCTGGGTGGCGCTGGAGGAGCCGCTGGCGCCGATTCCCGACTTTGCGGAAGACGGCGATGCGGGCTTTCGCCGCATTTTCCAGTTTCACGAACGCTGGGCCACGAGCCCGCTGCGCTTCATGGAGAACGCCTTCGACAACGCGCACTTCAGCTATGTGCACAAGGCCAATTTCGGCATCCACGAGCAACCCAAACCGTCGGGCTACCGGCTCGATGTCACGGCCGACGGCTTCGAGGCCGAGACCCATGTGCCCATCCGCAACCCGGCGCATGGCCACCGCATCACCGGCAGCACGGGCGCGTTCACCGAGCGCCATCTGTTCAACCGCTGGTGGCTGCCGTTCGTGCGGCGCTTCGGCTGCGTCTATCCCGAAAGCGGCATTCACCACATCATCTACAACTGCGCCACGCCGATCGACGATGCGCACATCATGCTGGCGCAGTGGCTGTACCGCAACGACGCCGAGGCCGATTGCAGCACGCAGGAACTGATCGACTGGGATCGCCCCATCGTCGATGAAGACCGCGACATCCTCGAAGCCACCGACCCCGACGCCTGCATCGACACCCGCCGCCGCATCGAATTCCACATGGAGTCCGACAAGCCCGGGCTGCTGATGCGCAAGCGCCTGCTGGCGCTGCTGCAGGCGCATGGGGAGGAGGAGGTGTTTCGCCCGGCGCCACCGCGGCCCACCATCCCCATCCAGACACGCGCAGGCGATGTCACGGCACCCAGCGCATGAGCCTGGCGGTCATCCCAGCCACGACATCGCCTGCCCCACCCCCACTCCATCCACCCGACCGCGAGAACCTTCATGGACCTGCACGTCTCCGATGCGCTCTTCATGCGGCCACCGCCGCCACCCCAGCCGGACGCGAACACCGCGCTGTTCGCCAACCGCGTGGAGAAGACCTACCCCAACGGTACCCGCGCCCTCGACGAGGTGCGGCTGCGCATCCAGCAGGGCGAGTTCGTCTCCCTGCTCGGGCCGTCGGGCTGCGGCAAGAGCACGCTGCTGCGCATGTTCGCCGGGCTGGATTCGCCATCGGCTGGGCGCATTCTGTGGTGGGGCTCGGAAAAGCAGGAAGGCGCCAACGGCAAGCAATCGCTCTCCATGGTGTTCCAGGAACCCACGCTGATGCCCTGGGCGCGGGTGCGCGCCAACACCCGGCTGCCGCTGGACTTGCGCAAGGCCCCGCGCGCCGAGGCCGATGCCCGCGTCACCGAAGTGCTCGGCATGGTGGGGCTGGAGAGCTTCGCCAGCGCCTGGCCGCGCGAGCTGTCCGGCGGCATGCAGATGCGGGTGTCGCTGGCGCGGGCGCTGGCGACGCACCCCAGCCTGCTGCTGCTCGACGAGCCCTTCGGCGCGCTCGACGAATTCACCCGCAACAAGCTCGACAGCGACGTGCGCCGGCTGTGGGCGCAGCAGGCCATGACCGTGGCCTTCGTCACCCACAGCATCTACGAGGCGGTGTTCCTCTCCACCCGCGTGGTGGTGATGGCGGCACGCCCCGGGCGCGTGGTGGCCGACATCGCCATCGACGGCCCCGCCGTGCGTGACGACGACTGGCGCGTCAGCGCCCCGTTCCTGAACTACTGCCGCCGGCTCTCCGGGCTGCTCACCGCCGCGGCGCAGGGCCGGTTCTGAGGCTGGCTGCCGCCCAACCGCCCGCATCCCCACACGACTCAGCTCGCCACCCTACATGCAACCTCCCATGGCCCCTACCGACGCATCCAACGCTTCCACCGCCCTGCTGATTCGTGGCGCCCTGGCACTGCTCACCGGCCTGCCCGGTGCTCAAGCCCGCGCCGGCGCGCACGCCACCGGCCTGCGCATCCGCGATGGCCGCATCGCCGCCATCGGCAGCCTCGCGCCGGAACCTGGAGAGGCCGTGCTCGACGCCAGCGGCTGCGTCATCTACCCGGCCTGGGTCAACACCCACCACCACCTCGTGCAATCGCTGCTCAAGGGCGTGCCCGGCGGCATCGACGCCACGCTCACGCCCTGGCTGGCGGCGGTGCCGTTTCGCTACCGCGCCGCCTTCAACGCCGGGCGTTTCCGCCTCGCGGCGCGCATCGGCCTGGTGGAGCTGGCGCTTTCCGGCTGCGGCACGGTGGCCGACCACAACTACTACTACTGGCCCGAGATGGACTTCGACGGCTCCGCCATCCTGTTCGAGGAGGCCGAGAAACTCGGCCTGCGCTTCGTGCTCTGCCGTGGCGGCGCCACCTGCAGCCGCAACTTCGAGGCCGACCTGCCCAAGGCCATGCGGCCGGAAACCCTGCAGGCCTATCTCGACGACCTCACGCGGCTGCATGCGCTCTACCACGACCCCGCGCCGCAAGCCCTGCGCCGGGTGGTCGCGGCGCCGACCACGCCGCTGTTCTCCATGCTGCCGCAGGAGTTGCGCGACACCGCCGCCCACGCCCGCAGCCTGGGCCTGCGCCTGCACTCGCATCTGTCGGAGACGGTCATCTACCAGCAGACCGCGATGACGCAGCACGGTTGCAGCCCCATCGACTTCGCCGCCAGCGTCGACTGGCTGGGGCCGGACGTGTGGTTCGCGCATCTGGTCAAGCTCAGCACGGACGACATCGCCCTGCTCGGCCGCACCGGCCCCGGCATCGCCCATTGCCCGCAGAGCAACGGCCGCCTGGGCAGCGGCATCGCCCCGGTGCGGGCGCTGGAGAACGCCGGCACGCCGATCTCGCTGGCGGTGGACGGCGCGGCGTCGAACGAAGCTGCCGACATGCTGAACGAAGCCCACACCGCCTGGCTGATGGCGCGCGCCCGCGGCGGCCACGAAGCCCTGCCGGAATATGCCGGCGGCGCCGGTGAAGCCGGCGCGGCCGACGCCACGGTGGATGACGTGGTGCGCTGGGGCACGGCCGGCGGCGCCCGCGTGCTGGGGCTGGAGGGCGTTGGCGTGCTGGCGCCCGGCATGGCCGCCGACATCGCCATCTACAAGCTCGACCAGCCGCGCCACTTCGGCCTGCACGACCCCGCCATCGCGCCCGTGGTGAGCGGCGGCGCCAGCCTGCGCGCCCTGCTGGTGGCCGGCAAGGTGGTGGTGCGCGACGGCGCCATTCCCGGCCTGGACATGGCCGAACTCGGCGCGCAATCGCGCGCTGCCGTGCACACGCTGCAAACCCTGGCCGGCGCCTGAGCGGCTCGCGCGTGCGCAAGCCGGCGCTGTTCACGCATCCGCCGCCGCGCCCGGCTATCCGAGGCAAGCGGCCATGCGCAAGCCGCCTCCAACTTGAACGAGGCGCAATGGCAAGTCGCACACCGGCTTCAGGCCTGCAGCAGCGCCTCCAGCTTGCAGCTCCAGCCGACGATGCCGCCTTGCGCGGTGATCATCTCCAGCGTGGCCTGCTTGAACCGCGGGAAGTAGCTGGCGGTGGCTTCCGCCACCAGCAGGCAGTCGTAGCCGCGGTCGAAATCAGTCCCAGCGGCCTTGGGCTGCACTTCCCCAAGCTCGACGCCGATCTGTACCTGCCGGCGCTGCTGGATGCGCCCTGGGCTCGTGGCAGTGGATGGCGGGCCTGATGGGCAAAGCTGGCGGGCTGACCAAGACGCCGGCCAAGGCGGCGGCATCGCGGGAGAATGGGAAGCTGGATGGGCGGCCGATGAAAGTCGCGGCCGTTTGAGATCGCTGGAGCGAAGACAGGGCAGCAGGGATACCAATATCACGGTGTCGAGCGGCGCAAGTGGGCGGGGGCTCTTGGGCGCAACTTTGCCTGTAAGCGGTAGCATTCCCACTCAGGCCTTCGCAAACGCCGAGCGGGTGGCTGCGGCGACCGGATCCCTGAGCCCATGACCCCCATCGGACCGGTGGCTACCACCCGAAGCTCGTCGCGGAACAGTCGCCTCCAACCCGTTTCGAACTTTCCCCGATCCGGCGCGAACGACGCTTCTTCGGCCTGAACGGACGGTCGCATTGCACGGTTCACGGCCCCATCTGGATGTCCGCTTGGTTAGTCACCAACTGGAGCTGCCGACCCCTATGTATAGATCTCAACTATGTGTAGGTCCGCGGCATCCGGCACCGCCGTCCGCTTGGTCGGCGGGCGTGCTCGGGCTCGCGGTGCTTTGCATAGTCACAGGCTCTGCAGGAACTTCATCAGGTCGTCGCTGGCACGGAAGCGTTTGAGCTTGATGTCGGGCGCCTCGAGTCGGGCAAGCGCCTTCTCCTTCATGTCGAGGTTGGCATCGACGTAGCGGTGCGTCGTGTTCGCGCTTTCGTGGCCGAGCCACAAGGCGATGATGTTGAACGGCACCCCGCTTTGCAGCAGGTGCATGGCCGTCGTATGCCTCAGGGTGTGCGGCGAGATGCGTTTGGTCTTCAGACTTGGCTGCTCGATCGAGGCCCGATCGACCGCAAGCGCCAGTCGCTGCGCCACGTTGCACCGCGTCATCTGGTGACCGGATCGATTGGGCAGCAAGGCCGCTGAACCGCGCAGGTCGGGGTTGGCATGCAGCCAGGCGCGGATGGCTGCTGCGGTCGACTTCCACAACGGCACCGAGCGGTCCTTGCGGCCCTTGCCGTGCAGGTGGACACAGGCCGCGCCGTCCAGCACCACGTCGACGACGCGCACCCCGACAATCTCCGATACGCGCGCGCCGGTGTTGTAGAGCAGGCCCAGCAGCAGGTGGTCGCGCTGCGAAGTCCAACCGGTGCCGGGCTGCCCCAGCACGGCGATCATCTCGGGCCGCGTCAGGTGTCCCAGCAGCGGCCGCTCGAAGCGCTTCATCGGCACGGCCATCACCCGTTCAACGGCGTGCAGTGCAGTCACGTCGCGGCGGCCAGCGAACTTCAGGAACGACCGCAGTGCCGTCAGCCGCAGGTTGCGGCTGCGCACCGAATTGTGCCGCTCGCGCTCCAGGTGACCCAGGAACTTGAGGACCAACTCCGGCGTGATGTCCATCAGTTGCACGGCCGTCGGCGACTTACCCAACTGCTCGGCCGCATACCCAAGGAACAGCGTCATCGCGTCGCGGTAGCACGCCACTGTTTGCGGGCTCAGCGCACGCTGCGCCACCAGGTATTCAGTGAAGAACTGCTGCACCAGCGCCGGGAAGCTGGGCGGGGATCCCTTCCGGTGGTGGCGGGCCTCAGACATGGCTGAGCTCCGGCATGCACGACTCGAAGCGCTGAGCGGCCACCGCCATCAACTCCGGCACCGCCTGCAGGTACCAGTAGGTGTTGGTCACCATCGCATGCCCAACGTAAGTCGACAGCGACAGCATCGCCTCGTCCACGTCGATGCCCTGCTGCTGCCACAGCAGGATGCGCCTGACCACGAAGGTGTGCCTGAGGTCGTGTATGCGCGGCGCGTGGTGCGTGCCGCGGTTGATCCAGCCCAGTTGAGTGCGCAGTTGGGCGAAGACGTTGTCTACCTGGCTGACGCTGATCGACTTGCCGAACAGGCGGCCGCGCGTGCCAATGAAGAATGGCGCGTCGTCGTCGCGTGAGGCGCCGGCCACGTCCCGCGTCCAGCGGTAGCGCCCCAATGCCTTGGCCGTGCTCGGATGCAGCGGCACCTGGCGTGACTTGGCGAACTTCGTGCGCCGGATCGTCAGTAGCCCACGCCGCAAATCCACGTCGCCGACGGTCAGCGACAGCGCCTCGGACAAGCGCAGACCGCAACTGGCGATCAAGCCGAACAGTGTCTCGTAGACCAGGCCGCGCAGGCCGGGGCTGGGGCCTAGGTCGCGCGCGGCAGCCAGCAACTGCCCCACTTCCTCGGGGCTGTAGATGTGTGGTGCCTGGCGCTCGGGCAGCCGCCCGAAGATCGTGTCGTCGGGCACTTCGGTAGCCGGCTCGAACTGCTGCAGCCAGCGTGCGAAGGAACGCAACTTCTTCAGCCGCCTGGCCCAGGTCCGGGGATCGACGCTGGAGTGCGAGTCCAGACGCGCCCACTCTGCCATGACCTCCAGGGTCAAGGGTCCGCGGTGACGCGTGCGCCGGACGTACTCGGCCAGGCTGCGCAGACTGTAGGCGGGCGAGCGCAGTTGGAAGCCAAGGGTGCGGCGTTCTGTGAGGTAGCGCTCCACGAGCGCGGTCAGGCCGATCGTCATGATGCCCTCCCGGTCGTGGCAGCGGCGGAGATCCCGGGCCAAGGCAGGGCCACTTCGACCAGGCGCGCGCTGTCGAGCTTGGCGTAGATCAGCGTCGTGTTCAGCGAGCGGTGGCGCAGCACGTCGGCCACCTCCTTGAGCGAGGAGCCACCGGCCAGCAGTCGGCTGGCCATCGTGTGCCGCAGCAGGTGCGAGCGCGTGTGCGGCAGCCCGGCGCGCGCATAGGCCTGGCGAATGGTCTTGCGCACGAGGTCTGGGCCGATCGGCTGCTCCCGGGGCGTCATGTGCCTGGCGAAGACCATGCGGTGCTGGGTCCTCGGGCGCTCGTCGCGCAGGTACGCGGCAATGGCCTGCCCGGTGGCTTGCGGCAAGGGCATCACGTCTTCACGCCGGCCCTTGGTGCGGCGCAAGGTGATCGTGCCGACTTCCCAGTCGATGTCGTCCAGGCTGAGGCGTGCCACCTCGCCGCTTCGCAGACCCAGATCGAGCATGCAGCGAACCATGGCGTCGGCGCGCAGCATCGACGGGCCGCTCTGGCCAAGGGCAGCCTCAAGCTGCTCGACCTCTGCCGGCTCCATCGACTTGGGCAGCGATGCCAGTTGCCAGTTCGCCGGATACGCCAGCGCACCAACCAGCGCATGGGTGCGATCGCCCAGCGTCGCGCGCCAGCGGAAGTAGCTGCGTAGGGCCGAGACCACGGCGCCCAGGCTCGTCGGCGCCTTGTAGTTCTTGGCCTGGGCGGCGAAGAAGCGGCGCACGCGCTCCGGCGTGATGACCTCGAACTGGATGGCCTCGTCCCCGAAGTGCTTACGCAGCAATGCTTCGACCAAGCGCAGCGCGCCCTCGCGCGTCTTCGGGGCAAGCCCTCGCACTTGCTCCATGTACTGGTCGTAGCGACGCAGTTCCTGGGCCACCTCGGTCATGTCCAGCGGCCTGGGGGCGATGGCGTTGGCGGCGCGCAGCACGACCAGCAGATGGCCAAGGGCGGCGCGCACGGTGCTCGGATGGCGAGCACGCGTCGCGCAATGGCAGCCGGGAAGGTGATGCTCGACGAACTCAGCAACGAGCCGCGCGTCGACGTCAGACAGGCGCTTGTTGCCATCCTTCATCCAAGTCGACAGGTGCGCCACTGCCGCTTCGCAGTTGCGCACGTAGCCGGCAGCATTGCCGCGATCCAAGAGGTACTGGCGGTACCCCGGGATGTGGCGGTCCAACTGAGCGCAGCCGCGGGAACGAACTAAAGGATCGGGGCGAGAACGAGGCTTGATACGCATGGCGGTCTCCAGGTTGTGGAGCCGCCAGTGCACCTGGAGACACGGACTATGTATAGATGCTCACGACATCAAGGGCGTGCAGGGCGCTTCCTGTCTCATCACCGGCCGCCCTGCGAGGGGCGACTACACATAGTTGAGACCTATACATAGGGGTCGCTATGCAAAGCTTTGCATAGCGACCCACAGGAGACAGTGGCCAATCGCTGGAAGTGCTCGCTCGTGTACCGACTTCATTTCCCCGTGTGATGCAGAGCGAGGCTGGCGATGCTCAACCTGTCAAACGTGAAAGGTTGAGTGGCTCTCGCACAGGCTTGATCTGACGCAGCGGCGAAGCTGAATGATCTCTTGGCGCAAGAAAATGCGAGGCATCGCATTGGCAAGTAGCCAAATAGCGTAGGCAGCTTACGCGGAGAAAAGACGCGAAATTGATGACTCCGCCATGTAACGTCGTGAGTTCATCGTGCAGTTTGACGACGAACTCACTCGTCGTCATGCTCTCGCGTTCTGCGATGTCATGCAACACGTCCCAGAAGAGATTCTCCAAACGAACCGTGGTAATGACGCTGTGAATGCGTACCGAACGTGTCCGCGACTCGTAGAGGATAGGGTCGGCTTTCACATAGAGTTCACACATTGATTCATCTCCCATAATGCCAACATCTCGACTGCGCATCGCTGGCTCAGAGATGTGCAGTCGAGCTCGAGTCGCATCATTCCTTAGGGCGTGATCTGCGTTCCCAAGACCTTCAAGAATTTGGCGATGAACTGCGGGTGCGCAGGCCATGCTGGTGCCGTCACCAAATTGCCATCGACTGCAGCCTGATCAAGGCCAATCTCCTGATAGTGGCCGCCGGCAAGTTCCACTTCCGGCTGACAGGCAGGATACGCGGAACACTTGCGCCCGGCCAGGACATCCGCGGCAGCGAGGATTTGCGCGCCGTGACAAACGGCTGCGGTGGGTTTGCCTTCACTCATGAAGTGCTTCACGATGGCAATGACCTCAGGGTTGAGTCGCAGGTACTCGGGTGCTCGACCACCTGCAATGACCAGCGCGTCGTAGTCCGCAGCGCGCACAGCGGCGAAGTCCGCGTTGAGTGCAAAGTTGTGGCCGCGCTTTTCACTGTAGGTCTGGTCCCCCTCAAAATCGTGGATCGCCGTCTTGATCGTCTGGCCCGTTGTCTTTCCAGGACAGACGGCGTGCACCGTGTGCCCCACCATCAGCAGCATCTGGAACGGAACCATCACTTCGTAGTCTTCGGCGTAATCGCCGACGAGCATCAGAATCTTCTTTTGTGCCATGGTGAACTCTCCTCATGTAAGCGAAGGGATGCCCGAAAACGCCAACGCGTGCGGAGTTCGGGCTGAACTGTCTGAACCTCAGATCGAACGCTTGCGCATTTGCTCGGCAATGTGATCGGCCTGCCGTATGGCGAGCGTCACAATGGTGAGGGTCGGGTTTTCTGCCGCGCCCGTCGTGAACTGGCTGCCGTCAGAAATGAACAGGTTTTTCACGTCGTGCGTTTGCCCGAACCTGTTGCAAACACCGTCCGCGGCTCGCGCGCTCATGCGACATGTGCCGAGGTTATGCGTCGACGGGTAAGGTGGCACCCGATAAACGCGTTTCGCGCCAACAGCTTCGTAGACCGCCGATCCTTGGCGAAAACCATGCTCGCGCATGGCCCTATCGTTGGGGTGGTCGTCGACATGCACATTCGCCACTGGCACACCATATTGATCTTTCACCGCCGGATTCAGCGTGATGCGGTTGGTCTCGCGTGGCATATCCTCACCGACGATCCACATACCGGCAGTGTGTGCGTATTCATCCATGGCGTGCGTGAATTCCGGGCCCCAAGCCCCTGGATTCAGGAAAGCGGCATAAAAGGACAACCCCAGAGAAATCGTCTCCATGTGGTATCCGCCGACAAAGCCGCGACTCGGGTTGAAGGCCGATTCATCGCTGATGATGCCGGCCATCGTCGTGCCCTTGTACATGTCGACTTTGTTGTCGAACACGCCATAGACGGATGCCGTCGTGTGGCGCATGTAATTGCGTCCGACCTGCCCCGATGAGTTGGCCAGGCCGTTGGGGAACAGAGCCGACTCGGAGTTGAGTAGCAAACGCGGTGATTCGATGGAATTTCCTGCGACACTGACAATACGGGCTTTCTGCCGTTGCAGACGTCCTTGTGCGTCGTAGTAGAGAACAGCCGACGCCTTTCCGCTTGCATCATGTTCGATGCGAACGACTTGGGCCTGTGTTCGTAATTCCAGATGTCCGGTCGCCTGGGCTCGCGGAATTTCTGTGTATAAGGTTGACCATTTGGCACCGGTGCGACATCCCTGGAAGCAGAACCCACGCTGAAAACAGTGGGTTCGGCCGTCACGCACTTTGCTATTGATCGCCATGTGGCCCGTATTGCATTCCTTGTACCCGAGCTTGGTCGCTCCGGCGTACATCACCTTGAAATTGTTGTTGCCGGGCAAGCCTGGGATGCCGTTCGTACGTGTCACGCCCATCTTGTTTTCTGCCCTGGCGTAGTAAGGATCGAGTTCCTCGCGTGTCAGGGGCCAATCCAACAAGTTGGCGCCTGGCAACGCGCCGTACGTTGTGCGTGTTTTGAACTCGTGCGGCTGAATGCGCAGGCTGGCACCGGCCCAATGCACAGTCGTTCCCCCCACGGTTTTGCAAATCCAGGCCGGCAAATTGGGGAAGTCGCGGGCAACACGCCAGGAACCCGAAGTGGTGCGCTTGTCCAGCCATGCCAACTGGTTAAACGACGGCCATTCGTCGGCGATGAACTGCGCTTGCGTGTGCAGCTTGCCCGCTTCAAGCAACACGACATCAATGCCCTTTTGGGCAAGCTCATTGGCAAGCGTGCCGCCTCCGGCTCCAGAGCCGATGACGACGACGACATGGTCATCGTCGAGTGAAAAACTGATCTTGTTTGGATTTGCGTCCATGACTGTCTCCTGAATGTTTTTTTAGTTGTCTTGGGGAATGGGGCCGCTGGCATTTTCTGGCGGGTTCGGCAACCACGCCAAGTCGTTGAACCCCTTGTGCAAATAGCCAGCGTCACCTTCCTCTCCGCCATATCCGAAATGGGCATATGCCATGGTGTTGCTGTAAAGGGAAACAACAGCCGTGCTTCGCACCAGGCCAAAGAAGGGTTCTGTCTGCATCGACTCCACGTCAACGCCCTGCAGTGCCGTCGAGCGCTTGAGCCAGTTGTCGCCAGCAATAGCATCCAGGCGTCTGACGCCATCGATCAGCGTTTGCTGCGTGCCTGGGTCGGCTTTGGCCTTCTGATCGAGCGCTTTGACGACAAGCGCATACACCGCGTCATCAAGCCCAGGATGCGGGTACACGTGCCGCGTGAAGGCCAGAATGACGGCGCCTTGGTGGGCGTCGAGAGTGGACATTTCGAGCGCCCAGGCTCGGCTTGGTGCCAGGACGGACAGCACCGACGAGAACGCCAGGGTTCCAGTCAGTACTCCGGAACCCTTAAGGAGACTCCGGCGGGTGAGCTGAATTGAGCCAATGTTGGCGATTGAGCCACGGCATGTATCGGGTTGGATCGGAATCACGGCGGTCTTCATGTTTGTCTCCTTTGGTTTTTGGGTCTACTGATCAACGGGCTACTCGTCGCGAGTTCACTGGTAATGCCCGTGGCGCTCAAGGATTTCAAGCTTGTAGCCATCAGGATCTTGAATGAAGAAATAGCGGGCAAGCAGTTGGCCACTGTCATCGCGGAACTCGCGGATGTCGTTCGGGCTCAGTTCGAGTTTTCGCAAACGCTTGTGCGCCTCAGCAACGTGGTCCACGCAAAAGGCCACATGGCCGTAGCCGTCCCCGTGTGTATAGGGTTCCTTGCGGGATTTGTTCCATGTCAACTCAATCTCGTTGTCGGCCAGCTCATTGCGCAGGTAGACCAAAGAGAAATCGGCAAAATCCAGTCTGTGCGCAACCTGCAGGTCGAATGCTCGTTGATAAAAACGCAGGGACTTGTCCAGGTCCAGTACGCGAATCATGGTGTGAATCAATTTGGCCATGCGGCACCTCCTTGAAGCTCACTGTAGGCACCGGGGAGGGCGCCCAGGTAATGCATAGTTAAATCACCCTAAGGGATTTCCCGGAACCAACTCAAGTGAGCGGAGAATCCTGAATGGTCCATTCCATGCCGGCCTCCAACTGCGGAGCGACAAAACGCCACCCCGCTGCCCCAGCCCTGGCGGCGCCAGCCATGCCCGACGCCATCCAGGCCGACATCCAGGCGGGCCACTTGGCGCAGCCCGACCGGGAGATCGCGCAGGTTCTCGCTGCGCATCCGGATTCGGCCCAAGCGCACGATGCCGATGCCCGCCTGCTCGCCCACGAAGGCAAGTGGCCTCTGGCGCAGGCCGAACTGCAGCGGGCCGAACGCCTCGATCCGGGCATGGGATTCGTGCATCCGGACGGGCTTCAAGCGTTCACCCGCCAGGTGCAGGAGCATGTGCAAGCCGGACCGGTGAAATCGTCGAGCAGCGGCCTGATCGTGAGCACGAACCTGCCCGAATAAAAAACCGCCCAAGGGCGGTTTTTTATTGATGGGCTCCGGCCCGTCGCAGGACTCAAACCACGGCAGGGAACGTCTCCTTCGGCGGCGGCGCCAGCCCGCAACCTGTGCCGATCTGCCTGCTGCACCAGGCTGCAACGTCCAAGGTCTTGCGATCATCCAGATAGGCGCCGACGACCTGCAAACCCAGGGGCAGGCCAGTCGGACCTCGGCCGACGGGAAAGGTCACGGCCGGCACGCCCATGAGGGTCCAGATGCCACAGAAGCTGGCATCTCCGGTATCAACCAAGGTTGGTGGCGCCTCCCCGGTGGCGGGCGGCGTGACGATCGCATCGAAACGCGACAGCAGCGCTCGCAACTCCGCGCGCATGCCCTTGGCGGCAGCCAGCGCGGCGGTGTAGTCAACCGATGAAACCTTCAGCCCGGTTTCGATCAGATCATCCAGCGCGGCGCTGGTCTTGCCAGGATTGGCAGCACGCAATGGAGCATAGATCTGGGCCCCCTCGGCCATCAGGATGGTTCGCAGCACGTCCAGCGCGTCCTGGAAGGAAGTGGGAAGTTCGACGTCTTCGACAACCGCACCGGCCCGGCCGAGCGCAGCCAGATTGGCGTCCCACATGGCGCGCTGGGCCTCGTCGGCCAGTCGCCACACCGGCGTACGCACCGCGGCCAGGCGTCGCTCGCCGGCGGGCAAATCCGCTGCGGCGGCCTCGCCCGGGTGCAAGACCGCAGCGGCAAGGCTTCCAGGGTCCAAGTCATCCTGACCGGCCAGGCAGGCGACGAGATAGGCTGCGTCGGCCACGCTGCGGGCGAAGACGCCCACATGGTCCAGGCTATGGCTCAGGGGATGAACCCCGGCGCGGGAGATCAAGCCGAAGCTCGGCTTGTAGCCCACCACGCCGCAATAGGCCGCGGGGCGGATCACCGACCCCACCGTCTGGGTGCCGAGGGCGGCAGGAACCATGCCGGCGGCAACGGCAGCGGCCGAACCACTCGAAGACCCACCCGGCGTATGCCCGAGGTTCCAGGGGTTGTGGGTCTTGCCGGGGTTGCGCCAGGCGAACTCGGTGGTCACGGTCTTGCCCATGACGAGGCCGCCGGCGTCCTGGAGGCGACGCACGACGGTGGCGGATACGCGCGGAACGTGCGAGGCATGGATCGGCGAGCCCATGCGTGTCGGCACGCCCGCGGTCGCCATGATGTCCTTGACGCCGATTGGCAGGCCATGCAGCAAGCCGGGTTGGCCGCCCTGTCTCATCCGCGCGTCTGCTTTGCGCGCCGCCAGGAGAGCGGCATCGGGATCCAGCCATTCCCAGGCCTTGATTTGTGCC
This sequence comes from Thiomonas sp. X19, assembly GCF_900089495.1. Taxonomy (NCBI): domain Bacteria; kingdom Pseudomonadati; phylum Pseudomonadota; class Betaproteobacteria; order Burkholderiales; genus Thiomonas; species Thiomonas sp. X19. The sequence goes on along the minus strand of NZ_LT605203.1, from coordinate 213,071 downwards.
TCCGCCTGATTCACCCGGCTCAGGCAGGCGCGGACCAAATCCTCACTGGTGCATCGACCGCGTCGAAGCGCATCCAACGCTTGCAGCAACCCCATTGCTTCCAGTTCCATGCACAGACTCCACGTTGCTGTGACGCCTTGAATGCCCTGGCCTCCTACGCTGCCAGGTTTGAGAGCGGACGGTTTTCAGGGACTGGCTGGGCGTGACGCAGCGCCTTCTGCGTTGCGCCTCCATGCATGCCCGCCCTGGCCCAGCCGCCTGAACTCAGGGCTTCATCGCGATGGCCTTGTCCGCGTAAGCCGTGTTGAACACCTTGTCGAAGGGTGGAATGTCCTTGAGGTTGCCCAGGTACACCTGCGTCTTCATGGCCGTATCGAAGGCAGCCGGCGATGTGGCCACGCTCTTGGGATAGACGTCGCCCGCGATCATCCGCTTGACGGCGTTGTCCACCACGACGGGGTCGAGGCTGGGGAATTCGGTCTTGGCCACCGCGATGGCGCCAGCCGGGTCGGCCGAGATGTAGCGCATGGCGAGTTCCATGCCGTCCACGAAACGCTGGATGGTGTCGGGATCGGTCGTCTTGCGCGTGGTCACCGACGAGAAGGCATAGGGGCCGTACATCTTGGGAAAGCCGAAAATCACCTTCATGCCCTTGGCCACGGCCTGGTCGAGGCCCGGCTCGTACATCACCGCCACCTGGGCCTGATGCGCAAGCAGCGGCCCGACCTCATTGCCGATCTGCACCTGGGTCATCTTCAGGTCCTTGTCGGGATCGATGCCCTTCTCCTTCATCAGCTTGATGAACAACGAGGTGCTGGTGGTGGGCATCATGCCGGTGGAAATGGCGACGCCCTTCAGGGAGTCGACCCCGGTGTACTTGAATGCGGGATCGGCCGCCAGCCAGACCGCGGCACGGTTCACCACGTTCGACACGATCTCCAGTTGCGCGCCCTTGGAGATGGCGATGGTCGTCCACTCCGGGCCATGGATGGAGAATTCCGCACTGCCTGAAATCACCGCCGACAATGCCACGCTGGGCGACCCCGCGGTCTGCTTCACCACGTCCAGCCCTTCTCTCTGAAAGTAGCCCTTGTCCATGGCCACGTACAGAGGCAGGTACAGCAGGGACTGAAAAGCCTGGGAGACCACCACTTTCTTCGGCTCCGCATGCGCAGGCGCCGAGGCGACCATTGCCGACAGGCTGGCGGCCAACACCAGCGAGACCTTCTTCAACCAAGTCAAGCCCATTTTTTTCTCCCGGAAGTTGAACAACCCAACGAACATCAAACACGCAAGCGCTGACCGGAGTCCGACTGACGCCAGGGCAAGAGATAACGCTCGATACGATCGACCACGTAATACAGAACGAAACCGACGAACATCAGCGCGAACAGTCCGACCCAGACGGTGTTCAGGTCATACAGGGACGAGGCGTTGAAAATCAGATGGCCGAGCCCCTTGGACGATGAGATGAATTCCCCCACCACCGCACCCACCAGGCCAAAGCCGATATTGATGCGGAAGGTGGAGATGATGGCCGGCAGGGTGGAAGGCACCACCATCTTGAAAAAGACCTGGTGCTTGGACGCCCCCAGCGCGAGCAGCAGCGACTGGAGATCGTGATCCGCATTCTTGGCCGCCTCGTAAGCCGCGATCAGGGCCACGATGGCCGTCAGCGAAACCGCGAGCATGATCTTCGACACCAGACCCGTGCCGAACCACAGGATGACGATGGGCGCGAAAGCGATCTTGGGCACGCTGTTGATGGCCACGACGAAGGGCTCGACGATCCGGGCGAACGTTGGCGAGTACCACAGGGACAGCCCCACCATCGAGCCGACCAGGCTGCCGATCAGAAAGCCGGAGATGGCCTCCATCAATGTGACCTCCGTGTTCATCCAGAGGGAGCCGTCGCGCAGGGCCTGCCACAACTTCTCGAAAATCCCGACAGGCGAACCCACCAGGAACGCCGAAATCAGCCCGGCGTGGACGCCCCACTGCCAAGCGGCCAGCAAGGCCGCCACCATCCCGATCTGGATCGTCGCCGTGAAGAGCGCGCTCCTGAACGCTGGCGGGAGTTTCCACCTTGAACCAGCAACCCTGGCTGCATCCTGCAACGGGCGACCCAGAGCTTCCGCCATGCTCACCTCCCCACCTTGGTTTGAATTTCCAGCTCGGCGCACAGGGCATGGAAATAGCCCGAGAAATTGGGATCGCTGCGCGCCTCGATCGGCGTGCGCTGCGCAATGTCGATGGTGTGCACCGCCTTGACGCTGGCCGGCCGGGTTCCAAGCACCACCACCCGCTTCGACAGGGCCACTGCCTCGTCGATGTCATGGGTCACCAGGATCACGGTCTTCTTGAAGGTCTCCACCGCCTCAACCAGCACCCCTTCGAGATACAGGCGCGTCTGATAGTCGAGCGCGGAGAAAGGCTCGTCCAGCAGGATGACCTGCGGGTCGTAGATCAGTGTCCTGATCAGCGCCACGCGCTGCTTCATCCCTCCGGACAGCGCCTTGGGATAGGCGTGTTCGAAACCTGCCAGGCCATAGGTGTAGATGTACTCCATGGCAATGTCCCTGCACTCGTTCAGCGGGGTGCCTCGCAGCTCAAGGCCCAGAACCACGTTCTGCAGGACAGTGCGCCAGGGCAGCAGCAGGTCCCTCTGCAACATGTAGCCCACCTTGCCGCGCAACCCGTTGACGACCACGCCATCCATGCGGATTTCGCCTTCGTCCGGTTGAAGCAGGCCGGCGATGATGTTGAACACCGTGGTCTTGCCGCAGCCGCTGGGGCCGATGATGCTGACGAAGTCCTGGTCGTCGACGTCGAAACTGAGCTTGTCGAGCACAGGGACCTCCCGGCCCTTGGCCTGGAAGCTCTTGCTCACGTTGCGCAACGAGAGTTTGGGTACGCCTGTCGCCATTTTTTGGGGTCAATCCGATCTGAAAACACCAATCTGGGTACTGAAGGTGAACTGCATAAACCATGCCAAAGCGAGCCTACTTTGGCGGGCTCAATCGCACCCCATCCGCACCATGCAAGCCGTCGATTCAAAATCAAGGTCAATATTGGGGCAATCGCGCCCTAAAACTGAACACCGCGCGTCAAGGCACCGTCCACGACAAGATTTGCGCCGCTGACGAAGCTTGCGGCCGGGCTGGCAATGAAGGCCACCGCTCGCCCAATCTCCTCGGGGTGCCCCATACGGCCCGTTGGATTCAGCGCCAAGGCCTCCGCATAGAGCGTTGGGTTATTGTTTTGGATGTGCTCCCATACCCCGCCTTCAAAATAGATATTGCCAGGCGAAACGGTATTGGCCCGAATGCCCTTGGCCGCATTCTGGAACGCGATGCCCTGGATGTAATGAACAATGGCCGCCTTGAACGTCCCATAAGGCCCGGCCGCGAAATCGATTTCACGGCCCGAAACGCTTGAGATCGCGACGATCGAGGCGGCCCGGCTTTCTTCGAGGAAGGGCATCGCGGCATCCACCAAATGCACCGTGCCCATCAGGTCGGTCTCGAATTCACGGCGCCAGGACTCCTCATCCTGCCCAATGGCCAAGGCGCTGACATTCGCCACGACGATATCGAGCCCGCCCCACTGCCCGGCGACCTCGCGCACCCAGCCCTGCAACAGGCCGCGATTCGAGACATCGACCGTGCCGCCGAGCGCCTCGACGCCATGCTCCCGCAGCGCAGCCGCAGTCCGCGCCACGGCATCAGCATCGCGCGCACAGATGGCGACATGCGCGCCTTCCTGCGCGAAAGTCTCGGCGATGGACCGACCGATGCCCTTGGTGGCGCCGGTCACGACGACCTTCAAACCCTTCAGTTTCAGATCCATGTTTCAAACCCTCGCGATGCGCCGTCAAATCGGTTTCAGGTATTTCTTGCGAATTGCCGCACCCACCGTGTATTTCGGGTCGACGAAATTACCCAGGCGAACCTGTCCGCACTGGCTGAGCATCATGTAGGCGTCCCAGAGGTCGAAGCCATATTCCTTCGCCATCCATCGCACCAATTCGTGATAGGCGATGCGCGTCGCGTCCTCCAGCGGCCGGGCACTGCCGATCGCCATGACCAACTGGTCCGTTTCCAGGCGCGGCCAGGCAATGTCCCAGTCCTTGATCAAATCGACATGGATGGTCGTCGTGGTGGCGAATTCGACGGCGGTCCCGCAGACCTCGCCATCACCCTGGCAGGCGTGGGCATCGCCGATGAACAGCCGCGCGCCTGCCGAACGCACCGGCAGGTAAGTAATGCTTCCCGGCCCCATGTCCGGTACGTCCATATTCCCGCCATGGCTATCCGGAGTCAGGGAGTTGATGGAATCGATCTCGGGAGAAAGACTGAGCGTTCCAATATGCGGGCGATAAGGCAGCATCACGCGCTTGCTCCAATAAACGCCTTCTTCGTCGAGATCGATCTTGCGCGTGATTTCAGGCAACGGATCATTCAGCGTCGCCGTGTACTCCGTGCCGGTCAAGGCGCCGAATCGTGGAATCAGGCAACACGTGCCGCGCGGGTTATCGCCACGTGGTTTGATCGATTCGATATGGATGGCGACGACATCGCCCTTTTCCGCACCTGCGATCATGATCGGGCCATTTTGCGGATTCAAAAATGGAACCTGCAATTTCTGGCTCGGCAAATCCTGCTCGGTCTTGATCTTTCCCTCGAAGGCATCGCGCGTCTCGATGATCACGCGGTCACCCGGCTTGATTTCCATGACAGGTTCCGAATACGGGCCGATCGTGTAATGGAACTTGCCTTGCCGCCCCTCCGTGAGCTCATGCGTCTCCCCCAATTTCCCGCCTGCGACGCCGCGCGTGTGCATGATTGAATCTTCAAGCCAATTCATCTCCACTCCCTCATCAGAATCCATGAAAACAGGCCCAGACAGGCTGACCCCACTTGTCCAAACAGAAAAAAACCGTCAAACCGCAATCAGACTGCGCACATCGTCCCGATCCATGTCTGCCCCCCTTCCGGTCGCAACGACCTGCCCCCGGACCAGAACGACATAATCGTCCGCAACCGACTGCGCAAAATCGAAATATTGCTCGACGAGCAAGATCGAGAGCTCGCCCTTGAGCGACTGGATCACGCCCTCGATTTCCTGCACGATCGACGGCTGGATCCCCTCGGTGGGTTCATCCAGCACCAGGATCGAAGGATTCGTCAGGAGCGCCCTGCCGATCGCCAGCTGCTGTTGCTGCCCGCCGGAGAGATTGCCCGCAAGGCGGCCCCGCATCTGCTTCAAGACCGGAAAGATCTGAAACACATCCGTGAACCCGAACCGCGCCTTGACGCTCTTTTCGCCGCCATAGGCGCCGACCTTCAGGTTCTCCTCGACCGAAAGCTCGGGGAAGATGTCGCGCCCCTGCGGCACGTAGCCGAGGCCGGCTGCAACCCGCTTGTGGGTCGGCAGGGCAGACAAGTTCCGGCCGTCGAGCGCGATCTCGCCGGCCTCGATGGGCAGCAGGCCCATGAGGCACTTCAGCAGCGTCGTCTTGCCGACGCCATTGCGCCCGAGCACCACGGTGCAGGCGCCCTCCGCCACGCAAACCGAGACGTTGCGCAGCGTGTGGCTGCTGCCGTAGTACTGGTTGATTCCCTGCATGCGCAGCGTCATGATCAGCGCCCCAGATAGACCTGGATCACGCGAGGATCGTTGCGGATCTTGTCCATCGCGCCCTCGCCGAGAACGCTGCCCTCATGCAGCACGGTGACCAGATCGGCAATCTGGCCGACGAAGTCCATGTCGTGTTCGATCACCACCACCGCGCGCTCCGGCGACTTCAGCCGCGCGATGAGTTCCGCGGTGCGCTGGGTCTCGTGGTCGCTCATGCCGGCCACGGGCTCGTCGAGAAGCAACACCTGCGGATCGGCCACCAGCATCATGCCGATTTCCAGCCACTGCTTCTGGCCGTGCGACAGGGTTCCCGCGAGTTGACCCGGGGAGTCCGCCAGGCCGATCAGGTCCGTCACCTCGCCGATCTTGCTGCGCTGCTCGCCGCTCAAGCGGGAGCGCAACATGTCCAGATAGCCCCGCCCGCGGCGGATCGCGAGTTCGAGATTCTGTTCAATGCTCAGCGCCTCGAAGATGCTGGGCTTCTGAAATTTCCGGCTGATGCCGTGGCGCGAAATCGATGCCTCGTCGTGCCGCGAGAGGTCGATCGTCTTGTCGAGGTAGACCTGTCCGCGCGTCGGGCGCGTCTTGCCCGTGATGACGTCGAGCAAGGTCGTTTTCCCGGCTCCGTTCGGGCCGATGATGGCGCGGACTTCGCCATAGCGAATCTCCATGGTCAAATTCGTGATGGCCGCGAATCCGGAAAAATTGACGTGCAGGCCATCCACGTAGATTGCAGTGTGTTGTTTCATCGTCAGTCGTCGCTGGGCTCGATCCGCGTTCCTGGGCAGCGCCTGGCCTCAGCGCGGCAAACGCGCCAACGCCACTCTCGTCTCGCCCCAGAGTCCACGCCCCATCGCGATGGTGATGAGCAGCGTGACGCCGGCAAGGATGAAGGGCCAGACGCTGGGCGCCGCGGCGGTCAGCCAGAACTTCAGGCCGTTGACGAGAATCGCGCCGACGATGGCGCCGATCAGCGTGCCACGGCCGCCGATGGCGACCCACACCGCGATTTCGATTGACAAGCTCGGCGACACGATCGTGGGATTCACGATGCCGACCTGCGGGACGTAGAGCATTCCCGCCAGGGCCGCCAGCACGGCGGAAAGGCCCCAGGCCAGCAGCTTGAGCACATGCGTCTTGTAGCCAAGGAAGCGCATGCGCGCCTCGTCGTCGCGAATGGCGACCAGCGCCCGCCCCAGGCTCGACCCGGCCAGGAAACGCAGCAGCAGGTAGGCGGCGGCGAGCGCCAGGCAGGCAGCCACCGCAAGCCCGATCTGCGTCGACACGCTGGCCAGCGGAAAGCCCAGGATGCGCGTGAAGCCGGTCAAGCCGTTGTTGCCGCCCAGGCCGACATCGTTGATGAACAGCAGCAGCATCAAGGCATAGGTCAGCGCCTGGGTGATGATCGAAAAATAGACCCCGTTGATGCGCGACCGGAACGTGACGAAGCCGAACAGCGTCGCCACCGCGACCACGAGCAGCATGCACAGCACCAGCGTGGCGCCGAAACCGGACAGGAGATGCCACAACGGCGGGAAGTCGCTCCAACCCATGTACTGCATGAAATCGGGCAGCACATGCGTCTGGGCATAGGCGGCATTCAGCAGATACATGCCCATCATGTAGCCGCCGATGCCGAAGAAGATGCCATGGCCGAGGCTCAGCATGCCGGCCATGCCCCAGACCAGGTCGAGCGCCAGGGCGAGCAGGGCGAAGCTCATGATCTGCCCGATGAGGTTGATGCTGAACAGTGAGAGGGACAAGACGCTTCCATGCGGGAACGCATAGTGCGAGACCGGCATATAGACCGCCAGCAGGACGATCAGCGCCGCAAATCCGATTTCGATCCTGTGCTCAAGACGTTTTTTCATCAACATGGCGGCTGTGGCTCCATCGATTCGGCGTCAGCCGCGCGTCTTCACCGTGAAGAGCCCGTTGGGGCGCTTCTGGATGATGAGGACGATGATGAGCAGCACGGCGACCTTGGCCGCGACCGCCCCGTAAAAAGGCTCGATGAACTGGTTGATCTCACCCAGCGCCAGGGATGAAACCGCCGTGCCCACCAGACTGCCGGCGCCACCGAGCACGACGACCATGAAGGCGTCGATGACAAAGCCGGCGCCCATGAAGGGGTTCACCGAGGCGATCTGGGTCAGCACCACGCCCGCCAGTCCGGCAAGCCCCGCGCCCATGGCGAAGGCCAGCCTGTCGATGCGCTGGGCGGGCACGCCGAGGCATTTCGCCATGTCGCGGTTTTGCGTGGTGGCGCGCATCAGCAGGCCGATGCGCGTGGTGCGAATCACCGCGTAGGTCGCCAGGAAGACGGCCAGCGAGAAGCCGATGGCGAAGAGCCGGTTGTAGGTGACGAAGAAGCCGCCGACGACCTGGGCTCCGCCGTTCAGGAAGGACGGCGTGATGAACTCGACGTTCTGCGACCCGAAGACGAGCTGCACCAGCTTGATGATGGCGATGCTCACCGCCCAGGTCGCGAGCAAAGTCTCGAGCGGCCGGCGGTAGAGAAAGCGGATCACGCAGTACTCGAGCAGCACCCCGAACAACCCGCAGGCCACGAAGGCCACCGGGATCGCGACAAAAATATAGGCGCCGAACATGCTGGGCGCATACACCCGCATGAGGTGCTCGACGAGATAGGTGGCATAGGCCCCCAGCATGATGAATTCGCCGTGCGCGAGGTTGATCACGCCCATCAGGCCGAAGATGATGGACAGTCCGATGGCGGTGAGCAGAAGAATCCCCGCGTAGCTCAGGCCGCTGAAGAGGATCGACAAGCCATTGCCGATGGCCAGCCACTGGTCGATGCTCCGCAGCGCCGTCTTGGCGGCATCAGCGAGCAGCGGGTTCGCCTGCACTTGCTGGTTGGCCAGGTAGTCGGTGAGCAGGGTGCGCGAGCTTTCGCTGGGCACGCCGCCGAGGGCCTCGATCGCGCCCAGCTGTTCCTTCTTGTCGCTGGAATACAGGCCGCGTTTGGCCATGGCGAGCGCCAGCGTGGCTTTGATGTCGGCATCGCCCTGGCGCTGGATGGCACGGCGCAGGATGTCCGGATCGAGCAGCATGAAGAATTTGCTGACCTGCGCCGCAGCCTTCTCGCGCAAGTCCCGCTGCTTGCTGAACAGGTCCATCTCGGCCGTCGCCACCGCGAGCTTGCGCATCATCACGATGGTTGGAACGTAGGGCGTCCCGCCAGGCGCGGCCTGTGCGGGCGCCAGCGTCACGGCGTCGACATGGCCTTCTTTCTGCGTGATGACCGCGCCGCCGTGGGAGTCGCAAGTCAACGCTCCATCGCGAATGGCCAGCACCAGGGTGGTGGCCCAGGCGCGGTTCGCCGCGTCGGCCTGCGTGCCCAGGCCGACCAATTTGGCCAGCGCATCCGGATGGTCGCCTTCGGCGCAGAAGGCCTGAACCGCGGCAGCGCGCAGCGGATACGCCGGTTCAGTTGTTGAAGCGGCCGCGGCATGGCTGCCCATGGCGCACAGGCTGAGCGCCATGCCGGCCAACCGTGCCCTGGGCAACCACTGTTTCCAATCGATCATGCTGGCTTCCGTGAACGTATCGTCAGCGTCGCTCCGTGCAGCCCGCGAAGGACCGCGGGCCGCGCGGGCTCGGCGTGTGAGATCAGGCCTTGACGAACGGGCTGAACGGAATGGGCTTGACGATGTCCTTCGACTTCCACAGGATGTCGAAGCCCTGATTGGCGTTGATCGAACCGATCATGTCGCCGCGCCAGAGATACTGGTTCGTCATGTCCATCTTGTCGACGTAGCCCGCCGGATCGTCGATCGTCAGCCCGGCAAGCGCCTTGCGCACCGCTGCCGTTTTGGTGGACTTCGCCTTCTCGACGGCCTTGGCCCAGAGGTTGAGGCCGAGATAGGTGGAGACCATCGGATCGATGACCATGTCCGGGCGGTGCTTCAGCTTGTTGGTTTCGACGTAGTTCTTCCACTCGGCCTTGAGCTTGGTGTTCAAGGGCGTGTTCACGTTCTGGAAGTAGTCCCAGCAGCTCAGGTTCCCGACCAGCGGCTTGGTGTCGAGGCCCTGAAGGTCACTGTCCACGACGTCAAGACCGAGGATGGGAATGTCGGTCGCGCGAACGCCCTGGTTGACGGCTTCCTTGAACAGCGCGGGGATGGAGTCCCCGACGACGGTCATCACGACGATGGCCTGGCCGCCCGGCTGCGCGGCGAATTCCTTGATTTCCCGAACGATGGTCTGGAAATTCGACTGGCCGAACGGAACATAGTGTTCGCGCCAGGCGGATTCCGGAATCCCCTTGGTCTTCCAGTAGCCCTTCAGAATCTTGTTGATCGTGCGCGGCCAGACGTAGTCGCTGCCGATCATGTAGAAGCGCTTGGCGCCGCCCCCGCTGGGGCTCATCAGGTATTCGACGGCGGGCAGCACGGAGCTGCTGGGCGGCGAATTCAGGTAGACCACATTCTTCGAATCCTCCTCGCCCTCGAAGTGCAGCGGATAGAACAGCAGGCTGTCCTGCGCCTCCACCACCGGCAGCACGGACTTGCGCGAAACCGAGGTCCAGCAGCCGAAGATGGCGGCCACCTTGTCGCTCAGGATCAGGCGCTTGGCGAGCTGGGCATACATCGGCCAGTCCGAGCCCGGATCGACGACGACCCCCTCGACCTTGCGGCCCAACACACCGCCGCGCGCATTGATCTGGTCGATGGTCATCAAGGACATGTCCTTGAGGAGCGACTCGTTGTTCGCCATCGTCCCCGACTGGGAAAACAGCAGGCCGAGCTTGATCGGCTCCTTGCTCCCGGCGGCCTGCACTGATTGCGGCAGCGTGGTCCCCGCGACGGCGGCCACGCTCGAACCGAGGGCGGAAAGAAAGACACGTCTTTTCATGACATAGCTCCAACAAGAAAGGGGGTCCGAAAAACACAAATAAAAAAGCCCGAAACCAGGCATGCTGGTTTTCGGGCTTCTATGGCCGGTGCCGTTCGAGACGCCTTTGTCAGGAACGACTTGAATGAAGTCGGATGGATCGGGGCGCTAACTTGCCGCGATGTCGACGATCGACTCAAGCAAGGGTCGTGCCAGAGACCGGGTGACATCGCTTCGCCCCGGGCAACAGGCGGCGACACACATGGATGACGCAAGGCACAGCCCACTAAGCACGGTTCTTGCTCAAAAGACTTGCCCATGCCGGGTGTGCCCAAGCCCCAATGTGGCGCACGATGCATGTTCGCTGTGCATGCGCATCAGGTTTCGCCCCAATGCTGGGCCACACGTCTTCCCGCCACGCCATCTTTCTCCACACCATGTCGCATTCCAAAGACGGCCCCATCAAGATCGGGGTTCTGTATTCCACCACCGGCGTGACCTCCATCGTCGAGCAAAGCCAGCAGCGCGCCGTCATCATGGCGGCCGAGGAGGTGAACCGCGCGGGCGGCGTCCTCGGGCGCGAGATCGAACTGGTCTGCGTGAATCCCGAGAGCAATCCACGCCGCTACGCGGGCCTGACCGAGCAGCTCATCCTCGAACACGACGTGCGCCTCATCTTCGGCTGCTACATGTCGAGCACCCGCAAGGCGGTGATTCCCATCGTCGAGCGGCACAACGCCTTGCTCTTTTACGCAACGCCCTACGAGGGCTTCGAGTACAGCCGCAACGTGATCTATGCGGGGGCCGCGCCGAACCAGAACTCGCTGCCCCTGGCCGGGTTCATGCTGTCGCACTTCGGCTCGCGGGTGTGGATGGTGGGGTCCGACTACATCTGCCCGTACGAGTCCAACCGCGTCATGAGCGACCTCATCCTCGAGCGCGGCGGCGAGAAGATCTCCGAAACCTATCTTCCGCTCGATGCGCCCTGGGAAAGCTATCTGGAGGTGGCGCACAGGATCAGGAACGCCATGCCCGACTTCATCTTCTCCACCGTCGTCGGCGAGGGCATCCCCCTGCTGCACCGCGCCTTCGCCGCCGTGGGGCTGGACCCCTATGCGATGCCGATCGCCAGCCACATGACCAGCGAGGCCGAGGTCGCCATCATGGGGGCCGATCTGGCCGAAGGCCACATCACCTGCGCCGCCTACTTCCAGTCGGTCGACACGCCGGAGAACCGACAGGCCATCGCACGGTACCGCGCAAGGTTCGGCGAGCGCCTCGTCACCAATATGTGCTGGGAGGCGGCCTACTTTCAGCTGCACATGCTGGCCGACGCCATCCGGCGGGTCGGAAGCGACGATCCGGAACATCTGCTGCGCGTTCTTCCGGGCCTCGAATTCGACGCGCCCCAGGGCCGCGTGCGCATCGACGAGCACAACCATCACACCTATCTCCAGCCGCGGATCGGCCGGGCCAACGCCCAGGGCCAGTTCGACATCCTGGCCAGCGCCCCGGAGCGGGCGAAGGCCGACCCCTATGTGGTGTCCCACTCGACGCCGGACTGGCTGGGCACGGAGAACCGGAAGAGCCCGGGGACGGAGGAGCGCGCATGACACGCGTGCCCGAGCCCGCTTCGGTGCTGCGGCAGATCCGCTCGCTCCAGGTGATCGTGATCCATCCGCAGGATCAGGATGGCGAAGAACTGTCCGCGCAGTTGCATCGCATCGGCTGCAAGGTCCAGACCTACTGGCCCGAGCTCAAGGTTCTGCCGCCGGAAGCCGGACTCATCCTGCTGGCGGTGCGGCCGGAAACGCTGGGCATCGAGTACCCCTGGATCGGCCAGCCCTCCACGCCGCCGGTCATACCCGTGGTCACGTACGAAAACCCCATCACCATCGAGGCCGTGCTGCGACTCGACGCCTTCACCACCATCGCCTCGCCGGTGCGCTCGTTCGGCCTGCTGACGGCCATCGCCGTGGCCCTCATGCAGCACAAGGCGCGCAACACGCGCGAGCATTACATCCAGCGGCTCGAGCAGAAGTCGGCCAAGCAGCGCGTCGTGCAACAGGCCAAGCAGATCATGATGGAGGCGCGCGGCCTCTCCGAGGACGAGGCCTACTCGCTGCTGCGCGCGCAGTCCATGCTCAAACGCGCCAACATCGAGGACATCGCCCACAACATCGTCGAGGCCCACAAGACGCTTGGGTTCTAAGACGACCGCATGTCGAAGCCGTCTGTGGACTTTGCCTGGGGCATCCCGGTTTCGTCTCGCGCAAGCAGGCCAGCGGTTGAACAGGGTGAAGTCATCGCCCACGAAGCCGAGGAGAAAGGGCGCAGCGATGAAGGCATGAGGGAATGCAGCCCGTTGAGCTGATCGAAGCAAAGAACCAACCTTAGCCCGGACCCTAGAGTCTCCACGCCAACTCATTCATGAAGGGCTTGGCCTTGACGCGTACCTTGAAATAATGCCTTGCGGATGATCGCATGCACCCCAACATTGCCATCGACGACCTGGGTGATTCCAAAATCAACAGCAACTGACATGAGAGAAATCGCTTCATCTTCGGTCAAGCCCTGGCATGACATCAGGAATCGGCGTGTCTTGCGGAAGGCATCGCGCATCGCCAGGTCGATGGAGGATTTCTCGTAAATCTCGCTGCAGGCCTTGTCGCCGAACTCGGCGAAATAGTCCGGGTGGCTGAATCCATGCAAGATCCATTCATCCGCCGTCTCGACCAGGGGGTAGTCGATGTCGGCATAGGGTTCGTTGTTCAAATGCTCGGACTTGTGCAGCACGATTTGAAACACGCCGGTCAGCGAACACTCGATTGCGGTGCCACACAGCTCCGAATCACCCTGTGATGCGTGCGGGTCGCCAATGGACAGCAACGCTCCATCGACGCCGACGCGCAGATAAACGGTCGCACCCTTGCCCACCCGCCAGTTGTCGATATTGCCACCGAAATAGGCCGGAGGAATCGAATCGACAAGCCCGGTTTCTCGAGGCGCGACAGCAATCACGCCGAAATGCGGGCGCACCGGAATCTTCACGTTCTTCAGAACGTTGTGGTTCTCGACGATGCTGCTGCGGTCGACCGGAATGCCGGGGTAGTCGATCGTCGGGTGCAGCACCCCGTTGGGATCGCGCTGCGGCGTCCAGCGATAGCTGTAGGCCGCATGCGCACAAGCTCCGTGCGCGTGGCCTGCGCTGCAATCGATCTCGTAGATGGTGATGACTTCGCGCGGCTTGGGCTCGGTGAGCAGCTCGTTGTAATGAAAGCCCCACCAGGCCGCTGCGTTGCTGCCGAAGACACGGCCCTCGAACTTGGCGTTCGCCGATAGCCGAGGAAGAACATCGACGATCCTCACTTCAAGCACATCGCCGGGTTTGGCATCTCGCACATGGATGGGACCGGTGCAGATATGCACGCCGAAGCCCTCGCCACTTCCTCGGCCGTAAATGGATGCATTGGATGGGCCCGCGCCGCGCCGATCGACGTTCTTCTTTTCGCGAGTCCAGAGGAACACGCTTTCGGCGCCCGAATCCCCTTTGATCATGCGATCAAAGTCGTCGTAGGCATGCTGCGTCAAGGTTTCGATCGTGACGAGATCGCCGGAATTCACGGTCAACACGGGTGCGAGCGATTTGCTGAAGTAGCCCCAATGAATCGTCCTGTCGTTGGCGCAAAGATGATGGTGCTGGCCTGGGCATGGAGCTGCCGCGCGCTCGGTGCCCGGTGAAATGCCAAGCTGATCCTGCTCGGGTGACGACGGCTCGTGCTTCACGCCTTCTCGATACCCGGCGGGCCAGCCGCGATGAATCACCCTGTGCAACGTTTGCTGGCTGGCTTCGCTGGACTGCAGACGGTATTGCCTGGGCGACATCTGAAATTGCTCACGAAACGCGCGACTGAAGTGCGCGGCATCGTTGAAACCCCAGCGGAAACAGATGTCGGAGATCGACAGATGGCTGTAAAGCCGGTTCGCGAGGTCGGCACGGCAATGCTCCAGCCGCTTCTGGCGCAGATGCGCCGAAAAGGTCTGCCCGCTCGCCTCGAACAGTTTTTGCAGCAAACGTTCGGAGATCCGCTCGCGTTTGGCAAGAGCGGCGAGACTCAGTTCGGGATCGCTCAGGTTGCCGTCGATCTGCCGCAGCAAGCGCTTGAACAGGACGGTGTGGGATACGCTCATGCCGCCCTGCAGGCGCATCGCACCGCTGTCGGCCAGACTGGTGATGACGAACTCGGAGAGCGTCTGTTCAATCGACGTGATCTGATCGTCGCCAAGGCTCTCGAATGATTCTGCCAGCGCGCCCAGTGTTCCTGCAAAGACGCGTCCGATGCCCGAGCGTCCCGACAAGCACCCCGCAGAGAGTGTGAGTGGGGCGGGAAGCCGCGCCTTCAAGGGTTCGCCGGGAATGCGCACGATGAACTGGCGGAAATCCGACCCGAAGCTCATTCCCAACTCGGCTGCAGACGTGCTGTAGACAATGTCGCCCGGCACGACCGGCACGGCATGTCCGCCTTCGAACAGGGTCGCCTCGCCGGCGATGTGCAGCGAGAGCCAGACGGCGTCCGGGTGATCGACCATGCGCTCGATGGTCTGCGGGGAGGAACTGATCCGAGCCAGTTCAATCCCTTGTGGCGAGCGCCCGGCCAGCACGGTGCCGTGCATGGGCGTGCCGCTGCCGGCCATCTCCGGGCGCAACCAATGCTGCTGCAAGGTCTCGCGCCATGCCATGGGGCGTTGCTGCACTGGATAGGACTCTGTCGTGAAGTACTCGGTATGCACGTTGGGCTCTTCCCGCAAGACCCAGTGGGAACAGCAAGAAACGTGCCGCTTCAAATCAGTCTCCACGCTGCAGGCCTTGCAGCACTGACGACCTACGTTCCAGTCTTCGTCACACGCGCGGGGAAAATCCCGCGCGGCATCTTGCAGTGCACGCCTTGGCGCCCGTCGACGACCTGGGTGACGCCAAAGTCAGCGCTGACGCTCATCAGCGAGTAGGCGTCGTCGCGGCTCAGGCCATGCTTGTCGACCAGCAGCTGGAGCATGTCCCTCGCCGCGTTCTTCATCGCCACATCGAGGTCTTCGTCGAAACCGTGCACGATCCATGTATCGGGAGTTTCGAGCAGGGGCGATGGAAAGTGGAAGTCCTTGCGCAGCACGACCTGGAACATCACGTTCAGCGATGCCTCGATCGCGGTGCCGCTGATCTCGCCATCGCCTTGCGAGATGTGCGGATCGCCGATCGAGAACAGCGCGCCAGGCACCGCGACCGGGTAGTACATCGTGGCCCCGGCGCCGATGCGCCAGTTGTCGATATTGCCACCGTGCGCGCCGGGAGGAACCGTGCTCACCCGGCCCATGGCGTCCGGCGCCACCCCCGCGGTGCCCAGGTGCGGGCGCACCGGCACGCGGATTCCGCCGAGCGCCGGCTCGCAGGTGCAGGTTCCGCGCCGGGTCAGCTTGCCCGGCACCAAATACTTGCCGGGATAATCGAACGCATAGAGCGCACTGGCGGTGTTGCAATCGGGTTCGATCTGATAGATCGTCACGCGCTCCTTCTCGCCCATCTCCTTGTACAGGTGCCCCCAGTGCGCGGCGAGGTTGGATCCGTAGCGAAAGCGCGGCAGCATTTGCAGGTAGCGCACCTCGAGCATGTCGCCCGGGCGCGCATCCTCCACGTGGATCGGGCCAGTCATCAGATGTACGCCCGGATTGCGGTCATCTTCCGGAATGCTCGCGTACAGCGCTCGCACCGCGTCGTCCATCATCAAATCGGGCGCGTCGCCCGCGTGGTGCGTCACGGCCTCGGCGCGGACAAAATCGCCGCTCCTGACACGCAGGGCCGGGGCAAGCCCAGCATCGAAATAGCCCCAATGCACCGTTGCAAACGTTGCAGGCAGTTCATGAAACATATCGGCTGCTTCCTCTGGTTGGTTGAACACTAAAGACACGACCTGCCCTTGCTCGCGTTCGGCTCGCGGGTCATAGCGCGAGGGCCGAAGTTTGGCCGGCGTTCATCACGCGGATGAAGCGCGCCGTCAGCGGATGGCGTGGATGGCTGAGGACGTCATGGGCCGGACCTTCCTCGACCACATGGCCATCCGTGAGAAAGACGACCCGATCCGCCACTTCTTCGGCGAACCGCAGTTGATGGGTGGAAATGATCATCGTGAGCTTGTCCTCCGTCGCCAGCTTGCGGATCACGTCCAGAACCTCGCTGACCATTTCCGGATCGAGGGCGGAGGTGGGTTCGTCGAGCAGGAGCAGCTTGGGCCTCGGAGCGATCGCGCGCGCGATGGCCACGCGCTGCTGCTGCCCGCCGGATAGGTGGCGCGGCAATGTGTCGGCACGGTCGCCGAGGCCGACGCGATCGAGCAACTCCTGCGCCCGCTGCGCGGCGGCCTCGGGCGGCCAGGCATGGACCCAGCGCAAGGGCCCGGCGATGTTTTCGATCGCGGTCAGATGAGCGAACAAATTGAATTGCTGAAACACCATGCCAACGCCGACTTCGATGCGTTGCCTGGCCACCGCGCTTGGCGACAGCACGATACCGCCCGCCGAGTACCCAACCCGGTGACCACCGATCAACACGGCGCCCGAATCCCAGGATTCGAGACGGTTGATGCAGCGGAGCAATGTGCTTTTGCCAGAGCCACTCGGCCCGAGAAGCGCGATGATTTCACCCGTGCGGACTCTCAGGCTCAGCCCACTGAAGACCTGACGTGGGCCGTAGCGCTTGGACAGGTTCTGGATTTCGACAGCGATCGGGCCATTGGCCAGATCGGCCGATCTGGCTATGCTCGCTCCGCGCGCCTCTGGGGCCGCGGTCTCAATCCCATCCACCTCAGGCGCGACAGTCGAAGCTGCCGCACCCGGAGGGCTTTGCGCGGATGGGCGCCGAGTCAACAGGCTCCGAAGACCAGCGCCGGGAGATCGTTGCCGGTCAAGATCGAGCGCTCGTTCAGCGAGTAGCTGCAGAGCAGCCACAGTTCCCGTCAAAACGAGATAAAGCAGACCGGAGGCAAAAAAGACCGAGAAGAAATCGAAGGTCGACGATGCGAGCTGCGTGCTGCGCAGGGTCAATTCCTGGACCGAGATGAAGGATGCGAGCGACGAGTTCTTCAATGCGCTCACCGCTTCGTTGCCGAACGCGGGCACCATCGTGCGTATGGCCTGGGGCGCGATGACCCGCCGCATCAAGACGAACGACGGCATGCCCAGCGCCTGGCCGGCGGCAACCTGGCCGCGGTCGACGCCGAGGACGCCCGAACGCAGAATCTCCGCAATGAAGGGGGCTTCGTTTGCGGCAAGCGCGATGCCGGCCGAGGCCATCGCACTGAGCCGGATGCCGAAGTGCGGCAGCGCGTCATAGACGAACACCATCTGCAGGATCAGCGGCGTGCCGCGGAAGATCACGGTGTAGGCCCTCGCCAGCGCGGAAACCCAGCGCTGGCGAGACAACTGCATCGCGGCCAGAACGAGGCCGACGAGCAGCCCTCCGATGAGCCCCAGCACCGTGACCTGCAAGGTCAGGACAATGCCTTTGAGCAGGTAGCCTAGCGTTAAATAGTGGACGAAAAGTTCCACGGCCGTCCTTGCTTACTTGTCGCTGATGACGATTGGCGGCTCGATCGCGCCCTGGTCAAGACCCCACTTTTTCATCATGGCAAGTTGCGCCCCGGATTTCTGAATTTCACCGAGGGCCAGGACGATGGCGTCGCGCAGCTTGGGGTTGCTCTTCGACACGCCGATGCCAATGTGATACGGCAGCGTCACGGCAACCGCCTTGCTGAGCTTGTCCGGATAGGCTTTGACGGCCTGATCGACGGTGTTGACATCGTTGATATAAGTATCCGCGCGCCCGGCGAGGATGGCCTGAATGCAGGCGGCGTTGTTGTCGTACAGCTGCAGTTGTGGCGCCGGCTTGCCGGCGGCCTTGCAGGGTTCCGCCAGGTTCTGCACCAATGGCACCTCGACGAACCCGGTGTTCTCGGCTGCGGTCGTCCCGCACATCGACAGGTTGATTCCAGTGATGCGCTTCGGATTGCCCTTGGCGACCAGAACACCGTCGAAGACCTTCGAGTAAGTGATGAAGTCGGCGGCTTTGGCGCGCTCCTTCGTCGCGTAGATGTCCGAGATCACGAGGTCGGCCTGGCCGCTTTGCAGCGTCGGCAGCAGTGCCGCGAATGCGACGGGTGTGTATTTCAACGAGAAGCCCAGGCAACTTCCGAGCGCCTCGGCGAGATCGATATCGAACCCGACATAGTGGCTCGGGTCTTTCGGGTCCAGCGCCTCGTAGCCCGGCGTATGCGGGTTGATGGCATCGACCAGCGTTTTTCCTTTGAACTCCGGATATTGGGCTTGCAGCGATTGGCAAACCGGTGATCTCGCGAGATCGGCAGCATGCGCGGAGCCAGGACTCGCAGCCCAGGCTACTGTGGCAAACAGGGCCACGAACAGCCATTGGCGCCAGCCGCGGCCGGCCGCTCCACCTTGTGAACACTGCGTACCCAGGCATTCCGTGTCAGTCAACATGTCAAATTCTCCGGTTGTGAAGAGGCAAGTCCGTGGGGATGCAACCCCGTACATCACCGTGTCGATCGGCGAACGGCGGATCAACAACGAGCCGTTGTGCAAGGCGTGAGAAAGATGCTAGGCAGCGCGTCGACTTAAAGCTTGCGCTGCAGCGCACAATCTCTTGTCCAAAACCGCAACTTTGTCCGGCACCCCGAAATGGCGGCATCTTCCGGGCATGCGGATGGCGCGCAATGGCGTGGATTGCGGGCTTGTCTTGTGCAAATGCAGCACGTCTTTTTATGATCCGGGAACGCGTCATGCTCCTGCTGGCGCGCCTCCAACCACGGACCTTTCTCATGCCCCCCATCTTCCACATGATTTCAGGCGCCCCGGACCCGGTGGCGCCATTCAGCCATGCCGTCGAAGCCGACGGCTGGGTTTTTGTCACGGGGCAGATGCCATTCAGCGGCACGTCGCTGGACTCGTCCTACCCCGAGGGCATCGAGGCGCAGACGCACCAGGTGATGAAGAATCTCGCAACCGTGCTCGAAGGCTGCCGACTGACGCTTGCGAACGTGGTTTCCGTGCGCATTTTTCTCCTGCATTTCGACGCCGACTACGACGCGATGAACCGCGTCTATGCAAGCTACTTCCCGCCCGGGCGGCGGCCGGCCCGCACCTGCGTGGGTGTGTCGGGTTTGGCCAAGGGCGCGCGCGTCGAGATCGACATGGTGGCCAGGCGCGACTGACCGGCGCATGCGAACCCGGCGGCATCATTCGCGCGCCACGTCAGCGGCTGCCGGATGGCGCGGCTCAAAAGCAGGGCGGCATGTTCCAAACCGGTGCTTTTCGCACCAAGAGGTGACGGCGCCGGCGTCATGCCCGCCCGCACGTGCCCATCCACCCCCGGTGTGAGACCCGCTGCGGTTCGATGCCCCTCCAGGCACGTTCCTTGCATGGCTGCTGGAGCACGGAATTGGTGGTTGATCGCCAATTGTTGTTTTGCGTTTGACAGGGCCGCTAGGGTTCCGGCTTCTTCGCGAAGTGCCTGGTCCGAGAGCAGCCCGGCCTCCTCTGGAGGCTCCACGGAGGGATAAAAGCCCGGGAGAAAAGCGTCGTCACCGCTTTCTTCCGTGCCGTCCTCAACCCTCATACCCGGAGCCTCAACCATGCCGTTCGTCCGCAGAGTCGCCTTGCGCACCCTTGCAAGCCTTGCCGCTTTCGCCTCCCTCACCGTCTCGGGCGTGCAAGTCGCCCAAGCCACGCAGCCCATGAATATCGGCACCGTGGTCTGGATCGGCTACGGCCCCTTCTACGTCGCCGACGCCAAAGGCTTCTTCAAGCACTACGGCCTCGACGCCAAGCTGCAGAATTTCAACGATCCGGCGCTGATCCCATCGGCCATTGCCAGCAAGGCCGTCGAGGGCGGCATGCTCACCTACGACCAGGTCATCGGCTCGGACGCCAAGGGCCTGCACCTCCAGGTGGTCATGCCGATCGACTATTCCAACGGCGCGGACGCCATCGTCGCCAAGACGGACATCACCAAGATCACCCAGTTCAAGGGCCAGAAGATCGGCTACAACCCGTTGTCGCCCTCGGACTTCCTGCTGTCCTATGCGCTGTTGAAGAACGGCATGGGGGAGAAGGACATTCAATCCGTCAGCATGACCCCCGAGCAGGTGCCGGCGGCCATGGCCTCGGGCGGCATTCCGATCGGCGTGACCTATGAGCCCAGCCTGTCGCAGATCGTGGCGATGGAAGGCGGCAAGAAGTTCCACGTGGTGTTCTCGTCCAAGGACGCGCCGGGCCTGATCACCGACGTGCTGGTGTTCAACAAGGCCTATATCGCGTCGCATCCGAAGGAAGTCAAAGCCACGATCCAGGCCTATCTGGAAGGTCTGGCGTATATGAAGTCGCATCCGGACGACGCCGACGCCATCATCGGCAAGGCCATGGGCATTTCCGCGAAGGACGTGAAGGAGCAGATGTCCGGCGTGTTCAACATTCCCCTGCCCGGCATGGTGAAGACCTTCACCAAGTCCGCCGCGACCACTTCCCTCTACGGCAGCGGGCCGGTGATCGGCAAGGTGCTGATGGGCAAGAAGCAGATCGCCTCCGTGCCGCCCATTGCCGACACGTTCGATGCCAAGTTCGTGATGCAACTCGCCAAGTAAACGCCAAGAAGGAGCCACCGCGCGCACGCCATGCGGTGCGGCGCCTCCCGCAAAGCCGAAGTCCTGGAGACCCATGATGGCAAGCACCATCTTTCGCTACGACGACAGCGCCGCCCCCAATGCTCTTGCCTTGGGCTATACGGTCCTCGGCTACATCGCCGGCCTGGCGCTGCTGCTTGCGGATGCCTGGTGGCTCAACGCGGTGGGCGTGCTCCTGCTCGCCCATGCGCTGACCTACTCGGCCTATTTCCTGCACGAATTCGCCCACGGCACGATCTTCAGGACCAATGCCGCGAACCAGCGCGGCGGCACGGCGATGAGCTGGATCAACGGCAGCTGCTACGCACCGTTCGCCGACCTGCGGCGCAAGCACATGCGGCACCACATCGACCGCGCCGACGTCATCACCTTCGACTACAAGCGCTTCCTGCGCACCGCGCCGGCGTGGCTGCGCGCGCTGGTGGTGGCACTGGAATGGGCCTACATCCCGGCGGTCGAATTCATCATGCGCGCCTACGTCATGCTGCTGCCCTTCATCGAGCCGCAGCGCGCTGCGGGCCGCAAGCGCATCCTGGCCGTGCTGGCCGCGCGCCTGGCGTTCTTCGCCGCGCTGGCTTGGGTTTCGCCCAAGGCCGTGCTGCTGTATTTCGTCGCCTACCTGCTGTTCATCACGGTGCTGCGCTTCGCCGACGCCTACCAGCACACCTACGACGCCTTCGCCGTGCTCACCGGCGGCAGCATTCCCGGCGACAAGGTGCGCGACCACGACTACGAGCAGCACAACACCTATTCCAACCTGGTCTCGGTCGGCCACCCCTGGCTCAATCTGCTGCTGCTCAACTTCAGCTATCACAACGCGCACCACGAGAAGCCCACCGCGCCCTGGCACCGACTGCCGGCTTTGCACCGCGAGCTGTATGCCGACAAAGATATGCAGGTGCTCCCGATGTCCACCCTGCTGCGCGGCTTCCATCGCCACCGCGTCAAGCGCGTGCTGAGCGACGACTACGGCGTGGTCAAGGCCGGCGCGGGCAAAGCCGAAGGCTTCTACGGCGCGGTGGGCGTGTCCTTCCTCACGGCGGTCTGAGGCGCGGTGCGCGATGACGACTTCACGGGCAGGACGGCGTTGGTGACAGGCGCCGCCACCGGCATCGGCCGCGCCATGGCCGTGGCCATGGCCGACGCGGGCGCGACGGTCATCGTCAATCACCTCGGCCGTGCGGAACTGGCGGATGAAACCGTGGCGCTGATCGAGGCTGCGGGCGGGTCGGCCTGGGCGGTGGAGGCCGACGTGTCGCAGGGCGTCGCGGTGCGCGGCATGATGGACGCCTGCCTGCGGCGCCACGGCGGCGTCGACATCCTGGTCAACAACGCCGGCATCCTGCTGGAGAAACCCTTTCTGGACATCAGCGAGGCGCAATGGGACCATGTGCTGGCCACCGACCTCAAGTCCGTGTTCCTGTGCTGCCAGGCCGCGCTGCCTGCCATGCTGAGCCGCGGCAACGGCTGCATCATCAACGTGGCGTCCGAACTGGGCTATCTCGGCCGCGCCGGATTCACCGCGTACACGGCGGCCAAGGCCGGGGTCATCACGCTGACGCGCTCGCTGGCGCGCGAGTTCGCGCCAAGGGTGCGCATCAACGCCATCGCCCCCGGGCCGGTGGACACGCCCATGCTGGGGCTCGAGCAGATGAGCGCGGCCTGGGCGGCGAAGGAGGCCGACGTGCCGATGGGGCGCGTCGGCCGCCCGGAGGAGATCGCCGCCACCGCCGTGTTCCTCGCCTCCGCGCACGCCAGCTATTACTGCGGCCAGACCCTCAGCCCCAACGGCGGGGCGCTGATGGCGTAGGGCCTGTGAACGCTATTGATACGCCCGCTTGCCACGAAAGGAGGATGGAATGAACCCCGTGATGATGGACCGCATGAGCTGGATGGCGTACAGGGACCGCATCGCCGAGGACAGCCCGGTGATGTTCCTGCCCTGCGGCGCGCTCGAACAGCACGGCCCGCACTTGCCGCTCGGCACCGATGCCCTGCTGGCCACTGCCGTGGCGGCCGGCGCCGCGGCGCGCCTCGACGGCATCGTCGCGCCCGCGCTGAGCTACGGCTACAAGTCCCAGCCCAAGTGCGGCGGCGGCCAGCACTTCCCCGGCACCACCAGCCTGGACGGCGCCAGCCTGATCCAGATCACCCGCGACGTCATCCGCGAATTCGCCCGCCACGGCGTGCGCAAGCTGGTGGTGGTGGTCGGGCATTACGAGAACCAGTGGTTCGTCACCGAGGGCATCGACCTGGCGCTGCGCGAACTCGGCCCGGGAAGCCCGCTGCGCGTCATGCGCCTGGAGTACTGGGACTTCCTCACCGAACAGACCCTGGCGAACGTGTTCCCGCACGGCTTTCCCGGCTTCGCGCTGGAGCACGCTGCGGTGATCGAGACCTCGCTGATGCTGCACCACCACCCGGAGCTGGTGCGCATGGACCTGCTGCCGGACGACGGCCCCGCGCAGTTCCCGCCCTACGACATCTACCCGCCGCGTCCCGCGTGGGTGCCGCCGTCGGGCGTGCTGTCGTCCGCGCGCGGCGCGGACGCGGCCAAGGGCGCGGCCATGTCGCAGGAACTGACCGAACGCCTGGTCGCCGCCATCCGCGCGGAGTTCGGAGGCTGAGATGGCGTCCGCGGCGCAACACCCTCCCGCCCTGCGCCGCGACACCGCGCTGCTGGTCATCGACATGCAGCGCGACTTTCTCGATCCACGCGGCTATGCGGCCCGCGCCGGGCTGAACACAGCCCTGCTGCGCCAGGCGATCCCCGGCGCGCAGCGCCTGCTGGCCGCGGCCAGGCGCCGGGGGATGGTCGTCATCCACACCCGCGAGGGCCACCGCGCCGACCTCTCCGACTGCCCATCGGCCAAACTGGAACGCGCCGCGCGCGCCGGGGCGCCGATCGGCACCCCCGGTCCGCTGGGCAGGCTGCTGGTGCGCGGCGAGCACGGCCACGGCATCATCGACGAACTCGCGCCGCTGGCCGGCGAGCCCGTGGTGGACAAGCCGGGCTACAGCGCCTTCCACCAGACCGACCTGCAGCAGATCCTCGCCGCGCAGGGCATTGGCGAACTCATCCTGTGCGGCGTGACCACCGAGGTCTGCGTCCACTCCACCCTGCGCGCCGCGGTGGACCTTGGCTACCGCTGCCGCCTGGCCGGCGACGCCTGCGCCTCGGCCTACCCCGCCCTGCACCACGCCGCGCTGGACATGGTGGCGGTGGAAGGCGGCATCTTCGGCAGCGTGCATGCCAGCGCCGCGCTCGCCGACGCCATCGACACCATGCCTCGGGAGGCCGCATGACCCAGGTACTGCGCATGTGGCCCCTGCTCACCGCCACGCACCGCTACGACAAGTCCATCTCCACCCGCAACCGCGGCCAGGGCGAGATCATCGAAGCCCCCATCCTGGCCTATCTGATCGAGACCGCGCAGGGGCGCATCCTCTACGACGTGGGATGCGATTACGGCAAGATCGCCGACCCGCGGCAGCGCGAGCGCTACTACGCCCCGCAGACCTTCGCCTTCGGCGCCCCCGACATGCACGAGGACCAGCGCCTGCCCAGCCATCTGGCGCGGCTCGGCCTGAGCCCGGCGGACATCGATGTGGTCTTCCTCGGCCACCTGCACTTCGACCACGCGGGCGGCCTGTGCGAGGTGTGCGGCGCCGAGGTGCATGTGCAGCACGACGAAATGGCCGCCGCGCGCAGCGGCCTGGACCCCGCCTACTTCCCGGACGACTTCGCCGGCAGCCATCGCTGGAAGCTGATGCGCGGCGAATACGACCTCCTGCCGGGCGTGCGCGCGGTGTCCAGCCCGGGGCATACCGCCGGGCACATGTCACTGTGGGTCGAGTTGCCGCGCGGCGCGCCCGTGATCCTCTGCGGCGACGCCGCCGACCTGGAGGAAAACCTGCGCGACGAAATCGCTCCCGGCATCTGCTGGCTGGAGCGCGAGAACCAGGCCCTGGACAGCATTCGCAAGCTCAAGGCGCTGGCCGCGCGTGAGAAGGCTGCGCTGTGGCCCAACCATGACCTGGCGTTCTGGAAGGGCCTGCGCCACTTCCCGGAATGGCACGACTGATGCCCGACACCGTCCCCCCGCACTACCAGGGCCTGTGGCGCCGCACCCTGCTGACCGCGCCGGGCCTGCGCGACGACACCACGCTGGTGCTGTGGCTGCAGACCGCCCGATGGCACGCCGATCTGCGCATCCCGGCCGACCGCCCGCCATGCACCGGCCGCGCTTCGTTGCAGGACTGCAGCCGCCACGAACTGCTCGGGCTGCTGCGCCAGGAAGGCTTCGCCGGCAGCACACGGGTGCAGGGCGACACCTGCGAATGGCTGCGCCAGCTGGACTACCGCCCCAAGGGCCGGCGCGACCTCGGCAGCATGGCCTTCTCGCCGGCCTGCGACGCCATCGACGAAGTCGGCATCGAGGCCGATTACGCCGAACGCTGGGAGCGTGAGCCGCAAGGCAGCGGCACACAGACCATGATCCACGTTCCGGACGAACGCGCACTCGTCCTATGGCTGGCCTCGGGGCCATGTTTCATGCGCGTACGTCCGCGTGCCATGCGCGCGGAGGAGGTTCGTGCCGTCTGGACCCGGGTACAAAACGGCTCCGCGCACGACGACGAACTACGCCGGCTGGCCGACTTCGAGCTCTCCTTCGGCGTCATCGCGCAAGGCCGGGGCCATATCCAGCACTCGACCCTGCCATGGATGGAAGGGCAGCAGCTCGCGCTTCCCTTCCAGGCCGATGCCGCGATGGCGCAGCCGCCCGACCCCAAGGCCATGAACGAGGCTTGACGGCTAGGCCGTCATCGCCGCCCGATACGCCCGCCATCCGCCGAACGCCGTGATGTCCCGTGCGCCTTCGATGCCGATGCCTTCGCAGATGAAACCGGTCAGCGTGCTGCCATCTTCAAGCTGCAGGCTACCGATGCCAAGAGGCGCCGGGATGCCGGCGACGAAGGAGCCGAAGTTGGAGGCGGGTAGCTCCCACACTTCGCAGGCAATCGCAGCGCCGCCGATGGCGACGCGGATCAGGGCGGGGCGTTTGCCGTCGGGCAGGGCGTAGAGCTTGTAGTGGGGCGCCGTGCGGGTTTCAAGCACGCGCCGCGCGCTGCGCGAGGTGAGCTGCCCGTTGAGCGGCAGGCCGCTGAGGTGGGCGCCGACCACGGCGACGCGCACCTGGCCGCTGGGCACGGCAGACGCGGTCGGGGCGCTCGGGGCCAATTCCACGATGGCCGGCGCTGCGGTTTCGACCGCGCCGCAAGGCAGCCTCCGGTGGTGCTGCCAGCGCTCGGCCAGGTGCAGCAAGGGCACGTCCTGGTGGGCCGGTGCGAACAGGGTGATGCCCAGCGGCAGGCCGTCCTTGCGGAAGCCCGCGGGCACGGCAATGGCGGCGTAGTCCAACAGGTTCATGAAGTTGGTGTACAGCCCCAAGTCAGTGTTGCGGGCCATGGGCTCGGCCAGCATTTCGGCGCGGGTGTAGATGGTGCCGGCGGTGGGCGTGACGATGCAGTCCACCTTGTGCCACACCGGCGCGCACAGGCGCTGCAGCTCGCGCAGCCGGTACTGCGCGGCGAAGGCGTCGGCGGCGAGCGGCTTGGCGCCGCCCAGGGTGATGGTGCGCGTCACCGGGAACAGCGCCTCGGGCTGGGCGTCGATGAAGCTGCGGATGGCCTGGTAGCGCTCGGCCACCCAGGGGCCGCCGTAGAGCAGGCGCGCGGTGTCGATGAAGGGGGCGAAGCCGATCTCGACGGCCTCGCCGCCCAAGCGCTGCAGCCGTGCCACGGAGGCGTCGAACAGGCGTTCGGATTCGGCGTCGCCGAAGAACTGCAGGTCCTTGCGCGCGGGCACGCCGAAGCGAAAATGCGCCGCGCGGCCAAAGTCGAAGCCATGGGGCTGGGCGGGGCGCGAATAAGGATCGGCCGCGTCCTCGCCCAGCGCCACGCCGAACACCTGGTGTGCATCGCTGGCCGACAGGGCGAAGATGGACACCACGTCGAGCGAGCGGCAGGCGGGGACCACACCGTGGGTGGAGATCAAGCCGCAGGTGGCCTTCAGGCCGATGAGATTGTTGAACGCGGCCGGCACGCGGCCCGAGCCCGCCGTGTCGGTGCCGAGTGAAAAGCTCGCCAGCCCCAGGGCCACGGCCACAGCCGAGCCGGAGCTGGAGCCGCCCGAGATGTAGTCGGGGTCGAAGGCGTTGCGGCAGGCGCCGTAGGGCGAGCGCGTGCCGTTGAGCCCGGTGGCGAACTGGTCGAGGTTGGCCTTGCCCATGGCGATGGCGCCGGCGTCGAGCAGCTTCTGCACCACCGTGGCGGACTGCTGCGGCGTGTAGGCGTAGGCCGGGCAGGCGCAGGTGGTGGGCACGCCGGCCAGGTCGATGTTGTCCTTGACGGCGAAGGGCACACCGTACAGCGGCAGGCCGTCCATGCCGTGCGCCTCCAGCTCGCGGGCGCGGGCCAGCAGGCGTTCGCGTTCCGGCGGGGTGATCCAGATGGCGTGGTCGGGGTAGCGCGCGTTGCGCGCCAGCAGCTCATCGATCAGGACGGTGGGGGTCAGGCCGGCATTGCGATATGCGGCATGCAGCGCGGGGATGGTCAGGCTCGCGAGCATTCAGGTCTCCGTCAAGATCAACAGGTTTTGTCCGGCGCTCACCGCCCCGCCTTCGCGGCACAGCAGGCGCTCGACCACGCCGCTGGACGGCGCGGCCACGCTGATTTCCATCTTCATCGATTCCAGGATGCACAACACCTCACCGGCTTGCACGGCCTGGCCAGGTTGGGCAAACACCTTCCACACACTGCCCGCGACATGGCTGGCCACCGGGCGGGCGCCGTGGGGCAGGTCGAGTTCGCTGTCGCTGCCGGCGCTTCCGATGTCGGCATCGCGAGTCCAGTCGGCCTGGCCGGTTTGCGCCCAATGCTCGCGTTCCGCAGCGAAAGCCTGCTGCTGCCTGGCGCGAAAGGCCGCAATGCTCTCGGCCTCGTTGGCGAGGAAGCGACGGTAGTCGGCCAGGCGGAAGCGGTCTTCGCGGATGTCGAGTTCGTAGCGGCCATGCAGGAAGTCGGCGCGGATGGTGGCCAGCTCTTCGGTGCTCACCGGGAAGAAGCGCACCTGGTCGAAAAAGCGCAGCAGCCAGGGCTTGCCATCGGTGAACGCGGGTGTCTGGCGCCAGCGGTTCCACATCTGCAGGGTGCGGCCGACGAACTGGTAGCCGCCGGGGCCTTCCATGCCGTAGACGCACATGTAGGCGCCGCCGATGCCCACGGCGTTCTCCGGCGTCCAGGTGCGCGCCGGGTTGTACTTGGTGGTGACGAGGCGGTGGCGCGGGTCCAGCGGCGTGGCCACCGGCGCGCCCAGGTACACGTCGCCCAGGCCCAGCACCAGATAGCTGGCCTCGAACACGGTGCGCAGCACGTCGTCCACCGACTCCAGCCCGTTGATGCGGCGGATGAACTCGATATTGCTCGGGCACCACGGCGCGTCCTTGCGCACGCCGGCCATGTATTTCTCGATGGCCAGGCGGGTGGCGGGGTCGTCCCAGCTCAGCGGCAGATGGACGATGCGCGAGGGCACCTCCATATCCTCGGCGGGTGGCAA
Organism: Thiomonas sp. X19; assembly: GCF_900089495.1. Classification (NCBI taxonomy): domain Bacteria; kingdom Pseudomonadati; phylum Pseudomonadota; class Betaproteobacteria; order Burkholderiales; genus Thiomonas; species Thiomonas sp. X19. The sequence goes on along the minus strand of NZ_LT605203.1, from coordinate 184,214 downwards.
GGCGGCCTCGGCACGTTGCAAGACCTGCAGCAAATCGGGCAAGGGCAGCACGCGGTTGTCGTAATGAATCTGCAGCGAACGGATGCCGGGGGTGAGGTCGATGATGCCGGGCAGGTGCTGTGCCTCGATCCATTGCATCAGCGCATGCACCCGCAGGCGCAATTCCAGATCGAGCACCAGCGGACCGTATTCCACCAGCAGATTCTTGTCGCCGGCCACGCGATACACCACACCGACCGGATGATCAGGAGAGCCCCCAGACTGCTGCCCTGCAGCAGCCGCCCCCCGAGGGGGTTGGGGAAACTTCGGGCGGCCGTGCGTTCCCCCAGGCGCTTGCATTTGCGCGACGACGGGCGACTCCAGCGCCGGGGCGACGGCCAGTGGTGGATCGAGAGGGAGGCAGTCGGGCGCATCCAGCAGGCGCAGTGCCGCATCCTGCGCGGCTTCCAGCCTGGCGGCTTCGTCCAGGCTCACCGGCACGAAGCGCACCGTGTTGCCGGGGCGCAGCTGGCCCAGCTTCCACAGGTCGGCGGCGACCACCACGCCGGGGCAGACGAAGCCGCCCAGGCTGGGGCCGTCGGGACCGAGCAGGATGGGCATGTCGCCGGTGAAGTCGATGCTGCCCACGGCATAGGCGTTGTCGTGGATGTTGGACGGATGCAGCCCGGCTTCGCCACCGTCGCGCCGCACCCACGCGGGCTTGGGGCCGATGAGGCGCACGCCGGTGCGGTTGGAGTTGTAGTGCACCTCCCAGGCGGTGGCGAACAGCATGGCCACGTCGGCGTCGGTGAAAAAGTCCGGCGCGCCGTGCGGGCCGTAGCGCACCGCGATGTCCCATTGCTTGGCGTACACCGGGCGCGCTTTGGCTGCCGCTTCGCAGCCCGGCTGCGATTGCGGATTGCTGCTCAGGTGCAGCACGTCCCCGGTGCGCAGCGTGCGCCCGGCATGGCCGCCGAACTGGCCGAGGGTGAAGGTGGCGCGGCTCCCTAGGTACAACGGCGCATCGAATCCCCCCGCCACGGCGAGATAGGCGCGACAACCCGCAGCGCCTGCGCTGCCGAGCTTGAGCACTTGGCCAGTTCGTACCGCATGGCTGCGCCAGAATGCGACCGGCTGGCCATCCAGCGTCGCGGGCATGTCGGCGCCGGTGAGCGCGAACACGCTGTCGGTGTTGAACCTCAGGGTCGGCCCGGCCAGGGTGAGTTCCAGCGTCGCGGCATCCGCCGGGTTGTCCAGCAGGCGGTTCGCGGCGCGGTGCGCCAGCGCGTCCATCGGGCCGGAGGGCGGCACGCCCACGTCCCAATGGCCCAGCCGTCCCGGCCAGTCTTGCAGGCTGGTCTGCACGCCAGGATCGAGCACGTCCACCGTGCGCGCCAGAACATGCAGCCCGTCGAGATAGCGGGTGGTCTGGCGCCCCTGCACGAAGGTGGCATCGGCCACGATCTGCCGCAGATAGCCGAGATTGGTCTCGAAGCCGTAGAGCCGCGTGCTCGCCAGCGCGGCTTGCATGCGTGCCAGCGCATCAGTGCGGTCGCTGCCATGCACGATGAGCTTGGCCAGCATGGGGTCGTAAAACGCGCTGACCTCGGAACCGGTCTCGACCCAGGTTTCCACGCGCACACCGGGCGGGAACACCACCTCGGTGAGCAGGCCGGCGGCGGGCTGGAAGTTCTTCGCCGGGTCTTCGGCGTACACCCGCACCTGGATGCTGTGGCCGCGCGGCGCGTGCGCATGGCCGGCGCTGGGCGACTCGCCCGCGGCCTGGCGCACCATCCACTCCACCAGGTCCACGCCGCCGACCTCCTCGCTCACGCCATGCTCGACCTGCAGCCGGGTGTTGACCTCGAGGAAGTAGAACGCGCCGGTGCCGGCGTCGAGCACGTATTCCACCGTGCCGGCGTTGCGGTAGTTCACGCTGCGCATCAAACGCAGCGCGGTGGCGCACAGGGACTGGCGCACCGCATCCGGCAGGTTGGGCGCCGGGGTTTCCTCGATCACCTTCTGGTTGCGGCGCTGCACCGAGCAGTCGCGCTCGCCGAGGTGCACCACATGCCCGGCGCCGTCGCCGAACACCTGCACCTCGATGTGGCGCGCCGCCTGCACGTACTTCTCCAGGTAGATGCCGGCTTCCTTGAAGTTCGCGCGCGCCAGGCGGTCGACCCGGGCATAGGCTTCCTGCAACTGGTCCTCGCTCCAGATCAGCTGCATGCCGATGCCGCCGCCGCCCGCCGTGCTCTTGAGCATCACCGGAAAACCGATGCGCCGCGCCTCCGCCAGCGCATGGCCGGCGTCGGTCAGCAAGCCGGTTCCCGGCAGCAGCGGCACGCCGTTCTGCCGTGCCAGTTCACGCGCCGTGTGCTTGAGGCCGAAGGCGCGCATCTGCGCCGGCGTGGGGCCGATGAAGGCGATGCCCGCGTCTTCGCAGGCCGCGGCGAAATCCGGGTTCTCCGACAGGAAACCGTAGCCCGGATGGATGGCCTGCGCCCCGGTCTGCCGTGCCGCGTCGAGGATGGCCTCGGCCTTCAGATAGCTCTGCGCCGCCGGGCCCGGGCCGATGCACACGGCGGCGTCGGCCATGCGCACGTGGGCGCTGTCGCGGTCGGCCTCGGAATACACCGCCACGGCACGGATGCCCATGCGCTTGAGGCTGCGGACGATGCGGCAGGCGATGGCGCCGCGGTTGGCGATCAGGACGGTGTCGAACATGTCAATGCCCGCCTGGCAAGGCATGTCGACGCGGTGAGATGGGCTGCTGTTTCATCTTGGGCTGCGGCGGGCCGTCCCGTTGGGAAGAGGAGCCTGCCGGGTCGTCCAGGCAGGGGATTGGAGGGGCCTCAGTTCCAGATCAGCAGGCGCACGGGCGTGGGGTTGTAGGCGTTGCACGGGTTGTTGAGCTGCGGGCAGTTGGAGATGAGGCACAGCACGTCCATCGCGGCGCGCATTTCCACGTACTTGCCCGGCGCCGACACGCCGTCGGCGAACTGCAGCCCGCCTGTTGGCGTGACCGGCACGTTCATGAAGAAGTTGATGTTGCTGGTCAGGTCGCGCTTGGTCAGCCCGCCGTCGTACTGCCACAGGCACTTGAGGAAAGTGTCGCGGCAGGAATGCATGGGCCGTTTGTCCAGCGCGTAGCGCACGGCGTTGCTCTCGGCCGCGCAGGCGCCGCCCAGAGTGTCGTGGCGGCCGCAGGTGTCGGCGGTGATGGCGAGCATCTCGCGGCCGTGGCTGGACATCAGCCTGCTGCCGGCGGTGAGGTAGATCGCGCCCTGCTGTTTGAGGGTTTCGGTGGCGCTGTAGCGCTCGGTGACGTCGTGCGCGTTGTAGAACAAGGTGTCCACGGCCTGGTTGCCTTCCAGGTCCAGGATGCGGAAGGTCTGGCCGGCCCTGATGGGGTGCAGCCAGCCCCCGCCTGCGGGAAGAACGTGGTCGTACACGGCGGTGCCGGGGTCGAGCGGACTTTCGACGAGATGGAAGGAGGACATGGCGAGTCGGAGGGTGGATCGGGTTCAGCGGACCAGCAGGTCGGTGCGGTAGAAGCCGCGCTGGTTCTCGGCGCAGGCATTGCGGCAGACGTCGCCGGCATCGGCCGGGCCGCAGCGCCAGGCGCTGAGGTTGATGTCGCTGGGCGCGTAGTCGGGCCGCGGGTCCAGCGGGTGCGGCGCGGCGGAGAACACCGCCAGCACGTCCATGTCGAAGCGCAGGTCGAGCCACGCGCCTGCGCGTCCGTGGGCGGTGTCGAAGTGCAGCCTGCCGTCGGCGTCGGCCGCGACCTTGCTGAACCAGTTGACGTTGGGCACCAGGTCCTTGCGCCCCAGGCCGTACTTGCCGAGTTCGATCAGCAGGCCGTCCTCGGCGCTGCGGTGCATCGCGTTGCGGTGGGTCTGGTAGCTGGTGTTTCCGTACCGGGCCTGGATGCCGGCATCGGTGGACAGGCCGCCGAGGGTGTCGTGCCAGCCGCAGAGATCCGCCGTGATGGAGCACATCACCCGGCCCATGTCGGAATACAGCGCGTGCCCCTGCGTCAGCATCGCGGTGTGCTGCGCCTTGAGGGTGTCGGGCATGTTGTAGCGCTCGAGCTTCTCGTCGGCGCGGTAGAACAGGGCCGCGAGGTTGGCGCGCCCGCCGGTGTCGGTGAGGCGCAGCGCGGTGCCGCGCCGCATCAGCCCGGACCAGTGGCAACCGCCCGGCAAAAGCTCCTCCCAGAGCAGGGTTTCCGGGGGAACGGGGTTGACGCTCTGCGTCATGCGAAATCTCCTTGTGACGTGCTCACACCTGCCCTCCGAGGGGGCGCGAGTCCGCCGAGGAACGCCCCTCGGCCGTGGCTTCGAGATGCTTGCTGAGCTGATCGAGCTGATCGAGATCCGTCTTCATGCCCGAGGTTTCGCGAATGCGCTGCAGGATCTGGCGCTTGAGGGCGAGGAACTCGGGCGCCGCCTTCAGCTCCTGGTCGCGCCGCCTGCCGAAGGGAGCGCCCACCATGCTGTCGATGCGCCCGGGGCGGGGCGCCATGACCACCACGCGGTCGCCCAGGTACAGCGCCTCGTCCACGTCGTGGGTGACGAAGACGATGGTCGTGCCTTCGAGCTGATGCACATGGCGGATGAGGTCGTGCATCACCTCGCGCGTCTGCGCATCGAGCGCGCCGAAGGGCTCGTCCATCAGCAGCAGCTTGGGGCGGTTCATCAGCGCGCGGGCGATGGCCACGCGCTGCTGCATGCCGCCCGAGAGCTGGTTGGGGTAGTAGTCCGCGGCATGCGCCAGGCCCATGAGCTGGAGCAAGGCGTCGGAGCGGCCGGAAGCCACCTCCACGTCGTTGCTGGTGAGGTTGTCGCGCACCACCCTGAGCTGGCGGCTGAAGCGGATGTTGTCCTTCACCGTCAGCCAGGGGTAGAGGCTGTAGTGCTGGAACACCATGGCGCGGTCCGAGCCTGGGCCGCGAATGGGCTGGCCGTCGAGGATGACGCTGCCGCCGTCGTAGCTCTCCAGCCCGGCGAGGATGCGCAGCAGGGTGGACTTGCCGCAGCCCGAAGCCCCCACCAGCACTAGAAACTCACCCGGTGCGACGCGCAGCGACACGCGGTCCAGCACCAGCAGGGGCTGCTCCTTGCGGCGCGCAAAACTCTTGCTCACGGCCTCGAAATGCACTTCGGATTGCGTCATGGCCTCGGCGCCTCAAACGCGCTTCCAGGGGAAAGCCAGGCGGTAGGCCCAGCGGAATGCCAGGTCGAACAGCAGGCCGATGAGCCCGATGATGAAAATGCCGACAAAGATTTTTGGCGTGTTGAGGAAGCGCTGGCTTTGCAGAATCTGGAAGCCCAGGCCGCTGTTGGCCGCCACCATCTCGGCCACCACCAGATAGGTCCAGGCCCAGCCCATGTTGATGCGCAGGATGTCGAGCAACTCGGGCAGGATGCCGCGCCAGATCACCAGGCTCAGCACCTCGCCCTGGCGCGCGCCCATGGTGTAGGCCACTTCCAGATAGTTCTCGGGAACGCGCCGCACGGCGTCGGCCACCATGACGATGATCTGGAAAATCACGCCGATGAAAATGATGGCGATCTTCGAGCCTTCGCCGATGCCCACCCACAGCAGCACCAGCGGGATGAAGGCCGAGGCCGGCATGTAGCGCACGAAGTCGTTGACCGGCTGCAGCAGCGCCTCGAACCATTTGTAGGCGCCGATGTAAAGGCCCAGCGGCACTCCGATGATGGCCGCGAGCAAGAAGCCCATGACCACGCGGTAGATGCTGATAAAGGTATCGTTTGACAGGCCGTCGTGCAGCCAGTCGCTGAAGCTGTGCACCACGTCCAGCGGCGAGGGCAGGAACAGCGAACCCACCCAGCCGCTTGCGGCCACCACTTGCCAGACGATGAGCGGCAGTAAAAATCCGCTGACCGACAAGGCGACGTAGGCCCAGTTGGGAATGGCCGCGCGGATGCGCAGGCCATCCCTGCAGCGCCGGCTGGTGCGCGGTGTTTGCGACTTGGCAAGCGGCAGGGAACTGCTGGCGTCCAGAGGTTGTGCGCTCATCGTGACTCCAGTGGCGCCATGCGCCTGATCTCTCGTGCGAATGCCAGGACTGCATCAGCCAAGTCAGCAAATACCGCGCCAATCCAACGGACCGCAACTCCCTCGGGGTAAGGCTGCTGCATGGCCTCGGCCTGGGGGTTCTCAAGCAGGCCGTGGCGCAGGTCGGCGGCTGCCAACATCACGGCTTCATCGCGGCTTTCACGATGCCGGCGTCGATGAAGCCGGCCGGATCGGGGGTCGCGGTGATGGCCTTCTGGCTCACGAGAAAGTCACCCGTGGCGGCCGTGCTCACATACAGCGACACCGGCGCCGTGCTCTTGCCCATGGCCTCCAGATTGAGCTTGGCGCCGAACAGCTTGGTGCCGGCCAGGCTGAGGGCGTATTCCTGCGGCTTGAGGCCGACGTGAGGCGCCATGATCTCGGCCGCTTTCATCGGGTTGGCTTCGATGAACTTCACCGCCGCGAACCAGGCCTTGGTCATGCCGACGAAGTCCTTCCGGTGCGCGGCCAGCGCGGCGTCGCGGGCATACACCACGTCTGGAATCAGGCCAGGGGCGGACTTGCTGGTGAACAGGGGATGGCCCGCCTTGTGTTGCTGGATGCGCTCAATCCAGGGGTTCCACACCCCGGCGGCTGGCACCTTGCCGGCAATGAGCGCCGCCGCCGCGTCCCCGGTGGACATATTGACGAAGTTCACGTCCTTCTCGCCCATGCCGTGCATTTTCAGCGCAGTGGCGGCGAGGTAATTCTCGATCGAGCCGATCTCCACGCCCACCGTCTTGCCCTTGAGTTCAGGGAAGGTCTTGATGCTGTTTCTCACCATCAGCGCGTCATTTCCGGCCGAGTTGTCGGTGACCAGAATCACCTTGGCCGGCACCTTCTTCTCCACCGGCGAGAGCGTGTCGATCAAGGCCTGGCAATTGGCATCGATCTGGCCGGCCGACAAGGCGTTGACCGAGGTCATGTAGTCCGGAAACCAGACCAGTTTGACGTCAGCACCGTATTTCTTGAAGTAGCCCTCTTTCTCCGCCACGTACCAGGCCACCCAGCCCGGCCAGTCGGACACGCCCAAGGTCACTTGGGCAAACGAGGGAATCGGGTGCAAGGCCAGCGTCAATAAGCCAGCGGCAGGCAGAACTTTGCGCAACAGGGTTTGCAACAGGGTCATGGCAGGCTCCGGGTTTCAAGGGACAAAGGGGAGGCGCGCCGCAATGGGCGTCCTCCCGGGCTTTTATCCCTCCGTGGAGCTCCGCAGTCGCAAAGCCGGCAAGCTCTTGGACCAGACATCGCGCCATACAAACGCAACCGGAACCCTAGCCCGCCTCAGTGCGCGCCATCAGCGCGCCTCCTGATGAGGTAGAAGCATGAAATATGCCAGCGCAGATCTGCGGCTTTCCCTGAGCATGACCTGTCGGCATGCCGATGGCGCGCGCTGAAGCGAGCAGGTTCGCACCAAGCCGGAGCATCGGCGCGCCTGCATGGTGCGCCAACGGTCGCCGTCAAGCCGCGCGCCTTCCGAACGCGCTTCGGTTCAAGCGGCAGAGTGAAGGCCTCATCGAGCGCGAGCGGATTCGCATCGTCCTGCGCCCGAAGCCTGGGCCAGGGATGCAGCAATGGATCGACGCATTCGACTCTTTCTCCGAGCGCGAGCAGCAGCCTGGACACCGGGCTCGAGAGCGCTGGTGTGCTTGTCGGCATGCACCGGATTTGGCAAAGAGTCTTGCCGTGGTTAGCATGGCCGCGGGCGAGACTGCCGAAGGTGCCGTCATCACCCCAAGCCGTCGGCCAAGGCGATTTCGATCGCGGCGATGAGATGGGCCGCCCGCCCTGGATCAGCAAAGTGCAAACATGACCGTGCCCGAAAGACGGGCGATTGCGAGGAATGGATTGGACGTCAAACAGGAACTGGATCGGGTCGCAGCCCAGGAGACGGAGCTGGCGTGCGAACCCGTCGGCGCGGATGCCGCCTGGCGCCTGGGCTCGTTGCTGCGCGAGGCAGCGCTCGAGCGTTGCGCCGCCCTGGCCATCGAGGTGCGCCTGGGTGGGAAGACGGTGTTCTTCTCGTCGATGGCCGGGGCCACGCCCGCCAACGCCGACTGGGTGCGGCGCAAGCGCAACACCGTCGAGTTGCAGGCGCGCAGTTCGTACGCGGTGGGTCTTGCGCTGGGCATCGAGGGCAGCACGCTGCAGGACAAGATGGGTCTGCCACTGCGCGATTACGCGTCGCATGGCGGCAGCTTTCCGCTGCGCAGCCGCAGCGGGCTGCTATGGGGTGCGGTCACCGTGTCCGGGCTGCCGCAGCGGGAAGATCACGAACTGGTTGCCGCAGTCCTCGCGAAGTGGCTGCGGGAACTGGCGTGATTGGGCTGGGGAGCCGCTTGCGCTGGGGCGTGCAGTCGACTGTGGCGCCGAAACGTCTGGCACCGTAGCGACGGTTCGCCGCTCAGCGTTCAGGGAACTCAGCGAAGGTGAGCGAGCGCAGCAGCGCGCAGGTCTTCGGCAAAGCCGGGCTGCGAGCTTGTGTAGCGTTCGGCGCGCTCGAGCAGACGGCGCGCGTCGCGGCGCGTGATCATCTGCTTTGCGCGCAGCCGCGCAGCGCCAAGCGCAAGCCGCAGAGGTGACGCGACAGCGACGCGGGGTTTGGATGTCGAGGTAGGTTTGGCGAGGGATGCAGTCATGATGAATCTCCAGATTGTGCTGCACTGCAGCATAGGGTAAACACTTAATTCTTGCTCGCCAGCAGAAGCTCCCATGATTGGCCTATGGCCTATGGCCTATGGCCTATGGTCATCCACGCGGCCTCACATAGTGCCTGGCGCGGGCGTCGGCGCAGAGCGGCCCGGCTTCATCACCGGCGTGGTTCATGGCGCTCGGCCCATCCCCACGGGGCTCCCCCCAGCGGGTTTTCTTGATGCCACACCGAAGCTCGAAACAAGTCCCGTCGCGATGGCCGGGCTTGTCGTTTCTGCAGCCGCAGACATGCCCGACCACCATTCCCATGCAGCCATTACATGAACGCCGGGCAACAAAAAGCCCGGAGGGTGAGTCCGGGCCAAGTGCTTGATTATGTTGGTTGCGGGGGCGCGCACAGGCATTTCCTACGCATGCACGTATACCGTTGTTCTCCCAGCACTGCCACGGAGAGCTCGCTCTTAAGAAGAAGCCGGACCCCTTGGGGTCCGGCGAATACGCCAAAATTGGCCTTCCTTGGTACTAATGCACCAACCCGCTACGGCTGGATACCGAGCCCGACGCCAGAGGTGGTGGAAGCTCCGCAACAATCACGTACCAAACTTCTTGAGTCGAGAAGATTGGTAGTAGAGACTCCCGTTCGTTGGCCAGAATATGAGCCAGGGACAGCATTTCTTGAGTCTGGCTTGCCACATCTACTGTGTCAGGCAGCCATGGCGGCTTGATTTCAACCAGCCAGCCTCCCAAAACCCCGGGGCGTTTCACTTCAGCGTCCGGAGCCGGCATCGAGCGGTGCAGTCGGCCCGCATTCGTCGCTGCGAGGTCCTGCGCGGCAAGCGCGCTCGCACACCGTGCCTGACAAACGCATGAACTGCAAGCCTCGGCAAGAGGTATTAGACTAGGGTTAACCCTAATTTAGGGTTGCCTTGGCTCCCCACAAGGGAGACGCATCATGAACAAACTCTTGGGCCAACTCAAGGCCATGTTTTCCGCCAGTCACGGCTCGCGCAACGGCGATGAAGCCTATCTCGAGCAAGCCACCGACATTTACGACCTGGAGCGGCGCATGAGCGAGATCGAACACCGTCAAGGTGGCGCTTTCTCAGCGAACATCGGTCCCCTTGGTGCACTCGCCAACCACTGGAGCGCGCTGTGGTAGCACCCGCCCTGCGGGCGAGCACAACACCGCGCATGGCAGACTCGGCGGGCACCGCCAGTCCCGTCGCCCCTCCGGGAGAGGATGTCGAGGTGCTTGCCGAGACCACAGCTCGACTCGAGCAAGAGCCCTTCGACGCTTTGCCTTCGCAGTGCGCCGATGCGGTGCGCGCTGACATGGTTCAGCGGTCGCTGCTGGCCGCAAGTCGATTCGAGCGCGAGTTGGCCGCCCTTGAGCAACTGATACTGGTCCCTTCGGCGCGCAAGCCCTGAAGACCACCAAGGGCGCGATGCCTTCGATCCGCGGAGTGCTCACTGGGGCATCACCAGCGTCTAATGGAGAATCTCGAAGTCCTGGAGGCCACGGCGGAAACCATGCTGCATTGCAATATTTGCTTGCGACTGGGGACACGTCGAAACAGCAGGTTCCGCGGCCTGGGTCTACATTGGTTCGCGTGAAAACTGTCGTTTGCCGGATTTCCTGGCAGCGATGGTGCGGCACAGCAATCCAGGAGGAAAGCATGACGATATATCGCAGCCTGCATGCCAGCATCTTGCCGGCACAGACACGTTTCAGTGAAGTCGATCTCGGCCGCCCTGCCCATGTCGACATGGACGCCCCAGCCACGGCGGTGATGACCGATCTGCGGCGCGTCAGCGCAGTCACCATCAGCCCGGACGCCACCGTGGACCTGGCGCAACAACGCATGATCCACGCCCGCGTGCGGCTGTTGCTGGTGGTGGATGCGAACGATGATGTGCTGGGGATCATCACCGCGCGCGACCTGCTCGGCGAAAAACCCATCCGCGTCGCGGTGAGCGATGGCACGCCGCGTGATGCGGTGCTGGTGGAACGGGTGATGGTGCCGCGCGAGCAGATTCAGGTGCTCGACTACAACGAGGTGCAGCATTCCAGCGTTGGCGATGTGGTGATGACCCTGCGCGCCAGTGGCCGCCAGCATGCTCTGGTGCTCGAGCGCGGCCATGTGCCGACCATCCGCGGCATTTTTTCGACCACGCAAATTGGCCGTCAGCTCGGCTTTCCGATCGAGCCGACCGAGCGCCCGCAGAGCTTCGCCGAGGTTGAGCACTTGCTGGCCGCGAGCTGAACCCATCGCCTTGGTGCCGGCCCCCGCTGGCGCCAAGTCCGAATGCGCCGAGGCGCACGCCCAGGCCGCTGGTCAGCCGCCTGCGCTGCCGGACGGGATGTTGGATTTCGGCTGTACATCCGCTCGGGCGACCGCCCCGGGACGACATCCGCTTGCGCATGCATTCGCCGGCTGCCCGCAGCGGCACAATAGCCAGTGCCTTCGGGTGCTTTGCGCCAGGTTCGGCGTCTGGCGGCCCACAGCTGGCCCGCCGATGGCCAACAAGCACGTCGTGCCCCGCTTGCCTCATTTCCCCTGCACCTTGCCAAGTCACTGCCATGCACGATCTCGGCCTCGAAGCCCGCCAATTCGTCCGCGCCCATCCCAACGGCGTGCTGTCCACCTTGTCGAAACGCCTCGGCGGCATGCCCTTCGGCTCGATCGCGCCGTTCATGCTCGACCACCAGGGTCGGCCGGTGATTTTGATTTCAACCCTGGCCGAGCACACCAAGAACCTGGACGCCGACCCGCGCGCCAGCATCATCGCCCACCCCTGCGCCGACGATGCGCAGGCGGCGGGGCGCGTCACCCTCGTCGGCCGTGCGAGCCGCCTGGCGGACAAGGATGCGCCGGGCTCGCGCTATCTGCGCTACCTGCCCGAGGCCGATGGCTACTTCGGCATGCACGATTTTTTCTTCTACCGCATCGAGGTGGAAGCGGTGCGCTTCATCGGCGGCTTCGGCAAGATCCACTGGATCGCTCCGGCCGATTTCGCCCCTCCGGCCAACAGCCTGGAGCAGGCCGAGCCCGGCATCCTCGCCCACATGAACGCTGACCATGTGCACAACCTGAGGGCCTACTGCGCCCATCTCCACGGCGTGCAGGCGCAGGAGGTAAGCATGGTCGGGGTGGACACCGACGGCTTCGACCTGCGCGCCGACGGCCGGCTGCTGCGCATCGATTTCGCCGCGCCGGTGCACAACGCGGGCGAGGTGCGCGAGGCGCTGGTGGCGCTGGCCCAGCAGTGCCGCGAACAGGCCTGACGCCAAGCGGCGCCCGAGCAAGCGCCTCAACAAGCCGGCAAACTCCAGGCACGGCCGCCTCGCGCAGCGCCCAGTTCCACTCAGCCTGGCTCCAAGGGCAACGTCATCCAGAAGCTGGCGCCTTGCCCCGGGGCTGACTGCACGCCCACGCTGCCGCCGTGCTTCTCCGCCACCAGACGCACGAAATACAGGCCCAGGCCGAAGCCGGCGGTGCGGCCGGGCTGCGTGCCCTGGGGCACATGGCGCTGAAAGAGTTGCGCCTGTTGCTGCGTATCCAGGCCCGGCCCGGCGTCGACCACCCACCAGCACGCCTGGCCCGCCATGGGCTCCAAACCGAGCACGACCACGGCGCCGCGGGCGCCGTGCAGCACAGCAGGTTGATGTCGCAACGCGTCGGCGCGCGGGTTCGCACGGGTCGGATGCCAGGGCCTGCGTGCGCGACGAGGCATCAGTTGGCCCCGGCCATCCCTTGTCCGCGCTGCGCGGCACGCCTGCTGCAGCCGATGCGCCGTCAGGCATGCGGCCTGGGCATCGCTGGCCTCGACCGCGGCACCACCCTCGGCCATGCGGCGCAGACCGTGGCGCAGTCGCAATTTGCCGGCGTGATGCGGCGCCACGGCGTCGTAGCAACTCACCGCCGCAGGCGCGTAAGCCACTAGGCTTGGGTTGGGCTGCGCAGCAATAGCGTGAACAGGCCCCAGGAACGCAGCCGCGTTCGGCGCGAGCAATGTCAGCAGCTTTTTACCGCCCGCCAACGGCGGTCAACGAGGGCATGCGGACAAGGCCCTGCCACTGGCTCTATGCTTGACGCCATGCCCGACATCGACCCCACCCTCGACGCCACCGCCCTGGCCGCGCTCATCGCACGCGGCGAGGTGAGCGCGACCGAAGTGCTCGATGCCGCACTGGCGCGGCTGGATGCGCTCAACCCGCGCATCAACGCCGTGGTGATGGACTGGCGTGAGCAGGCCCGCGCGCAACTTGGCACGCAACTCGCCCAGGGCCAGCACGGCCCCTTTGCCGGCGTGCCCTTCCTGCTCAAGGACCTGGGACAAGACGTCGCGGGCATGCCGTCCACCTGGGCTTCGCGCGCCCGCCGCGAGGTCCTGGCCAGCGCCACCAGCAGCGTGGCGCAGCGCTGGCAGGACGCCGGCTTGGTGGTGCTGGGCAAGACCAACTTGCCCGAGTTCGCGCTCAAGGCCGTGACCGAGCCGCTGCTGTTCGGCCCCTGCCGCAACCCCTGGAACCTGGATCACACGCCCGGCGGTTCGTCCGGCGGCGCGGCGGCGGCCGTGGCCGCGGGCATCGTGCCGGTGGCAGGTGCGTCCGATGGCGGCGGCTCCATCCGCATTCCCGCCGCCTATTGCGGCCTGTTCGGGCTCAAGCCCTCGCGCGGCCGGGTGAGCCATGCCCCGGCGGCCGACGAGGTTTGGGAAGGCGCCAGTTGCACCCATGTGCTCACCCGCAGCGTGCGCGACAGCGCCGCGCTGCTCGACGTGGTTGCCGGCGCCGAGCCGGGCGACCCTTACGCCGTGGCCGCGCCGCAACGGCTCTATGCGCTCGAAGTGGGCGCCGCACCGGGGCGTTTGCGCATCGGCTTCAGCGTGGCTTCGCCGCTGGGCGGCGCGGTGCACCCCGAGTGTGTCGCCGCGGTGGAACGCACCGCACATCTGCTGGAGTCGCTCGGCCACCGGGTCGAGCCCGCCGCACCGGCGATTGACGGCCTGGCGCTGGCGCAAAGCTATCTCGGCATCTACTTCGGCCATGTCGCCGCCGAGGTGCGGCGCTGCATCCGCGCGCATGGCGCGCGGCCGGCGGATTTCGAGCTCGACACCCGCGCCATCGCCGCCATCGGCGCCAGCCTGCCGGCCGCCGAATACGTCGCCCTGCACGCGCGCTGGAACGGTTTCGCCCGCGCCCTGGCCGCGTTCCATGCCAGCTACGACATGCTGCTCACCCCCACCACGGCGCAGCCGCCCGCGCGCATCGGCGAACTCGACACTCCCGCCAGCCAGCAGGCCGCGCTGCGCCTGGTGCTGGCCCTGGGCCTGGGCGGGCTGCTGCGCAAGACCGGCATCGTCGACGATCTGGCGCGGCAAAGCCTGGCGCGCACCCCCTTCACGCAACTGGCCAACCTCACCGGCGCACCGGCCATGTCGCTGCCGCTGCAGGTCGATGCGCAGGGCATGCCGGTCGGTGTGCAGTTCATCGCCCCCTGGGGGCGCGAAGACCTGCTGTTGCGCCTCGCCGCCCAGCTCGAAGCCGCCCAGCCCTGGGCGCAGCGCCGGCCTGATCTGACGGCTGTCCACACCGCCCCAGCCTCCCCGCCCTGATGGACGCCGCCTCCGCCAGATCAGCCAGATCGGCCGGGTCGGCCGGGTCGGCCTGAGCCGCATGGATGAGCAGGCGCTGCCACCGCCACCGCCACCGCCGACTCGGCTGCGCAGCCACTGCCTGCCGGAGGAGTAAGCCCCGCTCCGCAGAGTGAGCCCCGCGCTGCAGTGGTTGTGCCTGTCGCGCAGCACCAAGCCGGTGTTGGGCAACAATCCCTGGCCGCGCGCGCCACTTACACTCACAGTGTGCCCATGCATTCCACCCACGCTCGCGCCAACCTCTACGCCATCGGCGCCATCACCCTCTGGGCCCTGCTGGCCACGCTCGGCGTGCAACTCGCGCGTGTGCCGCCCTTCCTGCTCACCGGGCTGGCGCTCATCGTGGGCAGCGTGCCGGCCTGGCCTTTTTTCCGTCAATGGCGCCGGGTGCGGCCAGTGGCTCTGGCGCTCGGCGTCTACGGCCTGTTCGGCTTTCACTTCCTGCTGTTCATCGCGTTGCGGCATGCGCCCCCGGTGCAGGCCAATCTGGTGAATTACCTCTGGCCCCTGCTCATCGTCGTGTTGGCGCCGCTGCTGCTTCCGGGAACGAGGCTGCGGCCGGTGCACATCGGCGCGGCGGTCGTGGGTTTTGCCGGGGCTGCCGTTGCCATCGTCGGCGGGCGCGGGCTGCATGGCGGTTTCGCCTGGGGCTATGTGCCGGCCCTGGGCTCGGCCTGCATCTGGGCGACGTTTTCCCTGGGTAGCCGACGCCTGGCGCAGCAAGGGCGCGGTTTTCCCACGGCCGCCATCGGCCTGTTCGCGCTGCTGTCGGGTCTGCTGGCGCTGGCCTGCCACGCGGCGCTGGAGCCGGCCGTGAACCTCACGGTGCCGGAGCTGATGCGTATCGCCGTGCTCGGCCTGGGGCCGCTCGGCGCCGCGTTCTACCTGTGGGACCGCGCCCTCAAACTGGGTGACCCGCGCACCCTCGGCGTGCTCGGTTACCTCACCCCGCTGGCGTCCACCACGCTGCTGGTGTGGACCACCGGCCGACCGTTCACCTGGCCGCTCGGCCTGGCGGCGCTGCTCATCGTTGGCTCGGCCCTGGTGGCGGTGCGGGCGAAGACCTGAGAGTTCCCCCAGGCCGCTGCCTTGCAGCGACCGCGCCCGAAGGGGGCCAAACTTCGGGCTGCCGCGCGTTGTTTCAGGCCTGCCGCAATGGCAGGCGATGCCTGGGCTCGCGGGTATCGCGATGGCTTCATCCAGTTTTTAAATTCCACTTCACACGACTTGCTGGCTGCACGCGCTCATTGCACAAGCTCGAGCCTGATGCGATGCCGCCACGAATTGAACGCTCCGCGAACCAGGGGCGTCCATGGGGTGACGCTTCAAATTCGAGCCCGCCCAAGATTCGTACGGTCTATTCTCGCTCCCGTTGCTGCGTCAAGCTGTTGACAAGGCGCCACTGCATTTGTCAAAAATCCGTCTTTGATCAGGAGAATCGAATTTGTCTGATCCCATATCTTGGACAGCTTTGCTGCGTATCCTGGGCGGGCTGGCGCTTGTGCTGGTCTTTTTTTTCCTTGTTTTGCGAGGACTTAGGCGAGTGCAACCGGGATTTTCCGGAGCGAATGCCGAATTTCGCGTGATCGCGACCCTGGCACTTTCGCCGCGGGAACGACTTTTGCTGATACAGGTCGGCGAACAGCAATTGTTGGTGGGTTCGAGTCCACAGGGCCTGCGCTGTCTGCATGTGTTGCCGCAAGCGCTCAATGTACGAAAAACCGACGCCACCGTGGTTTTTTCGGACTGGTTGCGCAAAGCCACGGCAAGAGGCGAGCCCCAAGATCGAAGTCCATGAACCTGTCCATCCGCAAACTTTGCAACACCATCGTTCTGTTCGCCCTGTTGCTCCCGGCGTGGGCGCAGGCGCAGGGTTTGCCCGCGTTCACCAGCACACCCGCGGCGGGCGGTGGTACCGAGTACACCTTGAGCCTGCAGACCTTGTTGTTCATGACAGCGCTGGTGTTCCTGCCCGCCATGCTGCTGATGATGACCGCTTTCACCCGTATCGTCATCGTCATGTCGTTGCTCAAGCAGGCGCTTGGAACGACGACGGTTCCTCCCAGCCAGGTCATAGTCGGTTTGTCCTTGTTCCTCACCTTCTTCGTGATGAGCCCAGTGCTCAACAAGGTCAACGACGTGGCGATCAAGCCGCTGATGGACAACCAGATTTCCATGACCCAGGCGCTCGATGCCGGTTCGGCCCCGCTCAAGACTTTCATGCTGGGACAGACTCGCCAGGAGGATTTGGCCCTGTTCGTCAAGCTTTCCGGCCATAAGCCGCTGGCTTCTGCGGCCGAAACACCGATGGCGCTGTTGATTCCGGCCTTTGTCACCTCAGAGCTGAAAACGGCATTCCAGATCGGCTTCATCGTCTTCATTCCCTTTCTCATCATCGACATGGTGGTGGCGGCCGTGTTGATGTCGATGGGGATGATGATGCTGTCGCCCGTAACCGTGTCGTTTCCGCTCAAGCTCATGCTGTTCGTGCTGGTCAATGGCTGGGAGCTTGTGATCGGTTCACTGGTGCAGAGCTTCGTGCATTGAAGGAGCCAACATGACGCCGGAAGCCATCACCACCCTCGGTCAGCAGGCGCTTTGGATCATGTTTCTCATCTCTCTGCCCCTGCTCGGCGCAGCGTTGGTGGTGGGCCTGCTGGTGAGCCTGCTCCAAGCGGCGACCCAGCTCAACGAGATGACCCTGAGTTTCGTGCCGAAGATTTTGGCCATCGGGCTCGCCGCGGTGTTCGCTGGGCCGTGGATGTTGCATGTGCTGATGGACTTCACCATTCGCCTGTTCCAGAGTATTCCGCGCCTTCTGGGCTCATGATCGACTTCACCTCCATTCAGATCGAGACCTGGATCGGCGCCTTCTTCTGGCCCTTCCTGCGCGTGCTCGCCATGCTGTCGGTTGCCCCGGTATTCGGTGCCACGCAAATCCCCATTCAGGTCCGGGTCGGCCTCGCGGTGTTGATCGCCGTGGCGCTCGCCCCGGCGTTGCCAGCCATGCCGCCAGTGCAACTGGGAAGTGGTCTGGCTTGGATGCTGGTGGTCCAGCAATTGCTGGTGGGGGCAGTCATTGGCCTGGCCATGACTCTGATCCTCAGCGCCGTGCAACTGGCTGGCAGCATCATCGGGCTCCAGATGGGACTCGGTTTTTCGACGCTGTTCGATCCGGTCCAGGGTGTGCAGGTCACAACCCTGGCGAGTTTTCTCAATCTGCTGGCGATGTTGCTGTTCGTCTCGCTCAACGGCCATCTGCTGTTGCTGGCCGTGCTGGCGCGCAGCTTCGTCCTCATTCCAGTCGGGCCTGCGCTCGGCCTGGGGGCGGCCACCTGGCACGCGCTGGCGCTGGAGGGTTCTGCCCTGTTCAGTCTCGGCCTGGCGCTGGCGGCGCCAGTGCTGGGGGTGCTCATCATCGCCAACCTGGGGCTGGCCACCCTGAGCAAGCTGGCTCCGCAGCTCAATCTGTTCGCCATTGGTTTTCCGCTGTTCTTCGCACTGGGTTTCCTCGCTCTCTATCTGCTCATGCCGGTCATGCAAACGGTGGTTCGCCATCTGGTCGAAGTGGGCCTCGATCTGTCCACCCGCCTGCTGCTGCAGGCGGCTGCTCATCCTGTTTGAGCCATGGCTGACGAAAGCGCCCAAGACAAGGAATTACCTGCCTCACTCAAGCGCAAGCAACAGGCGCGGGACAAGGGGCAGGTGGCGCGCTCGCGCGACCTGACGTCGAGTCTCTTGTTGCTGGGCATCGCCGCAAGCGTGTTCTATGGTGGGAACTGGGTCTACCAGCAAGGCAGCACCATGCTGCAGACGGGGTTGACCATCCCCACCGTCGCCACCCGCGATCCTGCGCAGATGCTTCATTTTGTCGGCCATGTCGGCCTATCCGGGCTGGCGATACTCCTACCCATCGTGCTTCTGACCATGATGGCCAGTCTCGCAGGCAGCCTAGCTCTCGGGGGCTGGGTGTTCAGCGCGCAGGCCCTGGCGCCTGACTGGACGCGCCTTGACCCGGTGGCCGGCTTGCAACGCATGTTCTCAATCACTGGCCTGGGCGAATTGGGCAAGGCCGTGCTCAAGGTTCTGGTCATCGGCGTGCTGGCCAGCGTCGTGCTTTGGACCCAGCGAGGCCCGTTGTTGCAATTACTGCAGATAGAGCCGAGCCTGGCCCCGATGCAACTGGCGATTTTGTGTGGGCAAGCTTTCGTGTGGCTGGCGGCGGCCACGCTCGTCATCGCCGCGGTGGATGTTCCGTGGCAAATCCTGCAACTCAACCGCAAGCTCAAGATGTCACGTCAGGACATGCAGGATGAAATGCGAGAAAGTGAAGGCAACCCCCAGATCAAGCAGCGCATCCGCACCCTGCAGCGCGAGCGCGCCCGCAAACGCATGATGGCTGCAGTACCCAAAGCTGATGTGGTGGTGACCAACCCGAGCCACTATGCCGTCGCACTGGGCTACACCCAGGGGCGCAACCGGGCACCAGTGGTGCTGGCGCTGGGGGCTGGCCAGGTGGCCGCGCGCATCCGCGCACTGGCCGAAGAGCACGGCATTCCCGTCGTCGAGGCGCCCCCTCTGGCGCGTGCGCTGTATCGCTATGCGGATCTGGAACAGGAAATTCCGGTTGCGCTCTACAACGCCGTCGCGCTGCTGCTGGCCTACGTGTATCAATTGCGAGCGCTGCCGCAGCAGGCTGAACTGCCGCGCGATTGGGCCATTCCATCCGAACTCGATACCACCGCGGACACGGCCATGCCGGTGCATTGACCATGGCGACATCTTCCTCGTCTTCCTCGATGGCATCCTCGGCACTGCGCGCCCTGCGCCGGGCGGACTGGCGCGTGCTGGCCGCGCCGCTGTTGGTGGTGTTGATCCTGATGATGTTGGTGGTGCCGCTGCCCACCTTCCTGCTCGACCTGCTCTTCACCTTCAACATTGCGCTGTCGCTGGTGATCCTTCTGGTCACCCTGTACCTCACTCGGCCGCTGGACTTCGCCGCATTCCCGACAGCCATCTTGCTCACCACTTTGCTGCGCTTGTCGCTGAACGTGGCCGCGGCGCGGGTGATCCTGCTCCATGGACAAAACGGCACCGCAGCAGCGGGAGAGGTGATCGAGTCGTTCGGCCAGTTTGTCGTCGGCGGCAACTATGCGGTGGGCATCATCATCTTCGCCATCCTGGTGGTGATCAACTTCGTTGTGATCACCAAAGGTGCCGGACGCATCGCCGAGGTCAGCGCACGCTTCACCCTGGACGCCATGCCAGGCAAGCAGATGGCGATCGACGCTGATCTCAACGCCGGCCTGATCGACCAGGAAGAAGCGCGCAGGCGCCGCAGCGATGTCGCTCAGGAAGCCGATTTTTTCGGTGCGATGGACGGCGCCAGCAAATTCGTCCGCGGTGACGCGGTCGCCGCCATCCTCATTCTGTTCATCGATCTCATCGGCGGCCTGGTCATCGGCGTATTCATGCACAGTCTGAGCCTGAGCCAGGCGGCGCAGAACTACACCCTGCTGTCCATTGGCGACGCGTTGGTGGCGCAGATTCCCTCGCTGATCATCTCCATCGCCGCGGGCATCGTCATCAGCAATGTGTCGACCGGACAGGACGTTGGGCGCCAGCTCATTGCTCAACTGTTCAACCACCAGCATGTGCTGGCCATCGCCGCCGGCATGCTCGGCTTCATCGGCCTCGTTCCCGGCATGCCGCATCTGTCCTTTCTGCTCGCTTCCGCAGTGCTCGGCGGCATCTTGTGGCTGCGCGGGAAGCGGGAACGCCAGGCGGCCGCCACTGCCGCTGCGGCGCCGCCGCCGGCCGCTGCAGCCGAACCCGAGGACGTGAGCTGGGCACAGATCGAGCCTGTGGACTTGCTCGCGCTGGATGTGGGCTATCGCCTCATCGCCCTGGTCGACCGTAACCAGGGCGGTGAATTGCTCGGCCGCATACGTGGCGTGCGCAAAAAATTCGCACAGGAACTCGGCTTTCTCGTTTCGCCCGTGCACATCCGCGACAACCTCGAGCTGCGTCCCGGCGGCTACCGCATTGCGCTGAAAGGCGTTGAAGTAGGGGCGGGCGAAGTGTTTCCCGACATGCTCATGGCGATCAATCCGGGCCAGGCCATGGGTACGCTGCAGGGACAGGCCGCGACCGACCCGGCCTTCGGCCTGCCCGCGGTGTGGATTGCCGCCGGCCAGCGTGACCAGGCCCAATCGCTGGGCTACACGGTGGTCGATCCGAGCACCGTGATCGCCACGCATCTGAATCACCTGCTGCAGACGCACGCGGCCGAACTGCTTGGGCGCGAAGAGGTGGAAGGGCTGCTGGCGCATTTGTCAACGCGCTCCCCCAAGCTGGTGGAAGATCTGGTGCCCAAGCTCATCTCCCCGGATCGCCTGCGCAAGGTGTTGCAGAACCTCCTGACCGAGGGTGTTCCCATTCGCGACATGCGCACCATCGCCGAAGTGCTGGCCGAGAACGCCGCACAGGTGCAGGATGCCGACGAACTCACCGCCCGTGTGCGCCAGGCGCTCGGCTCCTTCATTGTTCAAACCCTATCGGCGTCGCAAGCAGAGCTGTCGGCAGCCGTGCTCGATGGCCAGCTCGAGCAGATTCTGTTGTCCAGCCTGCGCGCCGACCCGGCCCAAGCCGCCATCGAACCCGGCCTGGCGCAGCGGCTGATGGAGCGGGCGCGCGAGTTGATGCAGCGCATGGAAGCCCAGGGCGCGAGCCCCGTGCTGCTGACGGTCGCCCCCCTGCGCCAGTTCCTCGCCCGTTTGCTGGCACGCACCGCACCGCGCCTGCGGGTGTTGTCGTATGCCGAAGTGCCGGACCGGAAACAGGTCAAGATCATCTCCACCCTCGGAGCCTAAGCCGTGAAAATCAAGCGATTCACCGGAACCAACACTCGCGAAGTGCTCGCACGGATCCGCAATGATCTCGGGCCTGACGCGGTCATCCTGTCGAACCGCGAGATCGTCGGCGGCGTGGAACTCATGGCAGCGGTGGATTTCGACGCCAACCAGATTCAGGCCGAGGCCGCCAGCGCCGACCCGGCCGCACCTGAGACCACGACCGCAGCGACGTCGCGCGGGCTACAGCCCGGCTCCGGGTCGCCCGCAGCAGCGCTGCGGCAAACGCAAGCCGGCTCGCCGCTCGCCAGCCCCCAGGCGGCTGCGGCACGTTCTGCAAACGCTGCGCCACCGCTGCAGCGCGCAGCAGCGCCAGTTCACCATCAAGTACCCACGGCCGCGGTTGCGCCACGCGTGACAACCGTGCCGCCGCCCATGTCGAAGGCCGCGCCCCAGGCGGCGACCCATCCGGCACCTCAGGCTTCAGCGACTTCTCCAGGATCGGCGTCAGATGCGCGAAGTGCTGCGCAGCCCGCCTGGTCGGGCGAGATTCGTGAATTGCGAGACGAAGTCCAGGAGCTGCGCCAATGGGTGCTGTCTTCCGTCGCCAAGGGTGGGCCGCAAGCCGGCGAACCTGCCATTTCGCCGCTGGTCGCGCGTTTGCAGGGGCTGGGTTTTTCGCTCTCCAGCGCGCGCGCCATGGCGGGTGGCGGCGCCGACCTTCCGGCCGCTCTCACGACTTACCTGCAAGGGCTGGACATGCCCTCTGAGCCGCTCGCTGAAGACGGCATCTACGCTCTTGTGGGCGCAACCGGCGTGGGCAAGACCACCACCATCGCCAAGCTGGCGGCGCGTCTGGTGCTGCGTCACGGTACGGCTGCGGTGGCGCTCATCACCACCGACACCTACCGCATTGGCGGCGTCGAGCAGCTCAAGATCTACGGCCGCATCCTCGGCGTGCCAGTCGCAGTGGCGCGCGATGCCGCCGAACTCGAGCAACATCTGCAGGAGTTCGCCGACCGGCGTTTCGTGCTCATCGACACCATCGGCCTGAGTCCGCGTGACGCACGCCTGGCCGAGCAGATGCAGTGGTTGCAGGCCTGCGGTGAACGCATCACCCGCTTGCTTCTGATCAACGCCGGCATGAGCCAGGGTTTTTATGCCGAACTCTGGAAGCTCTACCAGCACCTGCCCGTGGCGGCTTGCATCTTGACCAAGCTGGACGAAACGCCTGCGTTTGGCGCCGCGCTGCAATGGTTGGTTGAGCAGGGCCTGCCGCTCTGGTTCTACACCGACGGCCAGCGAGTGCCGGAAGATCTGCACGCACCCGCGCTCGCTAAGATTGCCGCTTTGCTGCAAAGCGATAGAGCCGAGCATCACACCCTGGCGCCAGCCGGCCAAGAGCCCGCACGCGCCGCTTCCAGCCGTTGAGGACATGACCATGGACCAAGCCGAAGGACTGCGCCGCCTGCACCGCCCGGCCACCAAGGTCATCACCGTGGCCAGTGGCAAGGGCGGCGTGGGAAAGACCAATGTCGTGGCCAATCTGGCCATCAGCCTGGCCAAGGCCGGCAGCCGCGTGATGGTGTTTGACGCCGACCTCGGTCTCGGCAATATCGACATCTTGCTGGGCCTGACGCCGCGCCACAACATTTCGCACGTGCTATCGGGGGAAAAAACACTGGAGCAGGTGCTGGTGCGCGGGCCGCACGACATTTGGGTGTTGCCGGCATCCAGCGGCGTCAGCAGCATGGCCGCCTTGGATGCACAAAGCCAGTCGCGCCTGATTGACGCCGTCAGCAGCCTGGAGCTGCCGCTGGACTATCTGTTGGTGGACTGCGCCGCCGGCATCTCGGGCGACGTGCTCACGTTCAGCCGCGCCGCGCAGGACCTCATCGTCGTGCTGTCCAACGAGCCAGCCTCCGTGGCCGATGCCTATGCCCTCATCAAGGTGCTGTCCAAGCAGTATGGGCAGCGTCGTTTCCACCTGCTGCCGAATATGGTGCGCGACGCGCGCGAAGGCCAGTCGCTGTTCGCCAAGATCGTCGGCGTGACCGACCGTTATCTCGACGTCTCGCTTGACCTGGTCGGCAGTATCCCGCTCGACCCTGCCTTGCGTGCCGCGGTGCGCGCGCAGCGCGCCGTGGTCGAGTCAGCGCCGCAGAGTCCCGCCGCCGCCGCCTTTGCCCTGCTGGCATCGCGGGTGCGCACATGGCCCGTGCCCAAGGGGTCGAGCGGGCAGCTTGAATTCTTCATGGCGCAGTGGCTGCAGGCCGAGCAACCCGCCGCGCCCGCCTGACGCCAGTCCATCTGCATCGCGCCCGCCCAGTCGATGACCCCCGTCTCGTATACCCCGGCCGAACCTCGCGAGGAGCGCCTCGCGCGCCATCTGCCGATGGTGCGGCGCATCGCCGGACAAATGGCGGCGCAACTGCCAGCCTCGGTGGACATCGCCGACCTGGAGCAGGCTGGCATGATCGGTCTGTGGGACGCGTTGGAAAGGGGGGACGAGCAATCGCCGGCCCAGTTCGGCGCCTACGCCGCCATCCGCATCCGCGGCGCCATTTACGACGAGTTGCGGCGCCAGGATTGGCTGCCGCGCCGCAGCCGCACGCAGGAGCGCTCCATCCAGAAAACCATTCAGGCGCTCACCCAGCGCCTGCGACGCCCCCCGGAGGACGTCGAAATCGCCGCCCACCTGGGTTGGACGCTGGCGGACTACCACGCTGTGCTGGCGCAGAGCAGCCTGCAACTCGTCTACCTTGAAGACATGGCGTCCGGCGAAGGCCTGGATTTCACGGAACGCCATGCCGACACTTCCATTGCCCAGCCCGATGTAGCCTTGCAGGACGAGCAGCTCGAACGCGATCTGCAGGGCGCCATCCAGGAACTGCCCGAGCGCGAGCGCCTCATCCTCTCGCTGTACTACCAGGAAGATTTGCAGCTCAAGGAAATCGGCCAGGTGCTGGAGGTGAGTGAGTCTCGCGTGAGCCAGCTCATGAAACAGGCCGTCATGCGCCTGCGCGCCAGTTTGCAAGCGCACGGCGCCGCCCCGGCGCGCTGATCGCTCAAACCCCATACGCACAGCAGGCCCAGCTTCTCACTGCCCATGGACATCCTGAGTCTCGTCGGTCTCGTCGTCGCGCTGGGTTCCATCTTGCTGGGGCAGTTGCTCGAAGGCGGCCATATCGCGTCCATCATTCAGCCCACGGCCTTTCTCATCGTCATTGGCGGGACCACGGGTGCGGTCATGCTGCAGTATCCGCTGGTCGTGTTCATGCGTTCGCTCAAAATGCTGCCTTGGGTCATCAAACCGCCCGCGCTCGATCCGCAAGCCGCCATCCGCATGATGCTGCAATGGAGCGACACGGCGCGCAAGAACGGCCTGCTCTCGCTCGAAGCCTTGGTCGACGATGTGCCTGATCCTTTCACGCGCAAAGGACTGCAGATGCTGGTGGACGGCACCGATCCGGTCAAGATCCGCACCACCCTGGAGCAGGAGATCGGCGCGGTGGAGCATCACGACAGCCAGGCCGCCAAGGTGCTCGAATCCGCCGGCGGCTACGCCCCCACCGTGGGCATTCTCGGGGCAGTCCTCGGGCTCATCCACGTGATGGAAAACCTGGCCGACCCCAGCAAGCTGGGCGAGGGCATCGCCGTGGCTTTCGTTGCCACCATCTATGGCGTGGGCTCGGCCAATTTGTTTTTTTTGCCGGTTGCCAACAAGATGAAAGGCATCGTGCATGCGCGCGCTAAATTGCAAGAGTTGATCGTCGACGGTCTGGTGTCGATCGCCGAGGGTGAGAATCCACGCATCATCGAGGGCCGCCTGCAAAGCTATTTCGCACACTGAAGGCGGCGAGCCGAAGCCGGCCGGTCAGGGAGATGAACCATGAGCCAGAGCGATGACGATTCCAATCCGATCGGGCCGGTCGAGCCTTACGCGCCGATCAAACCCGTGAGTGACCAGCCCGGAGGTCAACCCCGAAGCCAACCCGGTAGCCAGCGCCGACAGCCCAAGCCAAGCAAATCGCCAAGCGGCACCGACAAGCCCCCGGAGCCGGCGCCACCAACCAGCCCTGGCGGTTCGCGGGGAGGACAGATCGACGAATTGGCCTGACCCTGGTTAAGCTTCGATGGACCTCGATTGATCTGACCGACTCCCCCACGATCCCCGCCGACACGCATCATGGTCAATCTCCTGCTAGTGCTCGCCGCGCTCATCATCTTGCTGCAAATCGGCCTCATGTCCATGGTGCGCAAGCTCATCCAGCAACTCGACCACGAGCGCAGACGCATCACGATGCTGGAGGATCAAGTGGCCTCGGGCCCGGGAGGAGCAGAAGCTCCACGGGCTGATGCACAAGGAAACTCGAATTCATGGTTGCGCAATCCATCCGGCAGCTTCCAGCTTGTGCCCGAAGTTCCCCAGCCGGTCGCGTCGTCCACAGCGCCGGCACCCATGCGGCAAGCTGATCTCGCCCCACCACCCGAGGATTTCCTCGACACCGTGGGCGAAGCCCGGATTCCGGCAGCTCAGCCCCAAGCTCGAGCAGCACCAACCCAGGCTGAATTGCGTACGCAAATGCTCGATCTGATGCAGCAACTCGTGGGACAAGGCATGTCGGTGCGGGAGATCGCTGCGCGCTGCGGGCTCAGCGAGGCCGAGGCTGAGTTGATGCTCAGCCTGCAGGGAACCCAGCGGTGAGCAGCGCCTCGGTTCCGCCCGCCGGTCTGCCGCTTGCACAGGCGGACGGTACGGCTTTCAGTGCCCGCGCCGCGTCGCAGCCTGGCAGCCAGGCAGTGCCACTGGCCCTGCCCCCTGGCGCGCGCGTGGTGGCCGAGGTGGTGCGGACGCAGACCGGCGGCGAGGTCTTGCTCCGTTTGGGCCAGACCTTGCTGGCCGCGACGCTGCCCGGCGGCCACACCGTTGGACAACAACTCTCGCTGGTGGTGCTGAGCGAACCAGGGGCACAACCGCTGTTGTTGTTGGCTCCTCCGGGCAATCCGGTTTCTTCGCAGGCTCAGCTATCAGCCACGGCGCTGCTACTCGGGCGTTTGCAGCAGCCGCCACAAGGCGCTGTCTTGCAGCCGACCGCCCCCGTTTGGGCGCAGCCCAGCGCTGGCAGCACCGCGCAACTAGCCATGGCCCTGGGGCGGAGCATCAAGGCCAGTGGTCTGTTCTACGAAAGCCACCTCGCTGCCTGGGCACAGGGCCAGCTTCCCATGCCCGAGTTGCTGAGCGAGCCGCAGGGCCGGCTTTCGCCCGTACTCGATGGGTTGGCCCAGAAGCCCGCAGGCGCGACCGCCCGGCCCCCATCTGTTCCGGGCGCCACGCCGCCTGTTGCAGCCGAGACGGCCCAAGGGCCATTCGGGCGGACGGGACCATTCGCTCCACCGTTGACGCAAGCCGGGCGGAGCGTCGCGCCCGGGCTGACGCAAGCCACTTCGGGCCAGCCCCAAGTGGCAATGCCCACTGCTGATGGGGGTTCGCCACAGTCGGTCCGGCAGGCGCTGGACGCCTACGCCGGCATGCAGGCCCAGCCATTGCTGATGCAAACGGCGAGCGCCGATTTGCCGGCGCAGTTGCAAGGCCTGGTGCAGCAGCAACTGGCAACCCTGATGCATGGCTCGGTCATGTGGGCAGGGTCGATCTGGCCGGGGCAGGATCTGCAGTGGACGATCGAGCCGGACGACGCACATCGTCAGCCAGTGTCGGAGCCTGCGCAAAGTGGCTGGACTTCGGTGCTCAAGCTCGATCTTCCTCGCCTCGGCGCGCTACGCGCGACCCTGCATATTGGCGCCGATCGGCATCTGCGCGTAAGCGTGGAGCATGCCGAGCAAGCGGCAAGTCTGCTGGCGCCGCAGCGCGAAACCTTTCGCCAGGCCCTGCA
Organism: Thiomonas sp. X19; assembly: GCF_900089495.1. NCBI lineage: Bacteria > Pseudomonadati > Pseudomonadota > Betaproteobacteria > Burkholderiales > Thiomonas > Thiomonas sp. X19. Next base: position 157,090 of record NZ_LT605203.1, on the reverse strand, counting down.
GGACGCCGGCTTGCAACTCGACGCGTTGACTCTGCACACCCGGCCTGCGGCATGAAGTCGACACACCAGCCCAAGGGGGAGTCCCTGAGGGGTTCCCAAGACGAGCAGCGCGAAGGGCGCATGCTGAATCCGGCTTCGGTTCCATCCATGGCCACCACGCCGCTGCGCGAGGCCGTTGCCCTGCGTTACGAGTCGCATGAGGGCACCGCTCCGCAGGTGCTGGCCAAGGGGCGCGGGTTGATGGCCGAGGCCATCATCACCCGTGCACGCGAGGCCGGGGTCTACGTGCACGAATCGCCGCAACTCGTGCAATTGCTCATGGCCGTCGATCTGGACGCGCATATTCCACCCGCGCTCTACCTCGCGGTGGCCGAATTGCTCGCCTGGTTGTGGCGCATTGAGCATGAAACCGCTGCTGGTCCGGGGCAAGAAGACTCTGCCCCTGTCCGGCAAGCGTAACTGCTTATATGGATGCCTCCCGGCGGTCAAGCGCAATCGGCGTTGCGATGTGAAGCTGTCGGCTGCTGCCTTATATCCGGCCTCGATCGCGGGTCACCTGGTTGCCCAGTGTGGCTCGCCGGCCCCGATGCAATTCGCGGACAAGCGCCTCATCTCCACGACGGACTGTTGAAGTCCTGGCAGTTTGTCAGGCTTGGCTTGTCCCGGTCCGACCGGTTTCGCATCACATTGCTTCTTGCTGCCTCATCGCCTTCAACAACAAGTTCTTCCTCTCGACAGGTTGATCGACGAGCAGTCGGTCAGGCCGATTGCGGTCTCACGCCCTGGTAGCCCCTCTGATCCTCCTGCTGCCTGGCCGTAACGGCCCAGATCGTTCGCGCCGTCTTGGCCGCCTGCGCCACGACAACGACGTTAGCTGGCCGCCGTGCACGCAGAGCCTCAAGCCAGGGCCCCGGTTCTTTGGCGCGTGTAAGCACCGCTCTCGCTCCATGCACCAGCAACGTTCGCAGGTAGCTGTCGCCGCGCTTGGAAATCCCCTGCAGACGCACCTTGCCGCCGGAGCCCCACTGCCGCGGCACCAGCCCCAGCCAAGCGCAGAACTCGCGCGCTGACCTGAAGGCGCTGGCCTGGCCCATTGTGGCGATTGCTGCCGTGGCTGTCAGCAGGCCCACGCCCGGGATCTCGGCAATGCGCCGCATGTCCAGGTCGTCACGCAGTTGCAGGCTCAGCCGCTGCTCGATTGCGGCAATGTCCTCGCTCAGCGCCTTGATGCGCGCCACCTGCTCGCGCAGACTGTCGGCCACCATCTGCGGCAGCTTGTTCCTCAGTGCATCCAACGCCGACTCGACCTCGCCCAGCAACGCCTTCTTGCCTTTGGCGAAGACTGCGCCGAACTCATAGAGCAACCCGCGCAGCGCGTTGAGCTGCATGGTGCGCATCTTCACCAGCAGCTCACGCTGGCGGTGCAGCGTCAACGTGGCCTGCTGCGCCAGCGACTTCATGCCCACGAATTTCGTGCCCGGCTGCTGTACGGCCAGCCAGATTGCCCGCGCATCGGTGGCATCGGTCTTGTTGCCCGAGACGAACGGCCGCACGGCCTGCGCGTGCAGCAGGCGCACCTCGTGGCCAAGCACGCGCAGCTCGCGTGCCCAGTGATGCGCGCCGCCGCACGCTTCGATGCCGATCAGGCACGGGCGATGGTTGGCGAAGTGTTCCAGCACCTTGCCGCGCTTGATCTGGACGTTGCTCAGTTCTCCTGTGGCCATATGTCCACCGTATGCAACTGAAACACCCGCTTGGCGATGTCCAGGCCCACGACCCGCAGCCCATTCATCGTGCCGATGATTTGCCCCGCGCCGACTCCAGTCCTACGATTCATTTCGGGCCTCCGATGGTGTTGGTGAAGACCTGTGGTCTATCACGTTCTGGGCACATCGATGCCGTATCCACTCGGGGCCCACCCGCCGATGCAGCGGGCGATCCCCGACGCTGATCCGGTCAACTCCGTGCCCCTGCCTCGATCCCCGTGGGGAGGCATCCATCACATCTCCAATAACCTGCTCTCAGGGAGTGCTGACAACAAAATGTCCAATACGACATCACCCGTTCAGATCGCGGATCTGGCGCGGGCCACGCTCAAGCGTCTGACCGAATCGCGCCTGCCGCCAACGCCGGAGAACTATGGCCGCGTCTATGCAGAGATTGCGCACGGCGCGCCGCAGTCGGCGCCGGCACTCGACGCGGACTCGACGTTCGGGCGGTCTGCACGATTCCCTGCCGCAGCGGCCGGGCGCTGAAGCAATGGGCTGCACTACCCAGCCGGCAGGCAGCCAAGGGCAATGGCGGCGAGCCGACAATCCAGGAAGCCCCGGCAGACGCGCCGTGGCGTCAGCTTTGGGGCCAGAGCCTGAAATATGGCCTACTGTCTATTGTCTCGATGCTGACTTGCGCTCGCATGTGCAGGAACTCATCGCCCTGGCAGAGCGGACCGACGCCATCGCCCGCATGGGTGGCGAAGAGTTCATGCTGCTGCCCGATGCCGACGCCAACCGCGCCTGGGGCGTGGTCGAGCGTTTGCTGGAAGCGTTCTGCCATCAGCGCGTGACGCACCAAGGCAGTGGGCAGCGCGTTGCAGCCACATTCAGCGCTGGTATCGCGCAATGGTGTGTCGGCGAAGACTTCGCCAGCCTCTACCAGCGCGCCGATACTGCCCTGCTGGCTGCCAAACAAGCCGGGCGCCAGCGCCTGATGCACGCCGCGCCGTGCACGAAATCAGACAAGCCTCATGCTTGAAGCCGATCGACGCAGCGGTGCGGTTGCCCGCGACTTGGGCAGCCCCTACCATGGCTGAAAGACCTAGCCGCTCATGGAACTGACCGACCTGCAAGCCCGCAATCAGCAGATCCTCGCCTTGTTGCGTGAAACGGGCCGGCCCATGCCATCGCCAGGCTCAGTAGCGCTGGAGCTGATGCGCGCGGTGGAGCGGCGCGATGTGAGCGTGTTCGAGGTCTGCAACATCGCCCGCACAGCCCCGATGCTGGTGGCCAGAACCGTGCAGATGGCCAACTCGGCGCTCTACAGTGGGCTGCGGCCAACGGCCGCGATGGAAGACGCCGTCATGCGCATTGGCGTGGTCGCGCTGGCGCGTTTGGCCGTGGGCCTGAGTCTCGTGCATGCGGCCGGCGGCTGGGACGCCGATTTCGACCTCAATCAGCACTGGCGGCGTGCCCTTGCACGCGGCTTGGTGCTGCAACACCTGGCACGGCGCTTGCGCAACCTGCCGAGTTCGGAAGCCTTCACGCTGGGTTTGCTCGGCAACATCGGCCAGCTGGCCATGGTGTCTGCCTACGGCGCACGGGCTGCCACGGCCGACGAGGGTACCGAGGACGGCTTGCTGCGCCACCAGCGTCGTCTCTGGGGTTTCGACCAGAACCAGGCCAGCGCTGCGCTCCTCGATGGCTGGGGTTTTCCGATCAGCCTGTGGCTGGCGGCCTTGCCGATCGGCCAGGACACGGCGCATGCGGCAGGCCGCGGTGGCGAGCTTTCGCTGACGGTCGATGTCGCAAGATGCATGGCCGCAGCCTTGTGTGGGCCGGTCGACCCGGCTGAATTGCCGCGCCTGTACATGGGCGCCGCTCGCCTGGGGCTGGACGCGCAGGCCATGATTGCCATGCTCGACCAGCTGCGCGCCGACTTTCCCTCGATGGCACGAATCCTCGATATCAGCACGCCCGATGCACAGGCCGAGGCTGAATTCCAGCGCTTGCGCGCAGCCCTGTCCACAACCCCGCCGATCGACCGCCCCGGGCCGGGGGCTGCATTGGTGATCGCCGCTGACAAGGCGCGTGCGAGCGAAATCGACGACGCGCTGCAAGCCGATGCCGACCTGCGCGTGATTGTCGCGCCCGACCTCTGGCGCGGCCTCGAATGGCTGCGCGACCTCCAGCCCGATGTTCTGGTGCTGAGCGCGGAGCTTGCCGGCGTCGACGTCGTCGCTCTGTGCCGCGAGTTGCGCGCCGCGCGCGGACCACGCCTGTATATCCTGCTGGTGACGGACGATCCAGCGGCCGAGATGGTCTTGCAGGCCATGGACGCAGGCGCCAACGACGTGTTGGCCATGCCTGCCGACGCCCGCCTCCTGCTGGCCAAGGTGCGTCTCGGTGGGCGTACCGTGCGTCTGATCGACGCCCTCGAGCAGGAGCGCCACAATGCCTTCGACATGCAGCGTGAACTTGCCCGGCTGAACGCGAATTTGCGCGCCGCTGCCTACAGCGACGATCTCACCGGCCTGCCCAACCGCCGCGCACTCGACGATTTTCTACAGCGGGTCTGGGCCGAAACGGCGCGAGTCCGGCAGGCGCTGTCCGTCGTGATCGTCGATCTCGATGCCTTCAAGCAGATCAACGACAACCATGGTCACGAGGCCGGCGACCGGGTGCTCGTTGCCGTGGCCCAGGCCCTAAGGGCGCAGACGCGCGCTTCCGACATGCTTGCTCGCTGGGGCGGCGAGGAAATCGTGCTGGTCTGTCCCGGAACCGATGCCGCCGCTGCGGCCCTGCTGGCCGAGCGCATGCGTGGCGCAGTCGAGCGGCTGCGCGGAGATTTTCCCCAGATCACGCTCTCTGCGGGCGTAGCCCAGGCTAGCCCTGCAGACGAGGGTTTTGCAGACGTGATGCGTGCGGCCGATGCCGCTTTGCTGCAAGCCAAACGCGATGGCCGCAACCGCGTCGTGGTCGCCCGGGCTCCGCGCGTGCCTGCGGGCGACTAGGGCCCGTTCACGCTATTGCTGCGCCCGCGTTGCCACCAGACGGAGGTGGTTGCAAGGCGGAGGGCTTGGCAAGGGTGATTCCCCTTGCCAAGCCTGACAACGCCGCAGACGCACCGTCTTCGCCCATTTGCATGATGCTGGCGATGTGGCCGGGAACATGCGCCTCGGTCAGTCGGCACAGGATCGCGGCAAGGTCCTCGATAGCCGAGCCAGCGGCAAGATCGTTGAGGATTTTGGTGGGAAGGTCGAGCAGATCGAACGTTGCGGTGGCGGTCATCGCAGCCATCTCTGGTTTTTGTGGCTCAGCAAGGTGATGACGAACACACGGTGCCCGTCATCCTCGGGGCGGCTGCCGCGTCGGCAGTCCGTGACCTCGGCGAGGATGTGCTGGGGGTGCGCGGCGGCGGCGTTTTTGTCGATCATCACCGGGTCGCCGCGCTCGAGCGGAAAATCGGTGATCAGAGTGAGGCGCCCGTCGGCGTGTTCGGCGGCCAGCGTCGCAGTCTCCGCGGCTGCACCATCGTGCCAGCCACGGCGCAGCAGAATGCGCCGCGGCTGGAAGGTGCCGCGGTTGTCCAGGCGCAGGCCTTGGGTCTTTTTCAGCAATTCCTGTAGCCGCGGGTCGTCCCAGTCGACGTCGACCAGCTTGTTGGTGGGATCCTGGGGCTTGCCGCTCACGACCCGATCTCCTCGGATACGACGTCATTGGCGGCCGGGGCGCGATGGCCGTGTTCGACCACGGCGCTGCTGCCTTCGAGCACCCATTGCCGGGCCAGGCGCCCGAGCGGGGTACGTGGATGGCGTACGTCGATATCGGCGCGCAAGCCGGTGCCGAATCGGGTCATCCAGGCATGCAGGTCGGCCGCTGGCATGGGCTGCGCGAACGCAAACCCTTGACCCGCCTCTGCTCCGAGCACGGCGGCGACCTCCACCAGTTCCGGCGTTTCCAGCCCCTCGACCACCACGCTCAGGCCGAGGCTGTGCGCCATGCGGACCAGCGAGCCGATGAAGCGCACGACGCGCTCGGGGTCGCGCCCGGCTTCGCGCACCAGGCCCTGGTCGATTTTCACGACGTGGAAGGGCAAGGTGCGCAGGCGCAACAGGCTGGAGTAGCCCGAGCCGAGGTCGTCCATCACCAGATGCACGCCGAGCGCGGCCAGCGCGTGCACCGCGACGTCGCGCAGGCCGACGTCCTGGAACTCCGCGTCTTCGAGGATTTCGAGTTGCAGCCGCGCCGGCGAAATGGCAAAGCGCTCCAGGGTCTGCCGCACCCAGTGCGCGCAATCGGGCTGCAGCAAAACCTCGGGCGGCAGGTTGATCGAGGCGTCCAGGCGCAGGCCCATTGCATCCCAGGCCCGTAGGTGGCCCAGGGTCTGTTCCAGGCCGAGGGTGAACAGGCGGATGAGTTCGGCTGCACCGAACCAGGGAAGAAACTGCCCCGGCGTGATGATGCGCCCGTCTTCGAGGCGCAGGCGAGCCAGCGCCTCGACTTTCTCGGGCTTGCCGCTGCGCAGGTCGACGATGGGTTGCACGAACATGTCCAGGCCGCCGTTGAACAGCCGTGCGCGCCAGGCGCGGCGTTCCTCCGCCGGCAACGCTGTGGCGTCGCCGGCGTGGAGGCCGCGCGAGGCACGTTCGAACAGCAATTCCAGCGCCTGCATGAAGCGGCGCATGTCGGGCGCTTCGAACATGCCAGGCATGCCGCCGTACAACCCGAACACGCCGAGCATGCGGCCGCGCGCATCCTTCACCGGGACCGCGGCGGAACTGCGGATGCCGATGGAGTGCGCGGCGTCGCGCCAGGGGGTCATACGTGCGTCTGTGACGTAACTCGCGTTGGTCTCGATGTGCTCGCTGCGCCAGCAGCGCGGGTGCGGTGTGTTGCCGGAGCTGCCGTGTTCGTCGAGAACCGGCAGAGCGATGCCGCGATCGGCGATCGCCTGCAAGTAGGCGTCGAAACGACCGGCGGTGAATTCGGGCACGAAATGGCCATCGGCGTCGGGCTGGAATAGCACAGCGGCTTTCATGCCCGGCAGCTCAACCACGGTGTCCAACGCGGTGCGCACGATGTCGGCCCATTGTGTGGCGTCCTGCAGCATGTGCTCGAACGCCACGAGTGCGAGCTGGTAATGCTCGTTCACGTCTCGTGCAGCGCCTGTCTGGGCTTCGAGTTCGACCTGCATGCGGGCGGAAATGACGTGGGCGAGCTGCTGGCGGTCACGTGCGCGTCCGGGAAGATTGGCAGCGAGTTCCTGCAATTGCTGCAAATACCAGCCCAGGCTGCTGACCAGGGTGTCGACCGTAACCCCGGCCAAAGCATTCTGGCAGGCGATATGCGCCGCCGCCTGGCGGTGCTCGATCTCACGCAGACCCGGAGTCATGATGTGGCGCAGGTGGCTGGCTTGCCGGCGCCTGAGTCTCGCAAGCTCTTCGGCGCTCAGCCAATGCAGGATGCGGGCGAACTGCGGCTCGCTTTCCAGGCGGGCGTGGAACTGCGCGACGAAAGCGTCTGCGGTCTGCGCCACCGCGTCCTGCGCCAGCATGAACAGGCGGCGGACCTCGTAGCCGTAGGGGTCGAGGGTCCGCAGCGTGGCGATGGTGGCGCCGTCATCAACACCAGGTTCGCTCCAGCGCAACCACCAGGTTGAGCGATCGCCCTTGTGGGCCTTACTGGAATAGAGTGCGGCGTCGGCGTGGCGCAGCAGCAGATCGGATTCGGACTCGTCGGCCGGATACAGCGTCAATCCCATGCTCATGCCGACCTGCGCCTGTCTGTTCTCGCCGAGATCGAACGGCGTCTCGACGACGCCATGCAGGCGGTCGAGCAGCATGGGAAGATCGCTTTCGCGCGCCAGTCCCTCGAGCACGACGACGAATTCGTCCCCGCCAAGGCGTGCGACGAGGTCGGTTTCGCGCACGGCGGCTTTGAGGCGCTGGCCAAGCTGGCGCAGCAACTCGTCGCCGGCCGGATGCCCCCAGGTGTCGTTCACAGGCTTGAAGTCGTCCAAGTCCATCAGCCCGACGGCGAGCAGGCTACCGTGGCGCCGTGCGCGCGCCATGGCCAGTGGCAGATGGGTTTCCAGCGCCAGGCGATTGGGCAGGCTGGTGAGCGCGTCGTGCCGCGCGAGATAGGCCTGACGTGATTGCTCGGACTTGAGTTGAACCTTGAGGTCGAGCTCCGCCAACGCGCGGCCGAGCAGCTCGGGCACACGCCGCAGCATCGGAAGCAAGGCATCGTCGAAATCGTCGCGGTTTTGCGCAACCAGCACGAGCAGTGCCCATGGCTCGTCACCCCGGCGTATGGCCAGCACGGCAGCGCCCTGCGCCCACTCGGACACGCCATACGCCTGCCAGGGCGCGAGCAGGGGAGACGCGGCGGACGCTTCCAAAGCCAGCGTCTGAGTCTGCCACGCCTGTTGCAGCGCCGTGGCCGATTGCAGCGTCAGCGGTTCGGCGTCGGCCAGCACCTCGGCGCCGTTACCCGCCGCGGCGAGAAGCTTGATGCGGTTCTGCGCGTCGGGCTGTCCAACCCAGGCGGCGGCAAACATGCCTGTTTCAAGCAGCCGGGTACAGGCCGACACCAGCAACTCAGCCTCGCTGCGCGCCGCGATCAGGGTGTCGATCTCGGCCAGGATCGCACGCAGGATTTCCTGCTGGCGTTCACGGCTTTCGCGCTCGGTGCGCTCAGCGGCTTGGATCGCCAGGCGCTCAAGGCCGCGGCCGAGTTCGAGGGCCATCTGTCCGAGAAGTTGCCGCAAACTGTCTTCGAAACCGCCGTGAACAGAGTGATACACGCTGAACAATGCGCGGACCTGGCCTGATACCCGGATCGGCAATGAGGCAATACTCCTGATGCCGAAGCTCTGCGCCCGGTCGGCCCAGGGTTGAAGACGCGCATCGTCATATGTCCAGGCAAATTGGGGTTTGGCATCCCGCCACGCCGTCCCGGACGGCCCGCGGCCGGCAGGCGTCGTGGCATCGCAGGAAATCACCTGGCCGTCCAGATACTCCGCGACGCCGGCCACGGCTTGAGCCACGAACCTGTCTTCCGCGTCGGGGCACCCAACCCAGGCGAGCACCATGCCGGCCTGGTTCACGGCGATATCGCATGCAGCATCGAAAAGCTCTTGTTCCGACTTGGCCTGCGCAGCAATCTGGCTCAACGCCGCCAGCGCGGCGTTGAAGCGCATCAGGCGATGCTGGCGCCCATGCAGACGGCTGACCCAGCGCCAGCCCACGGCCTGCATGGCCAGCAGGATCAACCAGCCGAGGAGCATCGGCGCAGCCTGCAGGGCCCATTTTGTGACCACGACGCTGCGAGGCAGGCTGACGAAGGCCGTGACCTGGCGGCCAGCGAGCCGCTCCCAGGCGACGACGAAATGGGCGTTGGCCGATGGCACCCAGCCCGAGATGACCCCTTGCTTGGCCTGCGGGTGCGCGGCGAGTTCTCTGGCCAACACCCCGCGCGAGGGCTTGTTGGACGCCTCGCGTGCAGTGCTCAGTGCGGTAGGGGGCAGGCGGGCCAGCAGGAATCCGTCGTCGCGTATCAGGCCGACGGCAGGCACGGGCAGGTTTCCATTGGCCGCGCCCACGCCGGCGCGCAAGGATTGCAGCAAATCCTGGGTCTGAACGGCGAAGCTGAGTACACCGAACTCGTTTGACGCGGGCCCGGGAACGGCGCAGCGCACTGGGGTGACGAGATGGCCGCCGAATTCGGGGGCGAACACGGCGCGCCCGATCTCCAGCTTGCCACTCTTCGACAGTGCAGTCTGCAGTTCGCGCTTTGCGTCCATGGCATCCGCAACGTCCTTGCCTTGGGCGCCCGCCTTGGCGGACGCGGCAATGCGACCTTGCGCGGAGATGAGCTGAATGCTGCTGACGAAAGGCAATTGGGGCAGGAAGCCATCGATCCAAGGCTGGACTGCTTCGGGCTTGTTCCAAAGACTGGGGTGAGCACCGAGTTTCTCGCGTGTGACGTTGCAGACGGTCTGGATGCTGGCGTAGCGCTGGTTCATCGCATCGGACCAGAAGGCCGACTGCGCGCCGAGCACATTGCCGGTGGTGGTCTCGCTGTCGCCGAAGCGCCAGCCCAGGAATGCGGCCAGAGCAAGCGCGAGGATGACGTTGACCCACAGCACCAAGGTGCGAAGTCGGCGCAGTTCCTTGGGGCGTGGGACCGTGACGGGCATGAGGGGAGGACTCGGGCGCAGTGAGGGCATTTGTCGGCATTACAGCATCGCGCTTCACTGACGAGGCCAGCGGAGCGCTGGTTTCAGCGCGGATTCGTGCGATGCTTCACGTTTTTCCTGGCTTCCTGATGCTTGCCGACCACGGATCAGGCTTCCAGGTAGGCGATGAACACGCCTTCGTCCTGCAGCCCGCGTTGGCCGGGACGGCAGAGCTTGACGCGATAAGCGCGCTGGGGGGAGTCGGGCTTGGCGGCCTCGAGCACGGTCACCTGGTTTCCAGCAGATAGTCGTGTTTCCAGTGATACGGTCAGGCGTGCGCCTTGTTCGTGTTCCTGCAGCAGTGCAGCATCGATCCAGGCACCAGCATCGCCTTGCCGTTGCAGCTTGAGTGCAATGGGTGCCTTCTGCACCCACAGCGCATCGAGCAACAGGCTCACGCGCCTGCCGGCGTAGGCCCAGGAGCCACGGCCGGGCTTCAACGATTCCTCCACCAGCAGGCGCCGCCCCTCATTGGCCAGGTCGATGAGGCGGGCGAGTTCCTGGTGCCAGTGGTCATGCCACATGCGCACATCGTCGAGGGTTTCGGCCAGGCCGGGAAGGTCGACGAAGCGCAGCCAGATGCCCACCTCACAGGCGAAGGAACCGGCAGCATGGCCGGGGTCGCCAAAGTCGGTTGTGCCATCGAGGATTTCCTGCAGATGCTTTTTGGCGCGCAGGCGCTCACGCTGCCACATCTCGGCGACCTCGTAATAGCTTTTGCCCTGCTGGTCACCGATCATCGGCAGCATGATGGTGCGGCGATCCATCACGCCGGCTTGCGAAAACGCGGCGCGGTCAAGCTGCTGGAACCGGCGCGGCAGCAGGCGCGAGAGGAGCTTGCGCAGGGGCTGGGGCATGAGGCCGGTCGAGGTGGTGTTCATGATGGGTCGAGGCTGGATCAAACGAAGGCGAACCGCACCGCGCCCCAGTGTTGACCGGCAAGCATCACCGGGCTCGAGAGTTCGCGCATGATTTCCCCGGTGTCGCGGGCATAAACCTGGAGCAGGAAGTCTCGTCGGTTGCGTGCCGCCGCCAGGCCCACTGGATCGTTGAAGAGGCGCATGGAGCGGTTGCCTGCAAGGTCTTTCTTCGGGTCACCTGTGAGCGCCTGGTCGTAGATGGAGTTGTGCGCCGCGGCATAGCCGTTGCGATCGACGAGCAGCACGTACTTGTACTGGTCAGACAAGGCGAGGTAGCGGTCTTCGATCGGTTGGATCTCGCGCTTGACCCAGGCGGTGAAGCGGGTCGTGTATTTCTGCGGATCGGTTCCAGAGACTGGCTGGTAGCTCTCGTCGAACAGGTCGCTTTCCGAGATTTCGCCACGTTCCATCGCCTGATGCAGGCGGGAGCCGATTTCGCCGACCACCTGATCGAGATGGCCGAGCACGCGGCTGGCCTGCGAATCGGTGCGGAACAGCGTGGCCGACTCGAACAGGCGCTGACTCTTGTTCAGAGCCAGTTCCAGTGCTTCGGCGATGCGGGTGGAGGTCTGCACGGTTTCGCTCGCATGGTTGCGAACCTGCGCGGCCATGGTGTTGAAGTCGGCATCCAGCCCGCGCAATTGCTGCGCCTGCCCAGTGATGGCCGTCGACGTGGCGGCGGCTTCCTTGGCCACGGTGTTGACGCCGCCGGCGATGTCGCCGAAATGCGCGGCAATGGCCTGCACCTGAGCCTGGTTGGCCTGCATGCGAGCCGAAAATTGCTCGGTGGCCTGGCCCACCGTCTGAAGCGATTTGTCGATCACGCCGACCGCTTGGCCGATGTTGCCAACGGATTTTTCGGCCGTCTGCGCGAGCTTGCGGATTTCCTCGGCCACCACGGCGAAGCCACGCCCGGCCTCGCCCACGCGCGCCGCCTCGATGTTGGCGTTGAGTGCGAGCAGATTGGTTTTTTGCGCGATGTCGCGAATCATGCCCATCTGCTGCACCACACCAACGAACTGCTGCTGCAGCGTCTGGATTTCGGCGCGGTTGCGCGCGTTGTGCTCCACCAGTTCGGCGAACATCGCGCGCATGCCCACGCTCTGGCTCGAACCTTGGGCGGCGAGTTGGTCGATGCGCGCCGCCTCGGCATCGACCTTCTGGACCTGGACCAGAATGCCTTCGATACCCTGCAGCACGGATCCCAGTTCCTGGCCGACACTCGCGATGCGCTCGGTCTGCTGCTGCGCATGCGCCTGGCTCTGCGCCTGCGCAGTCTTGGAGTCGAAACGGATGCGGGCGATGGTGTAGGCCACGTCGGTGGCGCTGTCGGTCACATGGTCGACAAAATCGCGAACCACGCCGTGGAACCATTGCGCGGCCTCTGGCCGCTGTGCAATGCAAGCTTGGCGCAGATCGATGGGTACCGCATTCGCTGCGGGCGGTTCCACTTTGGGGGCGGCGCTTGACATCGTGAGTTCCTCCTTGTCCATGTGCATATCAATTTCCCGCGGCGAAGGTGAACACTGAGACGGCGTTCTGGAGTTGTTGCGCCTGGGCGTTCATTTCTTCGGCGGTGGCGGCGAGTTCTTCGGAGGCCGAGGCGTTTTGCTGCGTGACGGCGTTGAGCTGAGAGACGGCCTGATTGATCTGCTGCATGCCGGTGGCCTGTTCTTCGGAGGCGGCATTGATCTCCTGCACCAGATCCGAGGTCTTGGTGATGGCCGGGACCATCTGCGCCAGCAGCGAGCCCGCACTCTGCGCCTGCTTGACCGTCCCCGAGGCCAGATCGCCAATCTCCTTGGCGGCGACCTGGCTGCGCTCGGCGAGTTTTCTCACCTCGGCGGCCACCACGGCAAAGCCCTTGCCATGCTCGCCGGCGCGGGCCGCCTCGATGGCCGCGTTCAGCGCCAGCATATTGGTCTGGTAGGCGATGTCGTCGATGATGGAGATGCGCTCGGCAATGGACTGCATGGCAGAGACCGTCTGCTGCACCGCCGCGCCCCCGTCCCGGGCCTGGGAGGCGGCCTGCTGGGCCATGGTGTCGGTGAGGCGGGCGTTGTCGGCGTTCTGGCGAATGCTGGCGGTGGCCTGCTCCAGGGTGGCCGAGGTCTCCTCCACCGAGGCGGCCTGCTCGGAGGCGGCCTGCGACAGGCTCTGCGAGGTGGAGGACACCTGGGTCGAGGCGCTGGAGAGATTGTCGGCAGCCGAACGTACGGTGGACAAGGTGGCGGTGAGCTTGGCCACCATCGCCCCCAGGGCCTGGAGCAAAGCCCCGGTCTCGTCGCGTGCGCTGCTGTGCACTTGCACCGACAGATCGCCTGCAGCCACCTTCTGCGCCACCCCGACAGCTTCGCCCAGCGGGCGGGTGATGGAACGTGTGATCCAGATGCCGCCAAAAATGGCAGCGAGCGCGAACCCGATGGTGATGAACAGAGTGTTGCGTGCGCTGCGCGCATAGTCGCCCTGACTCTGAGCATAGGCTTGTCGCATCTGTGCCTTTTGCCCTTCAATCAGTGCGTCGATCTTCGCTCGCATCGACGCCACGACTGGGGCGGCAAGCAGGGTATAGATGGTGCTGGCCTGCGGATACAGGCCCTGATGCATCAGACTGACGACCTGCTGTTGCACGGAGCGGTTCTTCTCGATCAAGCGCTTGATCTGCGCCATGTCCGCAGCCACCTGCGCATCTGGAGGCAGTGCGTCCAGAGCCTTGAAAATCCCGGCAGTGCTGCTGCGGTTGTGGGCAAGCTCTTGACCGAGAAGGGCTTGCTGGGCGTCGTCATGCGCCGGATTGAGCAAGGCCTGATAAATCGCCGTTGTCGTGCCTTGGAAATTGCCAAAAAAGGCGTTGAGAAGTTCGATGCGTTGGCTTTGCACCTGGACGATGGCCCCCAGCCTTGCATTCGATTGCGCCAACTGTTGTTGTGCCAGTAAGGCATTGAGCGCGATCACGGCGACCATGCCAGCCAGCCCCAAGGTCATCCGGGTGCGAATACGGAATTTGCTCAAAAAATGCATGGAAAGGCGCTCCAAAAAGGGTTGTTATCCCAGGCAACGACACATTTTGGCCGCTCTGGATAGGGGATGCTCCGGATGGCGCCGTCAAGTTCGACCGTAATCCGCCATCGCTGGACCGATGTCGTTGAGCGGCAGATTGCGGTCAACAGCACCAAGCTTGACCGCCTCCTTGGGCATGCCATAGACCACGCTGCTGGCCTCGTCCTGCGCCACGGTGCGCGCGCCGGCGTCGTGCATGTCCTTGAGGCCGCGCGCACCGTCGTCGCCCATGCCGGTCAGGATGATGCCCAGAGCATTGCGTCCGGCGCATTGCGCCACCGATCGAAAGAGCACATCCACGGAAGGACGGTGGCGGTTGACCGGCGGACCATCGCGTACTTCGACGTGGTATTGCGCGCCGCTGCGTCGCACTTGCATATGCCGGCCGCCCGGTGCGATCAGCACCAGACCGGGGATGAGTCGATCGCCGTCGTGCGCCTCGCGTACCTCCAGGGCGCAGACCGAGTTCAGGCGCTCGGCGAAAGTGGCGGTAAATTTTTCCGGCATGTGCTGCACCACGGCAATGCCGGGCAAGGTTCGTGGCAGCGTGGTCAACACCCTTTCCAGAGCCACGGTGCCACCGGTGGACATGCCCATGGCAATGATCTTTTCGGTGGTCTCATGCAGAACATGGGAACTCGGTATGGGCGATTGCGTCCCAGGCATGGCCACAGCCGGACGCGGCGCGCTGTGCAGATTGCTCGTGTTGGCGCGCGCCGCGGCCTTGATGGTCTGGGTCAGTTCGATGGTCTGCTCGATCAGGAAATCTTTCAGGCCCACGCGCGGTTTTGTCACCACGCTGACCGCTCCTGCCGCTAGTGCATCCAGGGTGATCTGCGCGCCCTTCTCGGTCAGGGTCGAGCAGATGACCACGGGGAGCGGATGCTCGATCATGAGTTTTTTCAGAAAGGTGATGCCGTCCATGCGCGGCATTTCCACATCCAGCACGAGCACGTCTGGCCAGCCCCCTTGCTGCATGCGCTGCAGCGCGAACAGCGGATCGGGCGCGGCTCCCAGCACCTCAATGCCGGGATCGCGCAGCAGCACGGCTTGCAGCACCTGCCGCACGACCGCCGAATCATCGACGATGAAGACCCTCACCTTTCTGGGCAGCGCCATGTCGTCGTCCTCGTTGTGTTCAGTCCGCTACGGGCCGTGTTTGCTCGGCGTTCTGGCCCCAGAACTTGAGATAGGCGTCGCCGCTCCAGATATCGAATATCAGGTTGCGGTGTCCCTGGCCGCCGAGATGCTCGGCCTTCAGTTTCAAGCCATGCTGACGCACCAGCGCGCGGCCGGCGAGCACGTTTTTGCTGGGCACATCGAGACAACCCGCCTGCAGCGACTGCGACTGGCCTTCGAACATGTGCCCGCCACCGAACAGCTTGGCTCCGAACTCCTCCGGTCGGGTTTGACTCGCTCGCATGTCGCGCAGGAACAGCAACATGGCCTCGTCGCCATAGCGGCCGTCGAGTCGCTTGTCATGGCCATGGTGGCCGCTCCGCGCGCGGCTGGGGAGCATGTAATGGCAGAGCCCGCCAAGCTTCAACCGCGGGTGCCAGACGGCAATCGCCACGCAGGAGCCCAGCAAGGTTCGCACACGCGTGTGCCCCTGGCCGAAATACAACTCGCCAGGCTGGAGAAAAATTTCCAGGGGTTCCGGCTCAGGTGCCATCACGGTGCGTGGCATGCATGGAGCATTCATCTCTGGACATCCTCGCGCCGTGCGCTTCGGCATTCACTCTTGGCATCGCCCGGCATGCTCATGCCCTGACACCTTCATCGTCCTTGCGGTACACCGCCGGCTGCACCATGCGCAGTGAGCTGTCGAGTCCGTTGAGACTCTCGGAATGGCCGATGCAGAGATGTCCTCCGGGACGCAGCGCCTGAACCAGGCGCATGCAGACCTGTCGCTTGGTTTCGGTGTTGAAATAGATCATCACATTGCGCAGGAAGATCAGGTCGAATTGACCGATCTCGGGCAGAGGCGCGTTCAAGTTGATCGATCGGAAGGTCACCCGGCCTCGCAGAGCTTCCTGGATGGCAAATCGCCCTTCTTGGGCACCCGTGCCTTTGAGACAGAAGGACTTGAGGTGGGGCAGGGGAATTTTCTCCGCGCGTTCGATTGGGTAGACGCCAAGCCGCGCCTGTTCCAGGACGCGCGTGCTGATGTCCGACGCCAAAATTTCCCATGGGCGCTGCCCGAGGCGCTCGGCCAGAACCATCGCCACGCTATAAGGTTCCTCGCCACTGGAACAGGCAGCACTCCACACGCGAAAGGTCCGGCCCGGTTCGACCTTGGGAATGATCTGCTCGGCGAGAAAACCGAAATGACGCGGCTCGCGGAAGAAATAGGTCTCGTTGGTCGTCAACAGATCAATCGCCTGCTGGCGCTCGTGGGCATTGCGCTGAAGATGGCCGAGGTATTCGGTGAAACTCGCGCATCCAAGCAATTGCAGCCGGCGCCCGAGGCGACCGCTGACCAGGGCCTTTTTCGACGCCGCCAGCGTGATGCCTGCCGCGCCGAACATCAGTTTGCTGAAGCCCGCCAATTCTGTATCGGTCAATGTGTTCATCTTGCGACGGGTGATCGGGTGACTGCACAAGCGTTCGTGAATGTCGCGCCGGGTAGGTCAGAGACGCTTTGTCCGCAGGTGTCGCGCAAAGCGCTCGGCAGGAACCGGCGGACTGAAAACATAGCCCTGGAAAGAATCGAGGCCATGCGTTCGAAGAAAGTTCTCCTGGGTTTGGGTTTCGATGCTTCGGCCACGACTTCACACCCAATTGCTGGCGTACGGCGCCATCCTTCGATCATCGCTGCGTGCTGGGTTCTCAAGTTGGTCTTTGGCGATGCCGCGAATAGGGGAAAATCCATCGATGGGCGGTTCACAACATTCAAGATTGAGCGGGCATTGCCAGCGCTTCTCCATGGCTCATGCCAGCCAGGTTAGACATTTCCTGCACCGACAATACCCGCGCAACGTCGAGCAGGATGATGAAGCCACTTTCGCTGCGTGCCATGCCCCTGATGAAGTCTTGCCGCAAGCCAGTGCCGAAACTGGGTGGAGGCTCGATTTGTGCGGCGTCCATGTCGAGCACCGCGTTCACCGCATCAACCAGTATGCCGATGGCCTGAGGACCATCCTCGCCTTCGACCTCGGCGATCACGATGCAGGTGCGCGCGCGCAGTTCGGTGGCGGCGCGACCGAAGCGCTGCGCCAGATCGATGACGGGCACCACATTGCCGCGCAGGTTGATGACGCCATGCACGAAGGCCGGCATCATCGGGATGGTGGTGGGGCGGGTGTATTCGAGGATTTCACGCACTCGCAAAATGTCCAGGCCATACACCTCGCCGTGCAGGCTGAAAGTCAGGAACTGGCCGTTTGCAGCGTGTGCCGCAAAGTCGTTTGTCTGCACGGTTGCTGGCAGATTGGCGGCGTCTTTCACGGCAATTGCGGTGCTGGCGGGGATGGTTTGCATGGATCGGCTCCGTGTTGTTAGACAGGATCAGAATTTGACGAATGTGCCTTCTGCGGCCAGCGCCGGCAGTGCCTCGGGGCGAGGCCTTGCTGTTTTGCGAGCCACGGAGTCGGCCGCCGGACCAGCCTGACGCGGCGTGTCATGCTCCTGGCCGGTCTTGAACTGGCGAACGAGCTGCAGCAAGCCATCGGCCTGGGCGTTCATTTCTTCGGCGGTGGCGGCGAGTTCTTCGGAGGCCGAGGCGTTTTGCTGCGTGACGGCGTTGAGCTGAGAGACGGCCTGATTGATCTGCTGCATGCCGGTGGCCTGTTCTTCGGAGGCGGCATTGATCTCCTGCACCAGATCCGAGGTCTTGGTGATGGCCGGGACCATCTGCGCCAGCAGCGAGCCCGCACTCTGCGCCTGCTTGACCGTCCCCGAGGCCAGATCGCCAATCTCCTTGGCGGCGACCTGGCTGCGCTCGGCGAGTTTTCTCACCTCGGCGGCCACCACGGCAAAGCCCTTGCCATGCTCGCCGGCGCGGGCCGCCTCGATGGCCGCGTTCAGCGCCAGCATATTGGTCTGGTAGGCGATGTCGTCGATGATGGAGATGCGCTCGGCAATGGACTGCATGGCAGAGACCGTCTGCTGCACCGCCGCGCCCCCGTCCCGGGCCTGGGAGGCGGCCTGCTGGGCCATGGTGTCGGTGAGGCGGGCGTTGTCGGCGTTCTGGCGAATGCTGGCGGTGGCCTGCTCCAGGGTGGCCGAGGTCTCCTCCACCGAGGCGGCCTGCTCGGAGGCGGCCTGCGACAGGCTCTGCGAGGTGGAGGACACCTGGGTCGAGGCGCTGGAGAGATTGTCGGCAGCCGAACGTACGGTGGACAAGGTGGCGGTGAGCTTGGCCACCATCGCCCCCAGGGCCTGGAGCAAAGCCCCGGTCTCGTCGCGTGCGCTGCTGTGCACTTGCACCGACAGATCGCCTGCAGCCACCTTCTGCGCCACCCCGACAGCTTCGCCCAGCGGGCGGGTGATGGAACGTGTGATCCAGATGCCGCCAAAAATGGCGAGCAGGATGGCGACGCCGCCAGAAACCAGGCTCAGCCACAATCCGCGCGCGAAATCGGCCTGGCTGGCGGCGTACAAGGCATTGGTCTCGCTTTCCTGAATCTTCCCCAGGTCCTGCATCGTGATGCGCATCTGGCGAAGCAATGGCATCGATTTCTGCAGATATTCGCTGCTGGCATAACCGTAGTTGCCCTGCTGGATCTGCTCGGAGACCTTGGCCAGGATGGGCCGGTTGCGCGCGATGAGGTTCAGCATCTGGCCGACTTTTGCCTGAATCTCGCTTGAAATGGGCAGGCCCTTGAGTTCCTTCAAGGCCGCGTTGGTGTTGCTCTGGTTGGCTTTGACGGCCGCCGCGTCCTCGCCCGTGAGATTTTGCTGCAGCAGGATGCGCAAGGTGATGCGGGACGTGCCTTGAAAATTGTCGTACGCGGTGTTCAGGAGCCGTTCCGCGCGAAGTTGGTGATCAACCAGATCATGCGAACGGTCGTTGATGCTTTTCATCTGCACCAGCCCGAACCCGACGGTGAGCAGGAGCAGCACGACCAGGAGGCCGAAACCCAGGCCTAGTCGAACGCTGATTTTGAGGTGTTTGAACATGGGGGTTTCCTTCGATTGTGGTCAGGCCTTAAGCAGCGACGGCAGCGGATGGCGCCATGCTGGTCTGCCGCGTCACGCGGGACAGGAGCGCGGTGACATCGAGAATCAGCGCGACCTCGCCGTTGCCGAGGATGGTCGAGCCGCTGATGCCTTGCAGATGGGCGAACAGGGCGCCCAGGGGTTTGATCACGGTCTGGTATTCGCCGAGCAGGGCGTCGACCACCAGGCCCGCGCGCTGGCCTGCCGCCTGCACCACGACGACGTTGCGCCGCAGGGGAGACGCATGCGCCGCCTCGTCGCCGCCGAGCATGTCGCGCAGGTGCAGCAGCGGCAGAACCTCGCCGCGCAGGTTGATGTAGCCGAGTTGGCGGGGGCCGGGGTGGTACTCCATGCACTCGACCACCGTGTCGAGCGGCAGCACATAGGCACGCCCGGCGCTGTCCACCATGAAGCCGTCGATGATCGCCAGGGTCAGCGGCAGGCGCAGGCGCATGGTGGTGCCCCGGCCTGCGTCGCTTTGAATGTCGATGGTGCCGCGGATGGCTTCGATATTGCGCCTCACGACATCCATGCCCACGCCGCGGCCGGAAAGGTCGGTGAGCTTTTCGGCCGTGGAGAAGCCGGGTTCGAAAATCAGGCTCCACACATCGGCGTCGGGCAGCGTGGCGGCCGCTTCGGCCGCCAGCAGGCCGCGCTCCACTGCCTTGGCGAGGATGCGCTCGCGGTTGAGCCCGCCGCCATCGTCGGCCACCTCGATGAGGATGCTGCCCGAATCGTGGCAGGCCGACAGGCGCAGCGTGCCCTGGGCCGGTTTGCCGCGGGCCGCGCGCACATCGGGCGCCTCGACGCCGTGGTCCATCGCGTTGCGCACCAGGTGCATCAGCGGATCGGCGATGCGCTCGACCAGGGTCTTGTCCATCTCGGTGTCCGCCCCCTGGATGACCAGCGCGATGTCCTTGCCCAGTTCGCGCGAGGTGTCGCGCACCACGCGCTGGAAGCGGGCGAAGGTTTCGCCGATCTCGACCATGCGCAGCTTCAGGGCGAGTTCGCGAATTTCTTCCACGAGACGGGACACTTGTGCCGCTGCTTCGAGTTGCGCTGGATTTTGCGACTGCTGCGCATGCAGGGCATTGCCGGCGCTGGCGATGACGAGTTCGCCAACCAGATTGATGAGCAGGTCGAGCTTGTCGGCGGCGACGCGCAGCATCTGGCTGTCGCGCAGCCGCTTGTCCTTGGTCTGCTTTTGCTTGTCCAGCGCGGCTTGCACGATAGGCTCGCGCGTGGCGCCTTCGCGAATCAGGATTTCCCCCAGCGGGGCATGCTTGCCGGCCTGGGTTTGTTCCTGTTGCTGCGCGTTCAGGGCTTCGGTCAATTCCTTGGGTGTCAGGGTGCCAACCTGTACCAGGATGTCGCCCACACGCATGTCATCCTCGGGTAACGAACGGATGAGTTCGATGTAGTCGGCGACGCGGCTATGCGCTGGCAAGATGCTGATCGCGCTGACCTCACGCACGAATTCAAAAGCGGATTCGATCTCCGCCTTGGTGGCGTCACTGCGGAAATTGATTTCGAAGCCTAGATAACTTGTTTCCGGGTCCATCGCGTCGAGCGCCGGCAGCGCGTCAGTCAGCGTTGCCAGACCGACGATCTCTCCCAGGCCGCGTAGATAGCGAATGAAAGCCAGCGGATCCATGCCGTTGCGCAGGCAGTCTGGCCCGAAGCGCAGCGAGATGTGCCAGGTGGCCGTCATTGCCGCGCCTTGCGGCAACACCTTGACGGCGGGTGCGTCGTCATGGTCCATGGGAATTTGCCGCATGGCCTGAGACGCGGCAACCGTAACCGCCAACGAAGCGGGTTGCTGCAAGGACTGCAGCCGCACGACCAAGGCTTGCTCTGCGGCTGTGCCGCCGATGCAGGACCCGGTTTGGGCAATCTGCTCAATCAGACCTGCCAAGTGATCGCGACCATCCAGCAGCGTGTTGACCACGCCCTCGTTGGTCTCGGCTTTGCCTGCGCGCATCTGGTCGAGCAGACTCTCCAGGTGATGGGTGAAGCGGACGACGCCGTCCAGGCCGAACAAGCCCGCCGATCCTTTGATGGTGTGTGCGGCGCGAAACAGCGCGTTGACGGCTTCCGGGTCGGCGCCGGCGTCGAGCCCGAGCAGACCCTGCTCCATGCTGACCAGCAACTCCTGGGCCTCGACGATGAAGGACTGCAGGGCTTGCTGCATCTGTTGTTCGAAGTTCATGCCTTGTCCTTGGGCGCTTTGGCCGCGCCGTGTTCAACCACGGGGTCACCGAAATAGGGCAGCAGGTTGCAGAGTTGCAGGGCGTCGAGCACGGCGGCGCTATGCGAACTGAGTTTGAGAGCGTGCCCCAGATGGCTCGCCATCTGCTTGGCGGCCAGCAGCAACTGCAGGCCGGCGACATCGATCTCGTCGACCTCGGATAGTTGCAGTTCCAACACCGGGTGTTGCTGCACCAGGGCGACGAGACGCTCGCGCACAGTGGATGCAGCGTAGATGTCAAGCGCGCCGCGCATGTGCACGCTGCCAGTGGTTCCTGAGGGCTGCTCAAGCGTGGTCATCGTGGGAACCTCATGGAGCAATCAGTTTGGATACGGCCGCCAGCATTTGCGCGGGCTGGAAGGGCTTGACCACCCAAGCGCGTGCCCCAGCGGCCTGACCTTGCGCCTTCTTGTCTTCCTGGCTCTCGGTGGTGAGCATGATGATGGGGGTGAACTTGTAGTCGGGCTTTTGCTTGACCTCCTTGACCAACGCGATGCCGTCCATATTGGGCATGTTCACGTCGCTGATGATGAGGTGAATCTTGCGGCCGTCGAGCTTGGTCAGAGCATCGACGCCGTCACAGGCTTCGATAACCTCATAGCCCGCGCTGGCGAGTGCAATATTGACCACTTGGCGCAGCGAGGCCGAGTCGTCGACGATGAGAATGGTTTTGGCCATGGCAGGTTTCGGGAGTTGAGGGAAACAATGCGAGTGCTTAGAAAAAGGTGATGTCGCCGCCATCCAGCACTTCTGTGATGGCTTGCCCATCATGGTTCAGACGCTGTTCCTGGGTCGTGTAGCCATTGGCGATGCCTTGCATATAGGCCGCAACATCCAGGCTGGCCTCATCGTGCGCAGCTGCGAGAAAACCACGGACTCGCTCGTTCAATGCATCCAGGCTCTGTCGGGCGTGGACCAGGATCTGGCTGACGCGATCCTGGAATTGCAGGGAAACCAGCACCTGTGCGATTTCCTGGCGCATCTGGTTGCTTTCCTTTTGCAGGATGTCGGTGGACGAAGTCAGGCCACTTGTGACCTGCCGCAATCTCTCCAGCACCTGTTGGACTGATCGCTCTGATTCCGCCAGTGACTGCTTTTCTTCAGCGTTCGACTGAGCCGCCGTCTGGGTCAGCGTTCGCATCGCACCGCTGATGACTCTGACCATCTCGGACATTTCTTGCCCAGTGTCACGTGACTGCACCGAAAGCCGGCGCACTTCATCGGCAACCACGGCGAAGCCGCGCCCGTTTTCACCAGCACGGGCCGCTTCGATCGCAGCGTTGAGAGCTAGAAGATTGGTTCTGGAGGCCAGCGCGGAAACTTGGTCTGCCATTTTCTGGAGAGCATTCGCATGTCCGGTGACCTGCATGACGTCACCCATCGCGGCATCACGTTTGGCGAACGCGACCTTGAGCCGCTCCATCACCGCCCCAAGAGCGCTCTGGCTTTGCGCAAAGACGGCAACAGTCCCATCCTCACCTTCTGTGCCCATGGCCGTTTGTGAAGCCCTGACGGCGTTCTCCAGACTTCCATAGAGACTGGAGAAGCGCTGGCTCAGTTGCAGAATGGCCGTCTCCATCTGGACGCGGCCGGCGTCGATCTGTTGCCCAAGAATGGGAAGCGCTTCGCCGCAGAGGGATGCAATCTGCTCGGATCGCGGTTTCTGTAGGTCTTGGCTTTTTGCAGGGTCTGACATGGGCATCAATATTCCGTCGTGATGGCTGGCTGACAACCGAATGAGGATGACGCCTAGGCGCGCTGCGTGGCGGTATCGATCGCCTTCCGCAGCGCAGTGCCAAGCTCTTCGGCGACGAACTTGGCCACGTAGCCTTCGGCACCGACATTTCGCGCGTGGTCCTCGTTGGCCTGACCGGTGAGCGAGGAGTGAATCACAACCGGAATGCGCTTCAAGCGTTCGTCATCCTTGATCTTGCGGGTCAGGGTGAAGCCATCCATCTCGGGCATTTCCAGGTCAGTCAGTACGGCCGCCACCTTGTCGCCTACGCTCTTGCCTTCGGCTTTCGCATCATTCGCCAGCGCCTGCAGCTTGTCCCAGGCTTCCTTGCCGGTCTTGGTCATGACGTAGGGCGCATGTAGGGCCTGCAACACCTTTTCGATCTGGCTGCGGGCGACGAAGGAGTCGTCGGCGGCAAGGATCACGGACCCGGGCGGCAATTCCAGCTTCTGGCCGACCTGCGCGGCATTGACCTCCTGCACGCGCGAGGGCAGCACATCGCGCAGCACCTTCTCCACGTCCAAGACGAGGGCCAGGCGGGTCTTGTCGCTGTCCGCATCAAGCCGCGCAATGCTGGTCACCATGCCGCCGACCGCATTGGCTTCGGCCGAGAGCACTCGGCTCCATTCCAAGCGCATGATTTCCTCCACCTCCTCCACCGCAAAGCCTTGCACCGAGCGTTCGTACTCGGTCACGATGAGGATGTTCAGCGCCTTGGGCTTGCAACCGACCAGTGCGGGCAGGTCGATCACGGGCACGATCTGCCCGCGGATATTGGCCACGCCAAGGACATGCTGCGGTGCGCCCGGCATCGCCGTGATCGATGGCATCACCAGCGCCTCGCGCACCTTGAACACGTTGATGCCGAAGATCTCGCGCCGTCTTCCGTTGTCTTCGCCGAGGCGGAAGAGCAACAGCTCAAATTTATTGGTGCCCGCAAGGCGCGAGCGTTCGTCGACTTCCTGGAGAACGGTGGACATGAGAGGCTCCGTGTGCTGGATGGATTGGATGGGTTGGAATGTCGGGATCAGGGCACGAGCGCCATCAGCGCTTCAACACGTTCGGTGATGGCGTTGCTTGCGAGTTCGAGTTCGGCGGCGAGTTTTTCGATGCGCGGCAGGTCGCCGGCGCGAAGCGCCTCGACCAGCGCCTGGCCGGTGGTGTGCACGTTTTTGTGCGCGCCCTCGGCTGCGCCGAAACCTGCGTTAGAGCCGAAGTAGCTTTGGGCCGGACCGTAGTACCACTTGCCGAAGTAGCAGGCGCGGTCGTTGGACAGGTCCAAGTCGACGGTCTTGCCGGTTTGCGCCGCGGCGAGCAGGTCGCCGATCCAGGCGTCGTGCATCGCCAGAGAGATGCGAAGAGCCACTCCTGGGCTGCTGAATTTGCCCATTTCGGCTGCGCCCTGTTTGAGTTGGATGCGTGCCTGACCTACGGCTTCGAACATCGCTTCGAACTGGCCGGCCAGGGTCTGCAGTGTCTGGCTGGCGAGTTCGCCGCTTTGCTGCTGGTCGTGGGCATCGGCGACGAGTTTTTCCATCTGTGCACGCTGCGCGGCCGCGACCTGCAGCACGCTGTCCATGGTGCGGCGCACGCCGGTGGTGGCTGCCTGCACATTGCCCACGAGGTTGCCCACCTGTTCGATGCGCTGCACGGCGCCATCCATGTCCCGTCCGAGGTCGGCGGAGTGGTCGCGGATGGCCAGGGTCAGATCGTCGATCCGGCGGGTGATCTCTGCGGTTTTGCGCGCAAGATTCCGCACTTCGCCGGCGACGACTGCGAACCCCCGGCCCGCCTCGCCTGCACGCGCAGCTTCGATCGCGGCGTTGAGCGCGAGCAGATTGGTCTGGTTGGCCACATCCTGGATGCCGGCGGTGAGCTGCTCGACGGTCTGTACCGACTCGACGAAGCTGGCGAGCTTGCCCTGGGTGGAGGCGACGAAGCGGCTGACGTCATGGACCTCTTCCTGAACCGCGTCGAGCGCCTTCTGGCTGCGTGCAACGTTCTGCGAGGTGACATGGGTCTTGTCCTGCAAGTCCTGCATGCCCGCGGACGCGGTCTGCGTGCGGGTGGCTGCGAGTTGAAGGCGCTGCGCTGTGCCGAGCACCTGGGAGGAAAGCTCGGCCAACTCGGTCTGAAAGCCTGAGACCTTTGCCTCGGCGAATGCCAGGCTGCGCGTGGTGTGGCGCACGGTGTCCGTCCCGGCGAGGAGGGCTGAGCGCACGGCGGCGAATTGCCGCACCCAGTGGTCGGCGTCGATCAGGTCGATGGCCCGCAGTGCGCCGTCGCCCTTGCCGGTGAACAGCGCCAGCGCAGCCTGCAACACGGTTTCGCGGTCGTTTTTCAATCGAGCGAGCAGGCCGTCGGCCTGGGTGCCGAAGGCCCCACTGGCTGCGGGTTGCGCAGCCGAGTCCGCCGGCGCCGGAAGTTCCAGAAGGCTTTCCATGATGCTTTCCTCGGGTTCAGCGCGACGTGCCGCCCGCATGGATCGACTGGTGGAAGCTGGCCATGGTGTCGACTGCCGTGCGATTCAGATTCATATAGAAGACCTTGTTCTCCATCGCTTCGTCGGCCTCAGCAAGCATTTCAGGCGCGTCCAGCGGGACAAGACGCGGTTCCGCGTAGTGCAATAGCGTGGAGTACATGTTGGTTCACTCTCGTGGAGTATTGACGCTTGGCTCACTGGAAACCCAGGCGCAAATTGCCCCAATGGCGGCTCCCGATCCGGATGGGAACGTCGAGCTCGCGCAGAACTTCGCCCGTGTCACGGGCGTAGATCATCAGGTGGCTGGGTTTGGTGTTGTGGGCCGCTTCCAACCCGAACGCGTCGTTGAAAATGCGCATGGCGCGGTTGCCGATCAAGTCTTTCTGTGGGTCGCCGGTCAGCGGCTTGTCGTAAATGCTGTTGTGTGTGGCGGTGTAGCCATTGCGGTCGACGGCGAAGGCAAACCGGAAGTTCGCGCTCTGTGCCAGGATGTCGTCAAGCACGGATTGCACACGCTGCTTGAACAGATTGGTGAAACGGGTTTGGTATTTCTGCGGCTGGGTGCTGGGCACCGGGACGTATGCCTCGTCGAACAGATCGGCCTCGGCAATGCTGCCGTCCGAGATGGCTTGTTGCAAGACGCGGGTGATGTTTGCTGCGCCTTGCAGGGCCGAGCGCGACGCCATGCTTAACTCCGAGCCGGTGTCGAAATCCAGGTTCATTTCGAGCAGGGTCTTGTTCTCGTTCAGGGTTTCGAGCAGATTGGCTGAAACCTCCTCCGATCCCTTGATGCCATCTTCCGTAGCTTGACGAATGCCGGCAGTCATCTGGCCAAAGCTGGCACTGAGTTCGGCGATCGTGTCCTGTGAGGTACGGCTCAGGCGCGCAACCTCGGAGAACACCATCTGGTTATCGACGATGCCCTGTCTGATTTCGGCAAACCCCTTGAGCACGTCAGCCATCTGCACCGCGCTGCGGCTGACGGCAACGCCCAGACTTTCGGAAGAGCTGTGCGCAACGGAGACGGAATCACGGATGGTCTCGATCGAATCGCCGGCGGTCACCGCGGTTGCGGCGGCCTTGCTGGCCAGGCGCCGCACCTCGTCGGCGACCACGGCGAAGCCTCGGCCCGCCTCGCCAGCGCGCGCGGCTTCGATGGCTGCATTGAGCGCGAGTAGGTTGGTCTGGCCGGCGATGTCCTTGATGACCTGTAAAACCCGTGTGATGTCCTGCGCGTGCGCTTGGATGCGCTCGAGGTGTTCGCGGTTGCGCGTGGTTTCGACCACCAAATTTTCGAACTGCTCGCGCGCGGCGCTGACGTCCTGTTGCCGGGTCTCGGTGACGCCGGCAATGGTCTGGGCGCGGATTGCGGCTCGTTGGATGTGCGCTTCCATCGCATGCGTGGCCTGCACCACCTGCTCGACACTGGCGCCGACATTGGCGATGAGTTTGTCCTGCTCAGCCTGCCGAGTTTTGATCGTTTGTACCGAGCCTCGCGGCGAGAAATAGCCGCGTGCCGCAGCCAGCCCAACCCTGGTGGAGCCGCGCTCCCAGGCCTGCGCCTTATCGCGCAGGAATCCCAGGATGCTGCGATAGGGTTCTGGCAGGGCAGCGATGCGCTCGGCACGCGCGTCCAGAGGCCGCAGCGCAAGGGCGTCGATCAGGTCGTCAGCCGCGTTGGGGGGTAAGGTGGCGTTCAGCATGGCATGCGTCATGTGCAGGTGGATGGTCCGGCAAGCAGTCAGGCCACGGCACTGCCAACGTCCAGCGCATCGAACCACTGGATGAAGCGCTGGACGTTCTCGCCGGTATAGATCGCGCCGTGTTGCGGGCACAGGAACTCGATGTCGAGCTTGGACACGCGTTCGCACCAGTTACGCTTGGCCGCGTTGCTGGGCATCCAGCGCTTGTGGAAAAACGTGGCATGCTTGATGTGCGCATCGAACGCGGATGCGCTTTCGAGGTCGCGTCGGTCGACGAATGCTGAGTGGCCGGTGGGCAGCATTGCTGCGCCCACGTCGCCAGAGAACAGCACCTTGGCTTGTGGGTCGTAGAGGTGGAAGTTGGCCGAGGAATGCAGGTAGTGCGCCGGGATGATCTGAAGCTTGGCGCTGCCCACGGCCAGTTCGCCGCCTTCATCCGCAATGCCCTGAATGCTGGCCTCCAATGCCCCGTAGTGACGGATGAAGCTCACCCACAATTGCGGGGTGTGCCAGGTGATGTCGGGGTTGCAGGCATTCCACAGCGGCAGGCTCGACGCGATGTCCGGGTCCTGGTGGCTGACGAAGGCCTGTTCGATGGAGGAGGGCGGCAGCACATCGACCAAGGCCGAGAACACTTGGGAAAAGACCTCGAAGCCGCCGGGATCGCACAGCAGTGTGTGGCCATCGACCTGCAAGGCGTAGACGTTCGAGTCGATGACGCGCGGTTCGTCCTGGTCGTAGACGGTGAACCATTGGTGTTGACCTTCGGAATAGAACTTTTCGGCTTTCATGGAAGAACCTTTTCGATGTGCTCGGCATAGGTGCGCAGCAGATCGCGCACCTGCACCACGGCGTTGTCCATATCGGAGGAAACCTGGGCCAGCGCAGCGCGCCCATCGCCCTTGAGCGCAGCTTCGATGCGGCCGTTGACGACCACGTATTCGAGTTCCGCAACGACGCTCTCGAAGCGGGCGAGCGCTTGGCTCAGGCGTGCACCGGCACGTCTGCTTTGTTCGTTGCGCGCGAGCAGTTGTTGCTGGCGCTGCTTGACGGCGCGCTCCAGTCCGGGAGCCTTTTGCCGAACGGCGTCCGGCAGGACGCTGAGTTTTTCGATCAGATGGGTGTAACGCAGGGTTTGCATGAAACCCTGCATCAGAGGCAGGACGGCGTGCTGCACATCGGCTGCCGCGCCCTGGAGTTGCTGTGCGCCTTCGCGAAACGACTGCGCAACCACGCCGTAGCCGGCTAGGACCTTGCCATGGCGTTTGACCAGAACCTGGGCGTTCAAGGCCTTTCGATCAATTTCGCGCAGCCGGCGCTGTAACTGGCCCTGAAAGGCGAAGGTGGCATCGGCGACGCCGACGAAGCTGTGACGCATTTGCGCGATGGTGGGGGATGTCATGGCTTGTTCCTTCAAGCGGCCTGCGCCGTACGCATGGCTCGGGTGAGCGCCTGCATGTCGAGGATGAGCACGACGTCACCGCTGCCGGAGATGGTGGCGCCCTGGTACCACGTCGACTGGGCGGAGATATCGAGCGGCTTGACCACTGAGTCCTCGGTACCCACTGCCTCGGAGACGATCAGCAATCCTTGTTCGGTGAGAATGCCTTCGCAGGGATCACGCCCCAGATGCAGCGGCACACCCTGCAACTGCAGACCGAGGTCGATATAAGGGACGATGCGGTCTTGCCCCACCTGGGCCATCAACCTTCCCGAGATGCTGTGGACTTGTTCGGGGTTGATCTCCATCAGGTTGTCGACCACCGACACCGGCAAGGCATAGGTTTCGCGGCGCAACTTGAAATACAGCACCGGCAGCACGGCTAACGTCAAGGGCAATTCCAGCGTCAGGGTGGTGCCTTGGTTGGGGCGTGTCGCGATGTCCACACGGCCACGTAACTGCTGCACGGCCGAACGCACCACATCCATGCCGACACCGCGCCCGGAGAGTTCGCTCACCTGTTCCTTGGTGGAAAACCCCGGGAGGAAGATCAGGTCGAGCATCTCGCGCTCGGACAGGCGCGCGGCGTCAGCCTCGGAGATGACGCCCTTGCCGAGGGCCGACTGCATGATCTTGTGAGGGTTCATGCCGCGTCCATCGTCCACCACCAGAATTTGAACCTTGTCACCCAGGTGGATGGCGGCAACTTTGAGTTTGCCTTCCTCGGATTTGCCGGCGGTCTGCCGATCTTGCGGGGTTTCCAGGCCGTGGTCCAGCGCATTGCGCACCAGATGGATGAGTGGGCCCGATAGAGCGTCAATCACGGTCTTGTCGATTTCCACATCTTCGCCTTCGAGTTCCAGGCGCACCTTCTTGGAGAGATTGCGGCTGGCGTCACGCACCACGCGCGGCAGGCTTTGGAACAGGCGTTTGCAGGGTTGCATGCGCAAGCGCATGACGGTGCTTTGAAGGTCGTTGACCGCCAAGTCGGTCTCGCGCACTATGCGCACCAGAGCCTCGTCCCCCTGGTTCAGGCGCGCTACGGCGGCCGACAGGCGGTTGCGCAGCAGCACGAGTTCGCCAACTTGGTTCATCGCCTGATCCAGTCGCGCAGAATCGACGCGGATGGTCGTGTCTTCACGGCTCTGTGGTTCGGCGCTCGGGGTGGCGGGCGCAGGTGGCGTCGAGCTGGCGGCAGCGGCCGCGTGCTGTGCCGTGGCTGGGGCCGTTGGTGTGGTGGCGATCCCCGGTGCGCCGCCCTTGCCGTAAAGCGAGTCGAGCGTCTGGTCGAACAGTGCTTCCAGATCGTCCTCGTGTTTGACCTCTGCGACCGGGGCGGTACTTGCCGGTTTTTTCTCAACGTACAGGCCAATCTGGCCCGTGACATCGGCGCGGGGTTCCAACCAACTGTGCCCAGCTTCGGCATGTCGGGGTACCTCGCGTTCAGCGGGCTTTGGCTGAGCTGAAGCAGTTTGCTCGCCGCGGGCGTAGGCCTGCACCAAGGCTCCGAGCTCGGCAGGTCCGGGTTGGGGATTGTCCCCTTGGGCCATTTCATCAAGCATGCGCTCGATCACGTCGGTGGAGCGCAGGATGGCATCGATCATGCCGCTGTCGGCGGTCAGCTTGTGTGCGCGCAGCTTGTCGAGCAGATCCTCGAGGTGGTGGCACCAGTCCACCATATGTTGCGCCTCGAGAAAACCGGCGCCGCCCTTGAGGGTGTGGAACGCGCGGAAGATGGCACCGAGCACGCCAGCGTCGGCGGGAGCGGCCTCCAGGCGCAGCAACTGGCCCTGAGCGTCAGCCAGAAGCTCGCGCGATTCGGCAATAAATTCCTGCAGGATGTCACTGTCCATGGCCATCTTGGTCCTCAGATTCCGAGTTCGGCGAGCAGGTCATCGACGTTGCTCTGGTCCATGCGTTGGCCGCTGAAGGTGTCGTCGGCAGCAGCGGCCTCGCCTTGCACGTAACCGAGGTGCAGCAACGCGTCCTGGATGCGCTGCTCCACGGCTTGCAGCAGGGAGATGGTTTTTTTCAGTCTCTGGCCGGCCAAGTCCTGGCCCTGCTGACTGGTGAGGATGGCTTGCAGATGCGCGTCCAGAAGGTCCAGTCGGGTGTCGATGAAGTCGCCGTTGGTGGCTCGAATTGCGGCCACTTCCAACTGTGCGGCCTCCACCGCTTCCAGCGTCGCCATGGCTTGCTGCTCGCTCAAGGCCAAAGCTTCCTGCAGTGGATGGCTGGCGCCGGGAAGATCGTGGGAAGCGTGCATGATGCGTTGCACGCCTTCCGTCAGCAGCGCGTCGGCCTCGCGCAGGTTATGAACGGCGGCAGAGGGCAGCGCTTGTTGGGCCACTGGGTCATTCATGACGTCTGCACTCCATTGAGCCGCTGAAGGATGGCGTCAATCTTGGTTTTCAGTGTGTCGGCCGGGAAGGGTTTGACGATATAGCCGTTCACCCCCGCCTGCGCTGCGACCAGAATGTTCTCTTTCTTCGCCTCAGCCGTCACCATGAGCACGGGTAAGGCGCGGATGGTCGCATCGTCCGAGGCGCGAATATGGCGCAGCAGATCGATACCCTGCATATTGGGCATGTTCCAGTCGGTCACGACAAACTCAATGCCTCCGGCCTGGATGCGCTTCAAGGCCTGTACGCCGTCCTCGGCCTCGTCGATGGTGCCGGTGACATGTCCGGTCTGCATCAGCAGACCCCGAACGATGCGCCGCATCGTGGGGAAATCGTCAACAACAAGAAATTTCAAGGACGCACTCCAAGACAAGTCGCGAAACATGGGCTTGCAAGTGATGACGGCACAACTCGGGCGGACTTGATGGCGGGTGCGACAGGAATGGTGTTGGTGTTGCGCAGCAAGGGGGCTAAGGCGACGCTCTGCACCAAGCGCGGCTTGCTCACTGGGAAAAGCTGGGCTTAGGATGCCATGAGTGCGCTCAAGCCACGGTGTTTCGTGTCGTTACTTGCCGCGAAGGCCGAGCAAGGCTGAAACAGCCTGCGCCACCGGCCGCCAGACCCGTCAATCACAACTTTTCCAGCTGCTGCCGCCATGTATTTATTGATCGGTTATGTCCTGTCCCTCGGCGCGATTTTTGGCGGTTATGTGCTGGAAGGCGGGCATGTCGGGGCGTTGCTGCAGCCTTTCGAATTACTCATGATCGGGGGGGGAGCCTTCGGCGCATTTTTCGCGTCCACGTTCCCGAAATCATTCAAGGCCACACTCAAGGCCCTGCCCATGGCGATGAAGGGCACGACCTATTCCAAGGCCGCTTATCTGGAGTTGCTGTCGCTGCTCAATGAGTTGTTCACCCGCATGCGGCAGAACGGCTTGATGGCGATTGAAGGCGATGTGGAAGATCCGAAGAACAGCGAGATTTTCAAAAAATACCCACTGCTCTCGGCCGACCACCATGTGCTGGAATTCATCACCGATTACCTGCGCTTGATGATCGGTGGCAACCTGGGCGTGATGGAAATGGAAAACCTGATGGACGTCAACATCGAAACGCATCACCGCGAGATGGAAATTCCCATCCACGCCATGACGCGTACCGCGGACAGCATGCCGGCCTTCGGTATCGTCGCGGCGGTGATGGGCGTGGTGCATACCATGGCCTCGGTTGACAAGCCGCCAGCGGTTCTGGGCGAGTTGGTGGGCGCTGCGCTGGTAGGAACCTTCCTGGGCATCTTGATCGGTTATGCCATCCTTGCGCCAGTCGCTTCGCGCATGGAGGATCGTGCCCATGAAGGCACCAAAATGCTGGAATGCATCAAGGTTGCCTTGCTGGCGACGATGAATGCTTACCCTCCCCAGGTGGCCGTGGAATTCAGCCGTAAGGTGCTGTTCTCGGGTGAGCGGCCGAGCTTCAGTGAACTCGAATCGCATCTGCGCGAAGCCAAGGGGAAATGAACCATGGCCGACGCGAAGCCACGGCCGATCGTCATCAAGAAGATCAAGAAGGTCAGCGGTGGCGGGCACGGCACCGCCTGGAAAATCGCCTATGCCGACTTCGTCACGGCGATGATGGCGTTTTTCTTGTTGATGTGGCTGCTGGGCTCGACCACCAAAGCGCAACTGCAGGGCATTGCCGAGTATTTCCAGAACCCGGAGAAGGTGTCGCTCGAAGGCGGTTCGGGCGCTGGTTCAGCAACCTCGGTGATCCAGGGTGGCGGTACCGATTTGACGCGCACCGCCGGCCAGATCCGCAATGGCGCAACGCCGGGAAAAACCGTGGCGCCGAATGCGACGACCATGCGCGAGGAACAGATCGACAAGCAGAACCTCGAAGCGTTGAAAAAGGCTTTGGAATCACAAATCGAAGCCAATCCCCAGCTCAACGCATTTCGTTCGCAACTCCTGATCGACATCACCCCTGAGGGCTTGCGCATCCAGGTGGTCGACAGCGACAAGCGGCCGATGTTCAGCCTGGGTGGGGCCGGGCTGGAAAGCTACGCCCAAACGATCTTCCAGGACATCGGGCCGACGCTGAACCGGTTGCCCAACCACATCAGCATCACCGGGCATACCGATGCGCTCAGCTATCAGAACCAGGGCAAGGGCTACAGCAATTACAACCTGTCGGCGGATCGGGCGAATGCGGTACGGCAGGTGTTGGTGCAATCTGGCCTGGATGAGGCCAAAGTTCTGCGCGTTGTCGGCATGGGCTCGGCCGCACCCTACGAGCCGAAAAACCCGAATTCGCCGCTCAATCGGCGGGTGAGCATCGTGGTCTTGTCCAAGCAGGCTTACGCTCGTATCCTTGCGGACCAGGGTGCCGAGCAGACGGCGGGTACTTCGGCACAAGCGCAGGCACAAATCCAGCATGCAGGTCAAACAGCTGGAGTTGCGGCAGCCGCTCCGGCGACAGCTTCAGTTGCAGCAGGAGGGTTGGTGTGATTGCCGGCTTTGCAGGGCGCGATTGCCGCACCACCGCCCGCGGCGGCTGGAAGCCCGGTGCGCGGCCTGCCATGTACTTTATGTTCAAGTCCTGCCAGATTGTGTCGTCAGATCGGATACTAGGAGTATGTCAGCGATGAATCCCATCCAGAATTCCATCACGAGCCCGACGAGTGGAAGCACGCGGAAGGTCGAACTTGGCACCAAACATGGCAACGACGCCGCCAAGTCGTCGGGCGCCAGTGCGGCTGGGGTCTCGGCCGGAGGCGATATGGTTTCGATCTCGAACTCTGCCCGCTTGCTCAATACCGCCTCTTCGGCCCCGGTCGCAGGCGCTTCAGACCAGCGCATCTCCGAACTGAAAGCGGCCGTTGCCTCGGGCCAGTACACGGTCAATACCCAGAAAATTGCCCAGGGACTGTTGCGCGATAGTCAGGCGCTGCAAAAGGCCACGGGCCAATAAATCATCCAATCGCCTCCCCACTGTGAGCAGGTATGCTGCAGCCAGAAGTCCAGCCACAGGCACGGCCATGATGCAGCGTGAACAACTCGATTCCATCTTGCAATCGCAATATCGGTTGCTTGAAAACATTGGTCAGGTTTTGCAAGCTGAGCTGGAGGCCATGCTCGCCGGAAATACGACCGAGCTTCCGGCTCTGGCCGCACGCAAGCTGGCCATTTGCGGCGAACTGGAACAGCTTGAACTGGCGAGAGCGCGATGCGCAGATGAAGCTGGGTCGGGGCTGTTACACGATCCCCCAGCACCCATGGCGTTGGACCATGCCGCCCGATCCCGCAAAATCCGGGAGCTGGCCCAGGCCGTGACGGCGGCTAACCAGCGTAATGGACTGGTCGTTTCCGCGCTTATCCGCAACACTCGGGGCGCGCTCGATATTTTGCGTGGCATTCCCGCCGCCGAGGCTGCGGGCGTGTATGGGCCATATGGTCAGGCGCTTGGCGGTCATCAGGCCAGCAAGACCTTGGCCAGCGCCTGACGGCTGCTAGCCAGCATGCTCATTCTCAGTCGTCATGCCGGCGAAGCGATCCGCATCGGGCAGGACGTCCGTATCGTCGTTGTCCATGTTGGCGGCGGCAAGGTGAGGTTGGGCATCGAAGGGCCGAAACAATTGCGCATCCTGCGCGAAGAGCTCTACACCTTGGTCAGCGATCTTAATCAGCAGGCGCAGGCTCCGGACCAGGGTACGCTCGATGCCTGGCTGGAAGGCACCAAGACGCCGCGTTGAGCAGCCCTACGGCGACCATTCCGAGACCATTGACGTGACGATTTGCTCCACCCGATTCGGCCCGCAGGACATTGCCCCCGAGCAACGCTGGGTTTGCGCCCAGCCCATGCCGGGTTTCGAGGCCTTGCGCGAGTTCGCGTTGTTACGGCAGGCGGGGCAGGGGCCATTCATCTGGCTGCAGTCGCTGGAAGCACTCGAACTGGCCTTCCTGATCGTGGATGCATCCTGCTTTGGCCTGAGTTTTCAACCCCCGACTGATGCCGATCTGGCCGGGTTCGATGCGCCGCCAAGCGTGCTCGTCATCCTGCCGCACAGACCGGGCGATGCACTGCGCGTGCATCGCTTGGCGCCACTTTTGTTCGACGTGGCGCATGCCAGGTTCGTGCAATATGTGTACGAGCCGGAACAAGTGCTAGGAGAGGGCCTGTGGACGGGGGCGTCCAGCGCATGGCCGGATGCCACCATGCAACCCCGTATCGTGCAGGTGCAGTGCCTGGCCGAGCCTGCTGCTGCCGGGGTTGGCACTGGGGAAGTCGGACGTGAATCAGGTTCTACCTTCCCGTAGCAGTTGGCGGTCGCGGTGCTGCACATAGTTCATGATGCGCTGTTCGAACGCTGGGGTCATGTTCAGGAACTGGATGCCGACGGGGCGCACCGGCTGTCTCACCTTGTTGCTGCGGATGGCGCCAACGAATCGGACTTGCGCCTCGCTGGCCAGCTCCACACCGTCCAGGTCGAAGCGCACCAGAGGAATGTATTCGCCTTGGGTCAGCGCGAAATCCGTGGGTGAGGTGAGCAGGATGCGCATGCCACTGCCACTGAGATCGTGACATTGCCCCCGGACGGGGCGGGCGCCGCGGCGTTGCAATTCAACCTGTCCGGCATCGCCAGCATTCACCAACACACGGTAGTGGCCGCGTCGCTGCAGGTAATAGGTGGTTTCGGGGTAGGCGATGCGTAGCGCACCATAGCCTTCCCAGTCGACGGCCTGAATCAAGTGACTCTGAAATCCGACGTAAACCCCATCCGAGCGTCCCAGGCAGAAAAAGGGCTGACCTTCAGCCACGCGCCTGCTGCCGTGCGCGGGGTTGAGCTCGTCAATGATGAGTTCTTCATTCTTCCGGTCGAGGTGCAGCAGCAGCGAGGTGAACTCCTCGGCGTGTTCGCTCGGAATCACGGCCAGTGCTTCGCGGGTTCGGGCAATCTTGCCCAGAACATGTTCGGCTTTCTGGTGCGTGGTCAGACGGAACTCGTCTTTGAACAGCTTGTTGGCAACTTCACGCATCTTCGTACTTGGGAATGGGTTTAGGGTCTGTTCACGCTATTTCTCCACCTGCGTTGCCCCCAGACGGGGGGCTGGGCAGCGCATTGCGGCTTGCGCCTTGCACTGCATCTGCCCAGTCCCCCGTCGCAGGTGGAGAAATAGCGTTAACAGGCCCTAGATTCCCAGGCTGTCAGACCAGGCCAGAGCTTCCAGGTGAGAAGAGGTGACGCGCTGGCGGCTCAGACCCAACAAGCTGATGTGAAGATCGACATCCATCCAGTTCTGTTGTTCGCAGGCTTCGACAATCTGCAGGTATGGCCCGAAAATGCCATGATGACGCTTCAGGGCCATGGTGATGGACTCGGACAGGGAAATTTCCTCGAGTGCCTTGTCCAACGGCACGCCGAGCATGACGTCGAGCATGGAGAACACGCCAACGACAAATGCGTTGTCGACATCTTCCGCCGAAAGGGAGCCTTGCACCAGAAGCTCCATCATGCGGCCGCGTGTGATGGCGTTGCCTGCGATGGCGGATGCGGCGCTGTTGCCCGGGGTTGTCGCCATCAACAGCACCAGCCAGCGGAACAGCTTCTTATAGCCCAGGATCATCACAGCATGGCGGAACGAGGTGATTTCCGACATCAGCCCAAATCCCGATGAGTTGATGTAGCGCAGCAGCTTGAACGACAGAGCCGGGTCGCGCTTGAGCACTTCTTCGATGCGCGGAATCTCGGCTTGCTTGTTGACCAGGTTGATGAGCTGCAGGACCGTGGAGTAGGCCGGGTTAAAGACCTTGGCGCTCACGGTCTGTGGTCGGGCGAAGTAATAGCCCTGGAACAAATGGAAGCCCGCGTCGAAGAATTCACGGAAAGCCTGAACCGTTTCCACTTTCTCGGCAATGAGCTTGAGGTTGCGCAGGTGCTCGACCTTGCGCATCAGTGCAGGAACGACGCCGACCGGCAGTGCTCGCACATCCACCTCCAGGAAGCTCAGCGTCGGTAGCCATGCCGCATAGGGGGCCGTTGCCGCAAAAGTTCCCGCTGCCAACCGAAAACCACGTTCGCGTAGCGCCAGCATACGGGGCAGCGCCTCGGCAATGAGCTGCGCATCATCACTCGTGGCGCGCGGCAACTCAAGCACGATGCGTTCAGGATGCACGATGTCGAAATGCTCACCGCTCAAGTCATCCAGCCGCACGTTGATGAAGGCCAGCTTGTCGCCAAACAGATTTTCCGAAGAGATGTTCGACAGCGCGTTGAACAGGAAAGCGGTGTCGGAAGCGCGCGTGTGGGTGGCGGGCGCCTCCGTACTGGTGGCCGTGGCGCGCGACAGTAACTCGTAACCTGTGATGTGCTGCTGCCGGTCGACGATCGGCTGGCGTGCGATATAGGTGTAACTATCGTCGTTACTGACAGCAGCCTGCTCGCTGACGAGGCTTGGCGATGTCGATTGGGCAGATGATTCGGCGGGGGTCTGCATGCTGAAATGGTGCTGGGATGCTGGCGATGTGAGGAAGTTTCAGTTCGGTTTCGATGCTATCAGCCCGCAGCACCGCCGCAGTGGCCAGACTCGAGCGGGTGTTCGTGGGCTCAGGCCGTCCAGGTTTTGAGCCAGGCATCGAGGTGGTCTTCCATCATCCAATGGGCCAGTACCTTGGCGCGCAATGCGTCGCCCTGGGCGCGCAATGCGGCGCGGTCGGCGATGGCGTCACGCAGGGCGCGACTCCAGTCGCGGAAGCGATTGGCCACGCGGGTCACCGGGAAATCCCCCTGATAAGGCGGCAGATCCGAGCAGATCACCGGATAGCCAAGGATGCCGTATTCAAGAAGACGCAAATGACTCTTGGCTGCGTTGAACGCGTTGTCTTCAAGGGGAGCGACAGCGAGGTCCAGATCCAGGCTGGAGAGCTTGGCCGCGTACTGGTCCAGCGGCACGCCCGGGTGAAATTCCTTCACCAGCGGCTTGAGTGCCTCCGGGCACAGGCCGAAGAACACCCAGTCCACCTCGGCGGCTGTTTCCCGCACGACATCGACGATGAGTTCCAAATCTCCGGTGTGCCCGATGCCGCCCGCCCAGCCCACACGCGGCCGGGCTCGCTCGGCGCGAACCGGCTGCAGGGCACCCCAGCGCGCGGCTTCCAGATAGTTGGGCATGACCACCACCTCGTCACTGAACCCGGCATAGGCCTTCGCCAGTGGCTCAGTGGCCACGACCAAGCGGTTGCACAGGCCGGCGGCCTTGCGGAAGCGCTTGGCGATGTCTTTATGGATGCTACTTTTGTGCACGCTCTTGAGCGGTAGATTGGTGATGAGATCGTCAATCTCGAACACGCGAAATGCCTTGCTGGTGCGCGCGTGTCGTTCCAGCGCCTCGATCTGCGGCCATTCCATCTGGCGTTGCACCACCAGGCTGTCGGGCTGCATGCGCTCCATTTCCGCGGGCTCGTACAGGCGCATGGTTTCCCAGCCCTGAGTGACGCCAGCGCGGTTGAGCGCACGCATCGGCGCGATGATTCGATATTCGCCGCAACCTTCGCGGTCAGCGGGGTGTACCAGGATGCGCGGACGCGGGTGCCAGGCCGGATCCCAGCTCAGGGGCGGCTGATCTTCCAGCAGAAAGTCGGTGCTGGCCAGGCTGAGGTGGCGGTTGTAGGCCGGGTCGAACGCCAGCTTCGGCAGCCATTTGGCGTACATCGCATCCTTCTCGGCAGCAAAGCGCCTGAGCTTGGCCTCGTCCGGCTTCTTGGCTTGGAGAAAACCGCCGGGCCGTCCCAAGGTTTTCTCACCCCCTCGTGGGGCGACCGCCGCTTGCGGCGGGCTGGGGGCCTCTTGTTCCACCTTGCCTTTCTGACTCGCCGAGCCTTCGTGCATCAGCAGGGCATAGGGTGTCCAGACGACGCGCAGGCCGGCTTCGCGCACCTTCAGGCACAGGTCGATGTCGTT
The DNA here is from genome assembly GCF_900089495.1 of Thiomonas sp. X19. Lineage (NCBI taxonomy): Bacteria > Pseudomonadati > Pseudomonadota > Betaproteobacteria > Burkholderiales > Thiomonas > Thiomonas sp. X19. The sequence continues at coordinate 118,032 of NZ_LT605203.1, read as the reverse complement.
GTACGACACCTTGAAGTCGTTTTCGTCCAGTCCGCCAACTTGCCCGTACACGCTCTTGCGCACGAGCAGGCATGCACCTGTGACGGCGGAATAGTTCTGCGTCAATTGGGCGCGACCGAAATAACCGCGGTCTTCGGGCGCGCGGGCGATGAAGGGATGTTCGGCCGGGCCCCGCATGCCGAGGATGACGCCGGCATGCTGGATCTTGCCGTCCGGGTACAGCAGCTTGGCGCCGACGATGCCCACGTCCGGGCGCAGGGCATGGCCCATCATCTCGTCGAGCCAGTCCTCGTGCAGCACCGCGGTGTCGTTGTTCAGCAGCAGCAGATAGTCGCCGCGCGCCGCACGCGCCGCGGTGTTGTTCATCGCCGAGAAATTGAACGGACCGGGCTGGCGGATCACGCGCAGACGGTCGCCGAGTTCGGCCTCCTTGGCCTCGATCGCGGCCAGGTATTTGCAAGCATCGTCAGCCTGGCTGTCGTTGTCGATGATGAGGATTTCATAGCGCGGCCAGCGCGTCTTCTCGATCAAGGACTCGATGCAGCGCTGCAGCATGGGCAACTGGTCGCGCGTCGGCACCAGAATGGACACCAGCGGCTTGACTTCGGGCAAGGGCCAGTGGACGCGGAACGCGGGCGGGAAAGGTCCGGGCTGGACCGTCGCGGCGATGCCCAGGCGCTGGAAATGCCGCTCCAGCGCAGCCTGGCCCGCAGCCAGAATCTCCGGGACCGATTTGCGCGTGTGCCCGGAACCCTGCAGCCGGTGGTACAGCACCTCGGGCACATGGCCAATCGCGGCATCCCCCGCCCCCGTGGCGTGCAGATGCTCCCAGGCGCGCAGCGCGAGGTCGTAGTCCTCGGCGCCTTCGTGCGCGGCGTCGAATCCCCCCAGGGCCGCGAACAGGTCGCGCCGCACCAGCATCAGTCCGCCGACGTAGGGCAGGCTGCGCAGATAGTCCAGATTGAAGTCCGGCTTGCAATGCGGGTTGACATGCTGGCCGTCGGGCGTGAGGTTGTCCTCGTCGGTGTAGACCAGTTGCCATTCCGGATGCTCGCGCACGGCATGGGCTATGCGGAACAGCGCGTCGGGCGCGAGTTGGTCGCCGGCGTCGACCAGGCCAAGCCAATCCGCGCCGTTGTCTTTCAGCGCTTGGTTGGCCGCATGCAGCAATGCAACAGCCGATTCCGCTTGCGGAAGGTTCAGAGCCTGTGCGCCGAGCCACTGCGCGTCGAGGCTGGCGGCCGTGGCCTGGGCAGGCTGGGTGGCATGCGGGAGCAAGGCGAGGGCGAATCGCGGCGGCGGCTTGGCGCTGGCCCAGCCGCCGATGGTCTGCAGCGCCCAGTCCTTTTCCCGGGGCAGCCAGCGGCCTTCGGGCAGCCAGGGATGGATGGGCCGCGGAGGTTCGGCCAGGATGTTGCCGGCGGTATCGGCAATCTGAAAGCCGGCTTTCTCGGCGCTCAGCGCGAACAAGCGCTCCACGGCATGCGCCAAGGTCGCATCGATCTGGCCTTCCTCCGCGTCGAAATCGGCTTCGCTCAGATTCAGCGCCAGCAAGGGATCCAGCGCCTGAGGACGGCACCAGAACATGGACCCGGCGAAATAGCCATGGCGCGAGACATCGGGGGCGATGCCCATGCGTTGGGTCAGCCCGGCCAGGCGTGGCAGATTGGGGTCGCCGCGCAGGCCGAGCCAGAAGCCCGAAGGCCCGATCAATCCAAGCCTGGGGTTACGCGCGAAAGCGGACTGGACCTGCAGCGGCGCTCCCAGCAACGCGGCCATCAGTTCCTGGCGCCAGCGATCACCATCCCGATGCTGGAGGAACGGGATCTGGATGTTCTGGACTTCGCGTAGATGGGGGGATTTTTTGCCGTGAAGAAACAGCAACTGGTCATAACGCTTCGTGCGTGCATGGCGCAACAAGGCCAGACGCGGCGCGATGTCGCGGCCCCGGTTAGGGTGGCTGAGAACAAAAGCCTGCGGGGCGTCGCGTGCGATGTCGTCCAGAACATCCTCACGCCCCGCGCTGAGCGAGATATACAGATCCTTGGGCTCGGGCAGCGCGGCCAGCATCCGGGCGAATTCGGGCCAGAGTTCGGGGTAGTAGAGGTGCAGCAGGACGGCCGTTCCCGTGCCTTGCTGCTGGCCGGCGCGCAACACGCGGGATTCGGCATGGCCGGCCGCGGACGCCGGCATGGCTGCGCGGGTGGGAATGAACACGCGGGATTCGGCGGGTTGCGAGCGGGCGCGATAAAAAATCTGCAGGCTGATGAGTTGCTGGTACTCGTCGGCATCGACGTTCTTGAGCACCAGATGCTCGGTTTCGAGGTTGGCGGGGAAGGCGGCTGGGCGCGGGGTCTGGAAAAAACGGCTGTCGGGTCCGTAGCTGACGGCCTCGACCGTGTACCCCGTCTGCTCCAGCATGCGCTGGCCCTCGTCGCGGGTGAAGAACCGCAGATGGGTGATGTCGAGAATGCCGGATGGCTCGTAGGTCAGGCGGCCCTCGGCCAGCTCGTTGAGCAGCCAGAGGTTGCGGGCGTTGGGAAGGCTGATCAGGACCTGCGCGTCACCGGACAGCCAGGGCCGCAGGGCGTGCAGCGCGCGCCATGGGTTGCGCATGTGTTCGAGGACATCGGCCAGAACCAGGGTGTCGAGGCTCGCGGCCTGCAGCCCCTGGGCCGCCAGATCGACGTCTTCCAGCAAGCCCGGCATGACACGGTGGTAGTGCGCCTGCGCCTGGCGGGCGACATGGGGGTTGGCCTCGATGCCCCAGAGTTCCACTTTGGGAAATTGGCGTTTGAGCCAAGCCCCCATCGCGCCGGATGCGCAGCCGACGTCGAGGACTCGGCGTGGTGGCTGCCGCAATAGACTCAGCAGATCAGCGCGTGGGTTGCTGTGATAAGCCCCGATCCCGGTCTCTTCAGCGCTGTCGATGGACTCCCAAAGATGGGTCTGGCTCGATGTCATGTGTCAGATGTATTGGAACAGGCTGAGCCCTTGCACCTGCACGAAAGCCTTTTGCGCCGCCTGCAGCGCGGTGAGGCTTTGCTGGTACTGGGAGATGACCTGAGGGTAGTTGATGTCGGCCAGTTGCGACTGCTGGGTTTGCAGTTGCAGGGTCAGGCTGGCGTTCTGGGTCTGCACCGCCTGCACCTGCTGCAGCCGGCTGCCGATGGCGGCCTGGGCACTGAGCAGATGGGTCTGGTTCTGGTCCAGACTGGCCAGGACGTTGCTGATGGCCTGGGCGCGCTGGGCGTTGGCGCCGGGGGTTTGCGCCGTGGTGGTGAACGCCTGCTGCAGCGCCTGGAAGGTGGCGAACAGGCTTTGCGGACCGGCGCCCGCGATGGTGAACGTGTCTCCTGCCGCTGGCGTGCCCTGGATGGGGACGCTGATGGCCGCGCCGCTGCCAGGTGGCAGACTGATGCTCATGCCGTCGGTATACGTGCCGCTGCTGACCACCCCGGAGCCGGCCATGCTCGAGCCGGTGCCGCTGGTGACCGTATAGCTGATGGCGCCGCCGCTTGCGGCCGTGCCGCTGAAGCTGATCTGGTATTGCGTGCCGTCGACCAGCAGCACCTGCTGCGCAAGCGCCGGGTTGTTCACGCTGCCCGGGCCTGCGGTGGCGTTTCCGGTGTTGCCGCCGGAGGCGGCCACGGAGAAGGTTCCGTTGCCGCCCGGCACGTTCATGAACAGCGCATTGCCGGGGTCGCCCACGGAGGTTTGAAGGCTGGGGCCAAGGGCCAGTTGGTTCTGGCTGCCGTCGCCCAGATACTGCACCTGGCCATTGGGCTGCAGGGAAAAGGGCTGGGCCTGGCTCTTGCTGCCGGCGAAGAGATAGTTGCCCTGGCCGTCCTGGGTATTGCCGTACTGCACCAACTGCTGCAGATAGCCCTGCATGGTGGCGGCGGCGTTTTGCAGATCCTGCGTGTTGACGGTTGCGTTGTTCATCTGCACGGCGAGTTGCCGCACCTGGTCGACCAGGGTGCCCACGCTTTGCAGGGTCGAGCTTTCGAGCTGCAGCGCGTTCTGCGCGTTCTGGCCGTTCTGCTGGTAGCTGGCCAGGCGGTTGATCTGCCCGGTGAGCGTGATGTTCTGCGCCGCGGCCACGGGTTGGTCGGACGGGTTGACCAGGGCGTTGCCGGTCGACAGCTGCTGGCTCAGGGTATTGAGCGTGTTCTGCTGGTTGAGGATGCCGCTCAGGCTGGCGGCGTAGAACTGCGGTGTGCTGATGCGCATGACGTGCTCCCCGGCTCGCTCTACAGCGCCTGGATCAGCGACTGAAACAGGCTGTTGCCGACCTGGATGGCCTTGGCTGCGGCCTGATAAGCCTGCTGGTACTGAATGAGGTTTGTCGCCTCTTGGTCAAGATTCACGCCGGAAACAGATTGCTGCGCCGCGCTTGCCTGTTGCACCACGGCTGCTGCTGCGGACAACGAGCTTTGCGCTTGGCTGCCTTGGCTCGCAACCTGACTGACGAGTTGACCGTAGGCACCCTCCAACGAGGTTGTGCCGCCGTTCAAGGATTTGGCCGTTTGCAGTGCAGCCATGGCCTGGGCGTTGTTGCCATTGCCTGGGCCACTGGGCGTGAGAGTAAAAGCATCGCCGGATGCGGCGGTGCTGCCGCTCAAGGTGACCTGCCACTGCCCCCCTGGGGGGGTGTTCGGGTAGTTGATGCCGAGGGTCGTACCGCTGGTGCCCAGGGTCAGGTTCCCTGAGCCGACCACGCCGGATGTGGCGCCGCTGCCCGATGTGACCTGAAAGGTGACCGTGCCGCCGCTGACTCCGCTGCTGGTGAGTGTGAGCTGCAGTGGCACGGGCGGACTGGCGAGCGTGTTCGAGAGATTGACGCTGGCGCTGCCGCTCGTGGCTGTAAAGCTGCCCGCAGATAGTGTCAGATTGCCGAGGTTGGAGTTGGCCAGCACGCCACCGCTTTGAACGGATCCGGCACTGCTGACATAGGGCGAGGCTGCAGCGATGGCGGATGGGGCTGTCAAGAGCGACTGGAAATTCAGCGCGCCGTAACGCGTGGGTTCAATCAGAAAACTGTCACCATTCTTTGGCGTGCCACTGGCTTGGGTGAGTTGCACACCATCGAAACTCAGGGGCAAGGCGCTGCCCGAGGTGATGACCTGCTTACTCGAGAGGTTCGTCACCGTCCAGTTTGCGCCGTCAAAGCGTGCCAGATAATCGGATGCGGTCAATCCGCTGGTGTTGACGATGCTGGCCGAGATCTGGGCGGAGCCGGTGTTGCTGCTGCTGGACAGAACTTGCGGGTTCCCCGTCGAGAACATTGCCGCTCCGAACGTGCCGCTCAGGTTCAGCCCCTGCGCCTGTTGCGAATTCATGGCCTGCGCCAACCCATCGGCAATCTGCCCGAGAGCGTTCTGTGCCGGTTGCAGCACCTGGCTGCGGAACTGCAGCAGGCCACCGAGGTTGCCGCCTTGCAAGCCCGAGGAGATGATGGCGCCGCTACTGGCATAGGCCACCTCGATCTGCGTCGGGTCATAGGAATTTGGTGCCGTCTTGAGCGCGTAGGACTGGTTGCCGGCCACCAAGACCTGGCCATTCCCGGTGTACACATTCACCTGGTTGCCCTGTTGCAGCACGTTGATGCCGACCTGGGCCGAGAGTTGGGTGACCAGTTGGTTTTGCTGGTCGAGCAAGGTGTTGGGTGCCTGCCCCGAGCCCGACAGGTTGTTGATCTGGATGTTGAGCTGGGCGATCTGCTGCGTCAAGCTGTTGATCGTGGTGATGCTCTGCCCGATTTGCTGGTTCACGCCGCTGGCCGCGTCCTGCAACTGCCGGGCCGAACCCTGCATGGCCTGAGCCAGTCCTTGCGCCTGGCTGATGAGGTTTTGGCGCGAGGGGATGTCCGATGGGTTGGCCGCCACTTGCGCGACGCCGCTGCCAAAGAATTGGTTGATTGCCGTACTCAGGCCCGAGCCGGTTCCAGCCAGCAGATTGACGATGGGTTGCAGTTGGGTGTTCAAGGTGTTGGCACCACTGGCCGTGGCCGTGGTGCTCCAGACCTGGGACTGCAGATAGCTGCTGTAGCTGCGAGTGACGGTTTCAACCTGGGTGCCGTTGCCCAGATACAGCCCGCCCAGCAGCGTGGGCGGCTGGGCGGACTGGATCGCCTGTTCACGGCTGTAGCCGGGGGTGTTGACGTTGGCAATATTGTTGCCCGTGACCTGCAGCGCCTCCTGCGCCGCTTGCAGGCCAGTAAGGGAGTTGCTGACGAGGCCGCTGATGCCGGACATTTCAGCCTCGCCCCAGAGTTTGGCGCTGCGTGGAAGAATGGAAACGGCCGTAGGCCGGGCCGTACACCGGCTCTGGCAGGCGCTGCGACGATTGCTCCAGTGCCTGCCGAATGGCTGCGCTCCACACCGTCAGGGTGTGCTGCAACCCTTCATATTCCTGGCGCAGTGCGTTCACCCGCGCTGCGAGTTCGGTCGACACCGCAGGTTTGTCCCCGGCCTGTTGCCGGCGCGCTGTACAGCGATCAAGCTCGTCGAGCAGGGGTTGCCAGATGGGTGCGAGCCAATCGGGCGTCACTCTTGCGGCAGCGGATGCCGTTGAGGCTTGAAGCGCCGGATCGTCGTCCAGCAGGGCTTGCCGCTTCTGGCGCAGCACGTCGGCGAGCGCTGCAACCAAGCGGGCTTCGTCCAAGGGAGGGGTGTTCGTCATTGCTGCCGGGCCGGGAGTCGCTGGATTGCGGGTCGCATTGAGTCGGTACTTTGGCTGTTCTAACGTCACCGTGCGGCCAAACTTGAGCCGTCCTGCAGGCCAAGCGCCGCGAGCGCCCCGCGCATGGTCGGGCTTTGCGCCACGGCCAGCAGTTTGCTGGCGTAATGCGGGTCGGTGGCGTAGCCGCTGCGCTGCAAGGCTGCGGCAAAGCCGGCAATATCGCCGCCTTGGCCGCGCACGTTCTGAAAGCGTGAAGAGCCGAGCAGCATCTGCGCGTAGTTCTGCACGCTGTCGGAGGCGCTCTGATAGGCGCGGAAGGCGGCTTCGCCCAGGTGCGAGACTCCATCGCTCACTTCGCTGGTGATCGATGTCAATGTCCCGCCTTGCCAACTGGCACCCGCCTTGATACCGAACAGGTTATTGCCCGGAGCGTGGCTGCCCCAACCCGTTTCCAGAGCTGCCTGGGCCAGAATTGCAATCGGGCTGACCTTCAGCGCCGTGGCCGCCGACTGCACGCTGGGCAGGATGGACTGGATGAAAGCCTGCGCCTTGTCCAGTAGCGTGGGCGGGGCTGTGTTGCCCTCGGATGTTTGCGTCCCATTGCCTGGCGCGTGCGTGATCGCAACGGCGCTGCCTGGACGGACTGTGCCGCGCGACGGCGTCGTGGCGGTTGCGGATGCGGTGGTGGCGTGGGGCCGTGGCGTCGACTCGGCGGCCTGCGGCAGAGCGCCGGGCATGTTCGTGCCGGATGTCGGGCCGCTCGCCTTGCCCGGGTGGACTGGGTGTGCAGTGCCGTAGCGCGTGGCCAGTTCCTTGGCCAGAAAGCTGGCCAGACCAATGCCTTGCCCCTGGCTGATGGTGGTGGCGAGCTGCTGCGTGAAGAGTGACTTGAACATCGGCCCGGAAGTGTCACCGAGCAGATCGGGACCAAGGCTGGTGGCGTTCATCACGGTGAGCATCTGCTGCATCAGCAGCGCCTCGAACTGCTGCGCCACGGCCTTGATCGCCTGCGGGTTGTGCGGGTCGGCCTTGGCTGCGGCTGAAAGCTGGTTCAGCCCCTGGAACGAGAGGCTGTTGGCGGCCGCTGGAATCGTTGGCGGCAGAGGGGCCAGGGGCAGGATAGGGGTTTGCATCGCCGGCCTCAGATCACGTCGAGTTGCGCATGCAGGGCTCCCGCGGCCTTCATCGCCTGCAGGATGGCGATCAGGTCATTCGGCGTGGCGCCCACGGCATTGAGGGCACGCACGACAGCCTCCAGCGTCACGCCAGGGTTGAACATCAGCAAGTTGGCCTTGTCCACCTTCGCTTTCACGTTGGTCGTCGGTACCACGGCGGTCTGCCCGGCACCAAGCGGGTTGGGCTGACTCACCTCATATTGGGTGTTGATCGTCACCGACAAATTGCCGTGCGCCACCGCGCAGGACCCCAGCGTCACGTTCTGCCCCAGCACCACGGTTCCACTGCGAGCGTCGATCACCACCTTGGCTGGCGGGGTTTCCGGGGAAACGTCGAGCGCTTCCAGACTGCCTAGAAAACCGGTACGCGCACCCGGATTGGCGGGTGCGCTGACTTGCACCATGCCCGCATTCAAGGCCACGGCCGTATTAGCGCCATATTGCTGGTTGATGCGGTCGGCAATGCGGCTTGCCGTGCCGAAGCTCGGGGTATTGAGCGCCAGGGTGAGCGGCCCGGGCTGGTCGAAATGATTGGCGACCGCGCGTTCCACGGTGGCGCCGTTGGCCACCGTGCCGGCAGTGAGAAAGTTGACTTGTGTGCTGTTGCCCCCCGATGAGGCGCCAAAACCGCTGACCACCACATTGCCCTGCGCCACCGCGTAAGTCTGGCTGTCGGCGCCCTTGAGCGGAGTCATCAGCAAGGTGCCTCCGGCGAGGCTGGATGCATTGCCAACGGCCGAGACCGTGACGTTGATGGTCTGTCCAGGTTGAGAGAAGGGCGGAAGCTGGGCGGTCACGATCACCGCGGCCACGTCTTTGGGCTGCAGGTTCGACGCCACGCTCGGCGGCAGATTGATGCCCAGACGCTGGAACATGTTGAGCAGCGACTGGGTCGTGAAAGGGACCTGGGTCGCCTGATCGCCGGTACCCGACAGGCCCACCACCAGCCCGTAGCCCACCAGCTGATTGACCCGCACGCCTTGCACGCTGGTGAGGTCGCGAATCGCCATGGCCTGGGCCGTCGTGCTGGCAGCAAGCAGGGTCAGGGCGAACAGCAGCCGGTTCAGAAGGCCGGAACGCGAGCGAGACGGTGCGCTTAGGATTTGCATGAGATCGTGTTGGTCACGTGTCGTTCAGAACGGCCATAGCGAGAGGAAGAAACTGGTCAACCAGGGCACCTTGGCCGCGGCGTAGACGCTGCCGTTGCCGCTGTATTCGACGCGAGCATTGGCAATCTGTGTGCTGGAAACGGTGTTTTGCGGCGAGACGTCGGCCGCGCGCACGACGCCGACCACGCGAACGAATTCGTGTCCGCCGTTGAGCATCACTTCCTTCTGGCCGGAAATTTCCAGGTTGCCGTTGCTCATCACCTGAACCACAGTGGCTTGCAAGGTGGTGGTGAAGGTGTTGCTTTGCGCGGTGGCGCCGTTACCGCCGAACTTCTGTGCCGAGGTGGCGCCAATGCTGGGGCTGTAAGCACCGATGGTTGGAACGACGCCGAAAAAGCTGGTGAGACCGGCACTCACGCTGTCGGACTTGTTGATGGTGGTGTTGGTGGACTTGGTGGCGTTGGCATTTTCCTGGATCAACACCGTGATCAGATCGCCCACGCGGTGCGCGCGCGTGTCCTCGAACAAAGTCACGTTCGTTCCGGGTTGCCAGATCGAGCCATTGGCGGCGTGCGCGTTCATGGCCTCGGGCATCGCCGGAACGGGCAGGGGCTTGAGCTGTTCGTTGGCCATGCGGCCGGGCATGTCGGCGCAAGCGCCGAGCAGCAGCGCCAGCAACGATACGACAACAGTGCCGACATGGGTGCGCATATGCGGAGCCGGCTCAGATGTTCTGCTCGGCGTACTGCAGCATCTGGTCAGAGGCCTGCACTGCTTTGCTGTTGATCTCGTAAGCACGCTGCGTGGAGATCATGTCCACCAGTGCAGAGACCACGTTCACGTTCGACGATTCGAGATAACCCTGTTGCACCGAACCCAGGCCATTGAGTGTGGGCTGACCGGTATTGGGGCTGCCGGAGGAGCCTGTTTGCAGATAGAGGTTGGTGCCTATGCTTTGCAGCCCAGTGGGGTTGACAAAGCTGGCGAGCTGCAAGGTGCCGACCTGCTGCGGCGCCGCTTGCCCAGGCAAGGTGACTGACACCGTGCCATCGTTGCCAATGGTGATGCTCTGTGCACTTGCAGGAATGGTGACGGTGGGCTGTATCAGGTAACCGTTGGACGTGACGAGCTGCCCCTGGTTGCTGAGTTGGAAGGTCCCGTCCCGGGTGTAGGCAATGGTGCCATTAGGCTGCAGCACCTGAAAGAACCCCTGACCGTTGATCGCCACGTCGAGCGAGTTGCCGGTTTGCGTCAGATTGCCCTCGGTCATCAGCCGTTCGGTGGCGATCGGGGTCACGCCGGTGCCGAGTTGCAGGCCCGAAGGGTATTGCGTGGTCTGCGATGACTGCGCCCCGGGCTGCGTCAGGTTTTGATAGAGCAGGTCCTGAAACACGGTCCGCGCACTCTTGAAGCCCGTGGTGTTGACGTTGGCCAGATTGTTGGAAATCACATCCATGCTCGTCTGCTGGGCTTGCAGACCGGTGGCGGCGATATAGAGGGAGCGGATCATGGGAGAGGTCTCATTCGAAGGGCGTCGATAAGGACAGGACTTGAGGCGAAGCCGCCATCAGCTCACATTCAGCAACTGCGTTGCGGCCTGCTGGTTCTGGTCCACCGTCTGCATCAATTTGGTTTGGATTTCGAAGGCGCGGGAGTTGTCGAGAATCTGGATCAGGGCCTGTACCGGATTGACGTTGCTGCCTTCAAGCGCACCCACGTCCAGTTGCATTGAACCGTCCTGCTGGGCAGGGCCCTTGGCGTCGCGGAACAGGCCGTCGGCCCCACGCTGCATTTGCGTGGCAGGCGGATTGACGAGTTGGATGCGGTTGACCACAACCAAGGCGTTGGGCTGGCCACCGACAGGTACGCCGGAGATGGTGCCGTCGGCGCCGATCTGCACCGATTGCAGCGGCGGCAGTGAAATCGGTGCGCCTCCCTGGCCGAGAACCGGGTGACCGTCGCTCGTGCTCAGGATGCCGCTGCTGGATACCTGCAGATCGCCGTTGCGGGTGTAGGCGGCATCGCCGTTTTGGGCCTGCACCGCAATCCAACCGGGCCCCTTGATCGCGACATCGAGATTGCGCCCGGTGTGATTGACCGGACCTTGCTGGAAGTCAGCACGATTGCCTTGCGTGGTCACGTAGGCATTGCTCGGCAGTGGTTCGCCATACACGGGCAAGGCGCGAAACTGGGCCTCCGCTGCGCGGTAGCCGGTGGTGTTGACATTGGCCAGATTGTTGGTGACCACGTCCTGCCGCTGCAGGATGGCGCGAGCGCCGTTGGCGGCAATCCAAAGGGTATCCATGAGTCAAGTTTCGGTCGGGCTTGCGATTGAATCGAAGAGCCACCCCAAGGATCGAGATTCGATTGGGGCTGGCGCCGCTTGCGGCGTTCCGGGGCTGCTCGCTTACAAAGCAAGCAAGGTCTGGACCACCTGATTCTGTGTCTTGATGGTCTGGGCATTGGCTTGGTAGGCCTGTTGAGCGACGATCAGATCGACCAATTGTGTCGACAAGTTGACGTTGGACTGTTCCACTGCGCTGGCCTGGAGCGTGCCCAATCCGTTGGAACTGGGTTGCCCGGTGAGCGGTTGGCCAGACTGGTAGGTCGCAGCGTAGTAATTGTTGCCCACGCGCTGCAGATTCTGCGGTGCCGCGAAGTTGGTCAGCGTGATCTGGCCCAGGATGGACGACTGGCCGTTGCTGTAGACGCCATAGACCACCCCGCCGGGGTTGATGGACAGATTGCTGAGCTGGCCGACGCCATAGCCGTTATCGGTGATGCTGCTCACCGCCGACGGCGCGCTGTAATTGGTCGAGCCGGCGAAATTGATGGCAATCGTGCTGCTCGAAGCGCCATCGGCCCAGTTCAGCCCGGCAATGGTGCCGCTGACCGTGCCGCTGACTGCTCCGGCGGACGTGAACGGCAAGGTTCCGAACGATCCTGAGGTGGTGCCTCCCGAGGCCGTTGTGCCGTTGGCCGAGTAGTAGACGTTCCAGGTTGGCGTCGCACCGGAGGTGAGCTGGTAGTAGCTCGTCAGTAAATGCGATGCCCCCAGGCTGTCATAAACCGTCGTACTCGTCGAGTAGTTGTAGCTGGTGGGGTCGTTGATGTTGAATGCCGTGCCGCTGGCAATCGGCGTGGCTCCGGCGTCCAGATTGAGGCCGATGCTCAAGCCTGATGTCGCTTGCGGCGCCAGGATTGTTGCCGTGACGCGCAACGGGCCGGCACCCCCGGTCAGCGCGCCGCTCACGGCAGGGGTGCCGATGAGCTTGCCGCCCGCAGCATCCACGATATGGCCGTTTTGATCGATCTGGAACTGGCCGTTGCGGCCATAGACGGTTGCGCCGTTGTAGTTGAACTGGAAAAAACCCGTGCCATTGATGGCGACGTCCAGCGGGTTGCTGGTGGTCTGGATATTGCCCTGCGAGAATTGTTGGGCCACGGTCTGCACGGTCGTGCCAATACCGATCTGCCCAGCAGCTGGTGCGGTCCCTGCAATCGCCGAGGCGTAGGCGTCGGCGAACTGAGCGTTCGACTCCTTGAAGCCCACGGTGTTGGCGTTGGAAATATTGTTGCCCATCACCTGCAGGTCGGTGGAGGCGGCTTGCAGGCCAGAGAGTGCCGTTTGAAAAGTGCTCATCGATATTCCCGGATGGGTGGTGTGCAGTGCTGTACTGGGATGCTTTGCCGGCGCTTACATCACGCCTTGAATGCTCGCAAGTGGAATCGTGCCGCTCTGACCTTGAATTTGCAGGGCGGGGCCACTGCTGGCGTTCAGGTACACCGACTGCACCTTGCCTGTCCCGAAGGGAATCGCGGCCACGCTCTGGCCGCCAGAGTCCGTCGCCTGAACGTTGAAGCTGTAATTGCCGGCTGGAGCGGGTTTGCCGCTGGAATCGGTTCCATTCCAGTTGAACGTTTGCACGCCGGTAGGCAAGGCTCCGAGCTGCAAAGTCTGGATGACTTGTCCCGCGCTGTTCTGAATCTGAACCTGCACATTCTGCGCGGCGTTGGCCAGGGTGAAGCCCCCGGCGGTGCCGCCACTTGCTCCCAGACTGACCGAGTTGTTGTCGAACACCACGTTTTGCCCGACCAGATTGGCGGCTTGAAGACCTTGCGACTGCGCCAGTTGCGCGGTCAGCGCTGCCATGGATTGCTGGATGGACTGCACCCCGCTGGCGGTGCTGAACTGCGCCAATTGCGCCGACAAGTCTGAATTGCTCATCGGGTTGAGTGGGTCCTGGTTGGTCAATTGCGTGACCAGCAGGTTGTAGAAGGTATTGACGTTGCTCAGTCCACTCACGCCGCTGGTGCCGCTGCCGGAGGTGCCGCTGCTGCTGCTCGTCTGCAGCGATGAGAGAAAGGTGTTGCTGCCGATGGAAGGGATGCTCATGGTGTTGTCCTTCAAGCGTTCAGGCTCATTGGCCCAGGGCTAGGGTTTTGAGTAGCAGGTTCTTGGTGGTGTTCATCACGTTCACGTCGGCCTGGTAAGCGCGCGAAGCGGAAATCATGTTGACCATCTCGTCCACCGGGTTCACGTTCGGATAAGCCACATAGCCTTGCTTGTCGGCCAGCGGGTTGCCCGGGTCATAGACCATTTTCATCGGACCCGGCTTTTCCACCACCCCTGCCACTTGCACGCCATTGACGCCCGCTGGAACGCCCGGGCCGGACAGCGGCTGCGCGGCGAACACCACTTCGCGGGCACGGTAGGGTTGGCCGTTGGAGCTGGTGGCCGAATTCGCGTTCGCCAGGTTGCTGGCCACGACGTTGAGACGGTAGCTCTCGGCGTTCAGGCCGGAGTTGGCGACATCGAGTGCTGTGAACAGGGACATGGCGGGGATCGGCGGCCGGAGTTTGGAGTTCGGGTTCAGTTGCCAGTGATGGCAGAGGTCAGCGTCTTGATCTTGCCGGTGAGGAAGGTCAGATCGGCCTCGTACTGGATGCTGTTCTTTTGGAATGAGGCCTGTTCTCGGCTCATGTCGACCGAGTTGCCATCGAGCCTCACGGAATTGCCTGCCTGGTAGGCGACGAAGGCGGCTGCCGGGCTCGCGGTCTGGGTGCCTTGTTGTTGGCCGGATTGCTCAACTTTCAGCGCCAGGGAACCCTGGGTCTGGCCGGGCGTTTGTTGGAGCGCACTTTGAAGCGCAGCGGAGAAGTCAAGGTCCACAGCCTTGTAATGCGGCGTATTGGCATTGGCCATGTTCGCCGCCAGCAGTTGCTGTCGATACGCGCGCAGGTCCAGCGCGGTTTGCAGCGGTGCGAATGCGCGGTCGAGGGCGGAGTTCATGGTCAGGTCGTGGCGGTGGATGCCATGTCTTCTGCACGAAGCGTGCCAGTGCCTCCGCCACGTCAGCCCTTGCCTGCATGCGGCCATCCGTGCCAGCGGCACCCAACAGGAGCGGCAAGGCTTTGCCGCTTCGGCGGCAAAGCTGGGTTCACTCCGGCTTCTTCCTGGACTGGGTCACCAGTCGAATACCTTGGCGCTCCAGTGGTATGGACCTTGCAGCATGGAGGTGGATGGTCAATCCCGCATGGGGTGGAATCGGGTCGGGATCGACGCGGCCTTGCGAACCATTGAAGGCTGGCTGGCGACGAAAGGAAGCATGAAGATGTGCGGTGTGGGTTGGATGAGCGTTCAGGCGAGAGCTTCGCAACAGTGCTCCGGTCTTTGGCGTGGAGTGCGCTGCTTGCTGCTCGTCACGTTCACCGTCTTTGGCGCAGGTTTATGGGCTTCCAGCATGGCCGCAGCGGCTGATGCCACGGCCTGGGAGCCCGCCGAAAGCATTCGCCAGGTCGTCGAGCATTTCGTCCGAAGTCGCCTGCCACAACAATCGCAAGATGCGCGCATCACCGTTCAGGGGCCTGTGGAGGGCCTGCATTTTCCCCGCTGCGGGCATATGCAGGCGCGTGACTTCGGCGCTGCCAACCCTTTCGGCGCGCAGACCGTCGAGGTGGCCTGTTTGACACCTCAGGTCTGGTCTCTCTATCTACCGGTTCAGGTGGCTTGGCCGCAGGGGGCGGTGGTTGCAGCGCGGGCGCTTGGTGCCGGGCATGTGCTGACCGAGGGCGATCTGGCCATCGTGCAGCGTGACCTGTCGAGCCTGCCCGCAGGCGCGATCACCAAGCCGGCGCAGGCCATCGGCAGGGTTCTGCAATACAGCGTGGCGGCCGGGCAGAGCGTCACCCAAGGCATGCTCGCCGGACCGCAGTTGATTCACTATGGGCAGTCGGTTTCCTTGGTCGCACTGGGTCAGGGGGTGAGACTGGTGGCCTTGGGTATGGCCATGGAAAACGGGCGCCAGGGGCAAACCATCCTGGCGCGTAATGTCCAATCCGGCAAGGTCGTCACCGGCGTTGTCGACGGGGCTGGACAAATCATGGTGGCGATGGGGCCTTGACGAATCAGGGCAATCGATCGTCATGCCAAGTCGGCCAGTCATATTCCGTCAAATCCATGACGCAGGCGCCGGAAATTTGCGTCGAATAGAATATTGATTGGAAAATTTTTAAAATAACCATCAATAATTCTATTTTTTAGAACAAAGCTGTCTTATGTAAAGACTTGGGCTGGCACCAGGTTTGCTTGTTTTGAGCAATCATCCCTAGGAGCTGTGCCCATGTCGGCTGCGGCAATCACAACGAATATCGAAGCCAGCACCCCGCACCCGGTCATGATCGGTGCTGCGGGAGACAGGCTGGACGCTGTGGATTCATGGCCAAATGAAGGTGCTGAGAGCCCTGACTCTGTAGCCATTCGTATGGCTCGAAGCTTGCTGTCTTCATGGCTGCAACGCTGCCTGCGCCAGGGCGCCTATCGCCAGAAGCCGAGAGCCGTGGCGGCGCTGCCGATTGAGGCCATCGAGCAGCATTTGCGTCCGGCGATGGAGCCGGCGCTTCGCACGGGCACACTGACCACTGCAAGCGCCGCGCTGATGGCAGAGTTCCAGGGTCTCGATGGACGGGTCTCCAGCCTGGCGGCTGCGAGCAAATCCCAACCCGAGGCTTTGCGCATCCACGACGCCATCGTGGACAGCGGCCTGGCCTCCCTGCTGCAGATCGCTGAAATCGAGGCCGAACTCACGGCACAGCGAACTGGCCCCGACCCGCTCACCGGTCTACCGGGACGCCGAGCGCCGCCGCAGCGACTGCTCGCTGAACATGCAGGGGTGATGAGGCGGCATGATCATTCTTGCGCGCTTGCGCTCATCGATCTTGACCAGTTCAAACTTGTCAACGACCGTTATGGTCATCTCGCTGGCGACCGCTCTCTGGGGGCCTCCGTCACGATGCTGCAGGCGGAATTTCGGCCTGACGACGCCGCTTTTCGCTACGGCGGTGACGAATGCGTGATCTGCCCGCCCCGGACCACAGACGAGCAGGCGAACACGGTTGTTGAACGCATTCGCAGCCGACCGCAACGAGAACCCCTGCTGCAGGTGCAGAGCCAAGCCTTGTCGGCGCAGTTTTCCGCCGGAATCGCCGCGTTGGACCCAAACGCCGCCATCCCCCAGATCCTGTGCGAGGCTGACACTTCGCTCTATGCCGCCAAAGCGCGATCGCAGCAGATGGGCGAGTTCCGCTGGGCCAAGACAGGTTCAAGTGGGGCCTGAACTGAAGCACCAGTGCGGAAACATCGAAGGTCCTGACGCCATGAAGTCCGGGCCGAACCCGTGTTGCCTGCCACGGAGCTGGTGGTGAATCTCGCCCAAGCCTCTGCGGACGAGTTGATGGCGGCCTTCGCGCGCGATGCCGGCGTCTTTCTCGCCCAGTTCGAGCAAGCCCTGGCCGATGTTGCCGTGGGCGTCGAGTCCATGCAAGCGCTTGGCCATGCCGGCGAGGCGCTGCGAGGCATTCGCATCGGCGCTGATTTTCTTGGGCTGGAGGCCGTACGCCAACTCTGCCGGCAAGGCGAGCAGGAATTGCTGGTGCAACTGCCTGGCGTCAGCGCAGGAATGCCTGTGCGCTGGGACGTCCTGCGGGTGGTGGTGACTGGGTTGCGCCGCACGCTTCAGCCCCTGGGGGATCTTGAGACTGAGCCGCTACAGGATCATGTCGTCGGGCTGGCCCAAGGCTCCCCTGAGCGACCGGACCCGGCTGCATCTCCGGCTGCATCTCCGGCTGCGGAAATACTGCTTGCTCAAGTCGCCGAGGCAGCGTCGGCGCCCACGGTGGTTGCAGCAGCGGAATCCATGACGTCTGGCTCCGACCAGGCGGCTACATCGGTTGGGTTCTCGATTGCGGCCCAGCCCGCGACCGCAATCGATCAGGATCCACCCGTCAAACGGCCCGACATTGAGCCGCCAGCAATCAAGGCCGCCGACCTCGATCCACCCGAACCAGGACCACCTCTCGCGGAAGTCGTGGCTCCTTCACCAGCATCGGCGACCATGGCACCCGAAGCAGCGCAGGCGTCAAGGGACGGCGCGCACCCCTCCGGTCCCGTAGCTGACTTGCAGCCGCCGCCTCCCACCGAGGGAAAACAAGACATTTCGGGTGGCAGCGCGTTTGCTACAGAACCGTTTTTACAGCTGCTGGCGGAGATCCCGGGCTTGTTGCGCGAGCAGATCAAGAGCTGGCGGGAATTGCGCGAAGCCTGGGAGCCATGGCAAGTCAAAGTAGTCGCCGCATCCCCAGTCATTGCTGAGCCTGAACTTTCATCGGTGCCCATCGCGCCGATGAAAGTTGCCGACATGAATCCTGACGTCAAAGCGGCCGACAGCTCAAGTCAGATGGAGAAAGGCGCACCACAAGTCCGCCGGCATCAACCCTGGGATGCCGGTATCGAAGTGCGTTTGGCGCGCATCGGCGCTTGGTCGCTTGCCTTGCCTGCTACGTGTGTGCTGGGCGTTGTTCCCATGGATAACCGCAGTTTGAGCCTGCCTCGTGGCGAAGCGCTGCTGTTCACGGATGTTGGCGCCGTACCGGTGCTGAGCCTCGAATCCGCCTGGGGCGCATTGCCCGCCGAGACCTCGCGCATGTTGTTGCTGCAGTACCGTGAGCAGTTTTTCGCGCTGCGCGTGGATACATGTGCTCCCGTCCAGACTCTGCATTTCTGGTCCATTCCGCCGCAGATCGGAGCGCCGTATGGCATCGAGGCGGCCGCGGTGATGCCGCAGGCGGCGAGTTCGATGGCGTTTTTGCTCTCGCTGAGGTTTCTGTCGCGCCTTCAGGGGCAGGTCCGTGGCAAGCGGCGATGAATCCAGCCCCGGCCTCCCTGCATGTCGGATCGCATCTCCCGCCAGGGGTGCAGACGCGTGATGCAGAACCCGCTGTTGCGCAGGGTTTCGGGAGTTGGTTGCTGTTCGAGGCCGATGGCCAGCTATGTGCCATCGACAGCCGCCAAGTGCGGCAGATTCTCTTGCCCTCCGGCCTTTTCCCCCTGCCTGGCCACAACCCACATTGCCCCGGCTTGCTGGCGTGGCAGGGGAGAGTTTTGGTCGTGCTCGATCTTGGTTTCAGCCTTGGCAGGCGCGCGAGCCTGGGTCAGCCGCAGACACGCCTGCTGGTGTGTCAGGGACCGGCGCATGCCTGGGCCGTGGCGGTCGACGCGGTGCGAGGGTTCCACCGCGACTCGGCCCTCGCGCCGGAGTGGATCCCTGTGAGCCCCGGCTTATCGCCGCCTTGGAACGCCATGTTCGCCTTGTTGCCGCTGGCATCGGCGCCCGATGGCGAGGTCTGTGCCTTGCTGCATGCGCCGGCTCTATGGCACGGCTGCCTTGCCGTCATGTCCGAGTTCGGCGCGGCCGCAGATGCGCGGCGGCTGCATGTCTTCCCGGAGTTTGAAACGTGAAAATCTCCCCGATGCGGGCCTTGTTCCTGATGTGGCTGCTGTGCAGCGCGTGGATGGTCGGTTTGTGGTGGCTGGCGCGTGGTGCGCTCGCTCCTGGCCTGATCGGCGCATCCGCGGCCACGGCCAATGGATCGATGCTGAACCTCGCCCTAGGGGGAGGGGCCGTGCTCGCGCTGTTTTTGGCCCTCTATCTCGGCCTGAGCATCAAGATCGAACAGGGCCGTTTGCGCATCACGGCCCAAGCCCTGATGCGTGGGGCTGCGCCACCGGGTACTGATGTCGATGTCGCGCCCGAGTGGCGCGGCCTGCTCGACGATTTGCGCGTCGTCTCCCGTCGCCAGCAACAGGAACTGGCCGATACCAACAAGAAATGGCATGCTTGTCAGCATGACCTTGCCGTTGGCCAAGCCCGTGCCCTAGCCGCCAACTCAATGGCAGTTGCGATGCATCGGACCATCCTCAGCACTCTTGCGGAGGTCGAGCGGATGCTCGCCGGCATGCCGCTTCAGGGGGCGGCGCAAGCGGATCGTCAAGCACGCGTCCGTTCGAGCCTGGAACCGTTACAGCTCAGCCTGAAGGCCAGTGTCGCCTCTCTCGAAACCGCACTGCAGCCCGTCTCAGCACTGTTGAAAGCTGCGGAGATGGCGCCTACGTCTTTAACTGAAAAACACGAAGGGCGAACGCATGCCGCCGAGACGAAGCGTGCCTTCGTGCAAACGGCGACGCGGCTTGCCGAATCCATGCAATTGTTGGGGCTGAATTTCCGTCTCACACTGGAGCGCATCAGCCTGGAGCGTGACGAGAACCCAGAATTGGCCTCGGTGGTCGAGGATCTGGAGCCCTTATGCGCCGAGGCTGCGGTTTTGCAGGATCAGGTTCGTGCAGCAGAACGGACCTGGTTCGAGCCGGAGCCAGCCCCGAGCGCTGGCGAGCCGTCTGCATGGCCACTGCCGGGGCCGCAGACCCGGCAGGTGTTGGTCGCATTCCTGCAGCAGGCTGCGCTGGAGCTACAAACCATGACTGCTGCATTGCAGCAAACGCACTCTGCGCTGGAGCGGGATACGACCGAATGGGGCAATTCGGAATCCGCCCAAGACTCCTTGCGAACGACGCTGGGTGCGATGTCACAGCGTCTATCGCTTGCGCTGCAGCAAGGGCGGATGGAATTCGCCCCGTCGGAGATGACCACGCCGGCGCCCGACGCAGTCATCCCGAGTCCTTTCCCGCCGGATGCGTCCAGCCGCCACAGGGAGGCTCAAGGAGAGGGCTAAAGTCTGGCGGTGGCGTGCCGTCAACCCAGGTGCGGGCAGGTTTGCCTGCATCCGGCAGGGACGCCGGATCATGTCCATCCACAGGAGCAACAAAATGGCCATTTCCGGCATCATCAACACCAACGTCAACGCGCTGAATACACTCAACGCCCTCGGCAGCACATCAAGCAGCCTCAGCACCTACATCCAGCAACTCTCCACCGGCAAGCAGATCAACGGCCCGTCCGACAATCCTGCTGGCTACGCCATCGCCCAGCGCTTCCAGACCCAGATCAACGGCTTGAACCAAGCGGTGTCGAACGGCAACCAGGCCGTTTCGCTCGTGCAAACCGCCACCGGCGCGCTGCAAAACGAAACCAACCTGCTGCAGCAGATCCGCACCATCGCCGTTCAGTCGGCCAACGGCTCCAACACCTCGTCGGACCGGGCTTCCCTGCAAGGCGTGGTGTCTCAACTGCTGGCCCAGGTTCAAACGATTGCGACGCAAACCCAGTTCAACGGGCAGAACATCCTCGACGGCAGCTTCTCCGGCCAGCAGTTCCAGGTCGGCGCGAATGCCAATCAGGTGATCAATGTTTCCATCGCGAACTCGCAGGCCAACTCCATTGGCGTCAACACGATCGGCACAAGCGGCACGGTTTACGCAGGTGCCAGCGGATCGGTCACCAATAACGGCTACGGCTCCGCTTACACCATCAACACCGGGGCTGGCGGCTTCACTGCAGGTACCGTCTCAATTTCAGGATCGGCGGGTGCAAGCGGCGTTGCCGTCACGGCTGACGAATCGGCGTCCAACATCGCCGCCGCGTTCAATGCGATCACCCAGCAAACCGGGGTGAGCGCAACGGCCAATACCAGCGTGGCTTTCACCGTGACCACGGGTTCGTTCTCGTTCTCGCTGAGCAACGGCACCTCCGGCAGCCCGACCAATACCGTCAACATCTCGGCCAACGTGACCAGCACCGACCCCACTGGCCTGAGCGGACTGGTCGCGTCGATCAACAACAGCACGGCACAAACCGGTATCGCGGCCAGTGTGAATTCCAGCAACCAGTTGGTGTTGAGCCAGAACCAAGGACAGAACATCCTGGTTTCTGGTTTCGGCGGCAGTGGCACCCTGCAAGCAGGTTCGGCGACAGCCATTAGCAGCGGCTCGGGCACGGCACTGGTGCAGGGCTTCGTCCAGTTGCAGTCCACCCAGGGCTACTCGCTGAGCGGCGGCACCAGTATCGGCCTGGCCAACATCAGTTCGCTGAACGCCGCCTCGACCGTGAATGTGTCCACAGTCCAAGGTTCGAATCAGGCCATCTCGATCATCGATAACGCCATCAATGCCCTGAACCAGCAAGGTGGTGCGCTAGGTGCGATTCAAAACCGGATTCAAGCCTCGGTGCAGAACTCGCAGACCACCGCGACCAATCTGCAGGCGGCCCAGTCCGTGGTGCAGGATGCGAACATCGCCCAGGCGACGACGCAACTGTCGAAGTATCAAATTCTTCAGCAAGCCGGCATCTCCACTCTGGCGCAGGCCAACTCGCTGCAGCAGAGCTACTTGAAGCTGCTGCCGTAAACCAGTCTGAGGCTTGACCAAGACTTCCCCCGGGGGCTGCAAGGCGTCCCGGGGGTTTTGCCATCTGAAAGGTGGTTTTGTTTGGGGAGTTGTTCGCGTTTTTAACCGGTTCTTGGCGGGGGCATCATGAACATTCAAGGTGTGGCAGGACTGCCCGATGCGGGCGGTGTGCAAAAACGGTCAGCGGGCGATCTGCCCCCCATCGCAGCCAAACCGCCTGCTGGTGCTGACGCGTCATTGCCTGGACCAGCGCATGCTCCGGCTGGCGGCGCAACGCCACCGGCGAGTCCCGACACGGCACCGGCTGCAAAATCGGCCCAGGCTGTGGACAAAGCGCAGAAGCAGCTCAGTGCGCAGGAGTCTTCGGTCGCGCTGACCGCGGGACTCGACCCTGGTGGCGATCATCCGGGGCAGGTGCTTGTGGAGCTCAAAGACAATGTGACGCAGCAAGTTTTTTTCCACTATTACCTTCCGGCGGAACAGGTTGCGAAGGCCGCGACGCAGGGCACGGCTCAGGGTGTGCCACCAGGCACTTTGCTGAAAGGAAAAGCCTGAGCAAGGGCTTGTGCTTGCTGTGCTTCAAGTTTGCGGCGGCTGCGCCGTTAAGTCAGACAAGCGAATACGCATTCGGAGTCAACCATGTCGTCGGTGTCCATTTCGGGTTTGGTGAGTGGAATCAATGTGCAGTCGCTGATCACCACGCTCAGCGCGGCTTACCAGCAACCCATCACCCTGTTGCAGAACCAGGAACAGTCCTACCAGACGACCCTGAGCGCCTGGGGCTCGGTGCAGAACAGTCTCTCAAGCCTGCAGTCGGCCGTGGGCAGTTTGCAAAACGTCACCAGCCTGAACAATCGCACGGTCAATCTGAACAACACCAGTGCAGTCTCAGGAACGGCCAGCGCGAACGCACCGCTGGGCAGCTATTCATTGAGCAACATCGTTCTGGCACAGACGCAGAGCGTGTACTCGCAGGACTTCACATCGGCCACCAACACGGCAGTTGGCACGGGTACTTTGCAAATCCAGGTGGGCAGTGGATCGGTCACCAATATCAGTATTGGAAGCGGCAACAACACGCTCAATGGCATTGCCGCGGCCATCAATGGGTCGAATAGCGGTGTGAACGCCGCAGTCATTTACGACGGCACGGGTTACCGCCTGACTCTCACCGGCAACAATACCGGCGCAGCCAATGCGTTTACCGTGAGCACCAGCGGTGCGACAGGTGCGCTGGCGGCCCTGAGTTACAGCGCCGGTGCGTCCGGTGGCATGACCCAGAGCCAGACGGCGCAAAACGCTTCAGTCAGCATCAACGGCCTGGCCATCACGAGCGCCACGAACACGGTGAGTGGTGCGATACCGGGAGTGAGTCTGAACCTGTTGCAAGCAAGTGGTTCGACAACGCTGACCGTGGCCAATGATTCCAGCGCCTTTGTCACCTCGGTGCAGAGTTTCGTCACGGCGTTCAACTCGACCATGAGCACCTTGAACCAGCTCACCGCTTTCAACGGTGGAACTGGCACGAGTGGATCGTCCGGCCAGAGCGGTCCGTTGATTGGTAACGCCGGCATCCAGACGCTGCGCACGCAGTTGCTCAATCTGATCAGTGGCCAGGGCATTGGCACGACGCCCGGCAGTTCTTACACCTCGTTGGGAGCGGTGGGCCTGAGCTTGGCGCAGAACGGCACTCTGGTGCTGAACTCGGGCACCTTGAACCAGGCGCTTTCGAGCAATTACAACGCCGTGGCCGGCTTGTTCGGCCAAGTGGGTAGCGCGACCAACGCCAACGTGCAGTACATCGGCGCCGGCAACAGCACCCAACCCGGAACCTATGCGGTGAACGTGACAACACCCGCAGCGCAGGCTAGCGTCACGGCGGCCAACCCGATTGCAAGTGGCGGTTTGAGCAGCGCCGAAACCCTGGTGATTGGCTCGGGAGCGACCAGCGTATCGGTGCAACTGGCCTCGGGTGCAACGATCAGCGCCATCGTTGCCACCATCAATGCCACGTTGACTCAGCAAGGTCTAAGCAACATCGCGGCCATCAACAATAACGGCAGCTTGCAATTCCAATCGTCCGGCTACGGTAGTGCGCAAAGTTTCACGGTGGTGTCCACCCAGGCGGCATCAAGTGGTAGCACTGGCATTGGCACCACATTGCTCACGGGCAAGGGGATGGACGTGCTTGGCTCGATCAACGGCCAGACCGGCAGCGGCGCTGGCCAGCAACTCACGGCCACCGGGCCGGGTGCGGCGCTCGGATTGCAAGTGAGCGTGACTGGCCAAGGCACGGGAAGCCTCGGGACTGTCACTGTCAGCCAGGGCATCTACCAGCAAATGAATGCCATCCTGACGCAGGCCCTCAACACGCAGAGCGGCTTTGTTTCGGCGGCCACCAGTGGCATCAACAGCACCATCACCAGCATCAACCAGCAGATCACCCAGTTGCAAAGCAGCGCGACGGCCCAGACCGCCTTGCTGCAGCAACAGTTCAACGCCATGCAGACCCAGGTGGCGCAACTACAGTCGGTGGGTCAATATCTGACGGCATTTTTCAATACCGGCAGTTCCAGCAGTTCTTCGTCAACCAGTGGTTGAAAAATTTAGGAGACGTCTATGAGCGCAGGATTGGCTGTACAGGCTTATCGTCAGGTCGGGCAGCAGGGCGTGCCCGAAGACAAGCTTCTCGTATTGGGTCTGGACGGGATTCTGGAATATTTGCGGCGTGCCAGAGCAGCCATTGCTGACAGCGCGACCGACCGCAAGCTGCTGGCCCTGAACAAGTCTTACCAGATCGTTGAGCATCTCTTGGTGGCCTTGCCCGGCGCGCCAGAAGTTACGCCGTTGGGGCATCGGCTTGAGGGTATTTATCGCTATTTATTGGAGCGTCTGGGCCAGGCCAATATCTTCGACGACGTGCAAGCCATCGATGATTGCGATGCTGTGGTCACCGCTCTGCGCGACTCCTGGCTTGAAGGTCTGCGCCGGGGCTGAAGCTGCCCATGCACGGTTGTCGCAGCGGGTTATGCTGTGCGCAGCGCAGTTGTCGCGCTAGCTCGCAGGTGAAGCCATGCCATGACCGCAACCGGTACGCCAGAACCGCTCGATACGCCTTCCAGGTTGCCGCACGCCGATGCGGTGCGCTTGGAAGGCCGCATGCCACTGGATTGGGTGGACACGATCACACCGGCGTCTGCATTGGCCGACGTGATGATCGACAACACAACCCTGCTCCGTGCTCTGCTGATGCTGGATGATCCGCGTGCGGGCGTGGACACGGAACATGGCCGCAACGATGCCATCCAACAGCTCGAACGGCGTATCGACCTGCTGTTGATCATGGCCAGTACGGCGCTTCGCGGCATGAACACCATCCCCGAGGAAAGGCCATGCGTGTTGTCGGCGCGGTATTTGCACTGGGGCAGCGAGGAGGCGGTTGGCGTTGGCCGGCGGGTTTGGGCGCGCATCTATCTGCGCCACCGCATTGCCTTGCCGCTGATGCTTCCGGGTCAGATCGTGGAAGAGTCGGTGGAAAACGATTTGCTGTGGCACCGTCTGCAGATCGAGCCGTTGGACGAAGCCTTGCAAAACGACCTGGAGCGTTTCATCTTTCGCCATCACCGCAGGCAGATCGCGCGGCAGCGCTCAGGGCTATGACGCTGTCGTGCGCGGCAACATCCGAATCGGTGCGATGAACCGAGGCCATTGCTCAATTCGGAGATCCGTTCACATGGCGCGCAAAAAACAACAGGAGGAGCACGAAAACCACGAGCGATGGTTGGTCTCGTATGCTGACTTCATCACGCTGCTATTCGCCTTTTTCGTGGTGATGTACTCCATCTCCTCGCTGAATGAAGGCAAGTACAAGGTGCTGTCGCAAACCCTCGTGACAGCATTCACGGGGCAGCCGAACTCACCAGAGCCGATTCAAACCGGGCAGCCCTACTCCAATACGCCCAGTGTCATCGACCTCCCGCCACTGCCCAGGCCGACAAACATCGCGCCGATTCCGACGATGGCACATGCAGCGCATGGGCCCAAGTCAGGTGCGGCATCACCGCCGGTCGACCCGGTTGGGCAACAGCTCGAGGCCATCGCCCAGGCCATGGCGGCACGCCTTGCCAGTCAAATTCGCCAAGGCGAAGTGCAAGTGCGCATGACGCCGATGGGCGTGGCTATCGACATCCATGACGACCTGTTGTTCGCCTCCGGCCAGGCGGCGTTGTCGTCAGTGGCTCAGGGTCTGCTGCAGGAGGTGGCTGGTGTGCTCGCCGGCTTGCCTTACCAGGTCCGGATTAACGGCTACACCGATGACAAGCCCATCCACACAGCGCAGTTTCAGTCCAATTGGGCGTTATCGGCCATGCGCGCCGTCTCGGTCGTGGACATGTTGATCCAACAAAATGTTTCCCCTGGACGGCTGGTTGCTGCAGGGTATGGGCAATATCATCCGATCGCTTCGAACGCCACACCTGAAGGCCGTGCCGCGAATCGACGCGTCAGCATCGTGATCGTGTCCCCTGAGCAACCCAAAAACGCAGACACCGCATTACCAGTGGGCGGCATAGCGCCACCCGCCGCACCGATACCAGCAAAGGCCACCCATCCAGGAAATCCTTCGTGACCGACTCACTTGACGCCATTCAAAACCGCCTGCGTTGGATCAATCGGGGCATTTTGCTGATGGCCGTGCTGGTGCTTGTTGGCTTGCTCGTGTTCGCGCTCCGCTCTTTGCAGGCAGGCAGAACCTCTGCGGTCCAGATCAAGACGGTCGTCGTGAACCAGCCAGGCGCCAAGGCCCCAGGAGCCCATATTGCTACGAGCAAGCCCGCGACTTCAGCATCTGCGGCCGAGCCAAATGCGCCGAATCCAGCGGCTGCGATTCCTGGCGCGGCACATGCGGCTTCCGCATCACGTCCAACCCCACAGGCTCCCACGAGCGCAAGCTCGTCCGCGCACACGCTGGCGAATGCTGCGTCTAAGCCATTGAAAGCCGTCGATGTCAATCATGCGGGTTCTGCAGCGCCTGCTGAGCCGGCCGCCCATTCTCCTATCGTGCATTTCGCAAATCTGGAGCACAAGGTCAAGACTGATCGCCTGCGTCTTCACCCCAGGCAAGCGCGCCGTATCAAGACCAATCCGGTCCCAACGGAGGCGCGTGCCAACGTACGACACAGGCTAGCGTCGAAATCAGCGATGTGCCACCGGCCGGGTTGGTACGTGCAGGTTGGCGCTTTCGCCGAGGACTGGCGTTTCGAACGATTGCGAATCCGCATGCGGCACGACGGCTTTGCGACATGCAAGGCGCCGCAAACACCCATGGATCTGAGCCTGTTGTTGGTCGGCGCTTATCCGACGCGCGATAGCGCCCGCCGCGCCCAGTTGCGCATCAAAAAATTGTTGGGAACCGACAATTATTTGCGCCACCTGCTGGCACGCTAGGCGGCGCTAGCCAAGTCAAAAACCCCGCCAGTGCTCGCATGGTGTGTGGAGCATCACCGTCTCGGATGCGAAAATGCGCTGCAAATGACAGCCAAACCCCTACAGATTGACGAGGCGGAACGCGAGCCGCAACTCCTTGGCGAAAGTTCGGCGATGGTGGCGTTGCGCACACTGATCCGCCGCGTCGCCACCACGGACAGCACAGTGCTGATCCAGGGCGAGTCCGGCACTGGCAAGGAACTGGTGGCGCGCTTGCTGCATGCCTGGTCGTCGCGCGCATTTCGGCCATTTGTCGCGGTCAATTGCGGCGCGATCCCGGGCGAACTGATGGAAAGCGAGTTGTTTGGCCACGAGCGCGGCGCTTTTACCGGAGCGCAGGCGGCCAGGAAAGGGCGTTTCGAACTCGCGGGACGTGGCTCGTTATTTCTTGATGAAATCGCTGAAATGAGCCCCCCGCTGCAAGTGAAAATATTGCGAGTTCTGCAAGAACGCTCGTTCGAGCGGGTGGGCGGCTCTGAAACGCTGCAGGCCCACGCCCGTATCGTCGCGGCAACGCACCGCGATCTGGAACAGCAAATCCAACTTGGGCGTTTCCGTGAGGACTTGTTTTACAGGTTGCACGTTGTTCCCATCCAGATTCCGCCGCTGCGCTCGCGTGGCGAAGACATTCTGCTGCTAGCCGAGCAGGCGCTACTGAACCTCGAAGAAATTGGCCTGGGCCATATCCGAATGGGTGACGGAGTGCAGCAGGCCTTGCTGAGCTATCGCTGGCCAGGTAATGTGCGCGAGTTGCACAATTTGATGGAGCGGCTGGTTGTCATGCATGCCGGCTCCACGGTGCAACTGCGCGACCTTCCGGCCAAAATGCTGACGCCCGGCGCACAAACGTTGTCTGTCGAACTTGCTGCCGACACAGAAGATGGGTTGCACGATCTGATGCAGTTGATGGCTGAGCCGCCCGAGTCTGTGCTGCCGGCACAAGGCATCGATTTGCGGAGCTACCTTGAACGGATCGAACGATCGCTCATCAAGCAAGCGCTTGGGGTCAGCGGTCATGTGATCGCACATGCGGCCAGCAAGCTGGGCCTGCGGCGCACCACCTTGGTCGAGAAAATCAAAAAATACGGATTGCGTGACGACTCCGGTGGGATAGAAATTTCCTGAATGTCCAGATGCATCGCGGGCTGTTTCCACACCCCCAGGCCCCAGTTGGCGAGTCATCTGCGCCGACGATGCCGCACGCTATGCACGATTTGCAGTCTGAGGATGGCGTCAAATTTCGGGCCTAAGGCGCAGCCGTCCGAGTCAAGACTTTGACGCCGACGTCCAGGCTGGGTGGATGAACCCCGAGGTTTCGGCCCAAGGCGTCCCTCGTCTCAAGCCACTGGTTCAGTGGGCACTGGAATTGCTTAGCATGGGACAGATGCCTGCCGAAGCAGAATGCTCGGTGGGTGCTTCTTGTCCCGTCGCGACTGACCTGGATGCCGATCTTGACCCCATTTTTGCGAGTTCCTTCAGCCGCTTTGGGGCTGCAAACTGACTTGGACATGCGCTTGGCCCTGCGTGCGCCCAGGACGATCCATGCGATGTTCGCCCCGATGGGTGCCGAGAAACCTGGGTGTCGCGCTGCGCCTCTTCTTCCCGACGCGGCCATCGAATGATGCATGAGGATTGCTCCTCCGAAGCCCAACCAGCACCTGTGGGTCGGGCTGGTCTGATTGCCCAGTCGCCAGCGATGCAGCAAGTGTTGGAGATGGCGCGACGAGCCGCGCAAACGGATGTCAGCATCATGCTTCTGGGAGAGAGCGGAGTGGGCAAGGAAGTGGTGTCGCGCTTCGTGCACCGCAGTTCGCCGCGCGCCCAAGCGCCGTTCATCGCCATCAACTGCGCCGCCATTCCCGAAACCCTGCTCGAAGCCACATTGTTCGGTTTTGAGAAGGGCGCATTCACCGGCGCTTTGCAGTCGGCGCCGGGCAAATTCGAGCAGGCGCAGGGCGGCACACTGATGCTGGACGAGGTGACGGAAATGGCGGCCGGGTTGCAGGCCAAGTTGTTACGCGTCCTGCAGGAGCGTGAAATCGAGCGCGTGGGCGGCCGCAAGCGCATTGCGCTCGATTTGCGCATCGTGGCCACCAGTAACCGCGAGCTGCAACTGGCGGTGAAGCAGGGCGTGTTGCGGGAAGATCTGTACTACCGTCTAAGTGTGTTTCCGCTTCGCATTCCGCCGTTGCGTGAACGGCGCGAAGACATCCTGCCGTTGGCAACCTCTATGTTGGAGCACTATGCAGCCCGCTTTGGCCTTGGGCCAGCACCACAACTAGATGCGGGGGCAAAGCAAAGCTTGCAGAGTCACCAATGGCCCGGCAATGTACGCGAGCTGGAGAACGTCATCCAGCGTTCGGCGATTCTTTGCTCGCAAGGGGTGATCACCGTTTCTGACCTGTTCTTGCAAACTTTCGAGGCTGTTGCACCAAGCTTGCCACAGTTGCCTGCTGGCGATCAAGCGGCCATGGAAGCGGCGCGTGCCCCCGTGAGGCGCGACCTGGACGCCGAGCTGGCTGACAATGAGCGCCAATTGATCGCCGACGCACTGCGAGACAGCCACGGCTCGAAAAAGCTGACGGCCGAGCGGCTTGGGATCAGCCCACGCACTCTGAGGCACAAGCTGCAGCGCTTGCGCGAGGCCGGTGTCGAGCTTCCTCCAACGCACGATGGTTGAGGCCGGGGCTGGTGAGCGCCTGGAACGAGTTTTGCTTTTATTGGGCATATCGCCGGATTTCCGACGGACCAACCAATAACCCTGCGGGAGAGAGCACTGATGAATGTTGATCGCATGCAGGAACTCGTCGGCCAGATGCGCTCACTGGCGGCCGAAGCTGCGGCCAAGCCGCAGGCGGGAGAGGGCATGGCAGGTGCGCCCTCGACGCAGCAGACCGATTTCGCGGCCACGCTTCAATCCGCGCTCGACGGCGTCAACCAGCAAATGCAGCAGGCCGGCAAACTACAGCAGCAATTTTCCGCAGGCCGTTCCGACCTCAGCCTGAGCGACGTGATGCTGGCTGGCCAAAAAGCAAGCCTGTCCTTCCAGGCTGTGCTGCAGGTGCGCAACAAACTGGTTTCGGCTTACCAGGACATCATGAACATTCAGGCCTGATAGAGCGGCGTTTCTGCCGCAAATCTTGCCAAGTATCCTGCCGCGCTTTGACAGCTGCGCCCGCGCCCATCCCCCTTCGCTTCGAGCTACTCGATCAGCACTTGACCCATGGCCACAACCAATCCCGCCATGCCCGCGCCACCCATGCTGCAAGACCCGCTCGGGGCTTTCCGCAGGCTGAGCATGAATCAGCGCTTCGCCCTGCTGGCTGGCTTGGCCGCGCTGGTGGCGTTGATCGTGGCCATCTTGCTGTGGAGCCGGAGTCAGGGCTACGAGGTGCTCTATACCAATCTGTCCGAGCGTGATGGGGGGGCGGTGATCGCGGAGCTGCAAAAGCTCAACATCCGCTACAAGATCACCGATGGTGGCGGCGTGATCCAGGTACCTTCGGACCAGGTCTACGCCACACGCATGAAGCTCGCAGCCAGTGGCCTGCCAAAAGGCGCTGGTGTCGGTTTTGAAGTGCTCGACAACGAGCCCATGGGTACTAGCCAGTTTGTCGAGCAGATCAATTACCAGCGTGCGCTACAGGGTTCGCTGGCCCGCACCATCGAATCGCTCTCGGCGGTGGAATCGGCCACGGTGCATCTGGCCATTCCCAAGCCGTCGGTGTTCCTCAGTCAGGAAGAAAAGCCCTCTGCCTCGGTCCTGCTCAAGCTCTACCCGGGCCGCGTGCTCAGTGGTGCCCAGGTTGCAGGCATCGTGCATCTGGTGTCGTCTGGCGTGGCGGGGCTGAGCGACAAGAACGTGACGGTGGTCGATCAGGACGGCAATCTGCTGACGGCCTCGACACATGGCGACCTGGGCATTGAACCCGGTCAGCTGGCCTATCGCAGCGCCATTGAGCAGGAGTATCGCAAGCAGATTGAATCCCTCCTCGCCCCTCTGGTGGGCAGTGATGGTGTGCGCGTCGCGGTTTCGGCCGATGTGGATTTCGGCAAAACGGAGACAAGTTCCGTGTTCTATGGCCAGGGTCATCTACTCAGCCAGCAGACGCAGTCCACCACCAGTTCTGGCAGCGCCAACCTGCCGGCTGGCGTACCGGGAGCACTGAGCAATCAGCCACCGGGTGGTGCGACAGCACCATTCACGGTGGGGTCGGCCTCGGCACCGCTCACGCCGCAGCAATTCGCGCAAATCACCCCTAGCCTCAAAACTCTGGCGCCAGCAGCCGCGAGCAGTTCAGCCACGATCAACTACGACCTTGACAAGACCGTCAGCCACACGCGGCAGCCGGTGGGCTCGCTCAAGCGCATCTCGGTTTCGGTCCTGGTGAACGACCAACCTGGCCCTGGGACGGGCGGTGCTTCCAAACCGCGAGCGATGAATGCGCAGCAATTGGCGCAAATCAAGCAGCTTGTGGAAAATGCCATCGGCTTCAACGCAAAGCGCGGTGATCAGGTCTCAGTGGTCAACATGCCCTTCTCGGCCCAGATCGTTGCGGCCGAGAAGGCATTGCCTTGGTGGCGTTCGTCCTGGCTTTGGAATGGCGTGAAGCAGACCGTACCCTATCTGGTGGCGCTGATCCTTGGCCTGTTCATTTACCGCGCCGTGCGCAAATTGGGGGGTGCAGGCGGCCCTACAGCGAACGAGCCCGGAGGGGCGGAGTCGGACGCGAGCAGGGGTGCTGGCGGGCGCCCGTCACGCTCTTCAAGCGAGGCTGAACTCGCGCCGGACGTGGTCCGTCTGAGCAATACCTTCGAAAACGATGCGACCGTATCGCGTGAACTGGTTAAACAGGACGCGCGGCGCGCAGCGCAGGTCGTGAAGGAGTGGATTGCCAATGGCCAGTGACGAGGCATTCAAGGGCCTGGATCGCGCTGCCGTGCTGATGCTGAGCCTGGGCGAGGACCAGGCGGCCGAAGTGATGAAACACCTCGCCCCTCGCGAAGTGCAGCGCCTGGGTGTTGCCATGTCCAAGCTGAGCCGGGTCAGCACCGACCAGGCCCATGCAGTGATGCGAGAGTTTCGGGAAAAACTCGAACAACAGACTTCGCTCGGTCTCGGCGCAGACCAGTTCTTGCGTGGGGCGCTGACCAAGGCCTTGGGTGGCGACCGCGCCAATTCGCTGATCGAGCGCATTCTTCACGGCGGCGAATCCAGCGGGTTGGAAAACTTGAAATGGTTGGAGCCACGTGCGATTGCCGAACTGATCAAGCTGGAACATCCCCAGGTTATCGCCCTGGTGTTGTCGTATATCGAACCCGACCAGGCGGGCGAGGTGCTGCATTTTCTGCCCGAGCGCGTATCGGGCGAGGCACTGCTGCGTCTGGCCAATCTCGACGGACTGCAGCCGAGCGCGCTGCGTGAACTCAACGATGCACTCGATGAGTTGCTGTCGGGTGATTCGCAGAGCGTCCAGGTCAGCGCCATGGGTGGGCCGAAAGTGGCGGCTGAAATTCTCAATCGCCTCGACACCACTTTGTCCAACGGCATCATGGAGCACCTGCGCTCACAGGATGAGGAACTGGCGAACAAGGTGCAGGAGCAGATGTTCGTGTTCGATGACCTGATCAATGTCGATGATCGCAGCATGCAGGCCTTGCTGCGCGAGATCTCGTCCGACGTGCTGATTCTCGCGCTGAAAGGCTCCAACGCCGGCTTGAAGGAGAAATTTCTCGGCAATATGTCAAAGCGCGCAGCCGAGATGTTGCGTGACGACATGGAGGCCAAAGGCCCTGTACGGCTGACCGAAGTGGAGGCCGCGCAGAAGGAAATCCTGCAGATCGCCACCCGGCTGGAATCGGCTGGACAGATTCAGCTTGGTGGCGGTAGCGCCGAGACTCTGGTTTCTTGATTGACAACGTCTGGCCGAACCTAAAGTCCGATGAGCGCGATCATCCCCAAGGCAGACGCATCCCAGGCCAGAACATGGCTCGCTCCGGAATTGGGGCGGGGCACCAACCCCACGCAGTCGGCGTCCGCTGGCCAGCAGGAGCAACCGAAAATCAAACTGCCAACGGCTCAAAGCCTGGAGACGGTGTTCGACCAGGCCCAGGCCCAGGGGTATGAGGCGGGCCGACGCCAGGGCTGGGACGAGGGGCAGGCCGCGGGGTTGACGGCCGGCCGCGCTCAGGCCGAGGCGGACGTCGCTGCCTTGCGCAATGTGCTGCTGCGGCTCAAGGGCCCCACCAGCCGGCTTGATGCCGATGTTGAGGCCGCGGTGGTCGCACTGGCGCTCGAAATCGCCCGGCAGGTGGTTGTGCGTGAGCTGCATACGCACCCTGAGGACTTGGTGGATTTACTGCATCGCGCACTCACCGCGTTCCCGGTGCACGCCGGAATGCCCTGGGTGCGCCTTCATCCGGAAGACGTGAAATTGCTGCATGAACTGGCTCCCGAATTGGAAGCTGGCGGCATGAGCCTGATTGCAGACGAAGCGTTGCACCGCGGCGACCTGATTCTTGCCGCGGGTGGCGAGCAGCAGCGTGCCACTCCGGAGCGTCGCTGGCGCCCGCGCGGTGGGCACGACGCCCACTCGGAACTCGATTTGCGCATCGATGAGCGCTGGAGACAGGTGATGGCACGG
This sequence comes from Thiomonas sp. X19, assembly GCF_900089495.1. NCBI lineage: Bacteria > Pseudomonadati > Pseudomonadota > Betaproteobacteria > Burkholderiales > Thiomonas > Thiomonas sp. X19. The sequence goes on along the minus strand of NZ_LT605203.1, from coordinate 84,299 downwards.
CTGTTTGAGGAAGGGTCGCTGTGAGCGCTCCAGGGACGCCATCGGGTTCTCCAGAGCGCAATCGATCGGATCAACCTGAGCTGCATCCCGTGGGGTCTTTGCTTGCCCGTGGCCAGGAAACCCCGGCTTGCTTCGCACCGCTGCCGGCCTTGACGCGTTTGCGCACACTCCACAAACGGCTGCAGGCGGCGGGTGATCTGCCGCTCCAGCCCAGCGGTAGTCTGGTGCGTGTGCGCGGCTTGATCCTTGAAGCACAGGGGTTGGACATCAGCCTTGGCACGCGCTGCATCATCAGCGCAGAAGGCCACAGGCGAGTGGCTGCCGAGGTGGTCGGTTTTAACGGCGACCACGTTCAACTGATGGCCTCGGGTGATATGCAGGGTCTGGCGCCGGGGGCGCGCGTGAGCCCTATTCCCGGCGACCTCCGCATTCCCGCTGGAATGGAACTATGTGGTCGGGTGCTCGACGGTAGTGGCAAGCCGTTGGACAACCTGGGCCCCTTGCTGGCCTCGGCGTTCACCACACTCACCAGTGCACCCATCAACCCACTTGAGCGAGCCTTGGTGCGCAAGCCGTTGGATGCCGGTGTGCGCGCCATCAACGCCTTGTTTACTGTTGGACGTGGCGCGCGTATGGGCCTGTTCGCTGGCAGCGGTGTGGGCAAGAGCGTGCTGCTGGGCATGATGGCGCGCAACACCGATGCCGACGTGATCGTCGTCGGCCTGATCGGCGAACGCGGCCGCGAGGTCAAGGAGTTCATCGAAGACATCCTGGGCGAGGAGGGTTTGCGGCGTGCCGTGGTGGTGGCCGCCCCAGCCGACGCCCCGGCACTGTCGCGGATCCGTGGAGCACGCCTGGCAACGGCACTGGCTGAATATTTCCGCGATCAGGGCAAGCATGTGCTGCTGTTGATGGATTCGCTCACACGTTACGCTTTGGCCTTGCGCGAAGTGGCGCTGGCGGCGGGTGAACCACCCGCCGCGCGTGGTTTCCCGCCCTCGGTATTCGCGAAGTTGCCGGCCTTGGTGGAGCGCGCGGGAAACGGTCGGGATGGTGGTGGCAGCGTCACAGCGTTTTACACCATCTTGATGGAGGGTGACGATCAGCAAGACCCCATTGCCGACAACACCCGCGCTATTCTCGACGGACATATCGTGCTCAGCCGCCGTCTGGCTGAGCAGGGGCATTTCCCGGCCATCGACCTGCAGGCGTCGATCAGCCGGGTGATGCCCAACATGGTCGATGCGGAACAATTGCGACGCATGTACAAGCTCAAAGAGCTGCAGTCGCGCTACACCAGCCAACAGGACTTGATCGCGGTCGGCGCTTATACGCCGGGTAGCGACCCCACCCTCGACCTCGCGGTGCAGGCGCATGCCGGGATTCGGTCGTTTTTATGTCAAGGAATGCATGAGGCCGTCAATCTTTCGACGAGCCAGGATATGCTGGGACAGCTCATGGCGCCGTATCTGCGACCGACGGGGGCCGCATAATGGGACGCGCAAAACAACAAAACTCAAGATATGCCGCAAACATCAGCGACGCCTCAGCGCATCGAAGCCCTGCGATCGCTTCATTCCCAGGCGGTCGAGACAGGCCAGCATCTGGCGCTGGACCTCAAGCAGATCCAGGCTCAGCACGGCCAGGCCCGAGACAAATTGCACAACCTGCAGAACTACGCCTCTGAATATCGACGGCAGCTTCAGGCGCTGGAATCGCAAGGCGGCGATTGGAGCAACGTGCGCGATCTGCGTGGTTTCATCGCCAAGGTTGATGCCGCCCAAACAGCTCAGCTTGCGGAGATCAATCGGATTCAAGCCTTGCACGCCGAAAAGTCCAAGGCCTGGGCCGCAGCGCGCCAGCGAGAGAAGGCCTATGAGCTTTTGCTTGCACAGCAGCATGTTCATGTCAAATCGCTAGCGCAAAAAAGGGCCCTGGCCGAGATGCAGGACTGGGCGCTGAATCCCCAGTCGCAATTCGTGAACACCAATCAGCCGACCAAGTTTTAGTCTTGCCGGCACGGCAAGGTTGGCGAAACTGGCTCGGGAATGATGTGCCCTGCGAGTGCTAACCGAGCTGGCGTGGCTTTTGCTTGTATTGGGGTAAAGCCACAGACGCGCCACAGCATGACACCCATCCCATCCATCGCCCCTCCTGCCAATTCCGGACAAGGGGCAGCCACCAGCGCGGCCCAGGGCCCAGCATCGAACGAGGCGGGGCAGCCGACGTTTTCCTCGGCCTTATCCCAGGCTCAAGGTCGGGAGCCGTCAGCGCCAAGGCAGGACGCGAGCACGGCTCAGGCAGCCAACGCAGCCCAAGTCGGAGCATCTGCGGCAACGTCAACGCCCGGATCTGCAACGAAAGACGCTCAAACCACGAAGGCGAAACACGATCCGAAAGCGGAGGGCCAAACCACCGCTGTGGGCCCGGGCCAGACGGCCGTGCCGACGGGTCCAGTGCTGGCTCCTGGCGCGATGCTTGATCCTCAGACGTCTGCGCAAGAAGTGGCATCGCGTGCCAATCCGAATGCCGCCATTGCGGCAGTGAGCGGCAAAACCTTGCCGCTCACTGCCGCAATGGCGGCGGCCGCGTCACCGCTTTCACGCACCGAATGGCCGCAGTCCATCCTTCCGGCGACCCATTCGCTCGCGTCTTCGGAGAGCGGGGCAGGTACCGCGGATGCCAATGCCGGTTTGGCGAATGGCATGGCGGTATCGAAATTTTTAGGCAAGGATGCGACCCACCAGGATGCTCAGGCATTGCTGAATGCCTGGAGCAAAGGTCGGCTCGGACCTGAAGATGCGGCGCGTCTTTCAGGCAGTGACAACACGGATCAACCAGTCGCACCGAAAGGTGCCCTGCTTGCCAAGGCCACAGGGGAACAGCCTCTGAATGGCGGGGCGTCCCTGCAAAGATCAGACACATCGCTGGCTTCGGGGGCAGCATCCAATACCTTTCCCGGCGCATTGATGCCGGGCGCTTTGCAGTTGCAGTCAGCCTCGCCGCCGGCCCAAACCTACACGGCAGCCCTGCATGTTCCCGTCGGCGCTGCTCCCTGGGGCCAAGAACTCGGGAGGCAGATGTTGTTCGCGGTCAACGGTCAGCAGCAGTTGGCCACCTTGCACCTGAATCCGCCACAGCTCGGACCGCTCGAAGTGCATCTGCAACTGCACGATGGGCAGGTGAACGCTCAATTCGTCTCACCGCATCAGGCGGTACGCCAGGCTCTGGAAAGTGCGATGCCGCAATTGCACGATCTCTTCACCGGCGCAGGTTTGACCTTGATGCAAACATCAGTCGATTCGGGCGGAACTGGGCGAAATATGTCTCAAGATCGGCCATCAGATTCCGAAGGCATCGGCGGCGTCTCCGCTTCTGGCAACTCCGCACGGTCCAATACGCAGGTTCCAGCCTCACAGTTGCCAAGCTGGAAACAGGGGCTGGTCAATACCTATGTCTGAATTCGCATTCGTCCAGCCGACCCTTGCGGCAGACCCATGGCTCAATTTCCTGGAATCCGTGCCGTTTACAGTGTCAAGTTCGGCATGACTTCTGGAGTCTCTACATGGCAGCAAAACCGGCCAAGGCCAAATCGGGCAACGGCAGACGGAGCATCATTGCAGTGGTCGTTTTGGTCATCCTCGGCGGCGGCGCTGGGAGTGCTTGGTGGTTTCTGATTCGGCCCAAACCCCAACTCACCGCACAGCAACTGGCTGCGCAGCGCGAGAAGCTCGCCCATTTCATCAGCCTGGAGCCGTTCGTCACCAATGTGCTGAGCCAGGATGGCAATACCCACTATTTGCAACTCAAGATCGATCTGAAGACCTACGAGCCCAAGGCAGATGAAGAGGTCAAGACCATGACGCCCGAGATACGCAACACGATTTTGCGCATCCTTGCCGCACAGCAGGCTGACAAGGTCAGCACGGTGCAGGTGCGCGAGCAGTTGCGCCAGGAGATCCTGGTGGCGATCAACCAGATCCTGGCGGGTGGCAGCAGTCAGCCGGCGCACGCGCCCACCACCGGCATCGCTCGGGCGGCAACCCCCGCAGGCCCGATTGCTGGGGTGTATTTCACCGCCTTCGTGGTGCAGTGATGGTCAAGGACGTTCTGTCGCAAGACGAGGTTGATGCGCTGCTTCAAGGGCTGAGCGGCGAAGACGCCGCAGCCGAAGAAGTGCCGGCCGATTCCAGCGGCGTGCGTCCCTACGACCTTGCCAGCCAGGACCGCATCGTGCGCGGGCGCATGCCCACGCTGGAGGTCATCAATGAGCGTTTCGCCCGACTGTGGCGGGTGGGGCTATTCAACTTTCTGCGCCGGTCGTCCGAAATTTCGGTGGCTTCGGTCCGCCTGATGAAGTACAGCGAATTCATCCGCACCCTTGTAGTGCCGAGCAATCTCAACCTCGTGCAGCTCAAGCCGCTACGGGGTACCGCTCTGTTCATTTTCGATCCACGTCTGATATTCAGCGTGGTCGACAATTATTTCGGGGGCGATGGCCGTTTCCAGGCGCGCATTGAGGGGCGCGACTTCACGCCGTTGGAGCAGCGCATCATCTCACGCATGCTGGATATGGTGTTCAAGGAATACAAAATCGCCTGGAACCCGGTGCTGCCGCTGGAGATTGAGGTCACGCGCTCGGAGGTCAACCCGCAGTTCGTCAACATTGCCACGCCGACCGAAGTGGTCATCGTCTCCACCTTTGACGTCGAAATCGAGGGCGGCGGCGGTAGCCTGCATATTTGCATTCCTTACAGCATGATCGAGCCGATACGCGATCAAATGACCACCGGCATGACCACTGATCGCAACGAGGTCGATCATCGCTGGATGCAGGCGCTGCAAAGCGAGATGCGCGAGGCCGAGGTGGAAATGCGAGTTGAGTTGCTGCAGCGTTCCATCCTCGTGCGTGAACTGTTGCAGATGCGCGTGGGCGACGTGTTGCCGGTTGATATGCCGGAGACCGTCGTGGCGCGCGTGGACGGCATCCCCGTGCTCGCCGGTGAATTCGGTCAGCATGATGACCACATGGCGCTTAAGGTGCGCCAGCGCCTGATGCCCGAGGTTGTCAAAGAGCGGTCTTCCCTGGCTCTGGCTCGTTGATGAGCCAAATCGAACTTAACGACGAGATCTTCAGACACCGATCATGGCCGACGAAACGCAGACCGCTGAGATGACCCAGACCGAGCCAGGAGCAGACGCGGACGATTGGGCTGCAGCGATGGCGGAGCAAACGCCTGGGGCGGCAACAGCGCCACCGGAAGTTGAGCTTGCACCTGAAGCCGCCGCGCAGCGCGCACCTTTCCCCGAACTTCGTCCGGACGTTGGTCATGCCGCATACGCGGATCAACTGGATCTCGTGATGGATATTCCTGTCACGCTATCCGTGGAACTCGGGCGCACCAAAATTCAGATCCGCGAACTGCTGCAACTGGCCCAGGGCTCAGTCGTCGACCTCGACCGGCTTGCCGGCGAGCCGATGGATGTGCTGGTCAACGGTTTCCTCATCGCGCGTGGGGAAGTCGTGCTGGTGAATGACAAATTCGGTATCCGCCTCACCGACATCGTCAGTCCGACCGAGCGCGCGCGGCGTCTGGCCTGAACCACTCCAATCGATGGATCCGGTTTCCTGCAGCATGAAGGTCTGATTTCCGGATGACGGAACTGGCGCTGCACCACCAAGCGAGTCGGCAGGGCGCCTGGCAGAGAAAGAACCCGTGGCCGAAGTGCGCGGCGCCGAGGCTCCCGGACAGGCAACTGTAGGTTCGACGGAGCGCGGCCGAGGTCCCGAACCCCAATTTTCTGAAACAAGCCGGTGACTCCCAAGACGGTTTCATGGCCACTTTGACCGTGGACCAGAAGGTCATTGGGATGTTCTACGCCGACTGTAAACTTTCAGGACGGACTCTAACCGCCGAAGGATTCGAGAGCTTTCAGTGCTTCGTGGCGCAGGCGGAAATGGTGGCGCGCGCACTGCCGTGACTGTGTCTGCATGCCAATAGCGCGTGGCTTCACGTTGACGTCAATACGGCGTCGGACTGTGACAGCTCTCGGGTGCTGGTGCGGCGGGGTCACCTCCAGAGTGAGGACCTTTTCTGAGGGTGCTCCGTTGGGGGCGATTGCGGCGATGACGCTCCTGTTCTAGGGTACTTGCGTCATCATGAGCACCTGACTCCACCAACGCCCGCCGCCGTGGGTGCGGCCGGCAGCCTGGCGCCCAGCGCCCCGCTCGTCGTCAGCCATCAGGGAAGGTGAACCAATAGCCCTTGGCAGATGCGACGCGACCGCGGCCTGCGGGAGGGCAAGGGCGGCAGGGTGCGCGCCTCGGATGCACCGGTGCAGCGAAACCGGAAAACGCAAGCCCTTACCCAAGATGCCTGGCGAAAAACGCCAGGCTGCGTTCCATCGCCAGCTTGGCGCTGTGGGCGTCGAAGCTGCCGCGGGCATCGCAGTTGAAACCGTGGTCGGCGTCGTACACGTGGAACTCGGCCGTGGGGTTGGCGGCGCGCACCGCTTCGCGGTCGGCCTCGGTGATGTGGGCATCTTTCAGGCCGTAGTGGAACAGCAGCGGCGCGGTGGCTTTCTCGCCGACGAGCTGCACGTTGCGACCGCCGTAATAGCTCACGGCCGGCAGATTCAGGCGGATGGCCGAGAGGTAGGCGATGGAGCCGCCCCAGCAGTAGCCGACGACGCCGACCTTGCCTGCCCCGGCCACGGCCTTGGCGGCTGCCTGGACGCTGGCCAAGGCCTTGTCGAAACCGATTTTGCTCACGAGATCCAGGCCTTTTTGCACGCCGGCCTGGTCGTAGCCCAGTTCCACGCCTTTTTCCGCGGAGTCGAACACCGCCGGGGCGATGGCGGTGTAGCCGGCTTGCGCGTAGCGGTCGGCCACGCTGCGAATGTGCGCGTTGACGCCGAAAATTTCCTGCACGACGACGATGCCGCCTTTCGATGGGCCGCCGGGCTCGGCCAGGTAGGCGCTCAGGTGTTGTCCGTCGGTCGTGTCGAGTTCGATGATCTTGCCCATGAAGAAGGTCTCCGTCAGGTTGTGGCCCGCACCATGCGGGTGGTCCATCCAGAATTCTCGCGGGCCGGGCGATTGTGTGCAGATGTCACGTCGCATAGGCCCATGGTTTGCTGCCTTGAGCGGCGCACAGTCAGGACATGGTGGAGCGCAGGGCGCGGGCGCAGCGCAGGGCTTGCTGGGCATAGCCGCCGCCGAACAGCAGGGCGTGGTTGAGCAGGTGGTAGAGCTGGTACAGCCCGCGCCGCCGCACATAGCCCTCGTGCAGCGCGAAGCCGGCCTGGTAAGCGGGCCAGAACCCGGCCGGCGGGCTGCCGAACAGCTCCATCATCGCCAGTTCCGCCTCGGCGTCCGACACCGACACGGCGGGGTCGTAGATCACCGGCTCACCGTTGGCCAGCATGGCCCGGTTGCCGCTCCACAAGTCGCCGTGAATCAGGCTGGGGCGTGGCTGGTGGCCGTCGGCGAACAGCGTCAGCAGGCTGTCGCCCACCGCGTCCACCTCCTCCAGCAAGGCGATGCCCGCGCCTCGCCGCGCCAGCGCCGCGCGCATCGGCACCAGGTGCTTGTCGCGCCAGAAGCCGATCCAGTCGGCCAGAGTGTCGGCCAGGGTCCAGCCGTTGCGCTGCAGGGTGGCGCCGATGTAGTTGTCGTGCTCCCAGCCGAAGCGTGGCTGCGGCCAGGCATGCAGCGCGGCGAGGCGTTCGCCCAGGCGCGCGCCGAAGCCGGGGTCGGGCGCGGCGAAGTCCAGCCAGTCCAGCGCCAGCATGGCCCCGGCAGCGGAGGCCTCGAATGCAGCCAGCCTGGGCACGGCGATGGTGTGGGTGGCGGCCATGCTGAGCAGGCCCTCGCCCTCGGCGCGCAACAGGGTTGCGGCATTCGCGGCCGCAGTCTTGACGAACAGGCGCGCGCCGCCGCCGTCGCGCGCCTGCTAGGTGTCGCAAAAGTTGCTGGTGTTCAACGCCTGCAGCGTCCAGGCGCCACCCAGGCCGCGGTGCAGGGAGTCGGCAGCCTCATGCGGGCTCATGGCGACCGGCGGCAATGGCGCAGCGCGCCTCAGGCCGCGGCCTGCTGCCGCAGCAGGCGTGCGAGGTAGCGCCCGGTGAGCGACTCGCTGCTGTCCACCAGCGCCGCCGGCGTTCCCGCGGCGACGATGCGGCCACCGCCCGAGCCGCCCTCGGGGCCGAGGTCGAGAACCCAGTCGGCGCTGGCGATGACGTCGAGGTTGTGCTCGATGACGACGATGGTGTTGCCGGCATCGCGCAGGCGCAGCAGCACCTTGAGCAGCAGGTCGATGTCGGCGAAGTGCAGACCGGTGGTGGGCTCATCGAGGATGTAGAGGGTGCGGCCGGTGTCGCGTTTGGAGAGTTCCAGCGCCAGCTTGACGCGCTGCGCCTCGCCGCCCGACAAGGTGGTGGCGCTCTGCCCGAGGCGGATATAGCCCAAGCCCACTTCCTGCAAGGTTTGCAGCTTGCGGGCGATCGCCGGCAGCGCGCTGAAATGCTCCAGCCCCTGGTCCACGGTGAGGTCCAGCACCTGGGCGATGTTCAGCCCATGCCAGGTCACGTCCAGGGTTTCGCGGTTGTAGCGCTTGCCGTGGCAGACGTCGCACGGCACATACAGGTCGGGCAGGAAATGCATCTCCACCTTCACCAGGCCGTCGCCCTGGCAGGCTTCGCAGCGCCCGCCTTTCACGTTGAAGGAAAAGCGCCCGGCGTCGTAGCCGCGCTCGCGCGACACATTGGTTTGGGCGAACAGCTCGCGCAGCGGCGTGAACAGGCCGGTGTAGGTGGCCGGGTTGCTGCGCGGCGTGCGGCCCAGCGGCGATTGATCGACGGCGATGACCTTGTCCAACCGCTCCAGTCCATGCAGCGCGTCGAACGGCGCGGGCTCGGTGTGGGCGCCATTCAGTGCGGCGGCGCAGGCGGCGTACAGCGTGTCGTTCACCAGGGTGGATTTGCCCGAGCCGGACACGCCGGCCACCGCCGTGAACAGGCCCAGCGGAATGCGCGCGGTGACGTCCTGCAGATTGTTGCCGCGCGCCCCGCTCAGCTCCAGCCAGTGCTCGCCCGGCGGGCAGCGGCTGCCGCCGGGGGCGATGCGCTTGCGCCCGGACAGATAGGCGCCGGTGAGCGAGGCCGGGTCGTGCGTGATGTGCGCCGCGGTGCCCTGTGACACCACCACGCCGCCATGCACGCCGGCACCCGGGCCCATGTCGATGACGTGGTCGGCGGCGCGGATCATGTCTTCGTCGTGCTCCACCACCAGCACGCTGTTGCCGAGGTCGCGCAGGCGCTTGAGCATGGCGATGAGCCGGTCGTTGTCGCGCTGGTGCAGGCCGATGCTGGGCTCGTCGAGCACATACATCACCCCGGTCAGGCCGGAGCCGATTTGCGACGCCAGGCGAATGCGCTGCGCCTCGCCGCCCGAGAGCGTGTCGGCGCTGCGCTCCAGGGTCAGATAGCTCAGGCCGACGTCGTTGAGAAAGCGCAGCCGGGTGGCGATTTCGCGCACGATGCGCGCTGCGATCTCGGCCTTGGCGCCTTCCAGCGCCAGCGCGTCGAACCAGGTCTGCGCCTGCTTCAGCGTCATGCGTCCCAGCTCGGGCAGCGCCAGGCCGCCTACGCGCACCAGCCGCGCTTCGCGCTTGAGCCGGCTGCCGCCACAGTCGGGGCAGACATGCACGCTGCGCAGGCGCGACAGCTCTTCGCGCACCGCCACCGTGTCGGTCTCGCGCCAGCGCCGTTCCAGGTTCGGCAGCACACCTTCGAACGGATGCTTGCGGCTCACCGCCTTGCCCTTGGGGTCCAGGCTGGTGAAGGCGATGGCCTCGCTGCCCGTGCCATGCAGCAGGCGCTGGCGCGCGGCGTCTGGCAGTTGCTCGAACGCGGTGTCGAGGTTGAACCCGTCGTGCATCGCCAGCGCCTGCAACTGCTCGTAGTAGAAGCGGTTGCGCCGGTCCCAGCCGCGGATCGCGCCGCTGGCCAGGCTCAGCTCGGGATGGGCCACCACCAGCGCGGCGTCGAACACGTCCAGTTGCCCCAGGCCGTCGCAACGCGGGCAGGCGCCCACCGGGTTGTTGAAGGAGAACAGCCGCGGCTCCAGCTCGGGCAGGGCGGTGGCGCAAATGGGGCAGGCGAAGCGGCTGTTGAAGCTCTGCTCCGCGCCGCTGTCCAGGTCGAGCGCAATGGCGCGGCCGTCGCTCAGGCGCAGCGCGGCTTCCAGGCTTTCGGCCAGGCGCTGGCGAATGTCGCCGCCGGTTTTCACGCGGTCCACCACCACTTCCACGTCGTGCCGGCTGCCATCGTCCAGCGGCGGCAGGTGCTCGGCCTCGACGACGACGCCATCGACGCGAAAGCGCACATAGCCCTGCGCCCGCAGCGCCGCCAGCAACTCGGCATGGCCGCCCTTGCGCCCGTCCACCACCGAGGCCAGCAGTGCCAGTTTCCGCCCCGGCGGGCGCGCCATCAGCGCATCCACCATTTGCGACACGGTCTGCGCCTGCAAGGCCTGCTCGGGATGGTTGGGGCAATGCGGCGTGCCGGCGCGCGCCCACAGCAGCCGCACGTAGTCGTAAATCTCGGTGACGGTGCCCACGGTGGAGCGCGGGTTGTGGCTGGCGGACTTCTGCTCGATGGAAATGGCCGGCGCCAGGCCCTCGATCACGTCCACGTCGGGTTTGTCCATGCGCTGCAAGAACTGCCGCGCATAGGCCGAGAGGCTTTCCACATAGCGCCGCTGGCCTTCGGCATAGAGCGTGTCGAACGCCAGCGAGGACTTGCCCGAACCCGACAGTCCGGTGATGACCACGAGCTGGTTGCGCGGAATGTCGAGCGAGATGTTTTTCAGGTTGTGGGTGCGCGCCCCGCGCACGCGAATGCAAGCCGCCTCCGGCGGCGGCGTCGATGGCGCCGTTTCTGCCTCGGCCGGCGCGCCGTGCGGCGGCGTGGCGGACTGCGGGGCGATGAGGGCGAGGCGGTCTTGGGCGTTCATGGCGTCAGGGCGGGACAACATGCAACTATAGGCGCGCAGGCCCTCCCCGCGCACCCTTGCGGCTGAGCAGCAAGCGCTGTGCGCAGCGGCCTGGGGACATTTGATCGGGCGCAGCTTGGCCCCGCTGCAAGCGCTCAATACATGCAACGAGCTGTAAAAAAGGGGAATTTCCCGACCACTCGGACCACGCGTATGGGTGGACTGGGCGAAAATCCTGCCTGCACCCCGTTTCGGCGTCGCGCCCCCTGAGCCCACAGCCGCGCCCGAACCGCCGCCGACCGGCAGGCCGCTCCGCTCTCCTGGTGGCCTCGTCGCCTCACCCCCATCACCCCATGTCCGCCACCACCACCACCAACAACCAAGCCACTTCCGTGCCGCCACTGCCCTCCGGCATGACCTCGCTGGAGCGCCGCGCCAGCCTCACCCTGGCCTCCATCTACGGCCTGCGCATGCTGGGGCTGTTTTTCATCCTGCCGGTGTTCGCGGTGTATGCCCAGACCCTGCCGCAGGGCCACGACAAGCTGCTGGTCGGGCTCGCCCTCGGGGTGTACGGCCTGACCCAGGCGCTGATGCAGATTCCCTTCGGCATGGCCAGCGACCATTTCGGGCGCAAGCCGGTGATGGTGTTCGGGCTGATCATCTTCGCCATCGGCTCCTTCGTCGCCGGGCATAGCAACGACCTTCATCTCATCATCGCCGGCCGCGCCATCCAGGGCGCCGGGGCGATTTCCGCCGCCATCTCGGCCATGATCGCCGACTCCACCCGCGAGCAGCATCGCACCAAGGCCATGGCCATGGTCGGCATGACCATCGGCCTGTCCTTCATCGTCTCGCTCATCTTCGGGCCGCCCATCTACCACGCCATCTCCGTCCCCGGCATGTTCAATCTCACCGGCATCCTGGCGCTGCTGGCGATTGCCGTGGTCATCTGGGTCGTGCCCAGCGCCCCCATGGTGCGCAGCGCCGAGGAGTTGCAAGGCCATTGGGCGCGCGCCGTGCTCACGCCCGCGCTCATCAAGCTGAACTTCTCCATCTTCGTGGTCAATTTCCTGCAGGTCAGCATGTTCGTGGTGGTCCCGGTCGCCCTGGTGAAGTACGCCGGCATTCCGCTGCTGCACCACTGGATGGTCTACCTGCCCGTCACGCTGATGTCCTTCGCCCTGGCCATTCCCGGCATCATCTGGGCCGAGAAATACGGCTATATGAAACCGGTGTTCGTCGGTTCCGTGGCGCTGCTGGTGCTGACCATGGTGGGCTTCGCCCTTGGCTACAAGCATCCGCTGGGGCTGATCGCCGCGCTGTTCTTCTTCTTCCTCGCCTTCAATGTGATGGAGGCGCTGCTGCCCTCGCTGGTGTCGCGCACCGCGCCGCCCAGCCGCAAGGGCCTGGCCATGGGCTTCTACAACACCGGGCAGTCGCTCGGGCTGTTCGCCGGTGGCGCCACCGGTGGTCTTCTGGCGCAGAACTTCAGCCGCGAGGCGGTGTTCCTGGCCGCTGCGCTGCTGGCCATGGTGTGGCTGCTGGTGTCCCTGACGATCACCCCGCCAGCGCCGCGCCACATGATGCCCGAGCCCGCCGAGGCTGGCTGATTGACCCGCGCCGCATGCCTGCGCTGCTGCGCTGGCTCGACCAGGCTGGTCCACAGCAACCGCGTCAGGCCGGCGCTTGGGTGGCGCGGCGCTGCTTGGCGCTATCCTTGCTCCCCGACATCCCGGCGGCCGTGCGCGCCGTCGGCAAAAACCCGCCGCGCGGGCAACTTACCCTGCATCAGGATTCGCTATGGCCTCCGTCAACAAAGTCATCCTCATCGGCAACCTCGGCCGTGACCCCGAAATTCGCTACGCCCCTTCGGGCGCGGCGGTGTGCAACGTCGCCATTGCCACCACGCGGCAGTGGAAAGACAAGGCCGGCGAGAAAAAGGAAGAAACCGAATGGCACCGCGTGGTGTTCTACGACCGCCTGGCGGAAATTGCCGGTGAGTACCTGAAAAAAGGCCGCCCGGTGTACGTGGAAGGCCGTCTGAAATATGGCAAATACACCGACAAGGACGGCATCGAGCGCTACACCACCGACATCGTCGCCACCGAAATGCAGCTGCTCGGCGGCCGTGAAGGGGGTGGGGGTGGAGGCGGCGGTGGTGGCGATGACGAAGGCAGTCACAGCCGCAGCCGTGAGGCTGCCTCCGGCCGTGCCGCACCCAGCCGCGCCCCGGCGCCTGCAGCCAGCAAACCGGCGGGGAATTTCGACGACATGGACGACGACATTCCGTTCTAGACGCTACCGTCATAAGTTCTGTAGCACTTGACTTTCAACCCAGCGTAAATGCTGGGTTTTTTGTATGGGTGTTGCCAACCGACATCGCGCGTGCGTCCGAAGCGCTGCGCGGCATCAGGTGGTTCTACCGCCAGTTGCTGTCTGCGCACGGGCTGGGGCTGTGCGCAGAGCCGCTCACGCCGGCCGAGCGCCGCCTCGTCCCGGAACTGCTCAACGGCGACAGTGAAGAAAGTCATCGCCGGCCGTCTCGGACTGACGCCGGCGAGGCTGCATGGCGCGCTGCCGCCCTTGAACATCCATCGCCTCAGTCAGATCAAGTCCTCGTCCGGCAGGGCGTGTGCCGAGGCACGCGGTCCTTCATCGGCTGCTCGCGGGTTGGCGGACGAGCGTGTCGAGCACGCCACGCGAGGGCAATGGCTGCGCCACAAGGGTGACGTTGCGCACGCGATGGTTCGAATCGTGCGCGGGCGGGTGAAACTGGCCGAATCGAACAGGGAACGCTTGCCCGGCCAGTTCTTCGGCGAGATTGCCATCTTTTCCGAAACGGGACGGCACCCTGACTCGGCTCGCTGCGAGGATGATTGCGAACCCCGGGTCATCCCGGCGGCCGAGATCATCGCACCCTGCGACCAGGATGCCGACTTTCGCCTCGGCATCGTTCGGGCCCTGGCTGCCCAGGCACAGGACAGGTTCCCTGTCTACGGCGTCAACGCCGCCACCGACGCACTCAACCCCGCCCCTCACAGTCCGTTCGCCGCAGGAACGACCCCATCTCCATCACCGTTGCGCCACCTTGAATCAGGCACCGAGGGGCAGCGCATCGACCTCGACATCCTGCGGGCGGCCTTGCCTCAGGCCGGCTTGCGCGCCACGGCGTCGATCAGCGCCGAGATGCCGGCGTGACCCGGGCCTTCATGCAGGGTGTCTTCGTGTTCGCGCAGCAGCAGCCAGTCGGCCTGCGGCAGCAGTTCGCGCAGCATGGGCGTGGTGTAGAGATGCTCCAGCTTGCCGGGGCCGCCGGTGCGGTAGTCGAGCTGCTTCGGCGTGTAGCCCTGCAGCAGCAGGATGCCGCCGGGCTTGAGGGTTTGCCACATGCCGGCGAACAGGCGCGCGCGCATGGCGGGGTCGGCGAATTGCACGAAGATGGCGGCGACGGCGTCGTAGGCGTGCGGCGTCCAGGCCCAGTCGTCCACGCCGGCGACACGGAAGTCGAGGCTCTGGCCACGCTCGGCGGCCCAGGCGCGGGCCTTGGTCACGGCCACGGGGGAGAGGTCGAAGGCGGTGACGGCATGGCCTTGCTCGGCCAGCCAGATGGAGTTGCGGCCCTCGCCGTCCGCCACGCTGAGCACGCGGCTGCGCGGCGCCATGCGCTGCGCCTCGCGCAGCAGGAAGGCGTTGGCTGTGGCGCCGAACAGCAGGCCGGGCTGGGCGAAGCGGGCGTCCCACATGCTGCTGGCGTCGCCGAAGCCGGAGGCCGGGGCGGGTGATGCCGGGGCGGGTGCGGTGGTGGAAGTTGCGGGGGATGCGGCGGGGTCGGGATGGGTCATGGCGGGGCAGTGGTCGGTCGATGTGTCGCAGGGAAGTTGGGGCGTCGATCAGGCCAGGGGCAGCGGACCATTGCAGCGCCTGGCAAGGACGCCATTGTTCCTGCTCACTTGAGTTGCTGCCCGCCGCCGTCGAACACCGACACGGTGATGGGGATGCCCTGGCGCACGCTTTCGCCCACGGTGCAGAACTGCTCGAACTGGTCGAGGATGCGCTCCAGGTGATTGAGGCTGGCGGCCGCGGCGCCCATGCGGATGTCCACCGCGATGTGCAACACGCGCAGCCGCCCGGCCGGGTTGCGGCCAATCTCGCCGCGCGCCGTGGTGGTGATGCCGCCTGGGTCGTTCTTGAACTTGGCCAGCGCGAAATACAGGCTCGAACTCATGCAATTGCCCACCGCCGCCAGCAGCAGATGCGCAGGCGATGGACCGGCGCCTGCGCCCAGCGGCGCCGGCTCGTCGGACAGCACATGCTGCGGCATGTCGGGGCTGAAGCTGATGTCGAACTGGTAGGCCTGCTGCTGGCGCAGGGTGACGCTGGGTTGGGCTTCTTCGGCCATGGCGATCTCCGGTTGGCGTGGTGCAAGCTTACGCAAGTCCGCTCGACGCCGATTTGCGTTGACGCAGACATGCAGCACCAGCGTTGCGCTATGGCGGAGGTCGCCCGGGACTATGGCGTCCATGCACGCGCGTGGCCCCTTCCCGCCTTCAGACCAGACGCAAATCCACCGGCTGGCTGCCGGGGAACACCGCCTGCAACTGCCCGGGGCTCAGCCCCCACAGGCGGGCGAACAGGCCGCCGAGCAGGGCGCGGTCTTCGGTGAGCACCGGGTCATCACGGTTCTGGTTGAGCGTGGCCGGCGACAGCGCTACCTGCTCGCCGGCGATGCGCCCGCCGCGCACCGCGCCGCCCAGCACCCAGTACACCGTGCCATGGCCGTGGTCGGTGCCGCGGTTGCCGTTTTCGCGGAAGGTGCGGCCGAATTCGCTCAGCACCACCACGGTGGTGTCGCGCCAGGCCGGGCCCATGGCCTGCGCCAGGGCCGCCAAACCCTGGCCGAGGGCACCGAGCTTGTCGGCCAACTGCCCCTGGGCGCCGTTGGCGCCGGCTTCGTTCACATGTGTGTCCCAGCCGCCGACGTCGATGAAGCCGAGGTCGAAGCTGGCGCGCATCAATCCGCCCACGCGCGTGGCCTCGGCCACGAAGCCGCGCGGATTGATGGCGCCGCGGCTGGCGGCCACCATCTCGGCCTCCCAGCCTTGCGCCTGCATGTCGCGCATCACCGTGGCGTGCACGGCAAAACCCTCGCGCACCGAGGCGCCCTGCGCGGTGCCGCCCCACATGCGCTCCAGCAGCTCTTGCTGGCGCGCATCGATGCCGCTGCGGCCCACCTGGCCCATGGCCATATTGGGCACGCGCTCGGCACCGCGCAGCGACAGCGGCAGTTGCGCGGTGAAGGCCATGGGCTGGGCGCGGCCGCCGAGTTGCCGCACCAGGCGGTTGAGAAAACCGTCGTTGAAGTCGCGGGTTTGCGGGCCCTGGCCGAGTTCGATGTGGTCTTGCGTCTCGAAGTGGCTGCGGGTCATGTCGCGCGTGCCGGCGAAAGGCACGAAGGCGAGTTGCCCGGCTTGCCACAGCGGCAGCATGCTTTCGCGCAATGCCGGGTGCAGCGCCCAGTCGGCGTCGAGCCGGATGGCGCCGTCCGGTCCGCCTTCCGTGCTGCTTGCCGGCCGCGGTACGGCGATATGCGGGCGCGACTCGTAATAGAAGTCGCTGGTGTAGGGCACGAGCAGATTGGTGGCGTCGTAAGCGCCGCGCAGGAACACCAGGATGAACTTGGGGCCGCCCGGCGCGGGTGCGGCCCATAGCCGGCTCATCGGCGCGGCGAGTGTGGCGGCGGCAGCGGCTTGGAGAAAGTGGCGACGTTGCATTGCAGTCTCCTTGGCGCTCAGTCGTTCATGAATTCGGGCGAGGACAGCCACAGCGCGTTCCAGCTCACGCGCTGGTCGGCCTGAGCCAAGGCCTGCAGCGTGGCACGGCTCAAGGTCGGCTCGGCGGCGAGGAACACGGCGCTGCGGGCGAGGTCGGGCGGGGGCAGGTGGGGGCCTGGACGTGGTGCTGTGTTGGTTTGCGGCATGGCAGCGGCCATGCCGCTCATGCCGCCCATGGTGTCGGCGGCATCCATCGTCGCGTCCATGCGCAGGAAGGGCGGCGGCGGGCCGAACAAGGCGGGTGCACCGCTGCCCATCCACCGCGCCACCTCGAAGCGCGTGGTCAGTTGCCCCGGGCTGTCCCAGGCGCCGCTGTTGAGTGGATAGCCGTCGGGCGTCTGCCGGCCGTACAACGGCTCGCCCAGCTTGTCGAGCATGCCGATGAGCGGCTGCGGGTTGGTGATGACGCGGCCATGCAGACTCGCGCGCGCCGCCGACACCACATAGCGCATCGGGTCCTTGAACTGCGGCGCGCCCAAGCTGGCGGCGAATTGCGGGCTGGTGAACATGGTGCGCAGCACGGCGGCGATGTCGCCGTTCGTCTGCGCCCAGGTGCGCACCATCGCGTTCACCATCACCGGGTCGGGATGGTCGGCAACGAAGTACTGCGCCAGCTCGAAGCTCACATGCCGCGCCGTGGCCGGGTCGTCAGCCAGCAGGGTGATGACCCGCTCGATCTCGTCCAGCCCGCGCCCATGCAGGGTCTGGCCCAGCACCAGCTTGGGGTCGGGGTCGTGGCGCGCGGGGTTGAACACCACCAGGCCGCGCTGCCAGAGCTCATCGCGCAGGGCAGGGCGCACACGCACGGGGCGGTCGGCCAGGTCCACGCCCAGGCCCGTGAGCACGCGCGCCAGGTTGGTCACATCCGCCTGGGTGTAGCCGGCGCCCACACCCAGGGTGTGCAGTTCCATCACCTCGCGGGCGTAGTTTTCGTTGACATGGCCGCGCGCGTTTTGCGCGTTGTTCAGATACAGCAGCATCTGCGGCGAGAACATGGTGGCCTGCAGCAGATCGCGGAAAGGCCCGAGCGCGTGCGGCGCAATCACGCGCTGGGTGTAGTCCGCCATCATCGGCCCGATATTGCCGCCGCGGAAGACGTTGAAATGGTTCTGCCAGAACCAGGTGAGCCGCTGCTGCAACTGGTTGGGGGCGTACACCGCCAGCAACAGTTGCTGCGCCATGGCCTGCTGGGTGAGCTGGTTCTTGCCGGCCTGGATCGCTTTCAGTCGCGCCTGCGCTTGCGTCGCGTCGTCGCCACCCTCGCGCTTGCTCAGGAACAGTGCCCGCTGGGCGCGTGCCAGCGGGGGGACGAGTGCGGCGAGCGGCCGGTCCACCGCCAGAGCAGCGAGCTGGGCTTGCACCTCGGGCGGCAGCGCCGGATCGGGGTCGGGGCGCAACTGCGCATCGAGATAGCGCGCGGCGCCCAGGCGCTGCAGGGTTTGCAGTTGCGCGGCTTCGGCGCCCCAGCCGATGCGGTCGAGAAAGGCCACCGCATGGGCGCGGGCCGCGGCATCCAGCGCGCCCGAGGCCGCAGGCTGCATGGGCTGCGGCCTCGCCGCGAGCTGTGCGGTCGCTTGCGTCTGGGCATGCGCCGCGCAGCCTGCGAGCAAGGTGAAGGCGAGGAGCGTGGCGGCACGGCGTACCGGAGTGCGCTGGGATGAAAACTCAACGGCAGGCGCTTGCATCGTGGGCGGTCGCGAAAAGGGTCGAGGGGCTTGGCGGGCGGCTCGTGCAACTCGGCGAGCCTTTCCGCGTGGTTGGCATAACGGCAGCGCCTGAGCGCTGCCGACACGCGGCGCATGCCCGGATGCGAAGGTTGTAAGCGCGTGTTGCAATGCCTGCGCAGGGGCATGAGCGCGTCCGTGAATCCGCATGCATCGGAGCTCGGCGCGATATTCCGTGGGAAAGTCGTTGACGCATGCCGCGATGCGCATCCATCATTCGGCCCATGCCCCCATCCGCCGCATCCACGCGCTCCGATCTGCCGGCCGCCTATGGCCCCGAGGCCGACGCCTGCTTGCGCGCCGTGGCCCCTGCGCTGATCGAGCAGGTCGGGCCGTGGGTCGACGCCTTCTATGCCCAATTGCGGCTGCTCGAAGGGCCGGCGAACTTGCTGGCGCTGTTCGGGGAGGACGATTTCGCCGCGCTCGCGCGGCACCAGGCCACGCATCTGCGCCTGCTGCTCGACCCGGCCAGCCAGGCCGATGCGGTGCGCGTGGCGTCCATGCATGCCGGGCGCATGCGTGCGATGACCGGGGTGCCGGTCGCCTGGCTGGTGCGCGGAACCGCGCTGTTGCAAGACCTCATGCTGCGAGGTCTGCAACGCGCCGCGCAAACCCTCGACGCTTCGGCGCGCGAGGCCGCCCGCTTGGTGCTCGGCCAGCGCTTGATGCAGGATCTGCACGATCAGGTCGTGGCGCACCAGGCGGTCGAGGCGCAGCAGGTTGATGCCATGGCACGGCTCGACGACTTGCTGGCGCACGGACTGGCGCCACCGGACCTGGCCGCCGGCGCGCTCGATGCCCTGCATGAACTGGACGGCATGGTGGCCGCCACACTGGGGCGGCCCGATGCCGACGGCCATCTGCAGTTCGAGGTGGTGCGCGGTGACGGCTTCGAGTCCTATGTGCGGCGCGTGGCGCAGGGTCAGGCGCAGCCGGTCGGCGTGCATGCCGACCAAGCCATCGGCGCCGGCGCTTCCGGGCTGGCCTGGCGCAGCGGGCAGCCGCAGCATGTCGTCTCCTACGCCACCGACCCGCGCATCGCCCCCTGGCGCGAGGAGGCGCGGGCGCTGGGCATTCGCAGCAACGTCGCCATTCCCTTGCTCGACGCCGATGGCCAACCCTTTGCCATGGTCGACCTGTACGCTGCCTGGCCGGGCTATTTCAGCGCGCCGATGCGCCGCCCCTTGCTCGGGCATGTGCAGCGCAGCCTGAGCCTGGCGCTGTCGCGCGGGCTGGCGGGCAGCCGCGTCATTCCTTATCAAAGCCGCCGGCTCTACCGCCTGGGCCTGGAGAGCGGCGCGCTGCAGATGCTGATGCAGCCGGTGGTCGATCTGCGCAGCGGCCTGCCAGTGAAATGCGAAGCCCTGGCGCGCCTGCGCGAGACCGATGGCGGTCGGCTCATCGGCCCGGCGGAATTCCTGCCCGCGTTCGATGCGCGCCAGTTGCTGCTGCTGTTCGAACTCGGCCTGCAACAGGCGCTCGCCGCGCAGCGCACCTGGGCGGCGCAGGGGCTGGATCTGGGCGTATCCATCAACCTGCCGCCGCAGGGTCTGAGCGACCCCGCCTTCGTGCGCGTGGTGCAGACCCAGTTGCACACCAGCGGCGTGCCGCCCGCACGCCTGACCCTGGAGTTGCTCGAAAGCGGCGAACTGGGCGAAGCCACCGTGCGCGAGCCACTGATGGCGCGGCTGCAGGCCCTGGGCGTGCAATTGGCCGAGGACGACCTCGGCTCCGGCTACAGCTCGCTGCTGCGCCTGGACAGCCTGGCGTTCGACGAGGTCAAGATCGACCAGGGCCTGGTGCGCCGTGCCACGCTGGCGCCGCAAAAGGCGCTGGACTTCATCCGCCACCTGGCACGGCTCAGTCAGGACCTGAACATTCCGGTCACGGTCGAAGGGCTGGAGACCCCGGGGCTGATCGAGGCCGCTGCCCTGCTCGGCGCCGATTTCGGTCAGGGCTGGGGCATCGCCCGGCCCATGCCCGCGGCCGAAATACCGGCCTGGGCGGCCCGCTGGCGACTCGACCTCGACCCGCAGCAACCGCGCACCGCCCTGGGCGCCTACGCCGCCTATCTGCTGTGGGAGGCCCAGCTCGGCGCCCTCGCGCCCTGGCCCGACCTGCTGCATCGCTTCGTCCACGTGCCCTGTGCCCTGGGCCATTACCTCGCCGCGCAGAATCTGCGGGGCGACGCGCTGGAGCGCGCCCGCCTGGCAGTGCTCGCCGCCGCGCCGCAAGGCCCTGCGAGCCAGGCCTACAGCCACGCCCGCAACACCCTGCGCGCCCTGCTCGCCGCCCATGTGCGCCAGGCCAACGGCCTGCCGGCGGGCTGAGCGCTGCGGTTCCACAATCCAGCCTTCGTCGTGTTGGACGGCGCGAAAGTTCTCCCGGCCGGTGCGCGCCCCCA
This sequence comes from Thiomonas sp. X19, assembly GCF_900089495.1. NCBI lineage: Bacteria > Pseudomonadati > Pseudomonadota > Betaproteobacteria > Burkholderiales > Thiomonas > Thiomonas sp. X19. Next base: position 63,344 of record NZ_LT605203.1, on the reverse strand, counting down.
GACCTGCCGCTTCGCTTCAGGCCTCCCGAGGGGGATGAGAAAACTTCGGGGGGCGGTGCGTTTTCTCATGAGCATCCCAAGCCCCTGGGGGCGCCCGGCGTTCGCGAAGAAACGATCTTTGGGCTACAAGGTGAACGGCAGTGCCGAGATGACCGACAAGTCATTGGTGCGAGCCTGCGGCGTTGTAGGACGCCGTGAGGTGAGCCCGCTCGTGAGCATGGTCCGGGAATCGTCGGCGACAGTGGTGAGCACAGCGATGTGCATCCCGTTTGAGAGATCGAGTCGAATTCGACGACTCCCATGGCGCTGCCGTTCGTTGACAATCTTGGAGCAAACGATGGCGATGCGCAAGCGAGATGATGATCTGGTCTTCCCCAACGCGGCGGGTATCGACGTAGGAGGGTCGAGCCACTGGGTGGCGGTACCCCGGCAAGCCTGCGACGAACCGGTGCGCGAGTTCGGTGCGATGACCGACGATCTGCACGCCATGGCCGACTGGCTGCTCGCGTGTGGGGTCGACACCGTGGCGCTGGAGTCCACCGGGGTGTACTGGATCCCGGTGTTCGAGGTGCTGGAGCAACGCGGCTTGACGGTGTTTTTGGTCGATGCGCGGCAGATGAAGTATGTGCCTGGGCGCAAGAGCGATGTGCAGGACTGCCAGTGGTTGCAGAAGTTGATGAGCCTGGGGTTCTTGCGCGCGGCGTTCCGCCCGACCGATGAGGTCTGTGTGGTGCGTGCCGTGGCCCGTCAGCGCGACGTGCTCTTGGCCGAGCAGGCCAGTTGGGTGCAGCGCATGCAAAAGGCGCTGGTGCAGATGAACATCCAGCTCACCGAGGTTCTGACCGATGTCATGGGACTGACGGGACAAGCCATCATCCGCGCCATCGTCGCTGGCGAGCGCGACCCCAAGACGCTGGCCCGGTATCGCAACGCTCGTGTCAAGGCCAGTGAGACGGAGATTGCCAAGGCCTTGACGGGCAATTGGCGCGATGAGCACCTGTTCGTGCTGCGCCAGGCGCTGGCGATGTATGACGACATTGCCCGGCACCTGGGCGAATGCGACGCCAAGCTGCAAGGACTGCTGAGCCAGCTTGGCGCGGCCAAGGTCGATCTGGGCAAGACGCCTCGTGCAGGCAGCAAGCTGCGCGCGCAGTTCGACGCACGCCAGATTCTGGCCAACTGGGCCGGCGTCGATCTCACGCGCATCAACGGCCTGGGTCTGGCTGCGGTGATGAAGATCCTCTCGGAGGTCGGCCCCAACCTGAGTCGCTTTGCCAACGTCAAGCACTTCTGTTCTTGGTTGGGGCTGTGTCCGGGCACGAAGATCAGCGGCGGCAAGGTGCTGTCAGCCAAGACCCGGCGATCCGCCAATCGGGTCAGGCAGGCGCTGAAGATGGCCGCGATGAGCCTGTCGCACAGCGACTCGGCCCTCGGCGCGTTCTACCGCCGCTTGTCGGGCCGCATGGACAAGCCGCGTGCCAATACCGCCACCGCGCACAAGCTGGCGCGCATGGTGTATTTCATGCTGACGCGTGGCGAGGCGTTCGTCGATCAAGGCCAGCAGCGCTATGAAGATCAGCAGCGCGAGCGCTCAATCGTCGCCCTCAAGCGCCGCGCCGCTGCCCTTGGCTTCCAGATCCATCCAAACCCGGTGCCAGCATGAAACCGGCCTTCAACCCATTTTGTTTCTTGAGAGGGGGCTGCCGGCGCGTCGGGCGCGCACCGCCGACGTGTGCTGCAGCGCCACCAGAGATGCGGCACAATCGAAACACGCATCGCGCCCGCCAAGTACGGGCCGAGTCTGCCGGTGCGGGGTTGCCGCACGACCTGTCCCTGGAGGAATGCGTCATGTCCTGGTCCCACCGTCTCCTGTTGCAGCCGGCAGAGCAGCGCCTGGCCAACCTGCCGCTGCCGTGCTCCGTGCAGCTTCCGGGGGGGCAGCGCATTGGTGCCGCGCAGCCCCGACTGCGCCTGGTGGTGCGCGATATGCGCGCCCTCATGCACCTGGCGCAAGGCGCCATCGGCCGTCTGGCCGAGGACTATGTCGAAGGCCGTCTCGAGATCGAAGGCCGGCTGCGCGACCTGATGGCCGTCGCCCCCGCGCTGCTCGGCACCGACCCCACCCGCGAGTCCGCCAGCTTCCTGCCCCGCCTGCTCGGCCGCGTGCAGCGCAGCCTGTGGGAGCGCAGCCACCACAGCCGGGCCAAGGACGCCGCCCAGATCCAGCGCCACTACGACGTCTGCGACGATTTCTACGCCCTGTGGCTCGACCCCCGGCGCGTCTACTCCTGCGCCTACTTCGCCCAGCCCGGCATGAGCCTGGCTGCAGCCCAGGAAGCCAAGCTCGACCACATCTGCAAGAAGCTCCTGCTCAAGCCCGGCGAGCGCTTCATCGACATCGGCGCCGGCTGGGGCGGCCTGCTGCTGTGGGCCGCCGAGCACTACGGCGTGCAGGCCACCGGCATCACCCTGTCGAAGAACCAGTACGCCTACGTCAACCGCCTGATCGAAGACAAGGGGCTGCAGGGGCGCGTCAAGATGCTGCTGCAGGACTACCGTGACGTCGATGAATCCCAGCCCTACGACAAAGTGGCCTCGGTGGGCATGTGCGAACACGTCGGCCGGCCCAGCCTGGCGCTGTACTTCGCCAAGATTCGCCGCCTGCTCAAGCCCGGCGGCCTGGTGATGAACCACGGCATCACCGCCGGCGGCACCGACAACCCCCAGCTTGCCGGCGGCATGGGCGACTTCATCGAGAAGTACATCTTCCCCGGCGGCCAGCTCGTGCATGTGAGCGTCATGCTCGACACCCTGGCCCGCGGTGGCCTGGAGCCGCTGGACGCCGAATGCCTGCGCCCCCACTACGCCCAGACCCTGTGGCACTGGCTCGACGCCCTGGAGGCCCACGAGGCCGAAGCCCGCCAGGCGCTGGGCACGCATGCCGAGAAGATTCTGCGTGCCTACCGGCTGTACCTCGCCGGCTCGGCCATGGGCTTCGAGCAGGGCTGGATCTCGCTGTTCCAGGTGCTGGGCTCGCATCCCGATGGCGTGGTGGAGACCCGCCAGGAGCCCGCCACCACGCTGCGCGCGGCGCAAAGTGAATATCCGTTCAATCGTGGGTACATTTACACGCAAGCTGCCAACCAGGCCAAGCCAAAGACACAGACACCCCTCGGTCCCCAGCGCCTGGAAAATCGCGAAACGGTTTGAGCGTTGGCGCCGGGGCGGTTTGCTGGCGCACCGCACCTCGCCCCGGCAACGGGTTTTCCGTCCACTTCCCATTCCAGCCATCATGCTCTACAAATTCAAGTCCCAAGCCGATTCCGATCTGTTCATGAACCAGGGGCCAGCCGAGCGCATCCTGGCCATCATCGGCAAACCAGCCGGGCCGCAGGGCATCATCGAGCCTGGCGATATGGCGCAGGCCATCGCCAAGCTGGAAGCCGCCGTGGCGGCGGAGGGTCAGGCCGACCCGAGCACGGCTACCGCGGCTGAGCCCGCAGCGACCGCTCCCGGCGGCGCCCAGCCCATTACGCTGCATCAGCGCGCCTGGCCCTTCATCCAACTGCTCAAGCGCAGCCTCGAGGCTGACAAGCCCATCGTCTGGGGCGTTTGACGCGGGTTCGATGCTGGCGAGCGGAGTCGAGCGTCGCCCCATGGCGCGGCTGTCCGCCGGCTCGGCGCAACATCCCGGCACTCCGGCGAGCAGGGCTTTGCGCCGTGTCGAACCCCGGGTTGACTCCGGGAATCCCCGGATGTTTTTGGCGCCTCGCTGTCAGCAAGCGGTCAGATGCCACCTCAACAATCCTCACACTTCGTAACATCAGCGCATGTCGTGTTACGAATGGAGGCCGGCTGCGAGCCGCCCCAAACCCATGCGATGCGTGCGTCTTGCACGAACGCCAACAGAACGAGGAGACAGTTCGATGGCTGCAATCACCCTGGACGCCGCACCGCGTCCGATGTCCGGCGAGGAGCGCAAGGTCATCTTCGCCTCGTCGCTCGGCACCGTGTTCGAGTGGTACGACTTTTATCTTTACGGTTCGCTGGCCGCCATCATCGCGACGAAGTTCTTCGCCGGCCTCGACCCCGGATCGGCCTTCATCTTCGCCCTGCTGGCGTTCGCCGCCGGCTTCATCGTGCGGCCCTTCGGCGCACTCCTGTTCGGGCGGCTCGGCGACATGATCGGGCGCAAGTACACCTTCCTGATCACCATCCTGATCATGGGCATGTCCACCTTCATCGTGGGTCTGTTGCCCAGCTACGCCGCCATCGGCGTGGCCGCTCCCGTCATCCTCATCGCCCTGCGCCTGCTGCAGGGCCTGGCGCTGGGCGGTGAGTACGGCGGTGCCGCCACCTATGTGGCCGAGCATGCACCGCGCGGCAAGCGCGGCGCCTACACCTCGTGGATCCAGACCACGGCGACGCTCGGGCTGTTCCTCTCGCTGCTGGTCATCCTCGGTGTGCGCACCACGCTGGGCGAGGACGCTTTCAACGACTGGGGCTGGCGCATTCCTTTCCTCGTGTCCATTTTCCTGCTGGTCATCTCGGTGTGGATTCGCCTCAAGCTCAATGAGTCGCCCGCCTTCGTGCGCATGAAGCAAGAGGGCAAGACCTCCAAGGCGCCGCTGACCGAATCGTTCGGCAAATGGGGCAACCTCAAGTACGTCATCCTCGCCTTGCTGGGCCTGGTGGCCGGGCAGGCGGTGGTGTGGTACGCGGGGCAGTTCTACGCGCTGTTTTTCCTGACGCAAACCCTCAAGGTGGATGGCATCACCGCCAATCTGCTCATCGGCCTGTCCTTGCTCATCGGCACGCCTTTCTTCCTGCTCTTTGGTTCGCTGTCGGACAAGATCGGCCGCAAGCCCATCATTCTTGCCGGTTGCCTGCTGGCTGCGCTGACCTATTTCCCGCTGTTCCACGCGCTGACCGACGCCGCCAACCCCGACCTGGCCAAGGCCCTCGCCAGGACTCCCGTGACCCTGGTGGCCGACCCGGCCGAGTGCTCGTTCCAGTTCAACCCCACAGGCACGGCCAAGTTCACCAGCTCGTGCGACATCGCCAAGCAGATGCTGGCAGCCTCTTCGGTGAACTACACCAACGTGGCCGGCACGGGCGTGGCGCAAATCCAGGTGGGCAGCCAGGTCATCCCGACCTTCAACGGCAAGGGCATGCCCGGGCCTGAGTTCAAGGAGAAAGAGACGGCGCTGAAGAAGGACATCGGCGCAGCCATCAAGGCAGCGGGCTACCCGGCCAAGGCCGACCCGGCGAAGATCAACAAGCCCATGGTCACCGCCATCCTGGTGCTGCTGGTGATCTACGTCACCATGGTCTACGGCCCCATCGCTGCGGCCCTGGTGGAGCTGTTCCCCACCCGCATCCGCTACACCTCGATGAGCTTGCCGTATCACATCGGCAACGGCTGGTTCGGCGGCCTGCTGCCCACCATCGCCTTCGCCCTGGTGGCGCAGAACGGCAATATCTACTACGGCCTGTGGTATCCCATCATCGTCGCCAGCGCAACCTTCGTCATCGGCCTGTTCTTCCTGCCGGAGACCAAGGACCGCGACATTTACGCGCACGACTGAAAGCACTGAAAAGAAGCCACAAGACTCGCATGAACCTCGCAGTACGGCCCGCTTCGCACGGGCCATTTTTGGCGCGCTCCCCTGCTTGGAATAGGGCTGTTCGCGACAAGTTTTTCTGTTTGGAAGGCCCTCATCGGGCGCGTACATTGAGCGCTTCATCCCGTTCGAGCGCTTCATGCATTGGGCGCTTGCCTACAGCTTCATCACCCTGGCGGTGTCGGGCATCGTCATGATGTTCGGCAAGTTCTTCCTGCTCCCCGTGCTCGGCCTCAGCCTGTTCGGTTGGCTCAGCTACGCGCTCAAGACCCTGCACAACTTTGTCGGTCCCCTGTTCGGGATCGCCCTGGTCATCGTGCTGCTCATGTTCATTCGCGACAACCTGCCAAACCGGCAGGACCTGCCTGGCTGGCCAAGGGCGGCGGCATGTTCGGCGGCGCCGAGGTGCCGGCGGCGCGCTTCAACGCTGGCGAAAAAATCTGGTTCTGGCTCGGTGTCCTGGCCCTCGGCTTGATCGCGGTCGGCTCGGGGCTGGTGCTGGACAGGCTCGTGCCCGACTTTCCTTACACCCGTGGCGCGATGCAGGTGGCTGAAATCATCCACGCCAGCGCCACCATTTTGCTGATAGCCATGGCCTTTGGCCACATCTACATCGGCACCATCGGCACCGAAGGCGCGATCGATGGCATGCGCACCGGCTATGTCGACGAAGCCTGGGCCAAGCAACACCATGCGCTGTGGCTGGACGACATCAAGGCCGGCAAGATTCCCGCCCAGCGCAGCGGTGTCAAGGCGCAGGCGCCGATCGCCGTGGCCAAGCCGAAAGTTTGAGGAGCCCACATGAAACCCGCACATCTCGTCCTCGTTTGTTGTGCCCTGAGCCTCGGAGCCGCTGCCTGGGCCAAGCTGCCCCCACCCAGCCCCGAAGCCAAGGCCAAGGCGGAAGAGGCCGCGGCGAAGGGAAAATGGGGCGACAAGGTCGCCGCCTACCAGCTTTGCCAGGCTCAGAACAAGGTCGCTGCCGACTATTACGCGCATGCCAAGCAGCAGGGCGAGCCGACCCAACCGCCGGTGGCGACGCCAGCCTGCGTCGACCCCGGCCCTTTCGCCTATGCCCCTCCTGAAGCGGCGCCGGCGCCATCTGCCGACAAGAAGTAGCCGGCGCGCAGTCGCCAGCGGCGCTTGCCCGCGTCAACATTGGTCCGGCCCCGTGCGACCATGCTCGCACGGGGGTAGGCTGAGGGCTGATGCAAACGCGGCCAGTCCTGTATGCAGAAGCCCTTCCTGGCCCGATCCCTGTCCGGCCCATCCGCAACACCCATGCACACACACTCCGCCCAACCTACTTCCGCCCCGGCTTTGCCGGCGCGGGCTCGGGTGCCGCGCGCGCCCCTGCTCAGCGATGCCCGCGTCGATTTGACGCGCGCGGTCGACGTGCGCAACGAATATGGCGAGCCGCAGCAGGTGCATATTCCTGCCGAGCGCCCGCTCACGCTCTACCTCGACAAGCACGAACTGGTCACCCTCATGACCGTGGGCGCGGCGCCGGAGCTGCTGGCGCTGGGCTATTTGCGCAACCAGCGCCTGGTGCGCGCGATCGACGACATCGCCGCGGTGCAGGTGGACTGGGAGGTCGAAGCCTGTTCCATCACCAGCCGCGGCGGCATTGCCGACCTGGCACTGCGCAGTTCGGCCAAACGCGTCGTCACCACCGGCTGCGGCCAGGGCACGGTGTACGCCGATCTGATGCACGAGGTCGGCACCACCGAGATCGACACGCGCACCCGCATCCGCCAGAGCGAACTCTACGCCCTGCTCGACGCCATGCGCCGGCACGACAGCATCTACAAGACCGCCGGTTCGGTGCATGGCTGCGCCTTGTTCGCCGGCGACGAGCTGCTGATGTTCACCGAGGACGTGGGCCGCCACAACGCGGTGGACGCCATCTCCGGCTGGATGTGGCTGCACGGCGTGGAAGGCACCGGCAAGGTGTTCTACACCACCGGACGGCTCACGTCGGAGATGGTCATCAAATGCGCGCTGATGGGCGTGGCCATCCTGGTGTCGCGCTCGGGCGTGACGCAGATGGGCTACGACATTGCGCAGCAACGCGGCATCGCCCTGTTCGCGCGCTGCACCAATCGCCATTTCCTGCAATACACCGGGTTCGAGCGCTTCATCGCCGAGCCACTCTTGCGACCCGTCGTCAGCACGGCGGTGGGAGCATGAGCGCGCGTCCCATGGCCCCGCCCGCCGCCAAGCCCGTCGCTGATGCAGGCGCCATTCCGAGCGCCACGGCGATGCCAGCGGCCGCGCCCAAGGTGCCGCAGTTGCAGCTAGGCGTGTTGCTCCAGCGCCAGCGCCAGCACAACCGCTGGCAGCGCTGGCGCTGGAGCCTGCTGGATGTGCTGCCGGCTGAGGCAAGTCACAGCCCGGGTGATGCGCTTGGGGCCCAGGCGCCATCGCCCAGCCCACTCTGCCGGGCGTGGAGTGAGGCCGCATCGCAATGGCTCTACCCCGGCCACAGCGTGCAACTGCACCGCGACGAGGCCGAGGGTTACCACCTCAACCTCACCTCGCCCAGCCCATCGTGGTTCGTCTGGTGGAGCGCCCCGGCCGAGCCTGATTGCGACGATCCACGCCAGTTGTCCGCCGGCCTGCCGGTGGTGCAGGCGGTCACGCTCTCCTACAACGAGGCCGCACGCTGGATGGACGCTGGCGAGACGGTTGAAATCGCAGCGTTGCCGGGCGAAGTGGCCAACTGGCTGGCCGACTTCAATACCGTGCACTACAAGCCCGAGCCGCGCAAGCGCCGCCGCCCGCAAAGTTTCCTCACCCCGCAGGAGCGCGACGCCACGCGCGTCCATGCCGCATCCGCGACCGACCCTGGCGCGGCGCCGGCCCAATCCGCGCAGGACGAGCCCCCGGCGTCTTGTCCGTGAGCGCAGGGCCATGACCACGCCTGCCCCGAAAGACGACGCGCCGGCCAGCGGCTTTCTCGCGCGCTGGTCGCGTCGCAAGCTGCAATCGAAGGACGCCGTGCCGCAGCAAGGCGGGCAAGCCGCCGCCGCTTCGGCTTCGGCATCCGCTGCCACTGCGGCGCCCGGCGCGCTCGACCCTGCTGCAGCAAGGGCAGCGGAGCCGGTACCGCCGCCCCAACCCCAGCCTGGCGAACCCGCACCAATCCAACCCGCCGCGCCCGCGCCCACGCTGGACGAGTTGCGGGCGCTCGATCACAGCGCCGACCTGCGGCGCTTCGTCGCCGCCGGGGTGGACGAAGGCGTGCGCCGCGCGGCCTTGCGCAAAATGTTCCAAGCCCCCCAGTTCAATGTGATGGATGGGCTCAACACCTATACCGACGACTACAACGTCGCCAGCCCGATCCCGGCGGCCATGCTCGAGCGCCTGCGCCAGCGTGCCGCCGCCGGCCTGTTCGCCCAGCCTGATGCGCCGATGGCCGACGCCGTGGAGGCCGGCGGGCCGACGCAACCCACCGCGTCGGCGGCCGGCGATGCGGCCGAGCCTGCCGCATCCCAACCTGGCACCGTTGCCCTGGCCTCCCAAGCTCCGCAGCACAGCCCTCCGGCAGCTGCGATGACGCCGGCTGATCCGACGCCCATCCATCCGGCGCAACCCGATGCGCCCCCCGAGACATGAAAACCCTGGTCTGCGATTGCAACCACAGCATGCCGCTGGACTTTGCCGAGCTGTCCGCCGCGCTTGGCGAGAAGCTGACGCCGCACAGCCAGCTCTGCCGACGCGAGATGGCCCAGTTCCAGCGTGCCGCGCAGGACGATGCGCCGCTGCTGGTGGCCTGCACCCAGGAGTCGCGCCTGTTCGCCGAAGTCGCCGGCCAGACCGAAGGCGTGCCGCCGTCCGATGTGCGTCCGATCCGCTTCGTCAACATTCGCGAGACCGCCGGCTGGAGCCGGCAAGCCGCCGCTGCCGGTCCCAAAATGGCCGCGCTGCTGGCTGCCGCCGCATTGCCCGAGCCCGAGCCGGTGCCCACCGCCACGTACACCAGCCAGGGCCGCTGCCTGGTGCTGGGCGATGCCGCCTCGCTGCAGCTCGCCCGCGGCCTGCTGGCCGACAGCCTCACCCTCACCCTCACCCTCACCCTGCTCGACACCGGTGCCGCTGCGGGCAAGACTGCAGCGGCAGCCTTGCCCTTGCAGCGCGACCAGCTGGCGCATGCCGGCCGCGTCATCGCCGTGCGCGGCTGGCTCGGGGCTTTCGAGGTGGGCTGGGAGAGCGCCAACCCCATCGACCTCGACCTCTGCACCCGCTGCAATGCCTGCCTGCGGGCCTGCCCGGAAGACGCCATCGGGCTGGACTACCAGATCGACCTGTCGCGCTGCACCTCGCACCGCGACTGCGTGCGCGCCTGCGGCGGCATCGGCGCGATCGACTTCGACCGCGCGCCGCAGCGCCATGTCGAAACCTTCGACCTCGTCCTCGACCTGCAACCCGTCCCCGCCGTTCGCCTGCACCAGCCGCCGCAGGGCTACTACGCTCCGGGCGCCGACCCGCTGGCGCTGGTGCGCGCCGTGGCCGAACTGCGCGAGCGCCAGGGCAAGTTCGAAAAGCCGCGCTTCTTCCAGTACGACGCCAAGCTCTGCGCCCACAGCCGCAACAGCCTGCTCGGCTGCAACGCCTGTGTCGAGGTGTGCTCGGCCCAGGCCATCAGCAGCCGCGCGCGCCTGCGTGCCGAGCAGCCACAACCGCCGGCCCAATCCGTTCAGCCGGCGCAAGGCCTGGAGCCACCCCGCGCCCACGGCCAGCGCAGCCCTGGCGCCAAACCCTTCCTGAACCAGATCGAGGTCGAGCCGCATCTGTGCGTCGGCTGCGGCGCCTGCACCACGGTTTGCCCATCCGGCGCGCTCACCTATGCCTGGCCGCGCGCCACCGATCTGGGCGCCCGCCTGCGCGCCCTGCTGGGCACGGCGCAGCGCGCCGGGCTGAAGCGCCCGGCGCGCTGCTGCACAGCCAGGAGCAGGACGCGCAGCTGCTGGGCGAACTCGGCCGCCTGGCGGCAAGCCGGTGCGAGCTGCAAGGCTTGCCCGCACATGTCATGCCGGTGGCGTTGTGGCATATCGCCTCGGTCGGGCTTGAACTGTGGCTGGCGGCGGCAGCCTGGGGCGCGGCTGAAATCCTGGTGCTGTCCACCGGCGGCGAGGCGCCGGCCTACCTCGATGCCCTGCGCGCCCAACTCGCCCTGGGCCAAACCCTGCTGCATGGCATGGGCTACACCGGCACCCGGCTGGCGCTGGTGCAAACGGCCGATGCGACCGAACTCGACGCCCTGCTGGCCACACCGCGCCCGGCCGGCGCCGCGCCCACGGCTGCGGCCGGCTTTGCCGCGCTGGCGCAAAAGCGCGCCACGCTCGACCTCGCGCTCGACCACCTGCTGCGCCATGCGCCGCTGCAAACCGTGGCGCGGGGCGAGGCGGCCATCGCCCTGCCGCATGGCGCGGGCGCTGCGCTCGGCGCCATTCACGTCGACCCCGCGCGCTGCACCCTGTGTCTGAGCTGCGTTGGCGCCTGCCCCGCCGGCGCGCTGCTCGACAACCCGCAAACTCCGCAACTGCGCTTCGTCGAGAAAAACTGCGTGCAGTGCGGCCTGTGCGTCAAGACCTGCCCGGAGGACGCCATCCGCCTCGAACCGCGGCTGCAATGGGGGCCGCAGCGCAGCGAGCCGCGCACCCTGCGCCAGGCCCAGCCCTGGCGCTGCGTGCGCTGCGGCAAACCATTCGGCACGGTGCAGGCCATCGAGCAGATGCTGGTCAAGCTCGCCGGTCATCCGGCCTTTGCCGGCGCTGCCGCCGAGCGCTTGAAAATGTGTGGCGATTGCCGCGTCATCGACATGCACGGCGGCGCCGGCACCGCGCCGTCCTCGGTCCCCACATCCCACAACCCGCGCTGAATGGCGCAGGCCTCCCTGCTCACCGCACTGCCAACCTTTCCGCTGATTGCTTCGCTGCCCGCCGCCATGTCATCCCCTTCCACCGCCAGCCCGCAACCCCTGGCCGCCGCCCCGAGCGCCGAGGATGCCGACCGTGCCGATGTCTGGGGCTTGCTCGCGCTGCTCTACATCGCCCCGGCCGATGCCGAGCTGCTGCGGCATCTGGCCGAACAGCCCGCCGCTGCGGCTGCAGCGGCCGACGCGCGGCCCAGCCCGCTGCAGGCCGCCCGGGTGAGGCTGGCCGAGGCGGCGCGCCACACCAGCGCCGGCGCCGCGCGCGCGGCCTTCGAAACCCTGTTCGGCGGCATCGGCCAGCCGGCGGTGTATGTCTACGGTTCTTTCTTACTACCTGGCCGGCGCGTTGCACGAAAAGCCGCTCGCGCGCCTGCGCGGCGACTTGCAGGAACTCGGCCTGGCACGGCGCCAGGAGGTGGGCGAGAGCGAGGACCACTTCGCCATCCTGGCTGAAATCATGCGTTTTCTCATCGCCGGCGACGACCCCGAGCGGTGCCTGCTGACGTGCCAGCGCGCGCTGTTCCAGGCGCATGTCCAACCCTGGGGCACCCGCATGTGCGAGGCTATCGCCGCGCATCCGGCGGCTGGTTTCTACGGCGCCGTGGCTGATTTCACCCGCGAATTTCTTGCCGTCGAACAACTCGGTTTCGACTGGCTGGACTGAGGTTTCGCCGCGTTGCTGCCGTCGCGCTGCGCACGCCGGGAGCGTCAAGCGCGCAATCCACGGTGAGGGATGCCCGATGACCGTGAGGGCAGGGCGTCGTCAACCTGCGGCGTCGGCTGATCCTCAGGACTGCTGAACGCGGCCGTGCCCGCTGCGCTAGCCTTGCCCTGCATGTCGATTTCCGAGCCAGCCCCAGATCACCTCAGACCGCCGCAGATGCTTTCACGCAAATACCGCTACCTCATCGCCCTGGCGCAGGAGCGCCACTTCGGCCGGGCCGCCGCCAGCTGCCATGTTTCGCCATCCACCTTGTCGGCCGCCATTCGCGACCTCGAAGCCGAACTGGGCGTGGCCGTGGTCGAGCGCGGCCAGGCCTTTTCGGGCTTCACCAGCGAAGGCCTGGCGGTGCTCGACTATGCCCGACGCATGGCGGCCGTGGAGGCGGATTTCCGCTTGCACCTGACCCAGTTGGGCGCGGGCTTGAGCGGCCGGCTGCGGCTCGGGGTGATTCCCACCGCGCTCACCGTGGTGGCGGCGCTGTCGGCCGAGCTGGCGCGGCAGCATCCGCAACTCACCCTCGAAATTCTCTCGCTCAACACCGACGCCATCCTGCGCCGGGTGCAATCGTTCGAAGTCGACGGCGGCATCGTCTACACCGAGTCCAGCCACGCGGCGGAGCTGGAATTCGTGCCCATCTGGCATGAGCAGCATGTGCTCATCGCCGGCGCCCGCACCCCCGCATGGGGTCTCAAGACCATCACCTGGGCCGAGGCGGGGCAACTGCCGCTATGCCTGCTGACGCCGGACATGCAGAACCGCAAGACCATCAACCGCGTGTTCGATGGCCTGGGCCTGTGCCCGCAGCCGGGGGTGGAAACCAACTCCATCGTCAGCATGCTGGCGCATGTGGCCAGCGGCAGCTGGTGCAGCATCCTGCCGCGCAGCGTGCTCGACAACATCGGCACACCGCAGGGGGTGGATGTGGTGCTTCTGGAACAACCCCTGGTGTCGTGGCAGACCGGACTGGTGACGCTGGCGCGCAAGCCCAGGCCGGTGGCGGTGGAGGCGCTGATCGCCGCAGCGCTGCAGTTGGGCGCGGACTGAGGCCTTGGCAAGGCGCCGCCGCAGAACCGGACTTGGATCTCCACCGGGTATTCATGCCGATTGAGGCCATGGGCGCATGCTGGAAAACCGAACGCCTCTTCAGGAAATATCGATGGGCAAATTCCGCCTCGGCAAGTAACTTGCGGTCACAGGCTTGCGCTATAAACCTATTCCGCTACCCAAGTCGTAGCGGTAACGTTGTTCATGCCAACAACCCACAAGAGGAGACACCATGTCTGAATCGATGACGACAACCCTGCCGGCAGCAGGTCTGCTTGACCGCGAGCGTACCGTTGCGGGCACGCAGTTCAACCGCTGGCTGGTGCCGCCAGCAGCACTCGCCATCCACCTTTGCATCGGTATGGCCTACGGCTTTTCGGTGTTCTGGCTGCCCATGAGCAAGCTGCTCACCGGCACCGACGCCGCCCTGTGCAGCAGCATGGGTTTCTGGGGCCAGCTCACCACCACCAGTTGCAACTGGACCGTGCCATCGGTCACGCACATCTTCGAAGTCTTCATCGCCTTTCTCGGCATTTCAGCGGCCGTCTGGGGCGCGTGGCTGGAACACGCCGGCCCGCGCAAGGCCGGATTCATCGCCGCACTGTGCTGGGGCGGCGGCCTCGTGTTGGGCGGCATTGGCGTCTCCACCCACCAACTCTGGCTGGTGATCCTGGGCAGCGGGGTGCTGGGCGGCATCGGCCTGGGCCTGGGCTACATCACGCCTGTCTCGACACTCATCAAGTGGTTCCCCGACCGTCGCGGCCTGGCCACCGGTTTCGCCATCATGGGCTTTGGTGGGGGCGCCATGATCGGCGCGCCGCTGGCGGTGGCGCTGATGAAACATTTCAGTGCCACCAGTCCGCAAGGCGTGGCCCCCACGCTCATCCTCATGGGCATTCTCTATTTCGTGGTGATGTCGGCCGGGGCCTTCGGCTTTCGCGTGCCGCCCACGGGCTGGAAGCCGCTGGGCTGGACGCCCAAGGCGCAAGGCGGCAACGCCATGATCACCGACCATGAGGTGCATCTCAACAAGGCCTGGAAGACGCCGCAGTTCTGGCTGGTGTGGGGTGTGCTGTGCCTGAACGTCACGGCCGGTATCGGCGTGCTGTCCATGGCCAGCCCCATGCTGCAAGACGTGTTCGGTGGCCGCCTCATCGGGCTCGGCAGCGCCGCGGCGCTCGACGCCGCGCAGAAAGCCAGTGTGGTGGCGGCCGCTGCCGGCCTGCTCGGGCTCATCAGCCTGTTCAACAGTGGCGGGCGCCTGTTCTGGGCCGCGCTGTCGGACTACATCGGCCGCAAGACCACCTACGCCGTCTTTTTCGCCCTCGGCATCGTGCTGTACGCCAGCCTGCCCAGCCTGGGCCACAGCGGCGCGGCCGGCCTGTTCATCCTCGTGGTCTGCATCATCATGACCATGTACGGCGGCGGCTTCGCCACCGTGCCGGCGTATCTGGCCGACCTGTTCGGCACGCAGATGGTGGGCGCCATCCACGGCCGCCTGCTCACCGCCTGGTCGGTGGCCGGCGTGGCGGGCCCCTTCCTCATCGCCGCCATTCGCCAGACCCAGATCAACGCCGGCGTGGCGCACAACCTGGTCTACGACCGCACCCTGTACATCCTCACTGGCCTGCTGCTGCTGGGCTTCATCCTCAACATGCTGGTGCGCCCGGTCAACCCCAAGTACTACATGACCCCCGACGAGCTGGCTCGCGAGCGTGCCCTCAAGCATGAAGACCGCATCGGCGGCGACGCGGAACACGCCGCGCGCGGCAGCTTGGGGCTGGTCGGCGTGCTGGCCTGGGCCGCCGTGGGCATTCCCTTCCTCATCGGCGTGACCATCGCCCTGCAAAAAGCAGCAGTTCTGTTCTGAGCTAAGGTTTGCGGACAGCGGCTGGATTCAGTCGCTGTCCAGTCGGTAGAACATCCGAGGCCGGCTGCATGCCGGCCTCGTCGCTTCACGAGCACCCCATACACGTCACAACAATCGAGTCCCGCCGTCATGTCCACCACCGCGCCTACAAGGGTTCCCACCGCCGTCGAGCCGCAGCAAAGCGCCGCTCGCCCCCAGCCGCTGCGCTTCATGCGCAACACTCCGCGCGGCGGCCTGGTCAGTCCGCAGGCGCGGCAAGCCGTGCAAGCCGCTTGCGCCGATCTGGCCGCCCGGCCCGACCTGCTGATGGAGCACCTGCACCGCATCAACGACGCCGAAGGCGGCCTGCGCCCCTCGCGCCTCGCCGCGCTGGCCGAATGGCTGCGCCTGAGCACCAGCGAGGTGTTTGAAGTCGCCAGCTTCTACCACCACTTCCGCCTGCTGCGCGAAGACGAACCCGCGCCCACGGCCACCGTGCGCGTGTGCACCAATCTGAGCTGTGCCCTGGCCGGGGCCGATGCGCTGCTCACCGACCTGCAGCAACGCTGCGGCGATGGCGTCGCGGTGGAGGGCGCGTCCTGCATGGGCTTGTGCACCCGGGCCCCCGGCGTGCTGGTCGGGCGCCAGGCACTGGGCCATGCCACGGCTGAAGCGGTGCTCGCAGCCCTGCCGCAAGCCATTCCCCTCCCGGCCTTCCCCGCCGGCGGGGAAGGTGAGATCACTCCCTCCCAACCTGTGGGGAGGATTGGGGTGGGGAACGTAGCGCCGCCAGCGCCGAAGGATGCCGAAGACCTCGCCGCCTATCGCGCAGGTGGCGGCTACGCCCTGCTGGCCGATTGCCGTGCCGGGCGTATCACCCCTGAAGTGGCGATGCAGCGCATCGAGGACGCCGAGTTGCGCGGCCTGGGCGGTGCCGGGTTTCCCAGCGTGCGCAAATGGCGCACCGTGGCGCAGCAGCCGGGCCCGCGCCTGGTGGTGATCAACGCCGACGAAGGCGAGGTGGGCACCTGCAAGGACGGCCACCTGCTGCGCACCACGCCGCACCGCATGTTGGAGGGCATTCTGATCGCCGCCTGGGCCGTGGCCGCAGGCCGGGTGTGGATTTACCTGCGCGACGAATACGCCGCCGAGGGCGCGCTGTTGCATCGCGAACTGCAAGCCCTGCACGCCGCCGGGCTGCTGCGCTATGGCGGGGTGGATATTGGTGGCGCGGCGGATGATGAACCGGGCAGCGACGCCGAGGTGCGCAAGCGCCTGCCCCAAGTGGCGCTGCGCCGTGGTGCCGGGGCCTATATCTGCGGCGAGGAATCGGCGCTGATCGAATCGCTCGAAGGCAAACGCGGCATGCCCCGGCTCAAGCCGCCGATCGTCGCCATCAGCGGCCTGTTCGGCAGGCCCACGCTGGAGCACAACGTCGAAACCCTCTGGTGGGTGCGCGATATTCTGAATGACCCGCTCGCCTGGGCGAACCAAGGCCGGCGTGGCCGCAAGGGCCTGCGCCGCTTCACCGTCTCGGGCCGCGTCGCCAAGCCCGGCGTGGTTCTGGCACCGGCGGGCATCACCTCGCGCGAACTCATCGACGAATACTGCGGCGGCATGGCCACCGGCTGGACCCTGTACGGCGTGCTGCCCGGCGGCGCGTCGGGCGGCATACTCAACGAGAGCCAAGCCGACCTGCCGCTGGACTTCGGCACCCTGGACGCGCAAGGCTGCTTCATCGGCTCGATGGCCGTCATCGTCCTCGGCAGGAATCCGCATCACACCGACACCGCCACACACGCCGCGCGCAACCTCATGCAGTTCTTCGCCCACGAGAGCTGTGGCCAATGCACTCCTTGCCGCGAAGGCACGCACCAGATGCTCGCGGCGATGGCTCCCTCGCAATGGGACGGCGCGCACATCGGCGCTTTAAGCCAGCTCATGCGCGACGCGTCCATCTGCGGCCTCGGCCAGGCCGCCCCCAACCCCACCGACAGCGTGCTGCGCCACTTCCCTCAGGAAGTCGGAAGCGGCCGTGCGACAGCGGAGATCTGAATCATGGACATGACCCCACCCACCGTCGCCTTCAGTCTGGACGGCAAACCCCTCACCGCGCACGCGGGAGAAACCATCTGGGCCGCGGCGCAGCGCCACGGCGTGGAGATTCCGCATCTCTGCCATCAAGACCCTCTGCGACCGGTCGGCAACTGCCGCGCCTGCATGGTGGAAGTGGCTGGCGAGCGCGTGCTGGCGGCGTCGTGCTGCCGCACGGTTGCGCCCGACATGCAGGTGCAGGCGCAGAGCCTCCGCGCCCTGGCGGCGCAACGCGGCGTGCTCGAGTTGCTGGTTGCGCGCAAGCCGCAGCGGGTCGATCGCGTCAACGACGAACTCGACCGCTGGGCGCAGCGCCTGGGTGCCGACCGCAGCCGCTACGCGGCCGCATTCCGAGACGTACAGGCCGAAGCCGCCCATTGGCCGCAAGCTCCAGCGGTGGACAACTCCCATCCCGCCATCACCTTCAATGCCGACGCCTGCATCCAGTGCACCCGCTGCCTGCGCGCCTGCCGCGAGGAGCAGGGCAACGACGTCATCGGCCTGGCCGGGCGCGGGGCTGGGGCGCGCATCGTGTTCGACCAAGACGCACCCATGGGCGAGAGCACCTGCGTGGCCTGCGGCGAATGCGTGCAAGCCTGCCCCACCGGCGCGCTGGCCCCGGGCAACGGCTCCTGGGCCAAGCTCTCCAGCCGCGAGGTCGATTCGGTCTGCCCCTATTGCGGCGTCGGCTGTGCGCTCACCTATCACATCCAGCCGGATGCGCAAGGCCATGAACACATTGCCCGCGTCGAAGGCCGTGACGGCATCGCCAACCAAAGCCGGCTGTGCGTCAAGGGCCGTTTCGGCTTCGACTATGTCGCCAACCCGGCGCGCCTCACCAAGCCGCTGATTCGCCGCGACGATGCGCCGAAGAACCCCGAGCAGGTCCGGCTTGCCGACTGGCGCACGGTGTTCCGCGAAGCCACCTGGGACGAAGCGCTGGAGCGCGCCGCCAGCGGCCTCTTGCGCATCCGCGGGCAGCATGGCGGCGAAGCCCTGGCCGGTTTCGGCAGCGCCAAGGGCACCAACGAAGAGGCCTACCTGTTCCAGAAGCTGGTGCGCGTGGGCTTCGGTACGCATAACGTGGACCACTGCACCCGGCTGTGCCATGCCTCCAGCGTGGCCGCCTTGCTCGAAGGCCTGGGCTCGGGCGCGGTGAGCAACCCGGTGATGGATGTGCTGCAGGCCGACGTGGTGCTGATCATCGGCGCCAATCCCACGGTGAACCATCCGGTGGGGGCCACCTGGATGAAGAACGCCCTCAAGCGCGGCACCCGTCTCATCCTCGCCGACCCGCGCCGCACCGAGCTGGCGCGCAAGGCCTGGATGACCCTGCAGTTCAAACCCGGCGCCGACCTCGCCCTGCTCAACGCCATGCTGCATGTGGTGTTTGCCGAGAACTTGCTGGACCGGGCCAGTGTTGCCGCCCGCTGCCACCCGGACGAGGTCGAAACCATCCGCCAGCATGTCGCCGCGCTCAGCCCGGAGGCGATGGAGCCGATCTGCGGCGTCCCCGCTGCCGACATCCGCGCCTCCACCCGCGCTTTCGCCACCAGCAAGGGTTCGATGATCTTCTGGGGCATGGGCATCTCCCAGCATGTGCACGGCACCGACAATGTGCGTGCCCTCATCGCCCTGTGCCAGCTCACCGGCCAGATCGGCCGCCCCGGCACCGGACTGCACCCCTTGCGCGGTCAGAACAATGTGCAGGGCGCCAGCGACGCCGGCCTCATTCCGATGATGTTCCCCGACTACGTGCGCACGCAGGACGCCGGGGTGCTGGAGCATGTGGAGCGCTACTGGGCGCTGCCGCAAGGGCACTTGAGCCGCACGCCCGGCCTCACGGTGGTGGAGATCGTCCACGCCGCGCTCGCCGGCACCATCCGCGGCATGTACATCGAAGGCGAAAACCCGGCGATGAGCGACCCCGACGTGCACCACGCGCGACAAGCGCTCGCGGGGCTGGAGCATCTGGTGGTGCAAGACATTTTCCTCACCGAAACCGCAGCCCTGGCCGACGTGGTGCTGCCCGCTTCCGCCTGGCCGGAGAAGGCCGGCACCGTCACCAACACCGACCGTCTGGTGCAGCTCGGCCGCAAGGCGCTGGCCAGCCCCGGCGAAGCGCGGGCGGATTTGTGGATCATCCAGGAGATGAGCCGCCGCCTGGGCGTGGTGCCCATTGCCGAGGTGGACATGCACGGCGGCGAAGCCGGCGTGGGCGCGGTGTTCGAGGAAATGCGCGGCATGATGGCGTCGATCGCCGGCATCAGCTGGGCCAGGCTGCAGCGCGAAGGCTCCGTCACCTATCCCTGCACGGCGGAAGACGAGCCGGGGCAGCGCGTGGTGTTCATCGACCGCTTTCCCACCGCCGACGGCCGCGCCAAGCTGCGCCCCGCGCCGCTGGGCTTTGCCGACGAGCAGCCCGACAACGCCTATCCCTATGTGCTCATCACCGGGCGCGAGCTGGAGCATTGGCACACCGGCGCCATGACCCGCCACGCCAGCGTGCTCGACGCCCTGGAGCCCCTGCCCACGGTGAGCATCCACCCCACGCTGCTGGCCAAGCTGGGCCTGCGTGCGGGGCAGGCGCTGCAGGTGGAGTCGCGCCGCGGGGTCATCACCCTGGCCACGCGCGCCGACGAGGCCATGCCGGAAGACGCGGTGTTCATCCCCTTCGCCTACGCCGAGGCCGCAGCCAACCTGCTGACCAACGCCGCCCTCGACCCCTGGGGGAAGATTGCCGAGGTGAAATATTGCGCGGTGAAGCTGGGGAAGCCGCAGGCCGCGATGGCCCAGGCTTGAATCCGGGTTGCATCAAGCTTGCGTTTGCAGCGCCGCTTCCAGCAGCGGCTTGGCCCAGTCCGGCGTTCGCCGCAGGGCTTCGACGTCCTGCGCTGTAGGCCAGCGCAGGCGGCCTGCCTGCATGTCGAGCAGCAAAAGCGGGTCGGGAACGGTGCCGTCAGGGGCCGCCTCGGCGCTGTTGTCGTACACGCGCAATTGCGCCAAATGCGGCATGAGCTGCAGCAGGTTTTCCCGCGAACGCAGGAAGCGGGCGCGGATCATGGCTTCGGGTATGGCATGCCCGCCTGCCGCAACGCGCGCCTGCACGCGGGCGATGTGCAGTTCGGGCGAGGTCAGTCCGCAGTACCACATCAGCACATCGTGGGTGCGCGCGGCGCGTTGAATCGTCGCGGTCATGGTGTTGCCGCCCAGGGTGGTTTCAAACGCGTGGTTGCGCGCCTCGGCAAGGGCTGCCTCGATGCGGCGCATGCCTTCCTGCCAGGCCATGCCGTTAGCCGTCAACTGGTCGCAGCCGGTTTGTTCCACCCAATCGCGTGCAAAGGCGTCGGGGTTGAACCAGTTCAACCCCGCGCGCTGCAGCAAGTGGCCGCCCACTGAACTCTTGCCCGCGCCGTTCACGCCGGCAAGAACGTACAGGGCCGGGCGCGTCATCAACCACCGCGCGGGGCGACCTTGAGCTTGCCGCCCAAGGTCGCCGGGCCACCCAGCACGGCACGCAGGCGCTCAGCCGCATCGTCTGCCTGCAAGGCCGACAGGCGCGCATCGAAGCGCTGCCGCAGCGCGTCCAGCTTGGCTTCGGTTTTGGCCGCGCCCTGCTGCGCGCTGCGCTGCAAGGCGGTGTAAGCCTCGGTGGACAGGATGACGGCCTCGGGTGTGTCGTGGTTGGTCACCACCACGGCCCCCTCGCGCTGCAGGGTGCGCATCATGCCGCGCCAGCCGAGTTTTTTCACGTCAGACGCTGGCGCGTGCGGCAACTGCATCAACTCGCTCAAGGCGTGCATGGAGAATCTCCCAGGCTTTGGATGCAGGCAATTTTACCCTTTTGGTCCAAATTAGCCTTTTTCCATCATCAACGCAACGTCATCATCTCCGCCGCCGGGTCGCCCCAAGACCGGGGTCGCATCTCGGGGACGCATGAGGCTTGCGTGCAGCAAGGCGTATCGTTATGATTTTTTGGGAATATCGAACGGCCATCATGGCCCCATGCGCTTGCGCCATCCACCCGAGCTGCCACCATGCCTTCATCCGACCCATCCACCCCCATCCCCAAGGTTCGCCTGGAAATCAAGCAGGGCACGGCCATCGGGCCGGGCAAGGCGAAGTTGCTGGAGGCGCTGGCGCGCACCGGTTCCATCTCGGCGGCGGCGCGCGACATGGACATGAGCTACCGCCGTGCCTGGCTGCTGGCCAGCAGCTTGAACCGCGCGTTCAAGGAGCCGCTGGTGGAGGCGAGCAAGGGCGGCAGCGGTGGCGGCGGGGCGCTGCTCACGCCCCTGGGGTACGAGGTGCTGCGGCGTTACCGGCGCCTGGAGCAAAAGGCCATGCGCGCCATCGAGGCCGATATGCGGGTGTTCAACACCCTGTTGCGCGAAGGCGGCGAGGCGCCGACCGATGTGTTTGCCGACGACTCGGCCGGCGCACTCGACACCGGGCATCAGGGCGCGGCCTCGTCGCCAGCCGGCAACCCTGTTGAAGCCCGGGCCGGTACGATGGTCGACGCGCCCGTCACAACCACAGCGCGTCCCCGCGGCCGCCCGCGCAAGGCGGGTGGCACGGCGGGGTGAATCCGGCGGCGCCGTCTGGGCATAGTGCTGATGGAGTGCAGCCCGCATCAGCGGAACCGGCCAACCCATCCATGCCCCTTCCAACCCGCCGGGTTCCCCATGATCGCCGCCGCCCCGCGCCGTTCGCTCAAACATATCTTCCTGCTCTGCCTGACTCCGCTGGCCGCCGCCTGTTCGCCGGTGCGATGATCAACCGCCTCACCCCGACCGATACCTACGTCTTCCGTGGCGGCATTGCCTACGGCCCGGCACCACGTGAGCGGCTGGACGGCTACCAGCCCATCACCGGCGCCCGCAACCCGCTTCCGGCTGCCCGGTGGTGTGTTCTTCCACGGCGGCTCGTGGAACAGCAGCAACCGCGCGATGTACAAATTCGTCGGCGAGGCGCTGGCGGCGCGCGGCATCGTCGCCGTCATTGCCGAACCGGCGGCACGTTGAATCGGCCCTGTTACATTCTGCGCAACTTGCTTGCCGATTCCGCTTTCGATATATTCCGTCGCATACGTTGAATCGTAAGCTCTGGCCTCCAGCCGCTTCAGCTGCTTCGGGCGAGAGCTTGCCTTTCCTTGCCTTCCCCTCCCCTCACTGAAACCGATGGAGCCGACGATGCGCCGACACACCCTGATGTCCCTTTGCCTTGCTGCCGCCCTGGCTGCTGCAATGCCGATGACCATGCCCGCCGCGCGAGCGGCCGAGCCGGTACTGGCCGTGGCTTACGCCGGTTCCATGGGCGCGTTGATGGACAAGGGCCTGGGCCCGGCCATCGCCAAACAGGCGCAGGTGCAGTACCAGGGCCAGGGCGCGGGTGCTTTCGGCCTGGCGCACCTCATCGCGGCCAAACAGATCAACCCCGATGTATTCGTTTCCATCACGCCAGGCCCCATCGAAATCCTGCAAAAAGCCGGATTGATCGGCACGGCAGTGCCGGTGGCCAGCACCCAGATGGTGATTGCCTACAGCGACAAGAGCCGCTTCGCCAAAGACTTCGAGGCAGCTGCCGCGGGCAAAATGCCCTGGTACGCGGTGCTGGAAAAACCCGGTGTGAAGTTCGGCCGCACTGATCCGACAACCGACCCGCAAGGCCGCAACATCGTGTTCACCATGCTGCTGGCCGAGAGGTATTACAAGCAGCCGGGGCTGGCCGACAAAATCCTGGGCGGGGTGCAGAACCAGCAGCAGATCTTCACCGAACCCTCGCTGCTGTCGCGCCTGGAAGCGGGCCAGCTCGACGCCACCTCGGGTTATCTCAGCGCCGTGATCTCGCACAAACTTCCCTACATCAAGCTGCCGGAACAGATCAACCTCAGCGACCCGACGCAGATCGCTGACTGGTACAGCAAGGTGCATTTCAGCATCAAGCTGCCCAACGGCAAGACCGACGAGCTCTCCACCCAGCCGCTGGTGTTCTACGCCGCCGTGCTGAACAACGCGCCCAACCCCAAGGCGGGCGAGGCCTTCGTCAAGTTCATGACCAGCGCCGCAGGCCAGAAGATGTTCAAGGACTACGGCTACAGCGCGCCCAAGGGTGACGACTTGAAGTAAAGCGGCATGACAAGCTGCGGGTGCCCGCTGCGAGAACCCGCTTGCTGCGGGCGACAATGACGGCCTTGCGCTGCTGTTGTCGCCCGCCGCTTCGTTTGAACCATGCCGATCACCCCGCTGGATTCCGCCGCCACTGCCCATTTGCCGCCACACCTGCCGCTGCATCAGCCGTCGCAGGTGCAGGCGCAGCGTGCCTGGGTGGTGGCGGTGTTCGGCCTGGCCGGGCTGGCCTTCCTCAGCCTGCCGTTCGTCGGCCTGTTCATCAGCACGCCGTGGAGCGCCTTGCACTTGCAACAGGGCGATCTCGCCTCGCTGGGGGTGTCGGTGGTCTACACCCTGATCGCGCTGGCCATCGTCGTGGCGTTCGGCACGCCGGTGGCCTGGTGGCTGGCGCGGCACGAGTTTCGCGGCAAGTGGGTGATGGAACTGCTGGTGTTGCTGCCCCTGCTCACCCCGCCGCTGGCGATGGGCCTGCTGCTGTCGATGAGCTATGGGCCGTACAGCTGGATCGGCCAGCCGCTGGGCCATCTGGGCTTGAGCCTGACCAACACGCCACAGGCCTTCCTGCTGGCGCAGGTGTATGGCAGCGCACCGTATTTCATCGTCGCCGCGCGTTCGGCGTTCGAGGGCGTGCCGCGCGAGCTGGAGCAAATCTCGCTCACTCTCGGACAATCGCCTTGGCGCACGTTCTGGCGCATCACCGTGCCGCTGGCAGGTCTTGGCCTGGGGGCGGGCGTGGCGCTGGCCTGGGTGCGCGCCTTGGGCGAATTCGGCATCGTGCTCCTCGTCGCCTACTATCCGCAAGGCATTCCGGTGAAGCTGTGGGTGAACCTGCAAGACACCGGGCTGTCGGCCGTCTATCCGCTGCTGTGGTTGTTCTTTCTCATCGGCCTGCCGCTGCCGCTGCTGATGGGCGCGCTGTCGCGCCGGCCGTATGCGCGAGGGTGAGCCCATGCGTGCCGGCCAGGGGGCGATGCAGATACGCGCTTCGATTCGCCAGCCCATCGTGCTCGATGCCGACTTCACGGTGCGCGGCTTCACCGTCCTGCTGGGCGCCAGCGGCGAAGGCAAGAGCACCGTGCTCAAGGCCATCGCCGGGCTGGTACCGGCGCGCACCACGCCTTTCGACGGCTTGCCGCCGCAGCAACGCGCGGTGGGCTATCTGCCCCAAGGCCATGCCTTGTTCCCGCATTTGCGCGCCTGGGAAAATGTGGCCTATGCCCTGGGCGGCAGCCTTCCCGCGCAACACCATGCGGCGTGCGAGCTGCTGGCCGCCGTGGGCCTGACGGCGCAGGCCGATCTGCGCCCGGCCCAGCTCTCCGGCGGACAGCAGCAGCGCGTGGCGCTGGCGCGGGCCTTGGCGCGCAAGCCGCAAATCCTGCTGCTGGACGAGCCCACCTCGGCGCTCGACGCCAGCACCCGCGACGACGTCATGGCCGAGTTGGTGTCGCGCATGCACCACTTGTCCATCCCCGCGCTGGCCGCCACGCACGACGCCCATCTCGCCGCCATGGCCGACTGGATGGTGCTGCTCGCCGGTCGCCGCGTGGTGCAGCAAGGCACGCCGCGCGAGGTCTTCGCCCGGCCGCAAAGCATCCAGGCTGCGGCGCTGCTCGGCTACCGCAACCGCTTCAGCGCCACCGTGCTCCAGCACGAGCCGCAAGCCGCCTGCACCCTGCTGCGCTGGGACGAAGCAGCGCTCATCCTGCGGGTGCCGCAACGCACGCAACTTGCGCCCGGCAGCAAGGTGGACTGGGTGGTGTCGGCCGACGATGTGCGGCTGCCGCCCATCAAACAGCAGGAGCTGCGCCCCAGCGAGAACCCGGTGCTCGGCCGCGTCGAACACCTCATGGTGCGCGGCGCCGACACCACCGCCGCCTTGCGCTGCGGCGACGCCCTGCTGTGGCTGCACGCGCCCTACCGCCTCGCCGACCATCACGCCCTGAGCCTCGGGCAGGAACTCACGGTGGACATCCGCGCCGCCCATTTGCAAGCCTGGCCCCGCGACTGAGGCTGCCCCGTCCGCGAAAATTCCCCGGTCCAGAACCGGGAGCGCGGCATGGGCAAGAACCGACTCGAAGCCTTCAGCGACGGCGTCATCGCCATCATGGTGCTGGATCTGAAGGCGCCGCACGGCGTGGTGCTGCTGATGGCCGCGCTGGCCTACTGGCTGCTGCAGCGGGCCATCATCGCCGCCGGCTCCACCCACACTGGGCAACGCCATCGGGCGCGACTGGAAGGGCAAGCTCCCGCCGCTGCTGGACGTGCTCGGCATCGCCCTCTCGCCATGGTCGCCCGCGCTGCGCAGGCGGTGTATGTGGCCGTGGCGTTGATGTGGCTGGTGCCCGACTGGCGCATCGAAAAGGCGCTCGCAGGCGCGGTGGATTGAGCTGGCGCTAGGAGACTGTCGGACTTTGCGGTCTTCCGGATGAAGACGCTATCCGAGACAATTGCTGCTGCACAACCGAGAGCCCGAGCCGATGAGCCGCTTCGTCCCTGTTGACCGAGACACCGCATATCTGTTGCCACCGTCGGTGGACGAATGGCTGCCCACTGATCACTTGGCGCGCTTCGTGGTCGAAGTCATCGAGCAGCTTGATCTGGGCGATCTGGCCCGACAGTACGCAGGCCGGGGCTCGGCGGCGCACCATCCGGCGGTGCTGCTGGGCCTGCTGATCTACGGCTACGCCAACGGCGTGCACTCCAGCCGCAAGATCGAGCGGGCGACCTACGACTCGGTGGCGTTCCGCTTTGTTGCGGCCAATACCCACCCCGATCACGACACGCTGGCGACGTTCCGCCGCCGCTTCTTGAAGGAGGTGGAGGCACTGTTCGTGCAGGTGCTGGTTCTGGCGCGCGAGATGAAGCTGCTCAAGCTCGGACACATCGCGCTGGATGGCACCAAGATCGACGCCAACGCCAGCAAGCACAAGGCCTTGTCGTGGGCTCATGCCAACAAGATCGAGGCGCAGCTGCGCCAGGAAGTACAAACGCTGCTGGCGCTGGCAGAGAACAGCGACCGCGCGACGGTACCCGACGGCATGGATGTGCCGGCGGAGATCGCCCTGCGTGCAGATCGCTTGAGCGCAATCGCGCAGGCCAAGGCCAAGATCGAGCAGCGCGCCAGCGAACGCCATCAGGTCGAGCAGCAGGAGTACGAGGCCAAGACCGCCAAGCGCCAAGCCCAGCGCGAGGCGGGCAAGAAGCCGCGCGGCAAGGACCCTGAGCCGCCAGAGGCCGGCCCCCGGAGCAGCGATCAGGTCAACCTCACGGATGAAGAGTCGCGCATCATGCCCGTGTCGGGTGGGGGCTTCGAGCAAAGCTACAACGCACAAGCCGGCGTGGACATCGCGACGATGATGGTGATCACCCAGCATGTGAGCCAGGCATCCAACGACAAGCGCGAAGTTGTGCCTACGCTGCAGCAGATCCAAGCGTTACCCGCGGTGCTGGGCGAGGTGCACACGCTCATCACGGACAACGGCTTCTTCAGCCAAGCCAACGTGATCGCGTGCAACGACGCGGGTATCGAGCCGCTGCTGGCGCTCAAGCGGGAGTCGCATCACACGCCGGTGATGGGGCGCTTTGCACCCGATGTGCCCGAGCCCCAGACGACGGATCCGCTCGTGCAGATGGCACACCGCCTGGGCACGCAAGCAGGCCGAGCCCTGTACGGCCTGCGCAAGCAGACAGTGGAGCCGGTGTTCGGCATCATCAAGCAAGTGATGGGTTGGCGCCAGATGAGCATGCGCGGGCTGGCCAAGGCACAAGGCGAATGGAGCTTGGTGACCATGGCTTGGAACATCAAGCGCATGCACGTCCTGCGAGCCGCGTGAGGGCAATAGTGCGCCCCGACCACGCCAAAACCGAGTCCCCAGGCCGCCCCATGTGCCCTCACAGTGTCTCGCCAACCATCGAGAGCGTTCGATCAGCGCGCCGCTGTCAAAAAAAACGCGTCGCACTGATCAATCGGATTCGCTCGGGTTCAAGTCCGACAGCCTCCTAGCCATCCATCAGATATCGGTTCTCTCCTGGCCTCAAGAACAGTTTTTGTGTACCCAACACTCTTTCCCAATGCCTTAGCGAAGTCAGCGGCGGTAAAGGCGTTCGGAAATTTTTGGCTGCGCCTCTAAGCGCCATCTCCGTTTCAGCCAGTTCTGTTGCGTCGGCTGATGCGGCGTATTCTTGCCATGCTTCAAGGCATTGTTCATTGAGTTGTCCAGTTGCGGACATTTTTACCTCGTAGTGATTGAAAGATTGTGGATAAGGTGCCTAGGCGAGTTTATCGAGGCTGCGCTGCTCCGGAAAGATTCAAAGCTCAACCACATTCACATCGCGTCCAAAGACCTCACGAAACGTTCTTCACGGGCGCGAATGGTTTAAACCCCTGATGCCCCATGCTTCACCTCAGTTTTTCCACCACCTCCGGCCGGTCATTGCGCACATTGCCCACCGCCTTGGCCACCGGATAGGCCTCCAGCTCCCCATCCCCCAGCGGCCTGAGCATCCCGCGCAAGTCCTCAGCCTTGCGACCAGGGTCCAGCCACGGCGCAACCTGCTCGGCGCCCAGCATCACCGGCATCCTGTCGTGCAAAGTACGCATCCAGACATTGGCCTCGGTGGTCAGAATGGTGAAGGTCTGCACGCTGTCACCGTCGGGTGATGTCCAGTGCTCCCACAGCCCGGCCATCGCCAGCAGCGCATCGTCCTTGCGGTGGATGTAGAACGGTTGCTTGCCCGAGGGCTGCTGCTGCCATTCGAAGAACCCATCGGCCGGCACGATGCAGCGCCGTGTCTTGAACGCGGCACGGAAAGCCGGCTTCTCCGCCACCGTCTCGCTGCGCGCATTGATGAGCCGGTTGCCAATGGTCGGGTCTTTGGTCCAGCTCGGTACCAATCCCCAGCGCAGCAGGTCCAGATGACGCTGACCCTCGCGCATCCGCACCACCGGAGCGACCTGGCTGGGTGCAATGTTGTACCGAGGACGCCATTCCTCACTGTGCGCAGCATCCGGCCCCGCGATGCCGAACTGCTCGCGCAGGCGCTGCGGGGTGCTCTTGAGGACGTATCGGCCGCACATGGTGGCTCCCAGCGTGGTGGTCTAAAGCCCGAGCGTCGCCCATTCCCTGCTAAATTAAAAGACTGTTCTTTTATCGCTCTGTTCGCGTTATGTATTGATTAGCTGCCGGCCGAGCCCAGAAATCACAAAGTGCTCGGGCTTCAAGTCCCCTCGATACCACTCCGAGACGCGCATCCAGGCGAGGTAGTTGGGCAGGTATTTGGTAGCCACGCCGCGCAGGCCACGGGAGAGCCAGGACTGAAGCCGCTCGTGGTAGCTGTTGACGGTCTGGACGTGATAGACCCCCTCGACGACCCTCCCGCCGTAGCTCACGGCAATCGACTTCGAGGTCACCCCCAGCGCCTTGGCGGCGCCACGCATGGCGCCGCTGCCATCCGTGCACAGCAACGTGTCGGGCCCGACTGCTCCGCGAAGGGCCTCGGTGGCCTGCAGGATGTTCATCGACGTGAGCACCTGGTCGACGACGTGAGGCTGGCCGCGCAGGCGGCCGACCAGCACAGGGATGAGGTCGCGAGGCAGGCCCTTGGCCTTGACCGCCGTTCCGCCCCTGTGCCGCGCCGCCCGGGTCAGGTGCCGGCTGCCCTTCTGGGACTCCCGAACGTAGGTCTCGTCGGCCTCCAGCAGTCCGGCCACATGCCTGGGCTGATGGCTCACGACCTCCTGCAGAAAGCGGTGCCGCATCCGGAAGGCGGTGCTCACGGCAACCCCCATCTGCGCGGCCGCGGCCCGGATGGACAGGCCTTGGGCAAGGCACTCGCCATGCTGGAAAAAGCGTTCTTTACCCCGCAGCCGCGACAGCGGCGTGTTCGTGGCGGCGTTGAAGGTCCGCGAACAGGCGGCGCACAGGTATCGCTGAAGGCCTCTGCTGTGGCCGTTCTTGGTGAACTTGAAACTGCTGCAATGCGGACACCCAAGTCCCTCGCCGGCCGCCTCCAGGGCGCGCAGCGCCTGGGTCCGCTGGTGCTGCGCCTCAACCGCCTTACGCAGCTCGTCGAGCTGCCGGACGGTGAGGCGGGTGAGCCCGGCAAGTAGGCTCTTGAACTGGTCGCTACGCATTTCGCTTCCCCTCTCAAACTGGGGGAATCTTAGCCGAACCAATACGCAACGAGAACAGAGCCTCTTTTATCCAGTTGTTATGTAGGCTTGCCCTCCCGACTCGAAGGACTGCCTGCCATGCTGACGTCTGCGAATCCCTCGCCCTACCTTGACCTCCCGCCTTCCGTTGCCGCTGCTGTCTGGCGGGGCAACGACATCGCCGCTCCTGCGGGGTCGGTCGTGGCGAGTGGCTGGTCCGCGCTGGACGCCGAGCTTCCTGGCGGTGGCTGGCCCTGTGGCAGTCTCACGGAGGTGCTGAGCCCGCAGCCCTCCCTGCTGGAATGGCGCCTGCTCGGCGCGGCGCTCGGCCGGGTGGCCGCCAGCGGCGGCAGTGTGGTGCTGGTTGGACCCCCCAAGCCACCCTACATGCCAGGCCTGCAAACCCTCGGCCTCAGTGAACGGCAGCTCATCTGGGTGCAGGCCGACACCCCAGCGCAGCGGTTGTGGGTCACCGAGCAGTTGGTGCAGGCCGACATCACCGGGGCTGTGCTCGCCTGGCTGCCCCAGGTCAGGGCTGCGCAGCTGCGCCGACTGCAAAGCCGCCTGCAGGGTGGCCGTGCTCTGTGTATTGCCCTGCGCCCCGAAGGGGTGCGGGGTGAAGCCTCTCCAGCAACGCTGCGCGTTCTCGCCCGGCCCGGACCGGATTGGTCCCTGCGTGTCCAGGTGCTCAAGCGCCGGGGTCCTGCGCATGACACCACGCTGGTGCTGCCTGCCGTGCCGGTCTCGCTCGCTCCCATTCTGACCCGGCGCTCCCGTGTGCCGAGCCGTTTCGTTCCCCAACCGACCGGAGCCCGCCATGCTGTGGTGCGCGCTGCGACTGCCGAGTCCATCCGGCTCTGAGCTGACTGAGCCCACTGCCTCCGCCCTCCGCGGCCTGGCCACCTGGGCGCTCCAGTTCGCGCCCCGCGTGGCCTTGCTCGACGAAGCCGTGCTGATGGAGGTTCAGGCCAGCCTGCGGCTGTTCGGCGGAGCTATCGCACTGGCAGAGCGGGTACGGACGGATGCCACGGTCTTGGGCGCGGCATCCCTCGCCTGGGCGCCAACAGCGCTGGGGGCTCTTGCTTTGGCTAGAGCCGACATCGGCGGTGTCGATGCGGCTCCTTTGGACGAACGCCTTGACCCGTTGCCTGTTGCGGCGCTGACCGCCGCCGTGCCGCATGAAACAACCCTGGCGCAACTGGGCTGCCGCACCCTGGGCGAACTGCGCGCCCTGCCCCGCGGCGGCATCACCCGGCGCTTTGGCGCCGAACTCATCGACGCCCTGGACCGGGCCTACGGCCTGCGCGCCGAGCAGTTCGCCTGGGTCACCGTTCCCGAAACCTTCTCCGCCAAGGTGGAACTGATGGCGCGGGTGGAGACCGCCATGGCGCTGGTCTTTGCCGCCAAGCGGTTGCTCCTGCAGTTGCATGGCTGGCTGGTGGCGCGCAATGCCGGCGTGACCACCTTCACCCTGCGCTGGGTCCACGACACCATGCGACCGAAGGAGGTGGGGGTCAGTGATGCCCTCGTCATCCGCACGGCTGAGCCGATGCGCGACGTGGACCATCTATCCCACCTGCTCGCCGAGCAATGGGCACGGGTGCAACTCGCGGCACCGGTCGAGTGTCTGGAACTGGTCGTGGACGACGTGCGCGACTACGCCCCGCCCAACGCCTCCTTGCTGCCCGATGCCAGCGCCGACCGGGAGTCCCTGACCCTGGCGCTGGAGCGCATTGCGGCGCGCCTGGGACCAGAGCGGGTGTTGCGACCGGCCCTGGTCGAGGACGCCCGCCCCGAATGGGCGCAGCAATGGCGGCCGGCCTCCACGCCCCAGCGTCCCAAAGCCACGCGGCCGGACGGCATGCCGCAGCCCACCTTCCTGCTGCCCGAGCCCTTGCGCCTGGCCGTGCGCAGCAACCGCCCGCTCTATCAGGGCGAGTTGCAGCTCTTGCTCGGTCCCCACCGGGTCGAAGGCGGCTGGTGGCATCGGGTGGAGGTGGCGCACAGGGCGGTCGAGAGCCGCCAGGTTGCGCGCGACTACTGGGTGGCACTCAGTGCGCATGCGGGCGCGCTCTGGGTGTTCCAGACCCGGTTGGCCGGCGATGAAGCCGCCTGGTTCCTGCACGGCCTGTTCGCGTGAGGGAGGCATGGACACCCTGCCTGATTATGTCGAGCTGCACTGCTGCTCGAACTTCTCCTTCCTCACCGGGGCCAGCCATCCCGAGGAGCTGGTCGAGCGTGCGAAGCACCTGAACTACGCCGGGCTGGCGGTGACTGACGCGTGCTCGCTGGCGGGTATCGTGCGCGCCCATGTGGCGGCCAAGGCCGTGGGCCTGCCGCTGCTGGTGGGTGCGCAGTTCCTGGTGGAAGGTGCAATGCCCTTCGTTTTGGTGGTCTTGGCTTGCAACCTCAACGGCTACGGCAATCTCTGCGCGTTCATCACCCGGTTGCGACGGGCCGCGCCCAAGGGGACTTACCGGCTCGATGCGCAAAGCGTGACCGGCGACGCGCTTGCCGATTGCGTGGTGCTGGCGGTGCCGTCGCGGATGGCCACTGACAAGGATTTGCTGGACCTGGGCGCCTGGCTGCTGACTCGCTTCACGGGCCGGGTTTGGTTGGCGGTCGAGCTGCATCGGCGCATTGACGATGAACGCTGGCTGGAGCGTCTGCAGGAGCTGTCCGACGCCACGGCCATCCCGCTGGTCGCCAGCGGCGACGTGCACATGCATCGGCGCTCGCGCAAGCCCCTGCTGGACACTCTGACGGCCATCCGGGTGGGTCGTCCGATTGCCGCATGTGGCCACGCCCTGCAGCCCAATGCCGAGCGGCACCTGCGCAGCCGGCTGCGCCTGGCGCTCACCTACCCTGCGGAGCTTCTGGCCGAGACCCTAAGGGTCGCCGGGCGTTGCCGCTTCTCGCTCGATGAGCTGCGCTACTGCTATCCCAAGGAGGTCGTGCCGACCGGAGAGACCGCGGACAGCTACCTGCGCCGCCGGGTCTATGAAGGCGCAGGACGGCGCTGGCCTGACGGCATGCACGCCAAGGTGCAGGATTTGCTGGAACATGAGCTCGCCCTGATTGCCGAGTTGGGCTACGCCCACTATTTCCTGACGGTAGACGACATCGTGGCCTTCGCCCGCTCGCGCCACATCCTCTGCCAGGGCCGTGGGTCGGCGGCCAACAGCGCGGTCTGCTATGCCCTGGGGGTCACGGAGGTCGACCCCGCGCAGCAGCAGGTGCTGTTCGAGCGGTTCATCAGCAAGGAGCGCAATGAGCCGCCGGACATCGATGTGGACTTCGAGCACGAGCGGCGCGAGGAGGTCATTCAGTATCTCTATGCCAAGTACGGCCGCGACCGTGCGGCGCTGACCGCTGCGGTCATCACCTACCGCCCCAAGAGCGCCCTGCGCGACGTGGGCAAGGCGCTGGGCTTTGACTTGGAGACCGTCGACCGCCTGGCACAGAACGTCCAGTGGTGGGATGGACGAGAAATCGCTCGCGTGCGACTGGAGGAAGTGGGTCTGGAGCCGGACGCCTTGGGCGTGCAGCAATGGATGGCCTTGGTGCGACAGCTGCTGGGATTCCCGCGGCACTTGTCGCAGCACACGGGCGGCTTTGTCCTGACCGAGGGGCCGCTTTCGCGTCTCGTGCCCATCGAGAACGCGTCCATGCCGGAACGCACGGTCATCGAATGGGACAAGGATGACCTCGATGCAGCCGGGCTGCTCAAGGTGGACATCCTGGCGCTCGGCATGCTGACCGCCATCCGCAAGGCGCTGGACTCCATTGGGCAGACACGGGGGCAGGCGTTCGCGATGCAGGACATCCCGCGCGAAGACCCACAGACCTACGACATGCTGTGCAAGGCGGATTCCATCGGCGTGTTCCAAGTCGAGTCCCGCGCGCAGCAGGGCATGCTGCCCAGACTGCAGCCGCGCTGCTTCTATGACCTGGTCATCGAGACCGCCATCGTGCGCCCCGGACCGATTCAGGGCGGCATGGTGCACCCCTACCTCAATCGGCGTCAGGGCAAGGAGGTGGTGAGCTATCCCAGCAAGGACCTGGAGAACGTCCTGCAACGCACCCTGGGTGTGCCGGTGTTCCAGGAGCAGGTGATGCAGATTGCCATGGTCGCCGCAGGCTTCTCGGCCGGAGAGGCGGACGGGCTGCGACGGGCCATGGCCGCCTGGCGCCGTACGGGGTCGCTGGAGAAGTACCGCGACCGGCTCATTCGCGGCATGGCGGAACGGGGCTATAGCGCGGATTTCGCGCAACGCATCTATGAGCAGGTGCAGGGGTTCTCGGAGTATGGCTTCCCGGAGAGTCATGCGGCCTCCTTCGCCCTGCTGGTCTATGCCAGTGCCTGGATAAAGCGGCACCATCCGGCCGAGTTCCTCGCAGCCCTGCTCAACAGTCAGCCGATGGGGTTTTACACACCCTCGCAGCTGGTGCAAGATGCCAAGCGCCATGGAGTGACGGTCCGGCCCATCGATGTGATGCACAGTGCCTGGGACTGCACCTTGGAGGAGTCCGTGCCCGACCCCGCCGTGCGCCTCGGGTTGCGTCTGGTCAAGGGGCTGGGCACGGGACCCGGCTTGCGCATTGCCGAGGCACGGAGGAGCCGCCCGCCGCTCGATGCCGAGGACCTCGCCAAGCGGGCGCAACTGGACACCACGGCGATGCGGCAGCTTGCCGCTGCGGACGCCCTGCGGTCGCTGTCCGGGCATCGGCGCCAGCAGGTGTGGGAGGCGACGGCGGTGGAGCGCATGCCGGCGTTCCTGGATGACGCGGTGCCCAAGGAGGACTGGCTGGAGCTTCCCGCGCCACCGGAGGGCGAGGACATCATGTTTGACTACGCCACAACAGGCCTGACCTTGCGGCGGCACCCGCTGGCGCTGCTGCGGCCGCTGCTGACCAAGCGAAGGTTGCAGACGGCGGCGGAGCTCGCCCAAGCACCAGACGGTCGACTCGTGCGGACCTGCGGCATCGTCACCCTGCGGCAGCAACCGGAAACAGCCAAGGGCACGACCTTCGTGTCGCTGGAGGATGAGACCGGTGTCGTGCAGGTGATTTGCTGGAAGGCACTCAGGCAGCGGCAACGCACGGTGCTGTTGCGGTCGAGACTGTTGGCGGTGGCCGGCACGTGGCAGCGCGAGGGCAATACCGCCAGTCTCATCGCGGGTCACCTGGAGGACTTGACGCCTCTGCTGGGCAGGCTGGTCACGCGAGGGCGGGAGTTTCGGTGAAGCGTGAGCGCTCCTTGTCCCGGTGCGGCTGTGCCTGCTGGCCAACGACACATGCGCCCCAGGTGGCATCGTCGTTGGCATGGCGGTGAATGACACGGCTTGCTCGGCAGCCAATTGGCATGCACCCCATTCAGACTTGCGAACCATGTCGCGGAGCAGGCAATTCTGGATGGCTGAAAGGGTTCGGTGAAGAAAAGTGCAACAGCCCCGAACGCGCCCCTGGCTCCGCTCCCTGGCGCCCGCAGGACGCGAGAATTAACTGGCAGTTAATGATTATCTACATGCGTTTATTTGCCATAACAAAACCCCATCATGTCGCGCACGATAGTGAATTGTTGTTGACTCAGCACTCTGAATGACGTAGAATGTCTTCCTCGTTGGATGAGGTCAAAAAACAACCTACCGCTTGCAGCCGGACTGGCCAAGGTAAAGAGTTGCATTTGTAGTCCAACGCAGGTTCATCGAAGGTCTAGAGAGAGTTTCTAATTCTCGAGGGGTCCTTAGCCGGAGAGGCTAAAAACGCGCATCCGTAACGCAAGCCACGCTGCGCTCCTGGTACATAAAGCAATAGACGGAAACCGTCAAAGGAGTCATTTGATGCATACAGTTCCATCCTAGCCAAGACGCCCGGCCTCGAAGCGGGCGGCCTCGGGCATCGCCCATTCCATTTGCCACTTTGCGCAGACTAAATATCTGCTTCTGGCGGAGCTTTGCCGACGATTATCGCGGCGAATATAAGAAGCCCTCCAGTCGCACCTATTAGTTTCGCGAGGAGCATATCTAAAATTGATTTAGGCCGCCAGGGTCAATACCTTGACGGTCTCGGAGAAGTATTGTCATGACAATGAGTTCAAAACGCAGGAAGAGTCGCCTTAAGGCGAATGGCGTGAATAATAGAGAAGCTTCCTACAAAATGCGCGTCGAATGCCTAATGGATGCGGCGCTCATCCACGCCTTTTTTGCTCCGTGGAGGCGTAATTGGTCCCTGCAATCTGAGCAGGTCCGTGTGAATGACCTTGTGGTCAGTCTGCCAGGGTTCGTGGTGGAATTTCAGCTTTCTCCGGATGCGCCAACCGCGCCCACGTTGCGGTGGTTGTTGGAGAAACTGCCAAATGGGCATGTGGCCAGCGAAACCCTTGCGCCGTTGCACGCGTCCACCGGGGAGCGCTTTAAAGCCAAGCGTTTCGATACCACGACGGAGCCCCCAGAAGACAACCATGCGCAGGCGGTCATTGAGGCTGCCGACAACTATCTGCGTGTCCTGCAACTGGAGCACGAACGTATGGCGTTCGTCTGCGACACTCTTCAGAAGACGCCGGCTCATGACTCAAGCGCGGACGGCCATGGCTGGTTCAGCATGATGAAGGACGAGGAAAGTGGCTTGGTCACGGTGAGCCACGTCGAAGCGCTTGGGGGAAACTCCGAGCGGCTCATTTGCGGTATGTCGCAAGTTCACGCCCGTCAGTTGACGATGGGGGTCTGAGCCATGAGCGAGAGCAAGAAACGCCGCGCCCAGTCGCTGCAACCGCGCATCACGTGCACCAGATTGTTAGGGCCGAATTGGATTGCGCAAACCGACGACCCTGACTACGCGTGGGAGGTTCCGCGTCGGAGTGTCGAAATCAACGTCAACGACGCGGTGGCCCAAAAGCTCACCCAGGTCGGAGGCCTCGAAGACTATTCCCCAGCGTTCTATTGCGACCCCATGGGGCGCATGTATGCGGTCCTCGGGCTCGTTGCGGCGCGGCGGTTGATTGTCGTCGCGGTTCCGGCGCAGGACGAGCACGGCAAACGGTGGCTCGAGGAGAGCGCCCAGTATGGAGATTTCGCCATCAGCGTGCGGTATCCCAGTAATGGCGCGAGTACCACCGTGTACTTTGACAACAAGAAGAGCCGAGAAAACGATGCCCGGTACAACGAGCTCTTCGTGGAGGCTATCACCCGAGCGGTCGATGAGCGGACGCGGCCCGCAGGGGCGCTCGAGCACATGGCTGGGGTGCTGACCGACGCGCTCGCCCGCCCTCATCTCAGCAGGGGCCTGAAGGGGGTGCACTTCTTCTCACCGGACTGCTTCGTGCAGTGACCTCACATCATCCCTGGCGCTGCGGCGCCAGGGACCCTTTTGGAGTGGGTCTGGCTGCACGGACAGGCGAGCCACAAACCTGTTGACGACAGCTTTGACGACTTTGCACTGCAACTGGCTGACGAGGTCGACGAATAAATAACAGCACTAGACATCTGGCTCTCACACATAGAGCCATTTTTCTCAATTTTTATCCACCAATATCGAGAACTAGATATGAATGAATGGCTGGGTATTGTCAATCAGGGGCAGTCCATTGCCTCCACGAATTATTGGGGCAGCGAAATGGAACGCGCTGGCTACGTATATCTTTCATGGAACGCTGGCGCGGCCCGTCTCTTGCTTCCTGATTCGATGAAGCAAGATATTCGCGAAATGGAGGCGGCTGGTCTTGTCATTATTTCGCGCGGCCCATGGGTTGAACGCGGCGGCCAGGATGCCTTGGAGTTGCTGTTCGAAGATGAAACGGACACGCCCTACTGCATGAACATCTTGGCAAAACAAACCGATAGAAATCTGTCCGCAAGGGATAAGGGCGGCGAGTTCCCCGTGACGGTCTGGACGAGAGACGGCGAAATGCTGCGACGACAGGGTCGCCATCGCAGCGTACGCGCGATTCCATGCCTGGCACCCTGGAAATAAGAGAAGAGCATGTCCGGACTTCAGGCCAGTTGCGTGAACCATATCTCCGCAGCATACCGCCCATAAACATCATCGTTACACGCTAGGCCATCTCTGCGGAGTGGCCTTAGTAACACCACACAAATTGGAGTTTTCTATGAAATATCAACCCAGCTTGTCCAACTGGACAGCCACTCACGCATTATCTCTGCAAGAAGCGGAACGCTATGCATGCGAGCTCACCACCCGGTATGCGCAACACAATGTTTGGGAACATGTGCTCAGCGGCAACGAGCCGTGGCAGGAACAC
Source organism: Thiomonas sp. X19 (assembly GCF_900089495.1). Classification (NCBI taxonomy): domain Bacteria; kingdom Pseudomonadati; phylum Pseudomonadota; class Betaproteobacteria; order Burkholderiales; genus Thiomonas; species Thiomonas sp. X19. The sequence continues at coordinate 25,529 of NZ_LT605203.1, read as the reverse complement.
CCCGGCGACGTATTCGATGTGAAACTCTGCGCCGGCCGCGCCGAGCTCGCGGGACGATTCTCGTCCTTCGAGTTCGGGAAGATGTTGGAAGCCTTGGAAAATGTCTTCGACGTGCCGGCCGTCTCTCCTGAACTAATTCTGGAGCTTCACGAGGAACTGGCTAAGGCTCTTCGTGACCATAAATTCCGCAGCGCCCGGTCATTGATGCCCTCCCTCTTCCAGGACGTAGACGATGGCGTGTTAGTGTCTAAGGTTGCCGCTCTTTCAGTCGTGCAGAGGGCCGCGCTAATCCATACCCTTGTGCGCGTCGCATTCGACGAAAACCCCTTCAGGTCATGCCTCGAAGACTTCTGCCACCACGCCGGTCTTGTGTTGTCGGACAGCATCCGGACCTGAGGGTTTCAGCTTCGCTGCGGCGGTCGTTCTTCGGGTCCGACCGCCGCCATTTTTCCGGGGAGCGGCATCCTGCAACGGATGGGTTGCAAGCTTTCGACCTGGCAACCACGGCACCGACTGACGGCCCACTTTCTGCGCAATTCCTCAAACCGCAACCAACGCATGCTCATGCACGCCTAGCAATTTCGCCTCATCGGCCCGTTTGTCACGCAAATCGCCCAAAAATGCGGACGCGTCGGGATAGAGTTCGATGGAATGAATGCCACTTCACGTGAGTCGGAACAGTCCGTTCCGTCCCGGAGCAGGTTCGACTTCGGCCACAATGCCGTTGACCGAGACCATGGTCAACTTCGTTTTTCCTGGTTGAGTCAGTTAAGCGACCTCTGAACGGATTGCGCGACGATTGCATGGTCGAGTCGTAGCGAAAGAGTTGCTCGTCTGCTCAAAGAACCACCTGGATTTCCAAGGGCGTTTCGAGGCATGCGTACACCCGCGTATGTGCGCTCGAACAGGTGCTCCGGGCCAGGGCCTGGCGCCCGCATTGCTCAAGGGCTCCGGGGACGTGACCGGCATGGTTCGATTGGTCCATGGCCTGCGGGCGAAACTGACAGTCCCCTCCACGGCCGACTCGTAGACATTGGACAGCGGGTTTATGCCTTGGTGCCTGAGGCGCGGGCCAGCCTAAGGCGGTTGTGCGGGGGAGCACGGCAAACGGCTCGCAGCTGCGCGGCTCCAGGACTACCGTGGCGCAGCCAGTTGCGACAGACTTGGGCCGTGCCGCGTGATGCCGGGTCGCTGCCCGACCTGGCTCATCGCGTAAGTGGCTGTCAGGGTTGAAGAAGGTCCGTGGTGTGCCACGTGTGCCAAGTGAGATGAATAACTTTCGCGAAAGAGAAAGAAAAAGAATAGAAGGCCTCGGTTGAAACACCTCAAGTCTTTGGCTGACTCACCCAGCACACCCGGCACACCCGCACGAGCCAACGGTGACGATGCGTACCCCCGCGCCTCAGGCCATGCAGCAAGAGAGAGGGGACCCATCACGGGCGCCCTCTCTCCTCCTCCTATTCAGGCGATAGGCGCAGCGAGGACCACGTTGCAGACGCGACGCTGCTCGCCGTCCAGCCGTATCCGCGCCTCATCCAGTTGCGGGTAGTGCTCGTGCATGCGTTTCCAGAACTGCACCACACTCACCTCGCGCATCGCGTTGACGGCGCACCAGCGACGGTAGTCCTCGAACACCCGGTCTTTGACGGTGTCGCAAACCACCTGAAGCGCAATGCCACGGTCGTTGAGCCAGGCCACGACGGAATTCGTATCCGCCTTCGCCTCCTGCAGCATCGCCTGCATCGCGGGCGGCATGACGGGGTCGAATCCCCCGCGCCCCAGCAACCGGACCAGCCCGTCCAGGGCCCAGCGAAGTACCCCGGCCAGTTCATCGCGAACCACGTTTTGCGCCAGCAGTGGGTCGCGCTCGCGCTCGGGTATCGTTACCGAGAAAGGCACGACGTCCCACCGCCGCCAGAATCCGCTGCTGTGGTCGGTGATGGCCGGCAGATGGTTTCCGAGCACAAGCCATTTGCCGCGCACATGAATGCTCAGCGGCTCCCTGTATTTGCGGTCCACCGGGATGCGCTCGCCGGCAATCATCGATTTGAGCCGCTGCTCATCGATGGGCTTGCGTGGCACTTCATCGACATAGACGAGGCTCGCGCCGACCAGGACGGACAGATGGAAACCAGCAAGTTGGTCGAGTGCGATTGCGGCGATGCGCCCGTGGAGGGCTTGAACAATGTTCGCCAACACGCCCTTTCCATTGGCGCCCTCCCCGAGCCAGAACTGTGCACGCTGGTAACGGGCGTCCGCGAGAAGCGTGTACCCGATGTATTCCTGAACCCTAGACCGCACAGCATCGTCGGGTAGGACGCGCTGGAGGAACTGTTCAAACCGCGCCGGCGCCTCTCCCAGGGGCTCATAAGCGCAATCAAGACAGTGCGTCAAGCCAAGACCCGGGTCCGCGTCTTTGAGCACCAGCGCTGTGCCCTCGAGGTGGACATACCCTGACTTGGTCGGCACGACAACCTCCTGGGTGAGTTTGGGTAGGCGCGGCGAGAAAAGACATGCGGCCCGAACGGCCCTGCGGGCGTTTTCTGCGCTCGCCCAGGCCGGGTCCTGTGCGACGAGCCAGGCATAGGCATCGCGTTCAGCATCCTCTTCGTCGATGGGAGCCCAGTGTGAGCCGGTCCACCGGTAGAGCAAGCTGGAGTCCGAGGCGACCCCGCCCATGGTGACTGCGTGGGTGGCGTAGAGATGTGGCTGGAACGCACGGCGAGTCATCGTGGGGCGTCCTTGGGCGCGGTCGGTCGTACGTATTGCTCGAGCCAGGCTTCAACATCCACCGCCCGCCAGCGCAGCAGCCGGGTGCCGGGCAGCTGCAACCGGGGCGGCACCGCCAGCGGGTTTCGACGCAGGTCTTTTTTGATGGTTTCTGGACTTCTGCCGAGCACCTCAGCCAGTTCGGTCAGGTCCAACAACTTCTGCACTTCCATTTCGTTCATCTCCGGCCGGTGATTCGATGACACGAGAGCCAACCGACCGAGCCCTTCCATGCCGGCCAAGACCACGAATCGGCCTTAGCTGGCATGTGTAGCCCCCCACGTTTATGCAAATGCCCCTCTCCCCGTGGATGTCGACCTTCAGCTTCGACCGTGGAGCGCGGCTTCCTATACGAAGGAGGAATACGGACCGCCCGATGGGCGTACATGAACAACCAGGACACGGGAGAAAAAAAGATGGCAACCAAAACGAGCAAGACACCGGCAGCGTGCATGACCACGCCGGAAGAACCGAGCAACGCGATTCCGAGATTCGTGGACGCTTGGTCCGGGAGCTTCGACAAGACGCAAGCCCAACGCCCAGGCGGCTTGCTCATGGCAGCGCTGGTGCAATGCGCAAGCGAGCGTGGACAGTCGATGCACGACATGGCAGAGGCCATCGGCTACAGCTACCCGTATCTCAATCTGCTGATGGCAGGCACGCGGCGTGTCGACCAAATCAGCGACGACTTCGCGCAAGCGTGCGCGCTCTATCTGCGGGTTCCGCGGATGACGGTGCTGCAACTCGCGGGACGCATTCGGCCGGAGGACCTGTTCGAGCCCGACCTGTTTCATGCGAGAACGTTAGGGCCTGCGATGCGATTCGTCGCTGAGGACGTCACTTGGGGACCATTGCTCGCAGCCGAACTGCGCGCGAGTAGGGTTGAGACGCAGTACTGCATCGTCAAGCTCTACGAGGCTGCGACCGGCAAGTGCTTACTGCCCGAGGAACTTCAGGCCAGGACCTTGGCGCGTGAGGTGCACGCCATGAAGCTGCAATTGGTCAAGCGTCGTGCCGCGCTCAAGCGAACCCAGGACAGCACCGCGAATTGATAAAGCCCCCGGATGTTCTCCGGGGGCTGTTTTTTGGAATCAATAAGAGCATGACGCGGAGGCCGACGTGGCCTCAGACGTTCTTTAACGTCTATGACCTGGAACGATGCCTGCTGTCATGGCGCCTCGCGGTTCGACGCAGGTCTGCGACGCAGGCCACGAGTATTGCCGCCAGTGCGAGAAGACTGAGCACATCAAGCATCAATATCTCCTTTCATCAGCGACCACCAGAGTGGTCGCAAGCGGGGGTTGGACTAGACAGCCTGCGCGGGTTCTTCGGGCACCTCCACGCGCTGTTCAGCTGCGAGTGCACTGGCTGGTCGGGCGAGCTTGCTCGCTTCGAAGGCCAGGACGAGCAACGTGCCTGTTGGTTTGCCTTCACGTGACAGGTAGAAATCCGTCTTGAGCTTGCCCGTCACTTTGACGAACGACCCTTTGTCCAGCTTCGGGTTGACGTCTTTCATCATGCGCACCGTGTACCACGTCGGTTCGGTATCGACTCCGCGCTGGCTCTCACAGAGGCGAAATTCGTAGTACCCACGACCGGTACTCTTCGATACCTTGCGCTCGGGTTGCATCGCCACGTTTCCAAAAACTTGCATGTTGTGTCCTATTCGAATGCGATGGCAGATGCCATCCCTTCGTGTAGCGACCGTCTACCAGGGTACTGGGCTTGGTAAGGCGGCCCCATATAAAGTCTCTCCGCCCCTACCCCTAGGCGCTGGCTTAAAGTGTTGATGCCTACTACGGAGACGCCTGATTTGCCCTCTGAGACTTCGCGTTTCAGGGGGCAGTTTTCTGCCGGAGATTTTTTCGGCAGGATTCGAGACGGCCAGGCCCACTGACCGCTCTTTCTGCTGGCGGGCGGAATGAGGCTGCGCACGCGACCGGGGTGGACGTCAATAGCCGGTCCGATTGGCCGATTTATTGTTCCAGAAAGGTTGCCACCGTATCCCAGTTGTCGTTCTCAAAAGCAGGCGTGACCTTTTCGATTTCATCGTCACTCATCCCCACGGCCGGGGACCGGGCGATTCGTTTCCAGTCGGTCAGGGCAGCCGCCATCCGGGTCAGTATTGCATGGGCGTCGTCATCGGACACGCCAAAGTATGCCGCTGCCTCCAGCGCCTCCTGAATATCTCCGGTTTCACCGGACGCTTCGGTCACGGCGGTTTTCAGGATGGGTTCCTTGTCGGGAAACGGGTTCACGTCAAACAGCGGGGCGAGCCGCCACTGCCCCCCGCCGCTGTGCAGGAAGCCGTGGTTGTGCATGTGGTCATCCACGTTGGTGATGAGCATGTTGAAGCAGATGCGCGCCCAAAGCTCCTGCTTGTCTTCGAGGGGTCTCGGGGAGAACCGGTCAATGGCCTCCGCAATTTGCGTGTATGCGCCATCTTCCCTGGAATCCAGCTGCAGCAGCGAGGCCGCAGATAGGTAAGGGATGCGGCCACCAGCCCGAGGTCGGTCAAACCGCACGATAAGCGCGACAGCCTGGGTGCCAGCCATGACGACTTCGGCCTCGGACGCATTCAGGCCCGCCTCTTTCGCGAGCAACAGAGCCAGCACCTCACCGCGCGCCATGTCACGCGTATCGTTCACGCTCGGAAACTTGGCGATGGCTAGGGTGCCGTCGGGCTTCAGGACCGTTGCTTTGGGTCGCATGCCGCCGAGCGAGGTGCCGCGCCCTTTCAGATACGCGAGGTCCGTCGCCGTTTCCTTGCCGGATTCGACCGCTTTCGACGCCTGAATCAAGGTCTGCAGCGGGACCTCGTGAGTTCCTTCAGGCAAGTTGTCGTCATGCGGCACATCGAGGAAGGGGCTGTTGGCATTGTCCCTGAAGCGCAGTGCGCCAATGCGGCTGGAATCCAGCACCCCCAGCAAATAGTCCAGGTCTGACAGCTGTGCAGAACCAGCGTCTCGACCGGCGTCTTTTTCAGCCTTGCGCCGTTTGGCGTGGGCGCGGTTGATAACACGCCGTCCCCAGCCATCCGGCTCAGTATCGGCAATGGCACCTGCAAAGGTAGAAGTCTCCTTGCTTCCCGTACGGTATTGAAAGTCGGCGCTCAGGGGAAGGTCCGGAGACAGTGCGAAGCAATCTGGATTACTGAGCCAAGCAGGGGAGTACCGGAATGCCGAGACCTCCTTTTGCCCCTGTCTGGAAAATTGCAGTTCGCCCACTTCCAGTCCCGTGTCGCCCAGATAGACGAGCAGCGTCCGCGTTGTGCTGGTTTTTGCTTTTTTTGTCGTTGCCATTACAGGGCTCCACTGTCCGGGTTGGTTTTGCGTACCCGGATGCGTTTGGCTACCGCCTTGTTCATGAGCGCTAGGCCGAGCGCATCATTGGTGGTGTTCAGGGCCTTGTTGAGTTCGGGTAGAAGGTTCAGGATGTTCAGGACCCGAACCACAGCGCCCCACGACACCCCGGGGTCGCCCTTTTCCAGCCGGTAGAGAGTCTTTTTTGAGATGCCCGCCCGCTCCGCCATGGACGACGTAGAAAGCCCTCGGCGTCGGCGGGCCAGCGCAAGGTCCTCTCCGGCAGCAACCAGCGCACGCTCGACCGGCAAGGGCATCGGACTTTCGGGGATGCGGCCGGAAATCGTGGGTGTCGCCGCCGTTTTCATTTTATCGGTCATGTCTGAACCCTTAAAAAGTTAAAAGGCCATATTTGACCATTATACTGCATCCCTCAGATGAACGTCAGCGCTTTGTTAAAAACGGTCAGATAAGGGTTGTTATTTATATACGAGGTCATAACTGACTCTTTATTGCCGCGCCCTCTAGCTCAAAGCTCCCAGATGCTCGGACCAGTTGTCCTCTTCGGCTTGCTCCCGCTTAACCGCAGGCAGGGCTCTTGACCTAGGTAATGCCTGCTCTTCCTGGTCGAAAGAGCGACCTGCACCGTGTTGACTCCGCCGAAGATTTCTTCGGCAAAAAAAAGGGCTCTATCACCAAACTGTGTTGGTCCCCTCGGAGGGTGAGGACTGTGGCCGCTCGGCCAAAACTTCTTGCGTAGTGGCCTCTTAGGGCCACTTGTTCCAACGGCACCAACACAAGACTGTGACAGAGCCAAAAAAAGACCACAGCAGCTTGCGCTACCGTGGTCTTGAATGAAAGCTTCAACACTTTAAGCCAACGCCTAGCCCCTACCCTTGTTCGCCTAAAGTCGGGCCTTTGGGACGCATCATCCAACGGAATATGCAACCACGAACATGGCCTGCTCCAGAAACGACACAAACGGCATCTAGATGCCAACGCCCACAGCGTTCTGGAAGCGTCCAACCTCACCATCGGGCACCCACCCGTACCATACGTCTCCCGTCGCCTAATAATGGCGATGTTTTCGGGTTACCGGGTTACTCATGAGCATCCCAAGCCCCTGGGGGCGCCCGGCGTTCGCGAAGAAACGATCTTTGGGCTACAAGGTGAACGGCAGTGCCGAGATGACCGACAAGTCATTGGTGCGAGCCTGCGGCGTTGTAGGACGCCGTGAGGTGAGCCCGCTCGTGAGCATGGTCCGGGAATCGTCGGCGACAGTGGTGAGCACAGCGATGTGCATCCCGTTTGAGAGATCGAGTCGAATTCGACGACTCCCATGGCGCTGCCGTTCGTTGACAATCTTGGAGCAAACGATGGCGATGCGCAAGCGAGATGATGATCTGGTCTTCCCCAACGCGGCGGGTATCGACGTAGGAGGGTCGAGCCACTGGGTGGCGGTACCCCGGCAAGCCTGCGACGAACCGGTGCGCGAGTTCGGTGCGATGACCGACGATCTGCACGCCATGGCCGACTGGCTGCTCGCGTGTGGGGTCGACACCGTGGCGCTGGAGTCCACCGGGGTGTACTGGATCCCGGTGTTCGAGGTGCTGGAGCAACGCGGCTTGACGGTGTTTTTGGTCGATGCGCGGCAGATGAAGTATGTGCCTGGGCGCAAGAGCGATGTGCAGGACTGCCAGTGGTTGCAGAAGTTGATGAGCCTGGGGTTCTTGCGCGCGGCGTTCCGCCCGACCGATGAGGTCTGTGTGGTGCGTGCCGTGGCCCGTCAGCGCGACGTGCTCTTGGCCGAGCAGGCCAGTTGGGTGCAGCGCATGCAAAAGGCGCTGGTGCAGATGAACATCCAGCTCACCGAGGTTCTGACCGATGTCATGGGACTGACGGGACAAGCCATCATCCGCGCCATCGTCGCTGGCGAGCGCGACCCCAAGACGCTGGCCCGGTATCGCAACGCTCGTGTCAAGGCCAGTGAGACGGAGATTGCCAAGGCCTTGACGGGCAATTGGCGCGATGAGCACCTGTTCGTGCTGCGCCAGGCGCTGGCGATGTATGACGACATTGCCCGGCACCTGGGCGAATGCGACGCCAAGCTGCAAGGACTGCTGAGCCAGCTTGGCGCGGCCAAGGTCGATCTGGGCAAGACGCCTCGTGCAGGCAGCAAGCTGCGCGCGCAGTTCGACGCACGCCAGATTCTGGCCAACTGGGCCGGCGTCGATCTCACGCGCATCAACGGCCTGGGTCTGGCTGCGGTGATGAAGATCCTCTCGGAGGTCGGCCCCAACCTGAGTCGCTTTGCCAACGTCAAGCACTTCTGTTCTTGGTTGGGGCTGTGTCCGGGCACGAAGATCAGCGGCGGCAAGGTGCTGTCAGCCAAGACCCGGCGATCCGCCAATCGGGTCAGGCAGGCGCTGAAGATGGCCGCGATGAGCCTGTCGCACAGCGACTCGGCCCTCGGCGCGTTCTACCGCCGCTTGTCGGGCCGCATGGACAAGCCGCGTGCCAATACCGCCACCGCGCACAAGCTGGCGCGCATGGTGTATTTCATGCTGACGCGTGGCGAGGCGTTCGTCGATCAAGGCCAGCAGCGCTATGAAGATCAGCAGCGCGAGCGCTCAATCGTCGCCCTCAAGCGCCGCGCCGCTGCCCTTGGCTTCCAGATCCATCCAAACCCGGTGCCAGCATGAAACCGGCCTTCAACCCATTTTGTTTCTTGAGAGGGGTAGGTTATGGTTGCTGCATTGACGCCGCTGGAGGAGGTCGCGCGGCTCCGTGCGCTTGCTGGACTTGACGTCCTCGACTCGGGACCCGAGCCCGAGTTTGATGCGCTGGTCAAAGCTGCCGCCCTTGTCTGCGGTGTTCCCATATCGCTGGTGAGCCTGGTAGACGAGAATCGGCAGTGGTTCAAAGCCAACATCGGACTGCCGGGAGTGACCGAGACGCCACGTGACGTAGCCTTCTGCGCCCATGCCATTCACGCGGACGACCTATTCGAGGTTCCCGATGCCGCCGCGGACGAGCGGTTTGCCGATAACCCGCTGGTCACAGGACAGCCCGATATTCGCTTCTACGCTGGCGCCCCCATTCGGCTCAGCGACGGGATGCGTGTGGGGACGCTCTGCGTCATCGACCGCCAGCCACGTGTCTTAACCCACGCCCAGCGAGAAATCCTGCTGCACCTGTCTGTGGCAGCGGCTCGGGCCCTCGAGACGCGCGCGGCGCTGCGCAAGTTTGAACAAGCGACGCTGCTGAGGATGGAGCGCGAATATGACATGCGCATCATCGTTGACGCTGTGCCAGCCATGCTTGCTTACTGGAATCGTGACTTGCGCTGCCGGTTCGCGAATCGCGCCTACGAACTCTGGTTCGGTGTGCACCCCGATGCCCTCGTCGGACAGCATATTCAGGACTTGCTCGGACCGGAGCTGTTCGCGTTGAACAAGCCGTATTTGGACGCGGCGCTGAACGGGGATGCGCAAACATTCGAACGAGTCGTGCCCGGACCGGGGGGAGTCAAACGCCACAGCCTCACCAACTACACGCCGCACATTGTGAACGGCAAAGTGCTTGGAATTCTGGTCCACGTGAGCGATGTCTCGCCGCTGAAGACGGCGGAGAAAGCGCTTCGCAACGAAATTGTCCAGCGCGAGCGAGCGCATGAGCTCTTGCGTCTCCGCACCGCCTCATTGAGCGAAGCTCAACGCCTGGGACGTATTGGCAATTGGTCCTGGAGCGTCGCGGAGGACGTAACGACATGGTCCGACGAACTGTATCGCATCTTTCGGCTGGAGCCCGGCTCTTCGGCACCAAGCGGGGCCGAACACGCGCGGATATACGGTGCCGAGAGTTTCTCGCGCCTACAAGCTTCCGTAGAAGCCGCTCTGAGCTCGGGGCAACCGTACGCGCTGGAGTTGGAATGCGTTAGGGCAGACGGCTCTACGGGCTGGCTTGAGATGCGTGGCGAGGCCGAGCGAGACGCAGCCGGTGCGGTCGTCGGCCTGCGTGGCACGGTTCAGGACATCACCGAACGCCGTGCGTTGAGCGATGAACTGGCGAAACAGCACGAACTCCTTCGGGTCACCCTTCAGTCCATCGGCGACGCTGTCATCACGACGAACGAGTCCGCAAACGTGACATGGCTGAATCCGGCCGCCGAACGGATGACAGGTTGGCTCAACGACGAGGCGCGTGGACGGCCCATCTCGCAGGTCTTCCACATCGTTCACGAAACGACTCGCAAAATCAGTCCCAGCCCTGTTGACGCTTGTATCAGCGAAGGTGTGATGGCGGGTCTAGCCGACCGCACGGTCCTCATTTCGCGAACTGGCTCAGAGTTCGGCGTCGAAGACTCAGCTGCTCCCATCCGGAACGAACGTGGCGAGCTTCTCGGGGTCGTCTTGGTCTTTCACGATGTCACCGAACAGCGCCGCTTGAGCGGTGAGATGAGCTATCGCGCAACGCACGACGCACTCACGGGTTTGACCAATCGGGCCGAGTTCGAGTCGAGACTTGCACGGACCTTGAACAAGGCGCATGAAGAGAAGAGTGAACATGCGCTCATGTTCATCGACCTAGACCAGTTCAAGTTGGTCAATGACGCGTGTGGACACTCCGCCGGCGACCAGCTTTTGCAACATGTGGCCAAGTTACTGCGGGATACAGTACGCGCAAGAGACACGCTCGCAAGGCTCGGGGGGATGAGTTCGCTGTCATTCTTGAGCACTGCACGGGCGAACAGGCGCAGCGAGTCGCCCAGCAAATTTGCGACCGCATGGACGAATTCAGGTTTTTTCATGATGAGCGCCGGTTCAGGATTGGCACAAGCATCGGCCTCGTTCCGCTCGACAATCGCTGGTCGACTCCGGAGGCAGTTCTGCAGGCAGCCGATACGTCGTGCTACGCGGCGAAAGAGGCGGGCCGTAATCGCGTGCACACCTGGTTTGATGCAGATGCATCAATGCACGCCCGTAATGGAGAAACCCAATGGGCGTCGCGCCTGGAACACGCCATCGACGAGGACAGGTTCGTACTGCATGCGCAACGGATTATCCCTTTGGGCTCGGAGGGGGGAGGATTACATGCGGAGGTTCTCCTGAGAATGGTCGATGACGACGGCAGCTTGATTGCGCCCGGCACATTTCTGCCGGCCGCAGAGCTCTTCCATCTCACCTCTCGAATCGACCGATGGGTTCTACATCGCGTTGTTGGCATGCTCGCGGCCATCCAGGATTTGTCGACCATTGACGTGCTGTGCGTCAACCTGTCGGGGCAATCCATCGGGGACCGCGCGTTTCATCGCAACACAGTGGAAATCCTGTCCGCCGCCGGTTCCGATGTTTGCGCACGGCTCTGTTTTGAGATAACGGAGACCGCTGCCGTCACAAACATGGCGGACGCGGCGCTGTTCGTCGAAGAGGTGCGAACACTCGGTGTCCGCGTTGCCCTTGACGACTTTGGCGCAGGCGCTTCGTCATTCGGATATCTGAAGTCTCTCGCCGTTGACCTGTTGAAAATTGACGGGCAGTTCGTCCGCGATGTCATCGAAGACCCTCTCGACGATGCCGCCGTGCGCTGCTTCGTCGAAGTAGCACGGGTGGTTGGTGTCAAGACCGTGGCAGAGTTCATCGACAAGGCAGGTGTATTGGCGCGGATGAAGGAAATCGGCGTCGACTATGGCCAAGGATTCCTTCTCCACAAGCCCGAGGCAATCGAGGCCTTGCTTAACAGTCCGGCAGTAACGCAACGGTCCGAAGATAGTTTCTAGAAAACTCCATCCTCCCGCCGAGCCGCGGGGCAGCCGGATACGCGCTTGAAGGGGAAGCGTCTGGCGAACCCGCATAAATGCGGGGTTTTAAAGGTGCCCAAAGGTCTCCCATCAGCCACCTCGCTTAATGTGACCATCGATACGCCAAGTATTGGGAGTCAGAGTGCATCGGCTACGCCTATCAGGCGACGCGACCGAGGACCTGTCGATGACAGGTGGCGCGCTTATTGGTTCGCCAGGCTTCCACAGGTTGGCTTTCAATCGGACATCACAACCGCCTCTTCTGGCACTAACGGCGACACAGGCACCTCCCAACGCCCCGTTGAAGGCGGTCGCCTGTACGGCAGGTAGTTGTCGCCAAACCAGCCGTCCATGCTCCACCGATTGCTGGCATCAATCCGCACTTTCGGCAACCACGTCGGCAACATCTGCACGATGACGTGGCCGACCTCTTCATCGACCAAAGCCGTGCGGCCATCCTTCCGCTTCACCGGGTTTGCAGCAATGACCTCAAAAACGCCGTCGCTCTGGCGCCGAATGTGCCGACGGCCCTCGATAAGAACCTGCTCATTGCTCGCAGCCGCCAACTGCTCCACCACGCGGACCGCGTCACGCTCGATGCGCTGTGTCTTGCACATGACCACCACCCTGCGCAGGACATTGCTGTCAGCGAGCTTGCCCCCGATGGCACCCACCAACGCTGCAAGGTCGGCCTGCCGCTCAGAGCCACGCTTGCTGCGGTCAACCTCGAACCAAACCACGCCCTTACCCTCGGCCTCGTATGCGACGGCGTCAGGTCTGAGGTGCTTGCGAACAGAAGCCCCGCGGCGATGGACTGACACAGTGAGGTAGCCCTGGACGGTCTTGCTGCTCCCATTGCGCGTGCCGGTTTTGGCGTTGGCATTGAGGTCCTGCAGTAGCTCTGCCTCGGTTACAGCACGGAGGCCTCGCGCCCAGCTGCAAACTACGAGAAATTGGGCCCAGAGGCGGTGTTCTGGATTGGTCATGTCGCTGACCCTGCGCACTGAAGACGCGGCGTCGTGGCCGTGCTCGCCGAGCCAATCCACGCCTGGCTGCGTCAGGCCATAGACCGTCTGGAATCGGTCGGTCCTGTAACGACGCAGAAGGCCCCGCTTGACCATGCCGCGCACAGCACGCTGGGCTGCCGTGAGGGAAGCTTTGAATGGACGCTCCGGGAAACAGAGCGCGGCAACGTCGATAGTGCGGATGACGCGAAATCGGTCTGCTAGCAGCAGGGACTTCTCGTAAATAGCGTCGCGTAAATGGAAGCTCGATGCCCTGGCTGTGAGCCCGCGGGATGGGGCGAGCGGGCGTTGGTCGTCGTAACCGTGTAACGCTGTAACCGGCGTGTCGCCGACTTTGGCCTCGTTGGTTACGCCGTTACGCGTTACAGCCGTTACGCCGTTACGCGTGCTCGCTGTGATGTCGGCGCTGGCACCACGTGACGCTGGTGGTGGTGTGTCTGTGGGCACTGGCTCGGTGTCGCGTGGCGCCAGTGTGCGTACCTTCGGTTGTGTTGTTGACATGGCTGAGGCTCCGTCGATGAGGTTTTCGGGGCCGCTGTCCAGTGATTGGTCTCGTCCCGTCAGCGGCGGCATCAAACGTGTAGCCAGCGCCGCGCAATCGCATCCCAATAGCCAGCCCACCACGCCGCCGTCGTGCAGATGTTGGTTGGTCGAGGGTTCACGCACGGCCGCCTGCGGGCAGGGGCAATGGGTGCCATCCCCGCAGACTGCCTCGCGCGCTAGGGCGCGCGTCGCTCTCGTTTTCGTCGCGACGTCCCACAAAGCGACTGTGCTCCCGGCCCGGCTTCGCCGGTGCGAACCGCCGCCGTCCCAACTGTCCATCGAGGCCACTGTTCTTTCGACGTCGGCTCCAACTGTCCTACCAGCAGCAGTGCCTCCGCAGCTGGCCCGGTCTTTCAAGCAGCCGTGCCGTCGGAGGTGCTTTCTCGGGGGCGGAGTCTTTGAACGTGGGAAGTCGCGCCCACGCCCCAACCAAGTGAGCCATCCATGGTTCGGTCATTGAAAGCCCGGGGCCCAAGCTGCTTGCCGCCACGCGTCTGGCGGCACTCGCTCAGTCTCCTCGAGGCCTGCTGCGCGGGGACGGCGGCGGTTCGCACCGCCTTGCCGGCCCGGTCGCGAGCAACTCTGCCTTCGTTGGCATGCCATCGAGAGCACTGTGACCCTTGCACGCAGCAGATGTCCTCACAGCGCACGCTGCTGGACGCAGCGCCGTCCTCCCGCGGGGGCAACAAGGCGATGGCCTTTGGTGCCATCGGGCCGGGTGTGCGGAATGGCGTGCTGGTCGATGGTGAGGGTGCCATCGGTCACCAGGTTCCGTCATCACTCTGGTCGCTGATGTCGTGCACGCGTGTTACTCGCATCGTTGTCACCGGGGGCATCCCAGCGATGGGCTGGAGCAGCGCTAAGTCGACCCGCTTCATGTCGGGAGTCTCGGCTCGGAAGGATGGGCGCATCTCACTGCTACTCATCCTCGTCGCCCATCGCTTCCTTCATGTGGCGCTGTTGGGCAATGCTGTCGCGTGCCCTCTTTAGCAATTCATCGTAAAGCTCATATGCCGGCGCGGTGCGGCCCAGCGTATCGAGCCTGGCTTTGCAGTGTTCTTCAAGTCGGACGTCCTCGGCAAACGGCTCTCCGGGAATGCCACTTCGGACACCGGATTGCGTTGCAGATGCAAGTGAATATCGAATCGAAGCAAGAGCCTTATCTCCAATGAGGTCCGCCATTTCAAGGATATCGTCGACAAAGCCCGGGCTCTCATAGATGATGGTTTGTTGGGCATTTTCCAAAACCGCTGCAACCAAGCGTGCGTGCTCCTCCGTGCCACCGGACATCCAGTTGAGCAGTTCGTTGAGGAGCGACTGGTCATACGAGCCCCAGAGGGTCGACACTGTGTTGCCGAATGACCAGGTGGCCGACGGCTCGGTGCACTCAACAAGCGCCCAGTCGAGCAGGTCCTTCAGAAGGCGTGTCCCAAGCGACGTGATTTGCAGCCCGAGCCCTGTACTCTGATGCCCGCCGGTGAAGAAAATATGATTCCAGCGCCTGCCTTTGCCGCTCGTTCCTAGGCGAGCCTTCATGAGTTCCACCACTGCAACGGGGTCGCGTTCGGTGGATTTCTTCAGAAACTCCACAACCCAGTAATCGTCGATGCGTTCCAGGCGTTCAAGATTGCGGAGTAGGTCCCGGCGCCTAGTGTCGACATCTGACGGGGAAAGGTCCTTGGTGGACGCGAGCCACATGAGGACCTCATGTGTCGCAGGCGCGCAGACGTCAAACTGCATGGAGCACGCGAGCTCAAGCGCTAACCCCGCGTTCTGATGAGAGACCTGCCGCACAAGACGCGCCCCCATAACAAGCAGGTCTGGGACGTCGGATTTGCAAATGCGGCGGAAGAGTGCTACCTCGTCCGCGTTGTATGGTCGAGAAGGCGTAAAGCGGACGTACGCCTCTGCAACTCGCGCAAGTGCTGGGTCAGAGCCGTGTGAGCCCGCCAAGAATCTTTGAAGCAGACCTACTTCGTTCGAGGCAATGACGATGCTGAGGGCTTGTCCAACGTGTGGACGCAGGCGCTCGTTGAGACGTTTCTCAATGTCTTGCATCACGAGTTCCCGTGCCAGACCGGGGGCTGCTGCAAGCAGGTGGTTCATGAACATGAAGGGTGAGCCATAGCCGTCCCCCGCGATGGTGCCGATGTCCTCCAAACATGAGCCCAACTCGTCCAGCAATGCGGCCGGTTCCAGGAACGCGGAGAGCAGGTCAGAGGTCACTTGCTCTCGGTACTCTTCGACGCCCTCTCGCTCGTGTGACGCATTGAATTCCCACGTTTCGCTGCCCCAGCCATCGATGAGGACACGGATTGTCCTGGTTCTGAGGTCACGCTCGAGGTGCCACAGAATTGCGCGAGCTTCGTTGCGCGTTTCCGAACTCGAGAAGAACGCATGCCAGGAGACAGATTTGGCAAGTTCGACCAAGACAACGGGGTGTACCGTCACCCCTTTCAGTAGTGTCCTCACTTTGCTCAGCAGGTGAAGGTGCTCATCGCTCCAGGCGCCATCCGATTCATCGCCGTGCATCGGCGAGCGCAGTGCATGCGATAGCGTCCGCGCCGCGAGGAGCGCTCTCTTATGCGGCTCCGCCGTGATAAAGCGTAGAAGCGCGCTGGCAATTTGCTGCCGGACCTCCTTCGCCTGTTGCAGCGGAAGCCGGTAGCGCGTGATGGTGTACGCGTTGTGTGAGTAGCTCGTTGACTGCATTTCTGTTGCGAGAGCCCCCTCGAGGATAGAGAAGGGCGAATAGGTCCCTGAGAGCGAGGCGGGTCGCTCAAGTAGTCCGAGTGCGAAGTTGACGACACCTTCAACGTACGCGATGGGTTTGTTCACGCCAAACTCGGCCAGTTCCGTCAGGAGACGGATGCCATGCCCTGGGTTCTGATTTAGCGGGCGCTGGTCGTTGCGTCCGGCGCGCCACAGGAGGAGGCATGCCTCTTCGAGATGGTCGTAAGTGAATGCGGCGTTGCGCGCGATGTAGCAAACCTTGTCGCAGTCCCCATGGCCTTCTTTGATGAGCTTCGTAGCGAACGCAAGCGCGAAGCGTGGCTGGTAGTAGGCGACTGCCTCTACCGCTTCGACGTGTGGGTTGTCGTACTTGTCACCCCATTTCAGGAGAGGCTGGAGGCTGTCAAGGAGCTTGCTCTCATCAGTCTTTCCATCCCTGCGTCGCCAGTCAAGGCGCCCGAGGTTGACGAACATGTTCTTCAGTTGAGCGACAGTCGCTTGTTCAAAGAACTGGACTGCCCGCTCGTTGATAGAACCCTCGGGGCTGATGTAGTTGGACTTGAGGATGTCGTCCGCGAGAAGGTCTGGCGCGAGTCGCCAACGCAGGCCTCGCTTGAACAGCACGCCTGCGTCATTGAGCAGTCGTAACAGCTTGGTTGCGTCGACTTTGTCGATACCCTCGAGGATGCTCAGCGCAGCTAACAGGGCAGGGTCGTCCGGGAAGAAGGGTTGTACAAGTGCGACAACCCGCAAGACTGCCCGCAGCTTTTCAGCGTCTTGGCCGGTGACGAGGCTTCCCGTGATGACGTCTTGGAGGCGCGGCAAGACGTAGGCGCAAAGGTCATCGGCGTTGCTCAGAAGTGCAACTGGAATCTCGTCCCGTGCGACAAGCTGAGCCGCGAGGACGGTCACTAGCGGCGTTGGGTAGGTAGCGCTTGCAATTCCAGCCGCCGCCTCGACGGATGCGTGGCATTGCAGAAGAACCGACGAGGCAAGGTCTACCGCTGACTCGACAGTTGGCGGAGCTAGGGCGACGAATTGCACCGCGGGAGGAAGTAGCGACACGTTCGCAGCTTGGTGTCGAAGCGACTCCTGGCCGTAGGGGCGAAGGGACAAGAGCAAACGTGTGTTGTGGTCAGGGTCGGCTGCGTACCTCAAGAGGATGCCCAAATCATCGCGCTCATGGGCGTCATCGACGACCAAGAGAGTTTTGTCACCCCTCGAGCTACGGAGGGCATCAAGGTGGTGTGCTTTTACTTCTTCGGTGGATGAGACGAATCGGATACTGAGGCTCTTGTCGGCGCGCACCAAGTGGTTGACTACTTCCAGTAGCAGGCGGCTCTTGCCTGAGCCGGCAGCGCCCAGGAGGCAAGTGATGCGCGCTGATTCGTTCTTCACGCACGTAGTCAGCGCGTCAAGCTCCTTACGGCGTCCGACGAGCGCCCAGGAGTGATTGAAAAATCGACCCTCGACTAGAAATGGCTTGAAGTACTCTTCGATGCTTTGGAAGGGGCCGGCCTTAGCTATGCCCAGCAGGTCAAATCGTTGGCCACTGAAGTACCTATCAACCAAGTCTAGGCGGTCGGCAAGAGGTAGCTCATGGAGCTTGCGAGTGATGTCCTCCCGGTCCCACAACTGCCAGTCTTTGTGGGCGACGATTGCATCACGTGCCTTGGGGCTGGCCACGCAGGACAGCAGCAGTACCTTGAGGTTCGCCTCGTAGGTCTGCTCGCCAACCGCTTTATGCACTTTCTGGGCCCCGAACTCGTTAACGCGTTTGCATTGGAACGAATGAACTCCGAATGGGCCCCGCGCAGTGATGTCGATACCGTGTTGCTTGCTGCCCGCTCCGCCGTAGCGATGCACGTCGCCGTGTTGGACCCGATACAGACGGCTGAGCAGTGCAGTGCAGAAGCTCTCGAACGTTTCAGGCGAGAGCGCTGACAGGGGAAGGGCTCGGTCGAACGAAGTCGCGGCTTCCGGCCCTGTCGGCTTGATGGTCGGTAGCTGTGCGAACCCTGCTGCGGCTAGCAGTTCGTTCGGTTGCGCCTTGACCAACTTCTCGAGCGCGGGAATCTCGGTCGCGCGAGGTCGGCCCAAACCCTTTTCCCATCGGCTGACGGACTGCTGCCGTATGTCCAGGGCGACTGCGAGCTCCTGCTGCTTCGCAAAGCCAGCTTCAACCCGGCGTTGGGCAAGGAGTTCCCCGAATGCTGCGTACGGCGCGGGCGACATAGCTTTTTTCATGGAGCCCCTATTTTGGCACACATAAAAAAGTGTTCCATATACCCAAGCAGCTTGCGTTCGGAGGCCCCATGAGGCAAAAGCAAATCTCGCACCGGCCAAGGGCAGCGCCCAACCGCGCAGGCCCCGACGATGCCTACGGCGGATTCAAGAGCGACCGGGAACTCCGCAACGCTCTGATTTCGCGTGATATCCGCATTTTTGGTTGCCGTCTGCTGACGGCCATCGCTATCGTCATCGTCGCTTTGCACACCCCGACTGGCCATGCCGTCGGACTGGTCTTACGTCTTCTTGGCCACGGTTAACGGCCTCTGCAGCGCGTCTTAGAGCCGCGCGATAGCGCCATCCACGAGCGCGGCGCACGTTTGAGCGCTACTGGGCGCTGCTCGATGGCGGGCCTCGTGCCGTCGCGCCGTTAGCAGGACCTCGTCTATGCGGCTACGTACCGCATCCTCCCACTCACCCGACAGCTCGCCCTCACCACCTTGTGGGCAACGAGTTGCTGGAAGACCCCCGCCGGCAACGGGGCCGAATCACGACTGAGTCGGATGCGGTAGGCGAGCGGAGCGTCGGTGACCTGCTCGATGAAGGCGCCGGCGGCGAGGAGTTCGCGCGCGGCTTCGTACTGGTTTTGCATGATGACCTCAACTTTTTGCAGGCGCACGAACCCTGTGTCGTGCGCTTCAAGTTGAGGTCGGCGGGCGTGGCGCCCGCAGTGGGGTCAGGTCAAAGGGTGATTCTAGATGGACAGGTTGACTGTGCGAAGCCTTCTCTTGAACATTCAAGCCGTCTTCCGAGCTTAGTCGTGAACAGCGGGACTAGCGATTTGAGCTCCCCGATGACCACTACGCCTTGGCTGACGTAGGACCGTTTGTGGAAGAGAGCGGTTGTGCCAGCCGCGTGAACAGGTTGGCGCTGGTCCACTCACAGCGTGGCGACCGCAGTACCGCGTAGCATGCACGGCTGCGGTATCAGTGAGGGGATGTCGTGTCGGGATACGAGCAGGTGTGGCCGCTCGAAGGTATGGGGGCGCCGCTGAAAGTGCGTCACGAACTGAGGCAACTATTCGAGCGCTGGTTGTCGCGGTCGCGTCATCCACGGCTCATCGTGGGTTCGGATGGCATGGTCGACGAGCTGAGTCTCCTCGACCTGTGCAAACACTACCGATTAGAGTATCCGGGTGGCGCTGAGGACGTTGCCAAGACCTGGGACGAGTCGGAGCAACGCATTGCAGAAGGCGGTCCGACGTTCAACGACCTCGTCCGCATGGGATGGGTGTTTTTCGACGGCGGCCGCTGGATTATGCAGAGTGCGCCTCTAGGCACCTCCGCGCACATCACCTTTCCAAGCCCGAGCACGAAGACGTTTCTGGACGGGCTCAGCAAGGTACGTCTCGTGACGAAAGAGGAAACACCGCCACCCACCAGTACCCGGGCGCTTGCAGCCAGGATTGCGCCTGAAGAGTGGCTCAACGAGCACATTCCCACCCGGAACCCCGGGTATGTTGCGGGCCGACTATGGGAGCGGTTGTGCCCCCAACCTCTGGTAGGAGCCGACGACGACGGCAGCAACAGGACCGAGGTAGCAGCAGCAAAGGGTGGTGCCGAGGTCCTGCCGCAGGCATTTGAGGCTCATGAGCGAGAGGTCGACAGAGCCTTTCTCGAATGGTCTGCGTGGTGTAACGCCCTCGGCTGCGCTGGCAGGTGGGACATCGGCTGGGGCCCCACTCAAATGCAGTACTGCCGTGAGGCCGCCCATCGAGTCTTGAAACGCCAGGCATTGTGTGGTAACTGGGACAACGATGCCGCGAGCTACGCGGACGTGCTCGAAAAGACATTCGCAATTCCGCTGGACCGACTGCGGTTTGCCAGGACTCCAAGGACGGCGCCACCACGGACACTGGTTTCTCGGGTGGACTGGCTGGCAAGCCTTGAGGTCGAGCACCTCATGATGGAACGGCTCATTAGCCCGAGCACCGTGAGCTTTGCATTGAGTCTGCTTTGTGCTGAGCTCGATACGACGGGTATTGGTCTCGGTATCTCGGCCAAGGCAGGGACGGTTCTCTCGTTTGCAGCCGGTCATCCGATGGCATTGCAGCAGCTTCTGTTCCGGGTCAAAGCCGTGCCATCTCTTTTGGTCGACATGCTGCTGCACCCGCTCGTCGCCTGCCTGGCCGCTAGGTTGGTCATTGAGTGGCGCCAGGGAGGTGGGCCAGATAGTGACCGCAATTTGGCCCGTGAAGCTCAGACCAAGACGTTCGCAGTCCAAGACGCGCTATCGCTTCTGGCATACCACCTGGTCGGGCGCACGCTTGACCTCGATGAGTGCGCGTCGCTGGTGACTTGGTGCTACGCCGATGGCTCTGGTCGCGGGAGGGCGGTCGCCGATGCCAGGAGGCCCATCGGCCGTCAGCTTCTCGGGCTGGTCGCAAGGGAAAAGGAAGAAGTTCAGTCTGTGGTTCTGCAGCACCTCGTTGAGCAGGCGGCCTATGAGAACAACGTGCCCCGCGCGCACTTTGCAGGAGTGCTCGACGGACTGGGATGCCTTCCGAACGCGCGGGCTGCCGACGCTTCCGCTATCGTCGCTCTATATACCAAGTTTGCGCGCGACCTGAACTTGGACTGGACTGATGCAGGCAGTTTGTCCCCAGAACTGGCTGCACGACTTGTCGCAACGGCATTCGCGCAAGCCGCGCCCGAGCGAGACGCGCTGCTAGTCCCATTTGATAGCGCAAGGCTGCTGAGAGAAGTGCCGGACGAAGACAAGCTGTCTCAGCGCTCTACCATTGCCCGCACTCTGAGAGAGCACGTGCGGTTGCTCGCACGCGCCATGGCCGGTTGGCCCAACGGGGCCGTGCCTGCGGAACTCGCCGACGCATTGCAAGCGCTCGTTTCGCGCAGCGCTATTGAGCACGCTGAGAAGGGGCGCATCGGCGCTCTCACAGACAGGTACAGCCCAAGCCTCTTTCTTGCACGTGAGGAGGGCTCGCCGGCACAAGACCTAGCGGCCGCATGGCGCAGGCTAGATGGCACTCACCAGGAAGCGATGTTGCAGGCGGTTGCCCAGTCCGATGACCCGGTGCTACTTGCCGAGCTTTGCCAGCACTTGCCTGCTGCGGCGAAGACTGGCATCCAAGCGAGGTTGTGGCAGCTGAAGCCAGGAGAGGCTTCAACGCTTTGGACCTGGCCCGAGCTGCAGCACCGCATCGAGTGCTTGTTGGCCGCCGGCGAATACGGGCTTGCCCGCGAGCATTTGGATGAAACTGCGCAGGACTTGGGGCGCGCGCCGTCGCAGTTCCGACTTGGCCTTTTTAGCCTCGGGCTACGGCTGTTTCTGAAGGAGAAGAACTGGACTGCGGTCGATGGCGCGAACGTCCCAGCGGCCCTGGATGTGTCTACAACGGGACAAGCGCAGGACCAACTGGACTTCTACAAGGCCACCTCCCAACTGTTACGGCCGGACGGCGATTTGGCAGGGGCCCGGGTCGTGCTCCAAAGGCTTGCAGCGCGTCCCGGCGCGGCTTCTGCGTACAAGGAGAACCTCTTTGCGACTGCCATCCAACAGCTTCTAGGCCCCACCCTGCATCCGCTAAGGCGTCGTTAGGAAATAACTTGTTCAGTTTCCTCGAGTCGGTTAGGCTTGCGGTCCATGCAAGCCGATTCGCCGATTGGGCAGCGCTGGGCACTGATGCGAGATCGCCTCGACGAGCGGCAGCGCCGGGCGCTGGCCGCCGCCGAAGCCAAGGTGATTGGGCGCGGAGGCACTTCGCAGGTTGCGGCGGCCACCGGCCTGGCTCGCGGCACGATCGCCGCGGGCATGCTGGAGTTGGAGGGCACGGACAACGAGTTCATGGCTGGCGCGCAGTTGGCGCCCCCTTCGGCGACGCGGCGCCCCGGCGGCGGGCGCAAGCCGCTGACGCACAAGGATCCGACGCTCGTGGCGGACCTGCTCGCACTTGTCGAGCCGACCACGCGCGGCGATCCCGAGTCGCCATTGCGCTGGAGCTGCAAGAGCCTTCGCGTGTTGGCCGAGCAACTCCAGCAGCAGGGTCACGCTGTCAGTCATGTGGTGGTGGGCCAACTGCTGAAGGCCCAGGGCTTCAGCCTGCAGGGCAACGCCAAGGTGATCGAGGGCAACCAGAGCCCCGACCGCAATGCACAGTTCGAGCACATCAACGCGACTGTCAGCGCCGCGCTTGCGCGCGGGCAGCCCGTCATCTCGGTGGACACCAAGAAGAAGGAACTGGTCGGCCAGTTCAGGAACGGCGGCAAGGAGTGGAGCCCCGTGGGCGAGCCGGCGCAGGTGAAGGTGCACGACTTCGTGGACCCGGAACTCGGCCGAGCCAGCCCCTACGGGGTCTACGACATCGGAGCCGACCAAGGCTGGGTGAGCGTTGGAACGGATCACGACACCGCCACGTTTGCGGTGCAAACTATCCGGCGCTGGTGGTACGCGATGGGCAAGCCGCGCTACCCCAAGGCGCGCGAGCTCACGATCACCGCCGACGGCGGCGGCAGCAACGGCCACCGGGTGCGGCTGTGGAAACTCGAACTGGGCCGCTTCGCCCAAGAGGCTGGGCTGAACATCCGCGTGTGCCACTTCCCGCCTGGCACGAGCAAGTGGAACAAGATCGAGCACCGCATGTTCTCCTTCATCACGATGAACTGGCGGGCGCAGCCCTTGGTCAGCCACGAAGTGATCGTCAATCTCATTGCCGGCACCAAGACCAGAAGCGGGCTCACCGTGCATGCCGAACTGGACACCAACTCGTATCCGAAGGGTGTCGTCGTCACCGATGCAGCCTTGGCCACCATTCGCATCGAACCGAACAAGTTCCACGGCGATTGGAACTACTGCATCCGCTCAGGGTAGATCAATCAAGTTATTTCTGAACGACGCCTAACCGGTGAGGACAAGGTGACCGGCGAGGGTTTGCTTGCTGAAATTGATGCTGCGGTCGGCGCGAACGAGAAGGTAGCCATCAGTACTTTGCTCGCCAACCGCGCGCTGCTCTTGTTGGCACTGCAAAGACCAGTTGAAGCCTTGGAGAGTCTGGCTGCGCGCCGTCATGAAGCGCGAAGCCCGGACCTGGAACTCATCGCCGCGCTTGCTAGGAAGGAAATGGGGTCTCGCGGCGAGGCGATGGCGATACTGGACGCGGCCATCACAGAGTTCGGCCCTGACGACCAACTGGTTGCGGTCAAGAAAGACCTTCAAGCCGGTGTCGCGACGTCCAGCGTCGCTTCGGCATTGGTTGCTGTGGACGAGATTTCGTCCATCAGGGTTGCACTGCAGAAGTTGGCTGAGCTTCCGGTTTCCCAAGTTGGCGACGTGCTTGGCCCGTCCGGTCGTGGGGTACAAGGCTATCTCGTACGGCAGGTCTCGCGTGCCGTCGCTGCGCTCCAGCAGATGTCGGCAATGTTGCGGGACAGGAAAAATTCAGAGGATGAGGCGAGGTTCGAAGATGACCTCAACACCGCTGTGCGAAAAGTGTTGGGGGCTTCACTTGCCGTGGCTAAGTGGAACGTGGCTGACCAATCGCTTGGCGGAGCAACCTCTAACGGAAACCCAGGGAGACGGGATGCTGTCATTGAGGCTTTTGGTCAGGAGATATGCATCTACGAGGCGCTTGTCTGCTCGGGTCTCGAACGGACTAAAACGAAGGCGCATTTCGACAAGCTTTTCTCGTACGGCCACTGTGAAATCTATTTCCTCGTCACCTACTCCTACGCGAAGGCCCTTGAACCTCTCCTCGACAACGCCAGGAAAATGCTCGAACACGAGGTTCCGTCCGGCCTCACATACATCAGTTGCGCATCCCTTGGACCCGATTGCGAGACAAGCGGGTATGTCGCGACTTATCGCGCCGGGCACCGGGAGGTCTCGGTGGTGTTCTTGATTGCAGACCTTCGGGTTCGGGGCCGCGGGTGATTGCGATGGCTGCTCCAATGGCCGAGCCAGCTGCGCAGTCGGGTGGCGCTCAGGCGAGCTGACGATTACCTGGGTGCGTGGACCACCAAACAAGGTTGCAGTGTGAGCGTCGATGCAATTTTGACCCGCCGTGCCGACCCAATTGTGAACCGGGGTGGAGGCCGGCTTCTTGATGTGCATGTTGACCTCAACTTTTTGCGGACGCACGAACCCTGTGTCGTGCGCTTCAAGTTGAGGTCGGCGGGCGTGGCGCCCGCAGCTTGGGGTCAGGTCATGGCAGAAATTGTAGGGGGCCACGATGAGTTTGCGAAGGCGGCTGTGAAAGTTCCGTCATGCCTCATCGAAATGTCGGCGGGCTCCATTGCTCCACAGGCCTTTGTTCAAGTTCGTCGGCGAACGTATCCAGTGAGAGGACGGTCAACGTTCTGCCATATTCGCCGAGACCCTTAACCTCTTCGGTCACCTCAAGGTCATAGGGGCCGCCAAACCATTCCTTCAGCGAGCCCAGGCTGGTCTCTTTGCTAGCCGAGGCTACCCGCGCGCGGTCGATGTTGAAGCACGCAGTGGTGGAGCGAGGTGGGAGTGGCGTCCCACGGCGAATCCATGTCAGTCCGCGGAAGTTTCTCAGGGCTGGCGACATCTTGCAGTAGTCAATGTTGGCGCCTTGGCTAACCACGATAGCCGCCGGGATGGTTGCCAAATCGGCATACCGATTCGCGGTCGCCATCAGCGATGTCTTGCATTGAGACGAAAGCGCTTCGACGGCGGCTAATCCATCCTCCATATGGCACAGTGCCGACGCGAACAGCGGCTTGGGCATGAGAAGGCTGGCCGCAAAGGCATCAGCCTCGTCCTCATAGGGATTGTCGGTTGCCCCCATCGCCCGGGATTCATGGGAATCGCCGTCGTTGAGCACTGCCTCGATGTGCCCGGGCATGAAATAGTGCCCGAGCTCGTGCGCGACACTGAAGCGCTGAAAGCCTTCGCTGCTGATGTGTGTGCCGTAGAGGATGCCGAAGCTGTTGCCGCGCCTGACAAGCAGGCCAGAGACGCCATCGCGGGAGGATGGAGCCGCGTGCACGATGATTTCATTGCGCTCGGCGATGCCAAACGGGTCGATAGGGAACGCTTTCACCGCTTCCCGTTCCAGGACCGTCTGCACTTGGGCGTCAACTAGGAGA
This sequence comes from Thiomonas sp. X19, assembly GCF_900089495.1. Classification (NCBI taxonomy): domain Bacteria; kingdom Pseudomonadati; phylum Pseudomonadota; class Betaproteobacteria; order Burkholderiales; genus Thiomonas; species Thiomonas sp. X19. The sequence goes on along the minus strand of NZ_LT605203.1, from coordinate 1 downwards.
C